>NZ_BBJR01000103.1 GCF_000739875.1 Comamonas aquatica NBRC 14918
TGCAGGCCATGACAGAGGCCTACCGCATTACCATTCCCTTTGTGGCACAGATTGCAATGCTGAAAATGAAAAACACGGCTGTGCTGACCAACTAACTCCCGGAGTGCCTATGAATCGCGATCAAACAGAACAGCCCGGGGAATTTCAGCTGGATGTGGTCAATGAGCAAGGCAAGGCGCTGGTTGAGCTGCGCTCTGTGCAGGACAGCTGGGCAGATGCTGACCCAGCCCATCAGCTCGATGCAAAAAATATCAGCCAGTTCAATCACTGGCTGGCTTCCACACCGGTTGCAGCAACTACGGTCGCTGGTAACTCCAAGCAACTGCTGACTTGCTCTTTTGATTATGGCCGGCTGGTTCAGGCCAATGATGGCAGTGGTGCCCTGGGCTGGGTGCGCAAAGAAGGCAGCAATCAGATTGCAGCACAGGCCAGACTGCACGAAGCAGATCAGTTGAAAGCCATGGTCAATACCAGCATGGTTTTCAATATTGCTTCGCAGCTGGTGGCGCAAAAGCATCTGGCAGATATCAACGAGCGCCTGCAGTCGATTGATAAAAACGTGCAGGAGATCAAGGACCATCTGGAGCATGCCCGCGTTGCCAAGATTGAGACCTTTCAGGAGCACCTGCGCCGCGTGGGGCGTCTGATGGCAGAGGGTGAGGAGCTGACCACGGATACCTTGCAGATACTGGCTGAAAACGCACAGACAGTGCGTGCCGAGGTCAAGCACATTCAACGCGATTTGCGTGAAGCACATAAGGCGATTGCAGATTTTGATGCCAGCAGCTGGTTTGGCTCCAATGATTTGCGCGATGACTTGCGCAAAAAAATTGACCGTGTAGGCCATCTGCAGCGCGAATATTTGCTGGGCATGCAGTGCCTGTTGCTGGCCAATCTGATTTTGTTCACCAAGCACAATGGCAATAAGGAGTTTGTGCTGGCTGCGCAGGACTATGTGCAGGAGTTGCAGGCGGAGCAGGGCTTGCTGGGCCAGTGGGAGCAGCTGCAGCGCAAGGTGGCTTTCCACCTGAGCAAGATGAAGCCCCTGTTTGAACGCAGCAGCAGCACACAGGCCAATGCCGTACTGGTAGAAAAAAGCGTGTCCCGTGCGCAGCTGGCCTTGTCGCAGGATATCGGGCAGGTCAAGCATCTGGGCGCGCGTCTGCTGCAGGCCCAGAAGCCTCGCGTCTTGCTGGAGATGGAAGGCGGGCAGGTTGTGCGCGGCCGTTATCTGCCAGCAGAGTGAGATATCAGGCAGTGCCCGTTTCTTGCGGGCCGCTCATTGCATGAAGAGGTGGTGTATGGAGAGGATGAGTTCAAGCGCACAACATCCCGCAGCACATTCCTGCTATGCGAGATGTATCCGCCATTGACTGGAACACCCCGCATCTGCTATGCGTGGCAGCGTGCTTCGCCAAATTTGACCGCCACACCGTGCAGCAACCCAGCGCCACATTGAACTGCTGCGCTAGCGCCGCTTTGGCGAGGATTTGCTGCTGCTTGAGCTGGCCTACGCCAACACAGACACGCTAGAAAAGCGCATGCCCAAGCCCGCCGAGACTATGGCGCAGATCGGTAGCAACGCCGCCCCATGCGCCTACTCCCAAACCACAGCAGGGGCCAGATAACAGCTTTGCAAAAATCAAAGCCACTTTGCCAGCACCTCTGGTGCAAACCTTGGCCGCACTAGAAGATCCCGTGCAGACCTTCGGTGATGGCATGGAATGCAAAGAACTACGCTTGTACATCGCCTTCAAGACGCTGCGCAACTTTGTCTCTGTGGTACTGCAGCACTCGCGCCTACTGGTGTATTTGCACTTGGATGCAGCCGCCTATGTGCCACAAATACAGCAGCACATTCCTGCAACACGGGATGTATCCATCTATTGGGCATTTGAGTACATGAGACGTCGAAGTGCCTATTGCCCATCTCACGGCACTGCAAGTCTTGGAAGCCTATCTGTGCTTAGCGTATGAGACGTAATTTCACAATTGCCTGAGTGTCAGGTTTCGTACGGTTCTCATGGGGTTAGGTTTTACAGTG
>NZ_BBJR01000102.1 GCF_000739875.1 Comamonas aquatica NBRC 14918
TACAAATCTGCAGTGTCTGGGCATCAATACCCAGATGCACCTTGCGCCACTGGCGGCGGCGCTCGGCACCGTGCTTTTTGGTTTTCCACTCACCTTCGCCCAAGAACTTGATGCCCGTGGAGTCGACCAGCAGGTGCAAGCCTTTCTCGCTTGCTCGGTAGTGCACCTGCACATTCAAGCTCTTTTGTCTGCGACACACCGTGCTGTAGTCGGGCACTGACCAAGGCAGGCCTGCCATACGCAATAGCGATTGCACCAGGCCCAGTGTCTGGCGCAAGGGCTGCCCAAACAAGCCCTTGATGGTCAGGCAAAACTGGATGGCCGCATCTGAGAACTTCTGGCAACGACCACGCTTGCCCCTGGGCTGGGCCAGCCACTGCATGTCCTTATCCAGCCAGATGGTCAGGTCTCCTCGCGCTTTCAACGCTGCGTTGTACGCCTTCCAGTTCGTTGTGCGGTACTTAACCCGACCCCAGCTCGTCTCACTCATCTCCCGAGCCTACCTCACCTGCGACCGGCATTTATGCAACAACGCCCCACCGCACGCGTCAGCGTCACGCCGTGGTCAATCATGGAGCCATAGAGTTCTTCACCCAAAGCCTCAATCGTCATCCACAACTTCAGCGCATCAAAACGGCGCGTAGTTTGCAGCGATTTGGACACCAGATTCGGCACGCCATGCTCTTCGTCGTAAGCAGAGTTCAGATACTCCGCCTCGTAGTGCATAAAGCGGTAGTTCGCTTCGTCTTTGAGCAAGAACGCACCGCAAGAGATGCTTTGGAAGAAATGCTTGTGAAAGTCCAGCGTGATCGAGTCCGCCAGCTCCAGGCCTGCCAGCATGTCGCGGTGCTGCTGCGACAGAATCAATGCACCGCCCCAAGCCGCATCCACGTGCATCCACGCGCCATATTGCGCGCTGATGGCACGCACTTGCGGCAGGGGGTCAATGGCACCCGCATCGGTCGTGCCCGCTGTGGCCACCACGCACGCCACGATCTTGCCTTCGGCTTGCAGGCGCGCCATGGCGTGGGCCAGCGCATCCATGTCCATGCGCGCATCCGCATCCACCGGCACCGTCACCACGGACTGAAAGCCCATGCCCATCATGGCCATGTTCTTTTGCACGGAGAAGTGTGCGTTCTCCGAACAGATGACTTTGACCTTGCGCATCGCATCTGCAGGAATGCCGTCGCGCTGTACCGACCAAGGCTGGCCTTGCTCATCCTTCCAGTGCTTGGCAATGCACGCATCGCGCGCCAGCAGCACGCCCATCAGGTTGGACTGGGTGCCGCCCGAGGTAAAGACACCGGCATTGCCTGCGCCATAGCCCACTTTCCCACGCAGCCAGTTGATGAGCTGCACTTCCATCAACGAACCCGCCGGGCTTTGGTCCCACGAGTCCATGGACTGGTTGGTGGCGTTGATCAGCACCTCGGCAATCTGGCTGGCCACCATCGTCGGGCAGTGCAAATGCGCGAGCGAGTGGGGATGGTGCACTTTCAGGCTCTTGTTTAAGAAAAGCTCGACCATGCGCTGCAGCGCAGGCTGCACGCCCATGCCTTCTTTGGAAGGATTGAAAGCAATCGTGCTGCGCAGTTCCTTGATGCTGCCGCCCGTGTACATCTTGTCGTTTTGCAGCCAGGCAGCCACAGCCTGGGTGGCTTGCGCCATGGCCTGTGTGTAGTCGCCAATCGATGCGGCATCGTTGCACAGCAGTGCTTGGCGGTGTTCAGAAAAATCCACCATGCTTATGCGCCCCGTACCGCAACCAGCGCTTCAGCCAATGCATGTTTGAAGCGCACCAGGACCTCTTCACACTCGGCCTGCGTAATGATCAATGGGCACAGCAAACGAATCACCGTGCCATTGCGCCCGCCCTTTTCCAGCAGCAATTGGTTGTTGAAACACGCCGTTTGAATGGCCGCCGCCAGCTTGGCATCGGCAGGCAAGGAACCCATGTGGTCTGGGGACTGGCTCTCGTCCACAATTTCAATGCCCAGCATGAGGCCACGACCACGCACATTGCCAATGCAGGGGAATTCCGTCGCCATTTTCTTCAGTTCGGCTTGCAGGAAATCGCCACGCTCTTGGGCGTTTTGGGCCAGGTTTTGATCACGAATGGCCTTCAATGTGGCAATGCCCGTGCCCATGGCCATTTGGTTGCCGCGGAACGTGCCGGTGTGGCCCGCAGGCTGCCATGCATCGAACTTGCGCTTAATGCCCAGCACCGCCAGTGGCAAGCTACCCCCCACGGCTTTGGACATGACGATGACGTCAGGCTCAATGCCCGCATGCTCAAACGCAAACATCTTGCCCGAGCGTGCAAAGCCTGCTTGCACCTCGTCC
>NZ_BBJR01000101.1 GCF_000739875.1 Comamonas aquatica NBRC 14918
CCAATGAAGTAGGTGACTCGCCCATGGCCGCTGTCTTACTGGGCCAGATCCCCAGCCATGAACAGGTAGCTAGCTTGACTGGTGATGGGGCCTATGACACCAAGGATGTGCATGAGGCCTGCTACCTGCGGGGAGCCATTCCAATCATCCCGCCACGCAAGGGAGCGAAGCTACGCAAGGGGCTGGCATTTGCTCACCGCAATGAAGCGGTCAAGGCGTGTAGGCAGTTGGGGCGGGCTATCTGGAAACGCTGGAGCGGCTACCACCGAAGGTCTTTGGTGGAGACCAAGATGAATTGCTTCAAGCGCCTGGGCGAGAAGGTGATGGCCAGGACGTTTGAACGCCAGGTGGCCGAGCTCAATATTCGAGCGTCAATCCTCAATCAATTTACCGCTCTGGGCACACCCCAGACGGTCGCTGCTGCGTAAATCCGTCTGAGGTTTGGGGTAGATCGGCCTCAGGGTGATTTATGCAACAACGCCTTGCGACACAGGTACCTTGCACCAGCTATCCATGGTCTGCGCCTTGCCTCAGAGACAGACTGAGATTCATTTTCGAGAGCATGTTGCATTGACTAAATGAGCCATAGCCCACGACTCCTAAATATTGCTCGACTGCAAACGCAGCACCCAACCGACGAGCCGGCCGCCACATCCTGCCGGACACGACAACCCACTCGCCTCCCAACGCAGCAACTGGCACAGCGCATCGCTGCGCTGGCTTTGCGTCCCAACTGGGTGCACAGCATGCAACACGGTTCAGGCTGATGCTTAGGCATCTCCACACTCGGGCTGGAAGACTTCCACCCGATTGCGGCCATAGCGTTTGGCCTGGTACAACATCTCATCGCTGTGTTTGAACACCGCCAACACATCGCGTGCATCTTGTGGGTAGCAGGAGATGCCCACGGAGATCGTGATCTTGCCGACCACAGGAATTTCTGTCGCTTCCACGTTTTGCCGGAGTCTTTCTGCAATCTTGGCGGCGTCCACCTTCTGGGTGCCGGGCAGCAAGATAACGAATTCCTCCCCACCCACGCGGCAGGGCACGTCATCCACACGGCAGATGTGCGACAGAAACTGCGCCAAATGCTGCAGCACCATGTCACCGACATCATGGCCATAGGTGTCGTTGACTGTCTTGAAATAATCAATATCAATGGAGAGCACGGAAAAGTCCATCTGCAGACTTTTGAATTTCCGCAGTGCCGCATCCAGACTCCTGCGATTACCGAGCCCTGTCAGCGGATCCTTGTGCAAATCCTCTCGCAGTTTCCTGATATTTCCGTGCAACAGCCCGACCCCCAGCAGCATGGCTTTCTTGAGCTCCTGGGCTTCAAAATACCAGGACTTCACATTCTGGATATTTTTCTCGGTTCCATCGTCATTCATGCGTTGCGCGCCATCGGCCAGCATGCGCAACGGCATCGATATTTTCTTGGCAGACCACACAATCACCACAAAACACAGAATCACCGCGGGCAGCGTCTTGTAGACCACCTGCTGCATGAGATTATCCAGCGGCGCCAGCGCGGCACGCATGGGCCGCTGTGCGACCACCCCCCAACCGGTGGTGCGTGCAATCGCAAATCCGGTGAGCATTTCAACCCCTTCGCTGTTGACGATGATGGACTCGCCTTCATCCCCCTGCACCAGCCTGTCGATCAGCGGATTGTTGTCGACGGTCTTGCCCAGCCTGGCCGCATTCGGGTGGTAGATGAGGCGCCGGTTCTGGTCGACCACGTAGATATAGGAACCATCCTTGTGATAATGCTCGCCCAGTAAACGGTGCAGCGCGCTCTTTTTTTTCAGATACACCGTGCCGGCGACAAATCCCAGGTAATCCCCACTCCCTGAAAAAATGGGGTGCGAAATGAAGATCAGCAAATTGCCGGCTGTCGAAACATAAGGATTGCTAATGACCGGGGCCTGTTTTTGGATCGACTCCAGCACCCCCGGGGTACTGAGTTTCAAGCCGGTGATTTGCAAGGCTTCCGGAGAAGTGGCCAGCACCTCGGTGGTCACATCCACGATCAAGACCGAATTGAAACTGTCCGTCTGCAACCTGATTCTGTCGACCTCCGAGGCAAGGGTCGGTTTGTCATGCAGTTTGCCCGACAGAACAGCGGCGGAAAACATCAACTGCTGCTGCGCGGAGCCGAGAAAATCATCGGTCGTCTTTGCCAGCTTGTCCGCATAGACATAGTTGTTGGACAGAGATGCCTGAATCAGTTGCTGCCGTTGCACGCTGTAGGCCGCATAAAAAGCACTGACCACAATCACAAGCCCACTGACGATGGAGAGCATCAAAATAAGCTTGCGCAAATCCACAGAAAAATTATTTTTATCCAAGACAGCAACCTTAAACATCTGCAGTCCCACAGGA
>NZ_BBJR01000100.1 GCF_000739875.1 Comamonas aquatica NBRC 14918
TACAGGGGTGCAGGGAGACCGTAGTCAATGGAAGCAATGGATATCTCACTCGCGTTGGCGATCACATAAATCTCAAAGAAAAAATGATGCTTTTTATAATGCAAAAAGAAAAAATAATAGAATTTGGCAAAGAAAGCCTAATTATAGCCAGAAACAATTTCGACGCAAAAAAACAGAACGAGAAACTCAAGAAATACATTTAATAAAATGTTTTTTTACATATTTCCACTTTTTTTTATATTTCTTAAATCCATAACAAAAAGCAATCGGAATTTAGAAACAATAATATTTTATTTTTTATGCTTATTCATAACTCTAATGATTGGGTTAAGAAATGAAATAGGCGGTGATTGGAATGCATATTTAGAAATATATAAAAAATCAAGAGAATCCCCATGGTTAGAATTCTCGAGTGACCCAATTTATTCTTTGATAAACAAAGCTAGTCCAAATATTTTTTACGTTAATACAATTTGTGCAATAATTGGAACAATTCCAACAATCTTCTTTTTAAGAAGCCACAAAAACTTCTATCTTTCTTTTTTCATATGCTTCACATATTTTTATAGCATTGTTGGAATGGGTTATACCAGACAATTTGCCGCGGCAGGCCTTTTTTATTTGGCAATAATACTAAACAACAAAGGAAAGGTTAAGCTTTCCATTTTAGCCTCACTCCTTGCTTCTGGATTTCACTCAAGCATAATACTTTTAATCCCAATCATTTATTTCGAACGAATAAAGAATTTAAAATCTATTATTTTCATAATAGCTCTATTGGTTTCTTTGTTTTTATTATTCTTCGAGAAGATTAATAGGTTCGTCCTACTTTATTTAACAGAAAGCGATCTTAATTCATCGGGCGCTTTATACAGAACAACCCTACACTTAATAGCATCTTTTACATTAATACTAACCTTCAAATATCTAGAATTCAAGAACAAAAATATATTAAAATTTTACTTTTTAATATCAATATCTTCTTTTTTATTACTAATAACTATTCCGAGCACTACGTTTGTTGATAGATTTCTTGTTTACCTAATACCTCTGCAAGCTATTATAATAGCAAATCTATCGGAATCACCTTACTTTAAAGATAAATGGATAAAATTTTTTGCGCGAACAACAATTGCTTCGGCATATTTTTTACTTTTCTTCATCTGGCTTGAAAAAAGTAGTTTTCGACCATATTGGATTCCGTATAAATCAATTTTTTTCTAAAATGAAAATCGGTATTACTATAAATAATTTAAGCTATACACCGGAAGCTTATGCTTATGCAAATTACCTTGAAAAATTTGGAGCTCAAATCCAACTTGCAGAATATCTAGACCCATTTAATGACGTCAATATTTTTTTCTTAGGTCTAAAAAAAAATAGAAGCCATACAAAATACAAAGAAATACATGAATATCAGAGCTTGTCAACACCACCATTCGCAAAAATAAAAAATTTCATAAAGAAAGAAATTAATTGCCTTCCAGATGCAAGAATTTTTCTCAATGAGATTGTAAAAGAAGATTTAAACTTTAATGATCAAAAACCATATGTTTTACGGGACATGGGTGTAGATGAAATTTTTTTTCAAAAACCTTTACAAAATCATCACTATGACATAGTTTATTGTGGAAGCTTCAACGGCAGAATTGGACTTATTGAAGAAATAATTAGACTAGCAAAAATAGGTTTTAAAATCTGCTTAATTGGTTCAATTGACAAGGATAAAGAAGCAAAACTAAAAATTCATAAAAATATTGATTTTATTGGGAAGCTAAAAAGAGAAGAAATACCCGAGTACTATAAGAACTCCTATGCTGGACTTAATTACACACCTGACATATACCCCTTCAATATTCAAACAAGTACAAAAACAATTGAGTATCTTGCTTCTGGCCTTAAATGCATCTCTAACAAATATGAATGGGCTGAAAATTTTTCAAGAAGTCGAAATATATATTTTCTATGGACCAATAATATTAGATGCTACGAAGATCTATACAAAGACGAAAGAATTTCCATAGACCTATCAGACCTAGAATGGAACAATATCCTTAATAATATTGATTTTTATAATTTTCTTAGATCTTAAAAATATTTAAAAACCATAATTAGTCGGGCCTGCAAAATTCAATTTCAGGCCATCAACAGCTTTTTGCTGCCCTGTTGGCGCTGGGAGCATGTCAAGATAGTTGTCGCCTCATTTATGCAGCAATGGGTATTTTTTGATCGGTGACGCTGATCCTTTCTGGGTTCAAAGCCACATGGTCAATGTGATGCCAATTGCGGGTATGGCGGCTCCAGCGGGCAGGCATCGTCTGCCTGGCCTGTTCATAAACTTGTCTGCGTTTGCGCAGGATCTCGATGTCCTGACCGGTATGGCGCTGAAGAGTTGCGGCGCAAAGAAAAGGCCTTGGCAGAAACCGCAGCGCTGCTGGTGCTGTCAAAAAAACTCGAGGCGATGATGCGAGAGGACGGGGAAGAATGATTCCCTTGGATCATCGCCAACGACTGGTCCGGGACATTGATCAGGCACACCGTGAAGGAGCGAGGTTGCGCCCTGCGTGTGAAGTGGCTGGCATTGATGTGCGCACGCTGCAGCGTTGGCGCAGCACAGGGCTGGCCTTACAGGAAGATCAGCGTAAACATTGCCAGCGACCAACGCCTGCACACGCACTTGTA
>NZ_BBJR01000099.1 GCF_000739875.1 Comamonas aquatica NBRC 14918
TACAGCCCGCCGCTACTTACCGGCGGCTCAAGATGCAAGCGTGATCTTCTGCTGTGCGTCGAGAACTGAGGTGCTAGCTGCTGCCGATATAAGGACTAGCGCAAGAAGAGGTCCGAGCCCAAAAGCAAAAAGCCTTGGCAACCAAAGTGTAGGGCATCAAGTTTCTTCGGCTCGAATACTTGATGCATCCATCGTTATTTTTTACCGATCCCCAGAAGTTCTCAACTTCAGATCAGGCGCCAGGTTGCAACTCCACGCGCACCTCCCTTGGCTTACCGGCCCGCTCAACTGACAAGACAACCACATCCCCCACCTTTTGGTCGTCAAGCCGTGCGAGCAGCTTGGCGACATCGTCGACGGGAGCGCCACCTATGCCTGTGATACGGTCTCCCGGCACGATGCCTTCGGGGCCAACGGTGATACCGCTCAGGCCCGCCTTTTGCGCCGCTGAGCCAGGGGCGACACGGAGCACGAACACGCCTTGGGTACTGGTCAGTGCCTGCAATCGGCGGTTGAGCTGCTCGTCTACCTCGATCCCAAGCGCCGGGCGGATGTATTTTCCTGTCTTGATGAGTTGTGGCACCACACGCATGACCGTGTCCACCGGTACGGCGAAGCCAATCCCAGCCGATGCACCGGAAGGGCTGTAGATCGCTGTGTTGATGCCAATCAGGCGGCCGGCGGAATCGAGCAACGGCCCACCCGAGTTGCCGGGGTTGATAGCGGCATCGGTTTGAATCAGGTGTTCGATGGTCACTCCGCCGGATTCTCCGGGCAGCGATCGATCTAGCGCGGACACGATGCCGTTGGTGAGTGTCCAATCCAGGCCGAAGGGGTTGCCGATGGCGAACACCTTTTGTCCCACCTTGAGGTCTGCGCTGGTGCCGACCGGAACGGCGGGCGGGCGCTGGAAGCCGACGCCGATTTTGAGCACCGCGATATCGTGGGCCGGACTCACTCCGACCAGCGCGGCTTGGTAATCGCGGCCGTCGGCCAGTTTGACCGTGGCCTCCGACGCCCCCTGAATCACATGAAAGTTGGTAACAACATGACCGGCGTCATCCCAGATAAAACCCGAACCCGTGCCGCGCGGCACAGAAAAGACGTTGCGCGTCCAGACATCTCGTACCAGTTGGGACGTCGTGATGTAGACCACCGATGCCCGGGATTTCTCGAACAACTCGATGGTGGCCTGTTCGTCAGCGGCCAGATCGCCACGCGGCGTGACGGTGCGCTCAGCGGCTTGGCGCGGGCTGAACCAGGCTTCGATGGCGGGCAGGAATTGCCAAAACAGCATGAGTGCTGCAACGCACGCAGTGATGACGAGCCACCGCCGGACGAAATGATCCGGAGCTGGGCGTTGTGGGTAAGGACCGGGGGAAGACATGACGGAGGCTCCTTCGAGTGATTTAGCGCCAAAGGTCGCTCAGGCCCCGGCGTGGTGGGCACATCGGGGCGAACGACCTTGGCACGAGATAATCCGTTTGGAACGGCAGGGTCTGCGATGGCTGAGGCGCCAACTCCATCAGGCGCGCGATACGATCCTCTGCCGCCGTATGCGTGCGCAACCAAGACGGCTCGGGATTTCCCCAGCCGGGCAGACCATCCGTGAGGGCAATGGAGGCAAGGCGCCTGGAGCCGGTGGCAAAGGCATTGACATTGACGATGCCGCTGGGCACGTAGTGCGGCACCGGCGTGGCGGACAAACCGGCACGGGCGGACAGTTCGCGCAACATGGCCCAAATCTCGGGCGCTTCTTGCGGGTGCAAGGCCCGTACGCGGTACAGGCGCAAGCTCAGCGCCGACACGGCTACCGGTTCCAGCAGCAACGCACCTGCAACGGCAAACAGCGCGAGCCACAGGCCGCCTTCCCCAAACGACAGTCTCCCTGCTGCGGCTGCGATCCCGACCAGGGTCAGGACCAACAGCCCGGTCTGCAGGCGGTTGAGCCAGCGGTGTTGCAACAGCGCCGTGCGCGGATCACTGGGATGATGACGGGTCATGCTCAGAGGTCTCGGCGGCGCGGTCGCCGCGCTTGCGCAGCAGCCAGTAGGTCGCACCCAGAGCCAGCGTGGCGCCTGCCAGCGCGGCTATCTTTGCGGGGCTCGCCTCGGGGTCAAGGATCACGAACTTGCGCGCCAGCGCGATCAGACCGATGAGGATCACGGTCTTGACCTGGATGATGCTGTCCCGACGCAGCGCCACGCGCACGATGGAATGCTTGAACTCCATCGCGATCAAGAGCGTCATGATCATGCCGAACACACTTTGGAATACCTTGTGATCCAGGGGATTGAAGGCATCGAGGACCAGCAGCGTGAAGACGATGGCGATGAGCTGGAACAGCGACACCACGATGATGACGGCAATTACCGCCGACAGAACGAGGGCGACGACCTGCTCGAAGCGCTCGTAAACCGTCATCAACCGCCACTGGGAGCGCATCTCGTCAAGGGCCGTGTGGCCAGATTCCTTATGCATAAGCGTTGCTCTCTCTTTCAATGAAACGTTAATGGAACGGGGAGTCCGAGAAGACGACTCGATTACACCTGGATTGCCGAGGCAATTGCGAAGCCACCCAGCGCATAGTGTCCTGCGCGCCCGTGGCGCCGCCGATGGGTGGATCAGCCTCTTGCACGTCAACCCTTTGTCCCATGCATGGCATCAATCCGGCTTCTGATCTGGCGGCAGCAATCCCAGCAGATCCGCCTGCAAATGTTGCAACTTGTCGATGCCAGCCCTCAATGCCTCGACACGGCCGGCATTTTTCATTTCACTCAGGGTGTGCGCTAACTGCTGGATGCTCTGATGCAGGACATCGACCTGATC
>NZ_BBJR01000098.1 GCF_000739875.1 Comamonas aquatica NBRC 14918
AGCTGTCCTTCGCTTCTTGCAAACCAAGGGTGTTGATGAGAATGCCTTGGTTGGGGATAGACGCAGCAATCCCCTTGAGCTCAGCCAGCTTGCGGCTGGCGCTGGCCAGCTTCTTCAGAATGGGGGCGGTGTCAAAGCGTTCTGGCTGTAAAGCGGAAAGATTTTGCATCCCAAGGACATGTATAGAAAACTTAGATTTTTATACATAAGCTGCAGGACTTGTATAGAAAAGTGCAAATACTGCACATTTCAGCCCCCTGTGTGGTGAACATGCATAGCAAACAACGGATTTCTATACATGTGCACTGACGATGCTGTCGGTCATGTTCTCCGCCCAACCATGTCCAAGTGCTAACAGCTGCCGCTCAAAGTCCTCAGCAGAGCCCATCAAATCAATGGTCTTAAACCGCAGACGATGTCCTTGCATGTCCACATAGGCATCCACGGCCTCACCACAGTGCGGGTGCAACAACATGCCTTCACTGCACCAGCCTTGCCCCAAGGTCGTAGCTTCTTGCGTGCGCAAATAGGCATAGAGCTGGTACAGGTAGCCACTGCGCAGCATCTGCTCCTTGTACTGTGACGAAGTAAAGATGTGGGTGAACTTGGTATCAACCACCAGCTTGCGCTTGCTGGCAGGGTGTAGCAGCTCGATATCCGTCGTCATACCCGGCAAGTGGTCCCGTAGGCCTTCGGATAACTGCTCCACCGGCCAACTCAGCTTGCGCCCAGATAGCACCTGCCAGCCCAAGGGCTGGAGTTGAATTCGCAAAGCATTGCCTACCGCTTTTTCAAACAAGCGGCGCACCAAGTGCACATCAGCATCTGCCACCACGGCATGTGACTGGCCCATTTCCTCGCTGGGAATGAATGCCTCAAACACCATCTTGGCCAAGCTCACCATCAACAGGTCAGCGGTTTCATTGCGACTGACTTGGTCTGTTGCCATTTCTGCGCGCGAGGGCTTGTGGCTGGACACACCCATGCGGCCCAGCCATTGCGACAAGGACTTGCACTCATGCACCACCTCTGCCGTATCCAGCCTTGCGGCCAAGTGGTCCAGCGCAGCGCGCACCAAGCGGTTACGTGGCGTATCCAGTGTGTGCTCTTCAAAGCGGCAAGCCACACGGCCTTGCTCCAGCAACTGCCCCGATACCGTCGCCAGCACATCAATGCGCCCCCGCACGCGCGAGAGCACCGCATGTCTGTGCTGGTAACCACGGCTCAAATTGCGGCGTAGCCGCTGCTGGACCACCTTCGTCAGCAGCCTGGCCAGCAACTCTGGCAAATTGCGGGCGTTCTCTGCCTCTACCGTGGTGGAGTCTTTGAATTGCACCAAATCTGCCGCATACAAAAACAGCAGCCAGATATTGCGCAAAGGTATGGGGCTTGCCATGGCTGAATCG
>NZ_BBJR01000097.1 GCF_000739875.1 Comamonas aquatica NBRC 14918
CCTCTTCAAACAGTACGCAGTAGCGTAGATAGTCCAGCAAAATCTCCGGGGCCAGCACGCCGCGAATCAGTGTTTCCAGCTCGCCAAACTCGCCCAGTGGGTCAATTTTCACCCCATCAATCGTGCGCCACTGCATATAGCGCTTACGGTCGGCAGAGAGCGACCCCATGCGCGCCTCTGCGCCATCGCTAATCACTAACAATTCATTGGTGCGGAACAGCTCGGGGATTTGCTCCTTGTACGTCTCTATCTGGTCATAGGCCATCCAGATATCGGCGTGCAAGTCGGCAGGGTTCTTCAGCTCAATCACTACCAGTGGCAAGCCATTCACAAACAGCACAATGTCGGGCCTGCGTGCGTGGTGCTGGCCCTTCACGCTGAACTGGTTCACCGCCCAAAACTGGTTGTTGGCTGAATGGTTCCAGTCCACCAGCTTGGCAAAGTCGCCGCGGGTTTCGCCGTCGACCTGATAGCTCACCGGCACGCCATTGACCAGCAGCTTGTGAAACGCCCGGTTCGATGCCAACAGTGCAGGCACACCCAAGTCCAACACCTGCGCCAGTGCATCCTCACGCGCAGCTTGGGGGATGCCGGGGTTCAGCCGTTGCAGGGCCTCACGCAGATTGTCTTGCAGCGCCACTTGCTGATAGTTGCTGCGCAGCGGGGTGTCGCCATCGGGCGCGATGTCCAGACCATAACGAACGGTGTAGCCCACCTCCGCCAGCCATTGCAAGGTTTCTTGCTCGAGTTGGTCTTCGGTCATTGCACGCTCCCTCGTGTCCTGTGTTGTATCTCTGTCGCTTGCTTAGTCACGCAAGTAGGCTACGGGGCCATCAAGATACCTGTCAACGCATGGTTGATGTAGTAATTGCTGCGGCCAATCTTCTGCTTTTCCAGAAAGCCCGATTCGGTAAGCGTTTCCAGATACTTGGTGGCTGTCAGCCTTGAAACCTTCAGGTCCTTCTGCAAAAACTCAATCTTGGTGTATGGGTGCATGAACAAGCTGTTGATGAGGTCTTGGCTGTAGAACTTGTGCTGGTCTCGGATGCGGTGCTTGTAGTCAAGCAGGGCGTCGCGAATGGCAATCACCGTTTTTACCGTCTGCTGTGCAGTTTGCTCTACAGCATCCAGCATATACAGCAGCCAGTCTTCCCAGACATCGTGGTCACGCACGGCTTGCAGCAGGCGGTAATAGTCGGCCTTGGTTTGCACGATATGGCGGCTCAGGTACAACACCGGAATGTCCAGCAGCCCTTCCTTGACCAAATACAGCACATTCAAAATACGCCCCGTGCGGCCATTGCCGTCATAGAAGGGGTGAATGCTCTCAAACTGGTGGTGAATCAGCGCCATCTTGATAAGCGGGTCTACCGGAACTGCATCCGGGTCGTTGATGACCTGCTCCAGGTCACGCATCAGCGCCACAATCGCATCCGGCTCCTGTGGCGGCGTGTACACCGTGCGCCCTGCACCATCTTTCAGCGCAGTACCCGGTAGCTTGCGAAAGCCCGCATGGTTGCGCTCCAGCTCGCGCTGAATGTCAATCAGATGGTTCGCAGTGAGTAGTCCCGTCTCCCTGACCAATCGGAAGCCCGTATACAAAGCCTGTCGGTAACTCAGCACCTCCTTGCTGGCAGCGGACATCTGGCTCTCAGGCGACAAATCGTCCTTGAACAGCTCATCGTGCGTAGTCACGATGTTCTCAATCTCCG
>NZ_BBJR01000096.1 GCF_000739875.1 Comamonas aquatica NBRC 14918
AGCAATCTAGTTTGCTGAAATCAAGCAATCCAGTTTGCGGGAATCCCGCAAACTGGAATCGAGGCAAAAGCCCTGTACCTCATCAATCAGGTACAGCCAGAAAACGGTGTGCTTGGGCACGTGCTCCGTCGTAGATTTGCTTCGCGATACTCGGTGACACACTAGGATGCAGGTCAGCATTGACTTGCTCAATCGCAGTGTCCAGCTGCGCCAGCATCTCCAGCATCGCGGGCCACATCCCGTCAACCCGCGTCCACTCTGCCAAAGCTTTCCAGTGCCGACGCTGGATTTTCTGCAGGTGGTAGTGGCGGCTTTGGGTCCCTGGAACAGCCATGGCCATCTTGGCTTTCTGCCAAGCAATCTTTCCATGGCCATGGCCTATTACCGGCCATGCCGACAACACGTCATACAAAGGCGTAGCGATATAGCCCCCGCCAGGTTGCATAAAGATGGAGAAGTTTTTGGCGTGCCCGTCGATAGCACCCAAAAGCCAAAACGCCAGCTGCGCCATGACGAAGCGCGCGCAATCTTGCGCAGACGCCTGGCTCTTGCTCAACACTTGCAAGCATTGCGCTATCCCTGGGCCACCATCCGCTTCGTACTTCTGAGTGCTGGCAATCCCCAGCGACTGGCATAAATCTTCTTGCGGCAAACGTGCCAACCAGCCATCTGGTGTCCATGCCCGATCAAAGCGCTCGACACACAGCACCGTGTGTGGGCCAAAAGTTTCAATGCTGCAGTTCGCTACCGGCAATCCCAGCGCTTTAAGCAATTGATTGCACAACCACTCGTTTTGCACCGACTGTGTGAAATCCAGCTCTGTCCCCGGCACCAAACCGATGTTGGGCTTGAGTATGTGGGTGGTAGGCGTAGCGCCTTCGGGCACGTACCACTGTGAATCCACGCGCAGCAGCGCTGTTTTCTCTTGTGCGCCAGCAATCGAAATCCGAAAGTCAACGTCCGTATCCAGGCTGCCAAATGAAGCCCCCAGAGAGCTCAAGTGTGTGCTGATCGCGGCTTCATCCAATCGCTGGCCACGGATCTGATCAAAGCCATCAGGCTCAACACCCTCGGGCAGTAATTGCACGGCCCCTACACAATCACGGCCAATCGCTTCTAGCAAGGTAAACACGTCCGGCTTGCGCAGTCCGTACCGCTGCCGAATGCGCTTGCGAATGTCGGTGTTGTCAGGCAACAGGTTGTCAAAAAAGTTCTCGACCACCTCGCCGGTGACACGCAGGTCCGGCGTAAATGGCAGCGACAGCGACAAAGGGCGCACATGTTTGCTCGCCAGCCAGCCTGGGTCATACACCACACTGTGCGCACCCGTGCGCGAGATCTCCCAGCGACCTACACGCAAACCGTTCATCCAAATACCGAGCGCGCGCATTACCAACGCCCTTGTGGCTTGTGACTCTGCCAGTCATCTGCGAGTACCGTGTGTTTCAGCGGCTGTGCTCCCTGAGTTGCCTCAAGACGCTGGGCTGGCGCTGCTTGGCGGGCTACTACCGTCGACTGCTTGTTTTGTGGCGTAGGTTCACCCGCTTGGGCTGCTGCGCCTGAGAGCGCGGCCTCTGGGGGCAGCGTTTGAGCCCGCAGCACCAACTGCGCTCCCAACAATTCCAGGATGGCCATCATCTGCCCCACGCTGACGGCGGAAGGGTCCTTCTCAATCGCAGCGATTCTGGATTGCGTGACTTGGAGCAAGCTCGCTAATCCAGCTTGGCTCATGCCTTTGGCTTTACGCAGCGACTTGAGGTGCAAGCCCAGGTGCTGCGGAAAATTCAGTGTGTAGTCCATCTCACCCCACGGCCAAAATCATTTCAAAATGATAAATGCAAATTATCACTTAAATGTGATTTTTGCAAATTATCACTCCAGAGTGATGCTCATAAGTCTGGCGGTAGGACCCTCCCCCAGTGGATCACTTCACGATGCGCAATCTGGTCGCCTCTTGAGGCGCTTCAAATTGGACGTTGGCCAGCTCCAGAATGTACGCTTCGATGCGCTGCGCGAACGGCCGCAACGCATCGATACTGCGCGGTCGATAACCCTCTGCCGTCGCACTGGGCTTGTGCCCCATGATCTGTGCAATCGCACCGGCAGGTGCGCCTGCGGCTTCCCCCAGCAACGAAAACGAGCGACGCAAGCCGTGGAATGTCAAATGACCAATCCCTGCACTGCGTAGCGCCAAGGCATGGCTTGCGCGAGCGTCGGTAATCCGCCCCGCTTTACCGGTACTGGCAAACACATAGGCACCGACACGCGGTAAACGCATGAGTAGTTGCGCCAAATACGGGGTCAGCGGAATGACGCGAACCTCATCCACCTTGTCAGCCAAGGTCAGCTTGCTCCAGCGGAAATCCACCTGTTGCCACGTCAAAGCGGCCACTTCTTCGCGACGAGCCCCTGTCAGGAGCAAAGTTCTTAAATAAGCGCTGGCAGTCTGGTTGGACAACTGTTCGACCGCACTCCACCAGCTTAGCACCTGTGCCGCCTCCAATGCATCGGTCCGCCGAACACTCGCAGGCAAACTTTCCACAATCGCCGGTGCTTTGCCGGCATCACGGTCCACCAACGCTCGATATTTAGGCTGAGCAGCACACCAGCGTAGAAAGCCACGGAACATCATGAGCGCACGGGTGGCCTGGTGCCTTCCACTTTGTGCCTCTCGGTCAAACCACGTTTTTAGAGCATCTTCGTCAATCGAGACCAAGGGCATAGCAAGCAACGGATACACCGGTCCAGGCCGCGTCAGCCCAGTGCCTCGCTTTTTCGGAATGCCGCCCGCCGACGCCACGTTTTTCAGGTCTTCCAGATAGCGAGGTTTCCAAGCCTCTTTGCGCTTCGGCCTCCCCGTTTCTAAGTAGACAGACCACAAATCACCCACAGTCACCGCGCGGGCCGCTTCCTCCACCTGCCTTTCTTGGGCATCGGCCAACGCCCGGCGTTTTTGCTCACGGGGATCTTTGCCTTCATCAATTTGGCGCTGCAACTCGCGTGCCTTGGCTTGGGCCTCGGGAATCCGCCAAGCGTCGGGGCTGCCAATCGTGATGCGAATGTCTTTGCCCGCATAACTGCCCTGGAAAACATAAGAAGGCTTGCCATTGGGTGTCGCGCGCAACCCCAGTCCTGGGGACGTGGAGTCCCACAGGAAGGCTTGCTTTTTGTCCGGCAGACACTTGAAAGCTTGGATGCGAGCGGCAGTGAATGCGACCTTCGACATGAAACTCCTCTGCGCGGTCTTACATCGTCAGGATGTAAGGGCGGATGTAAGACTTTTTGGTGAATTTGGATCAATTCAGATCAACGCGACTGCTGAAAATTTAATCAACCAAATTCTGCAACTTGTTGTTTTAATTATATTTATCAACCAATCTCAACACAAGCGAATTTTAGCAACCATTCATTCGTAATGAGAAGGTCGCGTGTTCGATTCATGTCTCCGGCACCAATGAGATAAAGGAAAGCCTGCTACTGAAAAAGTAGCAGGCTTTTTTGTTTTTGCTCCGTGTAGCCAGTGTGTAGCCAGTGGTACTTTATTTTTTCCCCAACACAGCCCCCCATCTGCGCTAGCTTCCGTGCAGCTCACTCGAAGTTGCTGCGCAACTCCAGCGCCACATCAGAGAAGCATTACGCTGAGCTTCCTTTTGAGGATTGCTAGTGCACTATGAACGAATAGTGCGCTGGCGACGTCGCTGGATTCTTATCAAGAACGCAACTTCTACAACTTAAGCTTTTCTGACTCAGCCCTCATGCATAAGAACTGAGAAAGCCACTGCAAATTGGTAAAAGTTTAGGACTTATTGGTCTTGATGATTCTGACGTAACAGACGTTACATCATTAAAAATCAGTCGCTTAGAAGAATTTCTAACGAAACATTGACGTTACATCACCCTCTTAATCAGGGCGTTCATCTTCGTCACGGCTTTGTTGCACAATG
>NZ_BBJR01000095.1 GCF_000739875.1 Comamonas aquatica NBRC 14918
GATTCAGGTTTGCATCTTTAAAAAGATACAGCCGATAAGCGTGGGCGTTTGAAGGCGAATTGCCAAGTTCTTTGGAACTAAAAACAAACGCTCATGGAAATAGAGAAGTGAAGTTCACTTCAATTCCGTTTTTATGAGTGAGTCGCAAGACTTTAAATTCAAGATCGAACTGTAGAGTTTGATCCTGGCTCAGATTGAACGCTGGCGGCATGCCTTACACATGCAAGTCGAACGGTAACAGGTCTTCGGATGCTGACGAGTGGCGAACGGGTGAGTAATACATCGGAACGTGCCTAGTAGTGGGGGATAACTACTCGAAAGAGTGGCTAATACCGCATGAGATCTACGGATGAAAGCAGGGGATCGCAAGACCTTGTGCTACTAGAGCGGCCGATGGCAGATTAGGTAGTTGGTGGGATAAAAGCTTACCAAGCCGACGATCTGTAGCTGGTCTGAGAGGACGATCAGCCACACTGGGACTGAGACACGGCCCAGACTCCTACGGGAGGCAGCAGTGGGGAATTTTGGACAATGGGCGCAAGCCTGATCCAGCAATGCCGCGTGCAGGATGAAGGCCTTCGGGTTGTAAACTGCTTTTGTACGGAACGAAAAGCCCTGGGTTAATACCCTGGGGTCATGACGGTACCGTAAGAATAAGCACCGGCTAACTACGTGCCAGCAGCCGCGGTAATACGTAGGGTGCGAGCGTTAATCGGAATTACTGGGCGTAAAGCGTGCGCAGGCGGTTTTGTAAGACAGAGGTGAAATCCCCGGGCTCAACCTGGGAACTGCCTTTGTGACTGCAAGGCTAGAGTACGGCAGAGGGGGATGGAATTCCGCGTGTAGCAGTGAAATGCGTAGATATGCGGAGGAACACCGATGGCGAAGGCAATCCCCTGGGCCTGTACTGACGCTCATGCACGAAAGCGTGGGGAGCAAACAGGATTAGATACCCTGGTAGTCCACGCCCTAAACGATGTCAACTGGTTGTTGGGTCTTAACTGACTCAGTAACGAAGCTAACGCGTGAAGTTGACCGCCTGGGGAGTACGGCCGCAAGGTTGAAACTCAAAGGAATTGACGGGGACCCGCACAAGCGGTGGATGATGTGGTTTAATTCGATGCAACGCGAAAAACCTTACCCACCTTTGACATGTACGGAATCCTTTAGAGATAGAGGAGTGCTCGAAAGAGAGCCGTAACACAGGTGCTGCATGGCTGTCGTCAGCTCGTGTCGTGAGATGTTGGGTTAAGTCCCGCAACGAGCGCAACCCTTGCCATTAGTTGCTACGAAAGGGCACTCTAATGGGACTGCCGGTGACAAACCGGAGGAAGGTGGGGATGACGTCAAGTCCTCATGGCCCTTATAGGTGGGGCTACACACGTCATACAATGGCTGGTACAAAGGGTTGCCAACCCGCGAGGGGGAGCTAATCCCATAAAGCCAGTCGTAGTCCGGATCGCAGTCTGCAACTCGACTGCGTGAAGTCGGAATCGCTAGTAATCGTGGATCAGAATGTCACGGTGAATACGTTCCCGGGTCTTGTACACACCGCCCGTCACACCATGGGAGCGGGTCTCGCCAGAAGTAGGTAGCCTAACCGCAAGGAGGGCGCTTACCACGGCGGGGTTCGTGACTGGGGTGAAGTCGTAACAAGGTAGCCGTATCGGAAGGTGCGGCTGGATCACCTCCTTTCTGGAAAATGAAGCAGTTCAAGTTTGAACGCCCACACTTATCGGTTGTTGGATGGCAACTGTTGGAGCGCAAGTTCTGATGGATTGGGTCTGTAGCTCAGCTGGTTAGAGCACTGTGTTGATAACGCAGGGGTCGTTGGTTCGAGCCCAACTAGACCCACCAAACTTCCAATGCGAAAAACCCGATGGGGGATTAGCTCAGCTGGGAGAGCACCTGCTTTGCAAGCAGGGGGTCGTCGGTTCGATCCCGTCATCCTCCACCAAGGATTGGTTAGAAAATGATAGCGTCAAGTGGTGCTATAATCGTTGGCTCACCTCAATACAAAAGCAGTCTTGCAAAGACTGCTTTTGTATTGATCGATCCGATCAATAGGCTGTTCTTTAAAAATTCATAGAGTCGAAATCAGCGTTGCTGGCGGAAAGCATGAAACATTGCACCGTGCCGCCAGCAACTATTTGATTGCGTCACACGAATTCAACTAATGAATTCGATGTAATGACGAATCATTCTCTAGGCTGCGTCTGAAAAGATGCAACCAAAGAATCATTCACATTACGGCATAACGCGTGAGGTGCAAGACCTCACCAGTCTTTGAACTCGAAATGGCGAGCTCTGGCAACAGAGATCAAAGTTATAGGGTCAAGTGACTAAGAGCATATGGTGGATGCCTTGGCGATTACAGGCGAAGAAAGACGTGATAGCCTGCGATAAGCTTCGGGGAGCTGGCAAATAAGCTTTGATCCGGAGATTTCTGAATGGGGAAACCCACCCGCAAGGGTATCGTTAGCTGAATACATAGGCTAACGAGGCGAACCTGGAGAACTGAAACATCTAAGTACCCAGAGGAAAAGACATCAACCGAGATTCCGATAGTAGTGGCGAGCGAATTCGGAGGAGCCTTCTAGTGATAGCACGACGGTTAACAAAACGGAATGGAAAGTCCGGCCATAGTAGGTGATAGCCCTGTATGTGAAAACTGACGTGTGGTACTGAGCTAGAGAAAAGTAGGGCGGGACACGTGTAATCCTGTCTGAATATGGGGGGACCATCCTCCAAGGCTAAATACTCGTAATCGACCGATAGTGAACCAGTACCGTGAGGGAAAGGCGAAAAGAACCCCGGGAGGGGAGTGAAATAGATCCTGAAACCGTATGCTTACAAAAAGTCGGAGCCTCGAAAGGGGTGACGGCGTACCTTTTGTATAATGGGTCAGCGACTTACATTCAGTGGCAAGCTTAACCGAATAGGGAAGGCGTAGAGAAATCGAGTCCGAATAGGGCGTTCAGTCGCTGGGTGTAGACCCGAAACCAAGTGATCTAACCATGGCCAGGATGAAGGTGCCGTAACAGGTACTGGAGGTCCGAACCGACTGATGTTGCAAAATCAGCGGATGAGCTGTGGTTAGGGGTGAAAGGCTAAACAAACTTGGAAATAGCTGGTTCTCTCCGAAAACTATTTAGGTAGTGCCTCAAGTATTACCTGCGGGGGTAGAGCACTGTTTTGGCTAGGGGGTCATGGCGACTTACCAAACCAAGGCAAACTCCGAATACCGCAGAGTACAGCTTGGGAGACAGAGCACCGGGTGCTAACGTCCGGACTCAAGAGGGAAACAACCCAGACCGCCAGCTAAGGTCCCTAAAATTGGCTAAGTGGGAAACGAAGTGGGAAGGCTAAAACAGTCAGGATGTTGGCTTAGAAGCAGCCATCATTTAAAGAAAGCGTAATAGCTCACTGATCGAGTCGTCCTGCGCGGAAGATGTAACGGGGCTAAGCCAGTTACCGAAGCTGCGGATGTGCAATTTATTGCACGTGGTAGGAGAGCGTTCTGTAAGCCTGTGAAGGTGTCTGGTAACGGATGCTGGAGGTATCAGAAGTGCGAATGCTGACATGAGTAGCGTTAAAGGGGGTGAAAAGCCCCCTCGCCGTAAGCGCAAGGTTTCCTACGCAACGTTCATCGGCGTAGGGTGAGTCGGCCCCTAAGGCGAGGCAGAGATGCGTAGCTGATGGGAAACAGGTCAATATTCCTGTACCGATCAATAGTGCGATGTGGGGACGGAGAAGGTTAGCTCAGCCAACTGTTGGAATAGTTGGTTCAAGCCTGTAGTCGTGCCTGGTAGGCAAATCCGCCGGGCTGAGATGAGGGGTGATAACGAGTGTGCTTGCACACGAAGTGAGTGATACCCTGCTTCCAGGAAAAGCCACTAAGCTTCAGCTATTGACGACCGTACCGCAAACCGACACTGGTGCGCGAGATGAGTATTCTAAGGCGCTTGAGAGAACTCAGGAGAAGGAACTCGGCAAATTGATACCGTAACTTCGGGAGAAGGTATGCCCCTAGTAAGTGAAGTTGAACAAACGGAGCTCAATGGGGTTGCAAAAAATCGGTGGCTGCGACTGTTTAATAAAAACACAGCACTCTGCAAACACGAAAGTGGACGTATAGGGTGTGACGCCTGCCCGGTGCTGGAAGATTAAATGATGGGGTGCAAGCTCTTGATTGAAGTCCCAGTAAACGGCGGCCGTAACTATAACGGTCCTAAGGTAGCGAAATTCCTTGTCGGGTAAGTTCCGACCTGCACGAATGGCGTAACGATGGCCACACTGTCTCCTCCTGAGACTCAGCGAAGTTGAAATGTTTGTGATGATGCAATCTCCCCGCGGAAAGACGGAAAGACCCCATGAACCTTTACTGTAGCTTTGTATTGGACTTTGAACGGATCTGTGTAGGATAGGTGGGAGGCTTTGAAGCCAGGACGCTAGTTCTGGTGGAGCCGACGTTGAAATACCACCCTGGTGCGTTTGAGGTTCTAACCTAGGTCCATTATCTGGATCGGGGACAGTGCATGGTAGGCAGTTTGACTGGGGCGGTCTCCTCCCAAAGCGTAACGGAGGAGTTCGAAGGTACGCTAGGTACGGTCGGACATCGTGCTAATAGTGCAATGGCATAAGCGTGCTTAACTGCGAGACTGACAAGTCGAGCAGATGCGAAAGCAGGACATAGTGATCCGGTGGTTCTGTATGGAAGGGCCATCGCTCAACGGATAAAAGGTACTCTGGGGATAACAGGCTGATACCGCCCAAGAGTTCATATCGACGGCGGTGTTTGGCACCTCGATGTCGGCTCATCTCATCCTGGGGCTGTAGTCGGTCCCAAGGGTATGGCTGTTCGCCATTTAAAGAGGTACGTGAGCTGGGTTTAAAACGTCGTGAGACAGTTTTGTCCCTATCTTCCGTGGGCGCTGCAGATTTGAGGAAGCCTGCTCCTAGTACGAGAGGACCGGAGTGGACACACCTCTGGTGTACCTGTTGTCACGCCAGTGGCATCGCAGGGTAGCTACGTGTGGAAGAGATAACCGCTGAAAGCATCTAAGCGGGAAACTCGTTTCAAGATAAGATCTGCCGGGGCCTTGAGCCCCCTGAAGGGTCGTTGTAGACCACGACGTTGATAGGCTGGGTGTGGAAGCGCAGTAATGCGTTAAGCTAACCAGTACTAATTGCCCGTGAGGCTTGACCCTATAACTTTGATACTGCTGTGCAGTGTTCAAAAGACTTTATGCCAATGTGCGCAATCGAATAAAAGCTGATTAGGCTCTATGAATTTGCAAGGTAGCGATGAGCTGCTTTGCTACAAGTTATGCCTGGTGACCATAGCAAGTTGGCCCCACTCCTTCCCATCCCGAACAGGACAGTGAAACGACTTTGCGCCGATGATAGTGCGGATTCCCGTGTGAAAGTAGGTCATCGCCAGGCTCTTACAGC
>NZ_BBJR01000094.1 GCF_000739875.1 Comamonas aquatica NBRC 14918
CAGTTTTGCTCCGGGTCCAACACCTCCAGCAAAGCGCTGGAGGGGTCCCCGCGGAAGTCCATGCCCAGCTTGTCGATTTCGTCGAGCAGGAACAGCGGATTGCGTGTTCCGACCTTCTCCAAGCTTTGCAAGACTTTGCCGGGCATCGCACCGATGTAGGTGCGGCGGTGCCCACGAATTTCCGCCTCGTCGCGCATGCCGCCCAGAGCCATGCGCACATACTTGCGCCCCGTCGCTTTGGCAATCGACTGCCCCAGCGAGGTCTTGCCCACACCGGGCGGCCCGACCAGGCACAAAATGGGCGCCTTGACCTTGTCCACACGCTGCTGCACGGCAAGATATTCCAGAATGCGATCCTTGACCTTTTCCAGGCCAAAGTGGTCAGCGTTCAGCACCTCTTCAGCATTCGCCAGATCATGCTTGATCTTGGTTTTTTTCGACCAAGGCAAGCCCGTCAACACATCGATGTAGTTGCGCACCACCGTGGCTTCGGCAGACATGGGCGACATCAGCTTGAGCTTCTTGAACTCCGCTTCGGCTTTCTTGCGCGCCTCTGCAGGCATCCTGGCAGCCTTGATCTTCTTCTCGATCTCCTCGAGATCGGCGCCATCCTCGCCCTCCCCCAACTCCTTCTGAATCGCTTTGACCTGCTCGTTCAAATAAAAATCGCGCTGGTTCTTCTCCATCTGGCGCTTTACGCGACCGCGAATCTTCTTATCGACATTCAGGATATCGACTTCGCGCTCCAGTTGCTCGAAGAGATTCTCCAGCCGCTCTTTCACGTTTGCCAGATTCAGGACCAACTGCTTGTGGTCCAGTTTCAAAGGCAAATGCGCCGCAATCGTGTCGGCCAAACGACCCGCATCATCAATCCCGGCAATCGACGTCAGGATTTCAGAGGGAATCTTCTTGTTCAGCTTGACGTACTGATCGAACTGCTGCGAGACCGCGCGACGCAACGCCTCCACTTCACTCGCATCCGCCACAGGCTCGCCAGCATCCATGGGCACACAAGCAGCCACAAAATGCGTCTCCTGATCCTGCACATCCAACAACTTGGCGCGCTGCTGCCCCTCCACCAGCACCTTGACCGTGCCGTCGGGCAGCTTGAGCATTTGCAAAATGGTTGAAATGCTTCCGACCTCGAACAGGTCGGAGACTGCAGGCTCATCCTTGGACGCTGTTTTCTGCGCCACCAGCATGATGCGACGATCCGCCTCCATGGCCAGCTCCAGAGCTTTGATGCTCTTGGCACGACCCACAAACAGCGGAATCACCATATGCGGGAACACCACCACATCGCGCAAAGGCAACAGTGGCAGTTGCGCACGCTCGGTGACTGACAACTCCGTTGATCCAGACATGGAACTCCTTACTCGCCAGCGCCGCATTGCGGACGCTGACTAATCAATTGCACTGCTGCAGGCAGCTTGCACCTGCCAGCTTGAGCTACGGCACGAACACCCGTACGCACCAGTAGCTCTATCCGATTTCACTCAAGCTTTCTTCGCGGCTTCTCGGTACACCAGCAAAGGCGTCTTGCCTTCAGCGATGGTGGACTCCTCCACCACCACCTTCTCTACATTTTCAAGATTCGGCAACTCGAACATGGTGCCCAGCAAAGACTGCTCAAGAATGGAGCGCAGTCCACGTGCACCGGTCTTGCGGGCGATCGCCTTGCGCGCAATCGCACCGAGCGCGGCAGGACGCACTTCCAGTTCCACACCTTCCATGGCCAGCAGCTTGCTGAATTGCTTGACCAGCGCATTCTTGGGCTCGGTCAAGATGCGCACCAAAGCTTCTTCATTCAATTCGGTCAGCGCCGTCACAACCGGCATACGCCCCACGAGTTCGGGGATGATGCCGAACTTGATCAGGTCTTCCGGCTCAATCTCGCGGAACAGCTCGGTCAACGAACGATTGGCCTTGCTGCGCACGGCGGCGCCGAAACCGATCCCCGATGCCTCGGTTCGGTTTTCAATCACCTTTTCCAGGCCTTGGAACGCACCGCCGCAAATGAACAGGATGTTGGTGGTATCAACCTGCAGAAAGTCTTGGTTGGGGTGCTTGCGCCCGCCTTGGGGGGGCACACTGGCCATGGTGCCCTCGATCAGCTTCAGCAATGCTTGCTGTACGCCTTCACCCGACACATCCCGAGTGATGCTGGGGTTGTCGGACTTGCGCGAGATCTTGTCGATTTCATCGATGTAGACGATGCCGCGCTGGGCGCGCTCAATGTTGTAGTCGCAGCTTTGCAGCAGCTTCTGAACGATGTTTTCAACGTCCTCACCCACGTAGCCTGCCTCGGTCAAGGTCGTTGCATCGGCCATGACGAAAGGCACATCCAACTGCCGCGCCAAGGTTTGCGCGAGCAAAGTCTTGCCCGAACCCGTGGGACCGATCAGCAAAATATTGCTTTTCGACAGCTCCACATCGTCCTTGCCGGCCTTGTCCTTGTGATTCAGACGCTTGTAGTGGTTGTAGACCGCCACCGCCAACGTGCGCTTGGCCTGCTCCTGGTCGATCACATAGTTGTCGAGATTGGCCTTGATTTCTGCAGGCGTAGGCAGATCTCCACGCGCTTCGCGTGGGCTATTGCCCGGCACTTCATCCCGGATGATTTCATTGCACAAGTCAATGCATTCATCGCAGATGAAGACGGACGGACCAGCAATGAGCTTTTTGACCTCGTGCTGGCTCTTGCCGCAGAAGGTGCAATAGAGGTTCTTTTCGCTGGATGTGCCTTTTTTCTCGGCCATGGGGGCTACGCCTTGTTTACGTCAATAGAGAGAGGATGATAGCAATGAAAAAACGGCGCTATCCGAAGGGGAAAGCGCCGCCTGCTGCCTAGCAGCGCCGTGTGTTACACGCGCTTTTCGATCACGCTGTCGACCAAGCCATAGTCTTTGGCTTCGTGCGCTGACAGGAAGTAGTCACGCTCGGTGTCGTGCTGGATTTTTTCCAGTGGCTGGCCAGTCTGCTCGGCCAAGAGTTTGTTCAGACGCTCGCGCGTCTTCAGAATTTCGCGGGCATGGATCTCGATTTCCGTTGCCTGGCCCTGGGCACCACCCAATGGCTGGTGGATCATGACTTGCGAGTTGGGCAAGGCGAATCGCTTCCCCTTGGCGCCCGCGGACAGCAAGAAAGCGCCCATGCTGGCGGCCATACCGCAGCACAGCGTGGACACATCGGGCTTGATGAAATTCATGGTGTCAAAAATCGCCATGCCTGCACTGACCGAACCGCCGGGGCTGTTGATGTAGAAGGAAATATCCTTGTCAGGATTCTCGCTCTCCAGGAACAGCAACTGCGCCACCACCAGATTGGCCGTCTGGTCATTCACCGGACCCACCAAAAAAATCACGCGCTCTTTGAGCAAGCGGGAATAGATGTCATAGGACCGCTCACCACGGCCTGACTGCTCAATCACCATGGGCACCATACCCAAACCTTGCATATCCAATGCGCTCATGTTTTCTCCATACGATGGAACAGAACAAATACTGTAACCAAGAAATGAAATGGGGCCTGCACTCGAAAGCACAAGCCCCGAAATCAGAACTTTTTAGGCCACACCCACCTTCTCAAGGCAGATGTGGCAGCAAGCCAGCTTGATTACGCTTGACCCATCAGTTCTTCAAACGACACAGCCTTGTCGCTGACCTTGGCCTTGCCCAGCACAAATTCGGTCACGTTGTTTTCAATCACAACAGCTTCCACTTCCGCCAGACGTTGGCGATCACCGAAGTACCAACGCACCACCTCTTCAGGCTTCTCATAGGAAGCAGCCAGCTCGTCCACGTGGGCCTTCAGTTGCTCAGGAGTGGCTTCCAGCTTGTTGGTCTTGACCAGTTCAGCCACCACCAAGCCCAGGCGCACACGGCGCTCAGCTTGGGGCAGGAAGATGTCTTCAGGAATTTCAGCCTTGTCCGCATCCTTGATGCCGCGTTGCTTCAGGTCAGCGCGCGCGCCTTCCATCAGACGGGCCACTTCAGCTTGCACAGACGCCTTGGGCAGATCCAGCTCGGCAACCGACACCAGGGCATCCATCACAGCTTGCTTGTTGCGGGCCTGCAGGCGGAACTTCACTTCACGTTCCAGGTTCTTCTTGATGTCTGCGCGCAGAGCTTCCACGCTGCCATCAGCAATGCCCAGCGACTTCACCAGCGCCTCGTTGACTTCGGGCAGGTGTGCAGCTTCCAGCTTGTTCACAGTCACCAAGAAGTCGGCCGTCTTGCCAGCCACATCCTTGCCATGGTAGTCCTCAGGGAAGGCCAAAGGGAAAGTCTTGGACTCGCCCGCCTTCATGCCACGCACAGCGTCTTCGAACTCCTTGAGCATCTGACCTTCACCCACCAGGAACTGGAAGCCTTCAGCCTTGCCGCCGGCAAATGCTTCGCCGTCGATCTTGCCTTCAAAGTCCACGGTCACGCGGTCGCCATCCACAGCGGCTTCATCGGCTGCACGCTGGGCGAAAGTGCGGCGCTGCTTGCGCAGGATGTCCAGGGTCTTCTCGATGGCGGCGTCATCCACCTCGGCGGTCAGCTTTTCCACTGCCGCACCGGCCAGATCACCGATCTTCACTTCAGGAAACACTTCGAACACGGCTTCGAAATCGGCATGACCTTCGGGAGCGCCTTCCTTTTCGGAAATACGAGGCTGACCTGCCACGCGCAGACCGGTCTCGGCCACAGCCTGTGCAAAAGCCTCGCCCACCTTGTCGTTCAGCACTTCATACTGAACGGAGTAGCCATAACGCTGCGCCACCACATTCATGGGCACCTTGCCAGGACGGAAACCGTCCATCTTCACAGTGCGTGCAACCTTCTTCAGACGCGCTTCAACTTCGGTCTGGATCGCAGCGAGGGGCAGGCTCAGCGTGATTTTGCGCTCAAGCTTCTCGAGAGTTTCAACTGTAACGGCCATGGTGATTCCTAATTCGGGGAAAGTAGTGGACCGAGCCGGCTGCAGTTCACAGCCTGCACCGTATTCCGCATAGTCTCACTGGAATGTGGTGCGCGGGGGGGGACTCGAACCCCCACACCATTGCTGGCGTCAGGACCTAAATCTTGTAAGTCGTTGATTTTAAACGACTTTTTCAAAACAAAGCATCCCCAACCCCACGCTTCGAGGTTAAATTAGCCTTCTATTCTAACCATGAAAGCCAATCAAATTGGCGTTTCCCAAAGATTTCACGTTAGAGCACGCATCAGGATGAAATCAAGAGACATTTATGGCTCTGAGCAGCCTGCTAGCACACTTCAACAGCCAAATCCCTGTTGTTGATAGCTCCCAAAAACTCACAGCAAGTTTTAGGGCTGGCAAATTCATCAGCCAATGCTGCCATTCTCGCCACATCCGTTTACGGCTATTTCAAACACCAAAACCGCAGTCTGCAAAAGACTGAACCTCAGGAACACATCCTGATGCGTGCATCAACTTCTTCCTCGGTTGTTCAGCACTCCATCGATCTTTCTTGGCCGTCCAATCTTCTTCTTTGCGACTGGCTGTTCTTGAGCTAGTTGCACTTCATCAGAGCTTGCTGTTCCCTTTTCAATCGGCGCAGCAACTTTATCGGCATCAGGTTGCGCACCTGATGCGTCCAGATACCTAGCAAGTTCCATCACCGTCACACGAATGCGTGAACCGGGCAATTTTGCAAAAGGAAGAGCATTCCTCGAACTCTGCACATAGAGCCACTGCTTGCTGCACCCCAGCACCTTTGCAACCTCATCAATGTCCAGCACAAATTTTTCGGGAAACATCTCCCTCAGCAGTTCCAAGTGGCTTGTAGCAGTCATAAGCTGAAACAGCATACATCAAAATCCCAAAATGGGATACCCCAAAATGGGTTTCATGCTGTAAGC
>NZ_BBJR01000093.1 GCF_000739875.1 Comamonas aquatica NBRC 14918
TCGTCATGGTGCCGAAGACGTGTTTGGGCAGGTGCTTGAGGGCGAAGAGTTCCAGCGAGATCGGGATGGCGCAGGAGATCAGGGCCACGCCCAGGCCGGTCAGCAGCACGCTGGGCGACAGCAGGGCCGCGCCGGCATGGGCCACGCCGACGGGCACCACCACCAGGGCGGCCACCGCTGCGCCCAGGGGGCGGTGATGCTGATGGGCAGGTGGCCCACGCGCTTGCCAAAGACGATGTAGGAGGCCCAGCCAATGGCGCCGAACGCGGCGTAGGCGATGCCGGCGGGGTTGAGCGTGTTCACGTCGTGGCCCAGGGGCAACAGCAGGCCCAGGCCCAGGCCCAGCACGGCCAGGGCGATCCACCCATAGTCCAGCGGCCGGCGCGATGACCAGACGGCGACGGACAGGGGGCCGGCAAATTGGATCGCTACGGCAACGCCGAACGGCAGGGTGCGCAGCGACAGGTAGAACGACAGGCACATGACGCCCAGCGTGGCGCCGTACAGCGCGATGGAGCGCAGATCGTGGCGTGCGATGGAGGCCCGCCAGGGGCGCCAGAACAGCAGCATCAGCGCGGCGGCAAAGCCCAGTCGCAGCGCCGTCGTGCCCTGCGCACCGATCTCCGGGAACAGGCTGTGCTTGGCCCAGGAGGTGCCGGTGCACAAAAAGGCGATGGAGCCCAGGATGGGAAGCAAAAAGGTGGGGCGCTGCGCAGACATAGGGCGTGAATGTAGCGCTTTGCGGGCCACCTTGGTGCGCGTGCGGCGGCAGGCACAGAGCGTGCGGTGGTGTAGCCGATCCACGGGACCGTCAGAGGCCTGTGGGGGGTATCCGGGCTTGCCGCTGGTGGACATGGCCGCCCGGTCTCTGTGGCCTGCCGTGGAGCCGGCATGTGGGCCTGGGCGCACGTGCGGCGGGTGGGCTGCAGGTCGTCAGGGCACCATGGCAGTCCCAAGAGCTGGGGTGCGTGCTTTATTGGGTGTTTTCGCTGTCTAGCCCCCACAGGATCAGCGCAGCCTGCTCTGATTTTTAGGGTGTGCACGTCGGCTCACCCTGCGTGGCGCAAGGGCTTGACCTTCCCATCATGGCAAGCCTTAGTCTGGCGCCATTGCATTTTGACCAGGAGTTTTCCATGCAATTTCACATCGACAGCATGACCTGCGGCGGCTGCGCCCGCAGCGTGACCAAGGCGATCCAATCCGTGGATGCCGCCGCGCAGGTGACGGTGGACATCCCCACCCACACGGTGCAGGTGCAGACCACGGCCCCGCAGGCCGCGGTGGTGGCGGCGCTGGAAGAGGCAGGCTACCCCGCGCAGGTGCAGTAAGCGCGCTGCGCCACCCCGTGGGGGTTGGCGGCAGCGCCTGACCCACGCCACGCGCGTCCCAAAGGCCATGGCACATGCCATGGCCTTTTTTGTGGGGCGTTGCGGTGATGGGGGGCGGTTAACGAACGGGCGGGCAGCAGGTAGTTTGGGCCGGGGCCGTACCATCGTCCGCGCCGGGGGCGGAGAGGTCGGCCGTCTCCAGCCCTTGCAGGATGGGGCAGTCGGGCCGTTCATCGCCCGCGCAGCAGGCGGTCAGCGCCTGCAGGGTGTCGGACATCTGCTGCAGCTCCTGGATGCGCCGCTGCAGGTCCTGGATGTGCTGCAGCGCCACGCGCTTCACGTCCGCGCTTTTGCGGCTGCGGTCCCGCCACAGGTCCAGCAGGTCGTGAATCTCCGCCACCGCAAACCCCAGGTCGCGTGCGCGGCGGATGAAGCGCAGCATGTGCACATCCGACCCGCTGTACGCGCGGTAGCCGGACTCGGTGCGCTGGATGGGTGGAATCAGCCCCACCGACTCGTAATAGCGAATCATCTTGGCCGACACGCCCGAGGCCTTGGCCGCTTCTCCGATATTCATAGGCGTTCTCCGAAAATTTTCACAGTGCACCGATGGTTGGGAACATGTGGCACAGCGCTGGCACTACGGCAGACCTGCCGCAGCGCTGCTGCGCGACAGGTCTGCATCCATCTCCTGACGCGCCGTGGATGTTTGAGCGGCGCGCTGGTACAGCGCACAGCGAGTTTCGCGGCGGGTAGGCCCAAGCGCATCTTTGGTGACCTTCTGGGCGCACCCAGAAAATCACTCGGCCGCCGGGACGAACTCCCGGCCTCTGCCGTCAAAGACGGGATGGTCGCAATCGATCAGGCCGCAGCCTCGGCCATCGGCGCCTGGAAGCTGCGCAAGCGCAAGGCATTGCCCAGCACAAACACACTCGACAGCGCCATGGCACCGGCCGCAAAAATCGGCGACAGCAGGACACCATACGCGGGATAGAGCGCGCCGGCGGCCACGGGGATCAGCGCCGTGTTGTAGGCAAAGGCCCAGAACAGGTTCTGCCGGATGTTGCCCATGGTGGCCTTGGACAGCGCAATCGCATTCGGCACGCCCTGCAGGCTGCCGGACATCAGCACCACGTCGGCGGCTTCCACGGCCACGTCGGTGCCGGTGCCGATCGCGATGCCGACATCGGCCGCGGCCAGTGCGGGCGCGTCGTTGATGCCATCGCCCACAAACGCGACATGGCCGTGCGTGGCCTGCAGCTGCTGCAGCGTGGTCACCTTGCCTTCGGGCAGCACTTCGGCCACCACTTCGTCAATGCCCAGGCGCGCGGCAATCGCCTGCGCGGTGCGGGCGTTGTCGCCGGTGATCATGATGACCTTCAGCCCCAGGGCATGCAGGGCGGCAATGGCGCCGGGCGTGCTGGGCTTGATGGGGTCGGCCACGGCGATGATGGCGGCCAGTTGCCCATCCACGGCCACGTACAGCGGCGACTTGCCTTCGCTGCCCAGGCGGGCCGCCGTGGGGGCGAAGCGCGCCACGTCCAGCCCCAGGGCGTGCATGAAGCGGTCGGCACCGACCTCCACGCGCTGGCCCAGGGCCGTGGCGCGCACGCCCATGCCAGTGATGGAGGCAAAGTCGCTGAGGGCAGGCACGGTCAGTTGCTCGTGCTCGGCGGCTTGGACGATGGCGCGGGCAATCGGGTGCTCGGAGCGCGATTCGGCGGCCGCGGTCAGCGCCAGCACCTGGGCGCGGTCAAAGCCCTCGGCCACTTCCAGGTCGGTCAGCGCGGGGTGGCCTTCGGTCAGGGTGCCGGTCTTGTCCACGGCCACGGCCTGGGTGTTTTTCAGCAGCTGCAGCGCTTCGCCCTGGCGGAACAGCACGCCCAGCTCGGCGCCCCGCCCGGTGCCCACCATGATGGAGGTGGGGGTGGCCAGGCCCATGGCGCAGGGGCAGGCGATGATGAGCACGGCCACTGCATTGACCAGCGCAAAGCTCAGCGCCGGCGTGGGGCCGAACACCAGCCACACCAGGAAGGTGAGCACGGCGGCGGCCATCACGGCGGGCACGAACCACAGTGTGACCTTGTCCACCACGGCCTGGATGGGCAGCTTGCCGCTCTGGGCCTGCTCCACCAGCCGGATGATCTGCGCCAGCACGCTGGCGCTGCCCACGGCCGTGGCGCGCAGGGTGAAGGCGCCGGCCTGGTTGACCGTGCCGCCCACCACGCGGCCATCGATGGTTTTGGCCACGGGCACGGGCTCGCCGGTGATCATGGATTCGTCCACATAGCTTTGGCCTTCCAGCACCGTGCCGTCCACGGGCACGCGCTCGCCGGGGCGCACCTGGATGAGGTCGCCGGTCTGCACGTCGGCGGCCGGCAGCTCCACCCACTGCCCGTCGCGCTGAACGCGCGCCGTCTGCGGCTGCAGGCCGATGAGCCGCTGGATGGCCTGCGAGGTGCGGCCCTTGGCGCGGGCCTCCAGCATGCGGCCCAGCAGGATCAGCGCGACGATGACGGCGGCGGCCTCGAAGTACACATTCACCGTGCCGGCCGGCAGCAGGCCGGGCAGGAAGGTGGCGACCACGGAATAGCTGAATGCCGCCAGCGTGCCCACGGCGACCAGGGAATTCATGTCCGGCCCGCCGCGCAGCAGCGCGGGCAGGCCCTTGGTGTAAAAGCGCCGCCCGGGAATCAAGAGCACCAGCGCGGTCAGCACACACTGCAGGTACCAGCTGTTTTGCAGGCCGATGGTGCCCGCCACCCAGTGGTGCATGCCGGGGATCAGGTGCGAGCCCATCTCCAGCACAAACACCGGCAGTGCCAGCACCGTAGCAAGGGTGAAGTCGCGCTGCAGCGCGGCGTATTCGGCTTCCTTGTGTGCGGCCTGGGCCTCGGCTTGCGCCCGCGCGGCCTGGGTGTCGATGGGTTGGCCGGGGTAGCCGGCCTTGTCCAGCGCGGCCAGCAGGGCCTCCAGCGTGGCGCTGCCTTGGACCGTGGCGCGTTCGGTGGCCAGGTTTACCTGGGCCGCGGTCACGCCGGGCACTTTTTGCAGGGCACGTTCCACCCGGCCCACGCAGCTGGCGCAGGTCATGCCTTCCACGGCCAGCTCGACGGTCTGGCTGGGCACCTCGTAGCCGGCCTTTTCAATCGCTTGCACCACGGCGGCAGTGTCCAGCGGGCCAGCAGGCTGGATGTGGATGCGCTCGGTGGCCAGGTTGACACTGACCTCGGCCACGCCGGGCACCTGGCGCACGGCCTTTTCGACCCGGCCCACGCAGCTGGCACAGCTCATGCCGTGCACGGGCAGGCTGAGGGCCGCCGCGGTGGCGGGGTGGGCGTGGGGCGTGGATGGTGGGGTGGACATAGGCAGAACCTGTGGTGCTAGAAGGAATAGGGTACAGCGTAATCCTTGACATCATGGGAAGGTCAAGCGCAGGGGCATGGTGTCGTCGCCGGACAGCAAAAAGGCTTGCACACTGTGCAAGCCTTTTGACCTTCCAGCGCTTGTAGCGTAAGCGTGGGTAGCTATGGTTTTGGTGGTTAGAGCAAGGACTTGGCGTTGTCCAGCACCAGGTCGCAGGCCTTTTCCTTGAGGTCGCCCTGGAGCTTGTCCATGCTGAAGCTCTGGCCATTGCTGCCAGTGATGGTGCCCGCCAATCCCTGGAGGTAGCCCGGGTCCTTGGGGGCCGGCTGCTGGGGTGTCACGCCCAGCTTGCCCAGCAGCTGGGTTTTCACCTGCTCGGCCTTGTTGGGGTTCAGGTAGTTGTTCTTCATGCAGTAGGTGATGACACCCGCCGCGTTGCCGGCCGTGCCGGAGGCCGGGACCCCCAGCGAAGACAGCATGCCGCTGGAAGCGGCGCCACTGTGGCCCAGCAGGCCGCCCAGGGTCGAGGCGTTGCTGTTGTCGCTGGCCGCGGTGCTGCCACCGCCCAGCGAGGATGCCTGCTGGCGCAGCGTGTCACCCCAGTTGGCGGCGTGGGCGCCCAGGGAGAGGCCGCTGGCAGCGGCACAGAGCAGGGTGGAAGCGATCCAGCGTGTCATGGCAGATTCCTCAATCGGGTGGAAGGGCCGCACCCAGGCGAGCGCGGCCCGGGATGGTGTCAGCGGGCGGCCCCTGCCGCGGCGGGGGCGGCGGCCGGCGTGGCCGTGGTGGCGGCGGGCGCGGGCTTGGCCTCCAGCGTGGTGCGGACCTGGCGCGTGCCGGCAGGGGGATTCGGGAAATCGGTCAGCGCCGCATCGAACAGCACGTTCCAGATCACCTGGTCGTCCATGCGCACCTCGTCGTATTCGGCCGAGGTTTCATAGACGATCTGCTGGGTCTGCTGATCGCGCAGCACCAGCTTGACGGCGCGGTAGTAGACCATGGGGGGCGTGTCCATCATCCAGTTCATGCCCAGGCCGCCGCCCCAGCGGCCACCGTAGGCCATGCCCCAGCCAAAGCGCGGGCCGTAGAACCAGTCGTCATAGGCCGGGTGGTAGGCCCGGCCTTGCGATGCCGTGGCCCCGACCTGGACCACCAGGCGTGCCAGCTCGGGGCGCGGGTCGCGCGTCAGGCCCACGCGGCGAAGGGCCTGCTCGGCCGCGGCCTCGACCCGGGCAAAGCTCTGCTGCTGGGTCTGGGAGGGCAGCAGCTCCAGCCGGTAGGTGGCGGGCAGTTGCACGCCACCCATGCTGGCATAGGTCTGCACGCTGCTGGTGATCTGGCGCGGGCCGCTGGCGCAGCCAGCCAGCACGGCGGCGCTGGCCAGCACGGCCACCAGGGCCCAGCGGCGGGAAGTGGAGGGAAGGCGGTGTGGCTGCATGGGCGTTCCTTGGTCGGTAGCTGGGACAACGTTCCTGCCCACCATTGTGCTGACAAGCACGGGCCGGGGGAACCTGAGGGCTGAAGATGGCAGTTGGAACCGCCGTGACCGCCACAAGTTCCTGCGGCTGCAACCGGGGCGGGGCCCGGCGCCCACAAAAAAGCCCCGCACAGGGCGGGGCTGGATGCTTGCGTGAGCGCGGCTTAGCCGATCTGCACCACCTGCACGCCGCCGGGCAGCGTGGGGGTGGTGGGCAGCTCTTCGTGGTCGAAGGCCATGTCGCCATTCGGGTCGGCCACGCCGGTGGCCTGGGCGTCTTTGAAGTTGTGCAGCGCGGGATCCATCATGTGTGTGGTCACGATGTTGCCCATGGCGCGGAACATGCTCTCGATGCGGCCAGGGAACTTCTTGTCCCACTCGCGCAGCATGTCGCCCACGGCCACGCGTTGCAGGCCGTCCTGGCTGCCGCAGAGGTTGCAGGGAATGATGGGGAAGTTCTGGTACTGGGCCCAGCGCGTGGTGTCCTTTTCGGGCACGTAGCACAGCGGACGGATGACCACGTGCTTGCCGTCGTCGCTGACCAGCTTGGGCGGCATGCCCTTCATGCGGCCACCGTAGAACATGTTCAGCATCAGCGTCTGCACGATGTCGTCGCGGTGGTGGCCCAGGGCCACCTTGGTGCAGCCCAGGCGGTCGGCCACCGAGTACAGGATGGCCCGGCGCAGGCGCGAGCACAGGCCGCAGGTGGTCTTGCCCTCGGGGATCACACGCTTGACGACGCTGTAGGTGTCCTGGGTTTCGATGTGGTAGTCCACGCCGATGGACTGGAAGTACTCGGGCAGGATGTGGTCGGGGAAACCGGGCTGCTTCTGGTCCAGGTTCACGGCCACGATTTCGAACTTCACGGGCGCACGCTTTTGCAGCTTGCGCAGGATGTCCAGCAGGGTGTAGCTGTCCTTGCCGCCGGACATGCAGACCATGATCTTGTCGCCGTCCTCGATCATGTTGAAGTCCATGATCGCGCGGCCCACTTCACGGCACAGGCGCTTTTCCAGCTTGATCTGCTCGCGTTCGATCTTGATCTTGCCGGGCTTGGTTTCGGCGGCGGTCTCGCCTTGCGCAGCAGCCTCGGCGGCTTCGTCGGCGATCCAGGGGTTTTCAGTCACAGCATTCATGTGCGGCACGTGGATGGAGGGTGTTGTCAGCGTAGGTGGGCGCCGCAGATGGGTGTGCAGCTTGTTCCCAAAGCGTGCATTGTCGGGCCAACCGAATGGTCATGTCCGAGCTTGGAAAATTTTGCCCCCCGTCCCTGGCCGGACGAAGAGCAGCAGAGCCTGCGGTGAATATTTTTTCTTTTTTGATGATTCACGATTTGTTTATTTTCTTATGTCAGTGATTTTGTATAAATGATTCAAAAAGTAAGAATAAATGTACAAGTCCACCGGAATAATCACTACATATTTCAATTAATACTGAAACAGTTAAATATATGTAATGCGATTGATTTTGATTTGCTTGTTTTTATGGGCTTGCTGGGTTTGTTTCTATGTAATTGTGCTGATGCAAAAAAATGTTTTTTTGCGAGACAATCGTCAACAGCAATCTCGCTGTTTTCTCAATATTTTCAATTGGCTGTATTGGCTGAATGAATATTTTCAAATCCATCGAGAAAAAAGAGACTGGTTATTCAACGGGTCAGAAGCAGGCACATTCCATGCGCAAATCAAAGGGTTTTACGCTGATTGAGTTAATGGTAGCGGTGGCTGTA
>NZ_BBJR01000092.1 GCF_000739875.1 Comamonas aquatica NBRC 14918
GTCGAATGACTGCTGTCAGGGCGCACACTGAACTCACGCTGTCGGCTAGACAGCGGGCATTCAGGAACAAAGTGCACCGAGATCAAAGCATTTGCCAAAATGCCCAACAGTTCTTTGCTTCAGCCGCTCGCACACACTGATGGAACCCACCCGCCTCACAGACATCACGGCCTTTGTCCTTGCCGTACGCACCGGCAGCTTCACAGCAGCAGCCGATTTGCTGGGATCGACGCGTTCAGCCGTCAGCAAGAGCGTGGCTCGCCTGGAGTCGCGGCACGACGTACGCCTGCTCAACCGCTCGACACGCACGCTCAGCCTGACCGATGAAGGCTCCATCGCATTTGAGCGCTGGCAACAGATTCTGGATGATCTGGAGGAAGTGGACGCCACCATGTCGCAGCGCAGAGGCCACCCCACCGGGCTGCTCAAACTGACTGCCCCCTTCTCGTTCGGCCAGCGCTACATCCTGCCGGTCCTAGACGACTACCTTCGGCAATGGCCCGAGGTCCGGGCCCATGTGTCCTTCACCGACCGGTTTGTGGACCTGATTGAAGAAGGTTTTGACGTGGCTGTGCGCATCGGCGAGCCCAATGAGAACTCCTTGCTCATGGGGCGCACCATCGCCTGGCAGCAATTCGTGACCTGCGCTGCGCCGGCCTATCTGGAGCGCAAAGGCACGCCGCGAACGCCGCACGAAATAGCGGCCCACGACACTATCGTGTTTCTTTCTTCCGATAAGCCTCGCCCATGGGATTTTCAGGAAGCAGGGGCAGCCATGCAGGTGGCTCACCCGGGCCGCTTGAACCTCGACAGCTCGGAGGCAATGCGCGCTGCGGCCCTTGCAGGGTTTGGCCTGGTGAACCTGCCCACCTACATTTTGGGCGAAGATTTGCACCAAGGCCGTTTGGTAGAGGTGCTACAGGACTGGCGGCCAGCACCAGATGCCATCCGGCTGGTGTATCCCACCCGCCGTCACCTCTCCCCAAGGGTCCGCACGTTCATTGACCTGTTGGTCGAAAGCTGGGGCAAACACGCGCCCTGGGAAGCCCGCGCACAAACCCACACCTGAAACCGACATCAATTGGTTCCAAATGGGAACTAAGCATGTTCTTGATAGCTACTTTTTCTATTTATTGGAATCAATAACACTTCGTCATCGCGGTGCCGAGTACCGCATTGATGAAGGATTCCCAGTGGAACAGGTATTCACTCCCTTCGATCTGAAGGGGCTGGAGCTCAAGAATCGGGTCGTGATGGCGCCCATGGCCTTTGGCCATCGCTTCGGACCATACCGTGTATGGCGGCGGTTCGGCCGGCTACACCGACTACCCTTTTTACCAACCAGCCCCGGCGGCCGAGTCGTCCAGCGCCTGCGCGCTGGCCTGAGAAAGCGATCACCCGGCAGCAGCCATGCACGCATGGTGCTCGGCCGACTGATCCCGGGACGCATGCGCATGGAAGACGGTCGCCGTCTGTATGGCGCGCACTACCAGCTCAAGCTCGTGCAAACCGATGGCGACTGGCGCCTGCACGACATGGATTACCACGAAGGCTGGGTGTCAGACGCTCCCTCGCTTTGAACCAGCAAGGTCTACCTCCCAACATATTGAAAGATTGCAATGACTGCAGGTATCAACAACGCTCTGGCCAACCACCCTGGCTTCAACCGTGTTTTCGGCAAAGGCCGCCTAACCATGGGCTTCATCCTGCCCGTGGAAGGCTATCCAAACGCAGCAACGCCCACGCTGGCCGATCACCTCGCAATGACACGACTGGCCGAGGAGCTGGGTTTTGCTGCACTGTGGGCCCGTGATGTTCCCTTGTTAGACCCCCATTTTGGGGATGCAGGCCAGATGCTCGACCCCTATGTGTACCTCGGCTACCTGGCAGGACAGACACAGAAGATTGCTCTGGGCACTGCAAGCACGGTGCTCACGCTGCGCCATCCCATCCACACCGCCAAAGAAGCTGCATCGGTGGACTTCCTATCCAACGGGCGGGTGGTGCTGGGTGTTGCGTCGGGCGACCGCCCCGTGGAGTATCCGGCGTTCGGCCTGGAACATGAGTTCGAATCCCGCGGTGAGCGCTTTCGCGAAGCTTTCTCCACCATCCGCGCCGTCACAGAGGGCAGCTTCCCTGAACACATCAGCAACCGGTTTGGCCGCATGAGCGGGCATGTGGACATGCTGCCAAAACCTGTCCACGGCCGGCTGCCCATGCTGGTCACTGGTCGCAGTCGCCAAGAACTCTCTTGGATCGCGGAAAACGCCGACGGCTGGCTGTTCTACAACGTGCGCCTCGAACACCTTGGGGACCTGCTCAAGGAATGGAATGGTGCTGTACAGCAGGCAGCCGGACCCGATGCGTTCAAGCCCTATGCTCAAGGCTTCTTCTTTGACTTGGCAGCTAATCCCAACGAGCCGCTGATGAGCATGGGTCCCATGCTGCGTGGTGGACGGAACTCCTACATTGCATTCCTGCGCCACGCTCAGGCTCTCGGTGTCAATCACGTTGCCATGAACCTCAAGGCCAGCCGCAGGCCCGCGCGCGAAGTGCTGTACGAGCTGGCCGAACATGTGCTGCCGCTTTTTCCAAGTCTGAGCATCTGAGTGACTGCTTAGGGTCGACAGTTCTATTTCGACGCCTATGAAAGCAGTCACTCGGCCTAAGCCTGCTTTCAATGACGGCTTTGAAAGGTAGAGCGGACCTGCAATGACGAACCAGTGCAATGACGGCTTTCGTTGACAGCAGTCATTGCCCGTTTTGAGCTGAAAGACAGCAACCAGCCTAATGCAGCCATCTGGAAATACCACACTGCATTCGATAATCAACATGGCCGCTCCTGTGCAGAGGCTTGCCATGTTGCCAGAACTGCCTTCAGCACCTCTCGGCCATGTAGCAAGGGGCGCTTATTTTTAAGAAGCCAATCGTCCGGGACCCGACAGATATCTTCTGCTTGAAAAGCTACAGCATTGGCAACCATTCTTGATGGCTGTCGCTGGGAGCAGCTTTATCTATGTGGCTCTCTCAGACGTAATACCCCGGATGCAGCAACGCCGAACGGCGAAGGACGCCATGATACAAGTGGCTTGGCTTCTGCTTGGGATCGCGATAGTTGCCGTAGTGAACTCGCTGTCTCATGGCAATAGCGCCTTGTGAACCAAGGGGTAATCCAGCGCAGTCGCTGACTGGTTCCAGTCAACTCAAATGTTGGGATTGAAGAAATACGTGTGCTTACACAAGAACCTGCGTCATCGGAATCACTTTTTTTGAAATGCCTGGGAGACGAACTTGACCGATCTATTCACGACAAAGCCCAAGCCTCCCTTGGCCGAACTACTGCGTCCCAAGAGGCTGGATGAATTCGTCGGGCAAAGGCACTTGCTTGGCCACGGCAAGCCGCTGCGCCTCGCATTCGAGTCGGGCAAGCTGCACTCGTTCATCCTCTGGGGGCCACCGGGCGTGGGCAAGACCACCCTGGGCCGTCTAGCCGCCAGCGTGACCGACAGCCGCTTCATCGCCATCTCCGCCGTGCTGGCCGGGGTAAAGGCCATTCGGCAAGCCATCGACGAAGCCCAGGCTGAACTGGATAACCACGGTCGTTCTACAGTCCTTTTCGTCGATGAAATCCATCGCTTCAACAAGGCGCAACAGGATGCGTTGTTGCCCCATGTCGAGTCGGGTCTGCTTACCCTGGTGGGAGGGACTACGGAGCATCCGGGGTTGGCTGTCAATTCCGCCCTTCTCTCTCGTGCTCAGGTCTACACACTGGAGCCGCTGTCTGGCGAAGAGATGCAGCAGCTCTATGCACGCGCGCTGCCGCATCTGCAGGGCATTACGTTGGAGGCGGACGCGCTGGACTTGCTCAAGGGCTTCGCCGATGGCGATGGCAGGCGCTTCCTCAATCTGCTTGAGCAGGTGACAAATGCGGCGGCGGGCGCCGGCAAACCGCTGGTCGATGGCGAGTTCACCAGGTTGTCCACCAGTCCGTCGCTGCGCCGCTTCGATAAGGGCGGCGACGAGTTCTACTGGCAGCTCTCGGCATTCCACAAATCGCTGCGGGGTTCCGACCCCGATGCGGCCCTGTATTGGCTGGCCCGCATCCTCGATGGCAGCGGTGATGTGAGTCAGGTGACCCGTCGCATGGTGGTGATGGCCAGCGAAGACATCGGCAATGCAGACCCGCAGGCGCTCCAATTGGCACTCAATGCCGCGTTGGCCTACGACAGGCTGGGCTCGCCCGAAGGCGAGATACCTCTGGCCCAGGCGGTGACTTACCTCGCTCTGGCCCCCAAGTCGAATGCCGCATATGCCGCGTGGGACCAGGCCAAGGCGTTCGTCAAGTGCAGCGGCTCCCAGCCTGTACCACTCCATCTTCGCAATGCGTCGACGAAGCTGATGAAGCAGATGGGATATCGCGAAGGCTACCGCTACGCCCATGATGAGCCAAATGGCTATGCCGCTGGGCAAACCTATTTTCCTGAGGGCTTGGCGCGGCCGGGTTGGTATCAACCAACCGACAGAGGCGTTGAGCGCAAGCTGGGTGAACGGCTCACTTGGCTACGTTCGCTCGACGATGAGATGCCGCCAGAGGCGGATTCTTGACCGATCGCCCCCGAAATCGGCTCATGAACTACAGGATAAGAACATGCCCAACCCTTCTTTCGGTGAATCCTCTTGTACTGCTGCCGCCAGCGGCCTCGTGCAGGTGCGTGGCGCGCGCGAGAACAACCTAAAGGAGGTGGACGTCTCCATCCCGCGTAACGCGCTTGTGGTGTTCTCGGGTGTCTCCGGCTCCGGGAAGCCCTCGCTGGCCTTTGGCACCATCTATGCGGAGGCCCAGCGGCGCTACTTCGAGTCGGTGGCCCCCTATGCGCGGCGACTGATCGACCAGGCCGGCGTGCCGGACGTCGATGCGATCGACGGACTGCCGCCGGCGGTGTCGCTGCAGCAGTAGCGGGGCTCCAGCAACGCGCGTTCCTCTGTGGGCAGTGTGACCACCTTGTCCAGCCTGGTGCGGATGATGTATTCGCGCGCCGGCGCCTACCCAGCCAGCCAGCCCATGCTGTACGCCGAGGATTTTTCGCCCAACACGCCGCAGGGAGCGTGCCCGACCTGCAACGGCCTGGGCCATGTGTACGAGGTGACCGAGGCCATCATGGTGCCCGATCCCTCCCTGAGCATCCGCGAGCGGGCGATCGCCTCCTGGCCCCCCGCCTGGCAAGGCCAGAACCTGCGCGACATCCTGGTCAGCATGGGCTACGACGTTGACCGACCGTGGAAGGACCTGCCGAAGAAGGATCGCGACTGGATTTTGTTCACCGAGGAAACACCGACGGTGCCGGTGTACGCCGGCTTCACGCCTGCCGAGACCCGCGCCGCGCTCAAGCGCAAGATGGAGCCGAGCTACATGGGCACCTTCACCGGCGCCCGACGGTATGTGCTGCACACCTTTGCCAACACCCAAAGCGCGCTTATGAGAAAGCGCGTGTCCCGGTTCATGGAGGGCAAACCGTGCCCCACCTGCCACGGCAAGCGGCTCAAGCCCGAGGCGCTGTCGGTCACCTTCGCCGGCGTGGACATCGGCGCGTTCATGCAGATGCCGCTGGACCAGTTGGCGGCCTTGCTCGAACCCTTCGCCCAGGGCGATTTTCGCGCCCATGCAGCGGGGGCGGCTACGGACAAGGAAGCGACCCAACGTGACCGTGCCGAACGCGCTGAACGCGCGGCCTCCGGTCGCGCCGTCCATGCGGTATCGCCCGACGTGCGCCGCACCTCGGCGCTATCGGAAGAAAAGCGCCTCGCCGCGCAGCGCCTGGCCGGTGGCGTGATGGCACGCCTGCGCCAACTGCGTGGGCTGGGCCTGGGCTACCTGACGCTGGACCGGGCCACGCCGACGCTTTCGGCCGGTGAGTTGCAGCGCCTGCTGCTGGCCACGCAATTGAGTTCCCTGCTGTTCGGTGTCGTGTACGTGCTCGACGAGCCCTCCGCGGGCCTGCACCCCTCCGATAGCCAGGCCCTGTACGACGCACTCGACCGGCTGCGCGACGCCGGCAACTCGGTGTTCGTTGTGGAGCACGACTTGGACCTGATGCGCCGCGCTCAATGGCTCGTGGATGTCGGGCCGGATGCTGGGGAGCGTGGCGGCCGCGTGCTCTACAGCGGCGAGCCGGATGGCCTGCGCAAGATTGCCGAATCGCGCACCGCCCGATATCTGTTCGATGAGATCCCCGCGCCGGGAAGCCGGGCACGCGAAGCGACCGGCTGGCTGGAGCTGCAGGACATTCACCGCCACAACCTGCATGGCGTGAATGCGCGCATTCCGCTGGGCGTGCTGACGGCCGTCACCGGCATCTCCGGCTCGGGCAAGTCCAGCCTCGTCGCGCAGGCCCTGCCGGAGCTGGTGCTGCTGCACCTGGGCCACGAGCCGGAAGACGATGTAGCCTAAAGCGCCACCAGCGAAGGGCCGGCAGTGATCGAAGCGACCGGCGGCCATCTGGCGGGCGACGTGGACGCCGTACAGCGTCTGGTGCAGGTGGACCAGAAACCGATCGGGCGCACGCCGCGGTCGAACCTGGCCACCTACACGGGCCTGTTCGACCATGTGCGCAAGCTGTTCGCCGCCACACCCGATGCGCGACGTCGCCGCTATGACGCCGGGCGGTTCTCGTTCAACGTCGCCAAGGGGCGCTGCGAGACCTGCGAGGGCGAGGGCTTCGTCAGCGTGGAACTGCTGTTCATGCCAAGCGTGTACGCGCCGTGCCCGACGTGCCATGGCGCACGCTACAACGAGGCCACGCTGAAGGTGCAATGGAACGGGCGCAACATCGCCGAGGTGCTGCAGATGACCGTGGACGAAGCCAGCGAATTCTTCGCGGGTGAAGACGCTGTGGCAAGGCCACTGCAACTGCTGCGCGATATCGGACTGGGCTACCTGCGCCTGGGGCAACCGGCCACCGAGCTTTCCGGTGGCGAGGCGCAGCGTATCAAGCTGGCGACCGAGCTTCAGCGCAGCCAGCGCGGCCGAAGCCTGTACGTGCTCGACGAGCCGACTACCGGGCTGCATGCGTCGGACGCCGACCGGCTGCTGGTGCAGTTGCAGCGCCTGGTCGATGCCGGCAATACAGTGGTGATGATCGAGCATGACATGCGTGCGGTGGCCCAGGCCGACTGGGTGATTGATGTGGGGCCGGGCGCAGGCGATGCCGGCGGCCGCATCGTGATAGCCGGTTCTCCGGGACAGGTGGCCCGAACGACCAACAGCCGGACTGCACCGTTTCTTGCGCAGGAATTAGCGCGGGCCCGGACGTGAGGCAGGGTTTTGTCTATCTGATTAGGGTCAGTCCACTGAACCCGCAGTACCTCACCAAGAAGCAGACGGTGTTTCAGAAGATCGCTGCGTTTGTGGAGAAGTTCAAGGGGGTGGGTGGGCAGGTTTGAATCTGCCCTTTTCTCGCCGGAAAATCCATAGACTGCAAGAATGACAGCAAGGAGGTGGGGATCGCACGTAGGGCTGTGTGACCCCCATCCTGTAGCGTGACCTGATTGGGTCAAGGCCGAGTTGTCATGCAGGCAGTTTGGCTGCAAGCAGTTCGACCTTCTCGATATTGGGCGGAGAACTGAGCAAGGTCGCTGCGTTGGCCATCAAGGCCGCGGCGATCTGGCCGTTCAGATGTGCCTGGCGACCTGCCTCATCGGCAAAGGCATCGAACACACCAAACGTCGAAGGGCCAAACTTCAATGCGAACCAGGCCGTGGTGCCGGACTCGGCATTGGCGAGCGGCAGTGCGCTGGCCAGGAAGTCGGCAAGCGCAGCCTCCTGGCCGGGTTTAGCTTCGAGGCGAACAAACAGAGCGAGCTTGGTCATGCTGTATTCCTTTGGGTAAATGGAAAAGTGGGTGAAGGGATCGAAGAGACTGCAGTCTAAGTCTTCATGACAGACCTCTCTATAGGCAATAATGACAACATTGATATCAATATTGCCATGAAACTCCACCTCCTTGTTTGTGATGGCGTGTTTGATCTGGGGCTTGCGGCGCTCACTGACACAGTGGGCTTAGCCAATGCGATGGCGGGCTCGCTGCCACAGGCTCCCGCGCACATAGAGCTCACGCTGGTGGGCGTGCGGCGTCGCATCCGAACTGCGCAAGGCTTGACGGTCCCCGTGGTCACTGCGCATGGTGTGCCCGAACCAGACGTAGTGCTCGTGCCAGCGTTTGGCGACAAGATGCCTGACACGCTCTCGGCTCGGCTCACACGCCCCGATGTGCCCGATGCGGTCGCCGCGCTTCAGCAGTGGTCCACCGCTGGCGCGCACCTTGGTGCCGCTTGCTCCGGTAGTTTCTTGCTTGCAGAGAGTGGCCTGCTTGATGGGCATCGTGCGACGACGTCATGGTGGCTGGGGCCGATGTTTCGGCAGCGCTATCCGAACGTCGCGCTGGACGAGTCACGCATGATCGTGAACTCGACACGCTTCACCACCGCGGGTGCCGCTTTGGCCCACGTCGACTTGGCCTTGCGCATCATCCGAGGGCGCAGTCCGGCGCTGGCGGCCCTGGTGGCACGCTATCTGCTGGTCGAGACACGCAGTTCGCAAGCCGAGTTCGTGATTCCCGACCACCTTGCGCATGCCGACCCGATGGTAGAGCGCTTCGAGTGCTGGGCCAGACGTCGGCTCGCGCAGGGGTTCTCGCTGGCCGAGGCGGCCAGCGCAGTGGGCACAAGCGAGCGCACCTTGGCGCGGCGGCTGCAAAGCGTTTTGGG
>NZ_BBJR01000091.1 GCF_000739875.1 Comamonas aquatica NBRC 14918
CAACGCCCCGTGGCGCTGAACTTGCCGTTGGCATCGCGCTCCAGCACCAGGCGCTCGAAGTTCTGGCTGGTTTCGTCCTGGATCCAGCGCACGGTCAGCTTGCGCAACTGGTGGTCGTTGCTGGCTTCGGCGGACACCAGGCGGCCATTGCGGCTGAACAGGTGCTGGCGGGCCAGCTCGTTGCTGCGCAGGAAGGCGGAGGCGCCCGGATCGGCAATGCCCAGGCGCTGCAGCAAGGACTCGGCGGTGTCGCTGGCGCGGGTGTAGTCGGTGCGATAGAGCGAGAAATCGTTGAGGTCCGTCAGGTCCGCCAACGTACTGCCTTCCACCAACGAGGGGACGGTCTGCGTGAGTGTGCGAACCGGCAGTTCAGCGGGATCTGGACCCAGCGAGGCCACAGCAAACGCGCCGCCGCCTGCGCTGAGCATGAGGGCGGCGATGGCTGCGGTGAGTCGCTTGGGGTGTCGCTGAATGGACCGGGCCAGCTGTGCAAGCAAAGCACTGCCGGCAGAAACTAGGCTGTTATTCAAAACATGGTTCCCGGAAGTGGCGCGTACCCTGAGAAGACAAACGACCATGTGAGTGACGGGATACGCTTTCTGTCAGCATAGTTGCCATTGCGCTGTATGCCAATGGCCGGCCGACTAGAATTCGTCACTGCAATCGAGCCCGAAGTATAGCGGGGGCAATACCCCCCGTGCTGGAAAAAACCCTTATGAATCAAAATGCTGTTACAACATACCCGGTCACCGAGGCTGTAAGACAAGCGCTTGAAGTCACGTTGCGTGGTGTGGATGAGCTGCTGCCCCAGGAGGAATGGGCGCAGAAACTGGCGCGTTCGGAGGCCACGGGCGTGCCTTTGCGCATCAAGTTGGGGCTGGATCCTACGGCGCCGGACATTCATCTGGGGCATACGGTGGTGCTGAACAAGATGCGCCAGCTGCAAGATCTGGGCCACCAGGTGATCTTTCTGATCGGCGACTTCACCACGCTGATCGGCGACCCCTCGGGCCGCAACTCCACCCGCCCGCCGCTGACGGCCGAGCAGATCAAGGTGAATGCCGAGACCTATTACACCCAGGCCGCCAAGGTGCTGGACCCGGCCCGCACCGAGGTGCGCTACAACAGCGAATGGTGCGACCAGCTGGGCGCGCGCGGCATGATCCAGCTCTCGGCCAAGTACACCGTGGCCCGCATGATGGAGCGCAACGACTTCCACACGCGCTTCACCGAAGGCAGCTCCATCAGCCTGCACGAGTTTCTCTACCCGCTGCTGCAAGGCTATGACTCGGTGGCGCTGCAGGCCGACCTGGAGCTGGGCGGCACGGACCAGAAGTTCAACCTGATGATGGGGCGCCATCTGCAGGCTGAATATGGGCAGGCGCAGCAGTGCGTGCTCACCATGCCGCTGCTGGTGGGCCTGGACGGCGTGCACAAGATGTCCAAGTCCAAGAACAACTACATCGGCATCACCGAGGACGCCAACACCATGTTCGCCAAGGTGCTGTCGATCTCGGACGACCTGATGTGGGACTGGTACACGCTGCTGTCCTTCCAGAGCCTGGAGCACATCGCCCAGCTGAAGGCCGAGATTGCCGCCGGCGGCAACCCCAAGCACGCCAAGGTGGCACTGGCCAAGGAAATCACCACGCGCTTCCACAGCGCGGCGGCGGCCGAGGCGGCCGAGCAGGATTTCATCAACCGCTCCAAGGGCGGTATCCCCGACGACATCCCCGAGCTGAGCCTGTCCGGCGCGCCCCTGGGCATCGGCGCTTTGCTGAAGCAGGCCAACCTGGCGCCCTCGACCAGCGAAGCCAACCGCCTGATCGATGGCGGCGGCGTGCGCGTGGATGGCAACGTGGTCAGCGACCGCGGCCTGAAGCTGGACACCGGCACCTTCGTGGTGCAGGTGGGCAAGCGCAAGTTTGCACGCGTGACGCTGGCGTGATGCGCGGGGCGCCTTGGGCGCCCCGGGTGTGCGGCCCAAGGCGGCATCTGGAAGCAGGTGCCGCCTTGTTTTTTTCAAAACCAGGAGCGGTTGGCGCTCGCTGAAAAAGGTGTTCAAGGTCTTTGGCCTTTGAAAGTGCCGTTCAGCAAGCGCTGGGTGCTTCGCTGGTGATAGCGCCCGGCGCACCGGCCTCGGCGATGGCCGCCTGCAAAAAGGGCACGTAGGCGCGGTCCTCCTGCAGGATGTGGTGCAGCAGCCAGTGCTTGAGAAAGGCCATGGCCTCCAGGTCCACCTCTTCCCCGGCCTCGAAACGCAGCAGCCAGTGCATCGCCTGGGTGGTGAACTGGCCATGCTCGGCCGTGTGCGCCGTCGCCTGCGGGTAGCCGTAGCGCTGGAACATGACCTCTTCCTCGATGAAGTGGTTGTGCGTGTACTCGACCAGGCCCTCCAGCACCTCGCCGACCACCGCGCGGTCCGGGATGGGGTTGTCGAGTTCGTCGTGCAGGGCATTGATCAGCGCCACCAGGTGCTGGTGCTGGTCGTCAACATGGGGGATGCCCAGCATCAAGTCGCTGGACCACGGCATGAAGGTCATGGGCTCTCCGAATCGGTGAAACATGGGGTGGGGTGGCCCTGCGGCGCACAACGCCTGCCCAGGATGCATAAAGTGCCGGCGCCTTCCAATGGGGGCAGGGTGCTGGCGCAGCGTCTGTCTGACGGACATCAAACGCCGGGCGGCGCGGTGTGGGCTGCGTCCCACGGGGCGGTTGCGGCGGCCATGCCGATCACGCCCGGCACGGCGGCCGGGCGCGTGATAATCGAAGACCATCGCCAGCGCTGGCTGGCTTCACTGTGAGTTGATTGCGTCCCATGTCCCTGAATGCACTCCCCCTGGATATCGTCGTCATGGCTGCCGGCAAAGGCACCCGCATGAAAAGCCGCACCCCCAAGGTGCTGCAAAAGCTGGCGGGGCGGGCCTTGCTGCAGCACGTGCTGGACACGGCGCAGCAGTTGCAGGCGCGCTCAGCCGTGGTGGTGACGGGCCATGGCGCTGCAGAAGTGGAAGCGGTGATCGCCGGCGCAGCGCGGGCTGACAGTCATTTGGACCTGAAGTTCGTGCGCCAGGAACCCCAGCTGGGCACGGGGCACGCCGTGCAGCAGGCCGTGCCGGTGCTGGCGCGCGACGGCATGGTCGTCATCCTGTCGGGCGACGTGCCGCTGACCCAGGCCGACACGCTGGCCGCGCTGGTCGACGCCGCTGCGGGCCAGCGCATGGCGCTGCTGACCGTGTCGCTGGACAACCCCACGGGCTATGGCCGCATCGTGCGCAATGCCGCCGGCACGGTGCAGCGCATCGTGGAGCAAAAGGACGCCAGCGAGGCCGAGCGCGCCATCACCGAGGTCTACAGCGGGATCATGGCCGTGCCGGCCCAGCGCCTGGCGCACTGGCTGGGCCAGCTGAACAACCACAACGCCCAGGCCGAGTACTACCTGACCGACATCGTCGCCATGGCCGTGGCCGACGGGGTGGAGGTGGTGGCACACCGCATCACCGACGCGGTGCAGGTCGCCGGCGTGAACAGCCCCTTGCAGCTGGCCGAGTTGGAACGTGCCCACCAGCTGCGCGCAGCCCATGCCCTGATGGAGCAGGGCGTGCGCCTGGCCGACCCGGCGCGTTTGGACCTGCGCGACGACGTGCGCGGCACGCCAGCGCAGTTGCGCTGCGGCCAGGATGTGGAGATCGACGTGGGCTGCATCTTCACCGGCCGGGTGGAGGTGGGCGAGGGCGTGCGCATCGGCGCCTACTGCCACATCAGCAATGCCCAGATCGCCGCCGGTGCGGTGATCCATCCCTTCACCCACATCGACGGCGAGAAGCTGGGGGCCCGCGTGGGCGAGGGGGCGCTGGTCGGGCCGTTTGCCCGCCTGCGCCCCGGCGCCGAGCTGGGCCGCGAGGTGCACATCGGCAACTTCGTCGAGGTCAAGAACTCCACCCTGGCCGACGGCGCCAAGGCCAACCACCTGGCCTACCTGGGCGATGCCACGGTGGGTGAGCGCGTGAACTACGGTGCCGGCAGCATCACCGCCAACTACGACGGCGTCAACAAGCACCGCACCGTGATCGAGGCCGACGTGCACATCGGCAGCAACTGCGTGCTGGTGGCGCCGGTGACCCTGGGCGCGGGCGGCACCGTGGGCGGTGGCTCGACCATCACCAAGAACACCCCGCCCGGCACCCTGAACGTGGCGCGCGGCAAGCAGGTGTCGATTGCCAACTGGCAGCGCCCCACCAAGCAACCCAAGGCCTGAGGCGCCATGCACCCCGTGTTGCCGTCGACCTTGGAGGAGGCCCAGGCCGTGATTGCGCGCCAGCAGCAAGAGCTGGCGCAGTTGCAGGGCGCGCACGAGGCCTGGATGCGCGCCGTGGCGCACGATCTGCGCGCGCCGCTGCGGCATGTGCTGTCCTTCGCCCCGCTGCTGCGCGAAGCGGTGGAGGAGCTGGCCGCGGCCGCGCCCCAGGCCGCCGACGCCGTGGCCGATGCGCGCGAGTTCACCACCACCATGGAGCAGTCGGCGCGCAAGATGTCGGCCATGCTGGACGGCATGGCCCAGGTCTCGCACGCGGCGCGGGCGCCCTTGGCCCTGGGGCTGATCGACTGGGGCGTGGTGGCCCGGCATGCGGCGCAGCGCTGGCAGGCCACGCACCCGCAGGTGCAGTGGACGCTGCCCGAGGCCCCGGTGCCCGTGATGGCCGACGCCGCCGCGCTGCAGGCCCTGACCGAGGCAGTGCTGCACAACGCAGTCAAGTTCTCGGCCCGCCAGGCACAGCCCGTGGTCCGTCTCAGCGCCCAGCCCCTGGACGATGGCTGGTGGCGCCTGCAGGTGCAGGACCAGGGCGTGGGCTTTGACCGCCAGCGTGCCCAGCACCTGGGGGAGCTGTTCCAGCGCATGCACCGGGACGCGGAATTTCCCGGGGTCGGCTGTGGCCTGGCCCTGGTGCAGACCGTGGCCCAGCGCCATGGGGCGCGGGTGGCCATCGAGGCCCAGCCGCAGGCCGGCTGCACCGTGTGCATCGATTGGCCGGGCGCCCTCTGAATCTGTGTCAAAAGTGGCTGTGACGCGCTTGCAGTCTGCGCAGACTGCTATTGGTTCTGCGGTGCCAGCGGCGGCAGGTGCGGGCTGAACTTGGCGCGCCGGGTGGCAAAGAAGCTCTTCACATTCCGCACATTGCCCTGGGCGGTGAACAGCCGCTGCGACAGCGCCAGGTAGGCCGGCATGTCGCGGCAGGCGACGACCAGCACGAAATCGGGCCCGGGCGAGACGCGCCAGCACTGCTGCACCCCATCCTCGGCCACGGCCAGGGCCTCGAAGGCCTGCAGCGCTTCGGCGTGCTGGCGCTCCAGCGTCACCTCGATCAGGGCCTGTAGCCCGTGGCCGACCAGCGGGGCCAGCACCTCAGGGCGCACGATGGCGACCTGGCGCTCGATCAGCCCCAGCGCATGCAGGCGGCGCACCCGGCGCAGGCAGGTCGGGGGCGAGATGTGCAGCAGTTCGGCCAGGCGCAGATTGCTTTGCCCCGCGTCGCGCTGCAGCAGGTCCAGCAACTGCAGGTCGGTCAGGTCCAGGCTGCCATCAGGTGTTTTAATTTCAGATTTCATTGGAAATTGGAATTAAATTTCTTGAACGATTTTCGGTGAAATTTAATTTCTGAAACGATGAAAAATAGATCATAAGTTTTGTGGCGATGCTTTTAGCATCGGCCCACCTTCCAACCCTTTCGGAGTTCCGCCTATGTGTGGCATCGTCGGCGCCGTTTCTACGCGCAACATCGTTCCTCTGCTGGTGCAAGGCCTGCAGCGCCTGGAGTACCGCGGCTATGACTCGTGCGGCGTGGCCGTGCACCGCATGGTGGCCGGCAGCCCCATCAGCCAGGGCCTGCAGCGGGCGCGCAGCACGGCGCGTGTGGCCGAGCTGCTGGAGCAGGTCACCACCGACGACCTGCAGGGCCTGACCGGGATCGCCCACACCCGCTGGGCCACGCACGGCGAGCCGGCCGTGCGCAACGCCCACCCGCATTTCAGCTATGGCCCGGGCGAGACCGTGGACGGCGGCAAGCCCGCCCGGGTGGCGCTGGTGCACAACGGCATCATCGAGAACTACGAGGCGCTGCGCGCCGACCTGCAGGCCAAGGGCTACATCTTTGCCAGCCAGACCGACACCGAGGTGGTCTGCCACCTGGTGGACAGCCTGTACGACGGCGATCTGTTCGAGGCCGTGAAGGCGGCGCGTGGCCAGCTGCATGGCGCCTATGCGATCGCCGTGATGCACAAGGACGAGCCGCACCGCGTGGTCGGCGGGCGTGCCGGCTCGCCCCTGGTGTTGGGCGTGGGCCAGGACAACAGCGAATTCTTCCTGGCCAGCGATGCCATGGCCGTGGCCGGTGTGACCGACCAGATCGTCTATCTGGAAGAGGGCGACCTGGTGGACCTGCAGCCCGGCCGCTACTGGATCAGCAACAAGAGCGGCCATGCCGTGCTGCCCGAGCAGCGCCCGGTCAAGACCGTGCACGCGCACAGCGGTGCCGTGGAGCTGGGCCCTTACCGCCACTATATGCAAAAGGAAATCTTCGAGCAGCCGCGCGCGATTGGCGACACGCTGGAAGGCATCGTCAACATCGCCCCCGAGCTGTTTGACGGCGCCGATGGCACGGCGGCCTGGCGGGTGTTCCAGGAGATCGACAACGTCCTGATCCTGGCCTGTGGCACCAGCTATTACAGCGGCTGCACCGCCAAGTACTGGCTGGAAGGCATCGCCGGCATTCCCTGCAACGTGGAAGTGGCCAGCGAATACCGCTACCGCACCAGCGTGCCCAATCCCCGGACCCTGGTGGTCACCATCAGCCAGTCGGGCGAAACGGCGGACACCCTGGCCGCCCTGCGCCATGCGCAGAGCCTGGGCATGGCGCACACGCTGACCATCTGCAACGTGGCCACCAGCGCCATGGTGCGCGAGTGCAAACTGGCCTACATCACGCGGGCCGGCGTGGAAATCGGTGTGGCGTCGACCAAGGCCTTCACCACGCAGCTGGCCGGCCTGTTCCTGCTGACCCTGGCGCTGGCCCAGTCCAAGGGCAAGCTGACCGAGGCCAAGGAGCAGGAGTACCTGACGGCGATGCGCCACCTGCCCGTGGCCCTGCAGTCGGTGCTGGCGCTGGAGCCCCAGGTGGTCAGCTGGGCCGAGAATTTTGCCAAGCACCAGAACGCGCTGTTCCTGGGGCGCGGCATGCACTACCCGATCGCGCTGGAGGGGGCGCTCAAGCTCAAGGAGATCACTTACATCCACGCCGAGGCCTATCCCGCCGGGGAGCTCAAGCACGGTCCGCTGGCGCTGGTCGACAGTTCCATGCCGGTGGTGACCGTGGCGCCCAACGACGAGCTGCTGGAAAAGCTCAAGAGCAACATGCAGGAAGTGCGCGCGCGCGGCGGGGTGCTGTATGTGCTGGCCGATGCCAAGACCAACATCGACAACGCCGAAGGCCTGCACGTGATCCGCATGCCGGAGAACTACGGCGCCCTCAGCCCCATCCTGCACGTGGTGCCGCTGCAATTGCTGGCCTACCACACGGCCGTGGCGCGCGGCACCGATGTGGACAAGCCCCGCAACCTGGCCAAGAGCGTGACGGTCGAATAAGCGGCGAGCGCTGGAGCGGCGCTTGTTCTGGGTAATTAAAGTCGTAAACCGGCAAATAAAGTCGTAAACACAGGGCAAGCATTCATGCGGGTTTGCGGGGCGGTGATTTGTAACCGTAAAGTCGTAAACCCAAGCGGCTCTTTGTGATTTTTGCCAGTGATATCTAGACTTTCATCGCTGCAGATTGATCTCTTTTGTTACGAAAAAAGCGCTCTGATGGAGCGCTTTTTCTTCTATGGGGCAGGCGCTGCATGTACAGCGAGATATAGAGGGCGTCTGATCACTCAAAGAGTCGCGTGAAGAGTCCATAGGTTCTATCAGGCAGTTATGGGCGTAAAAGCAGGAGAGCACACGACTAGAGGGCAGCCGAGGCTGAGCAACCGTTTGCTTCAGTTGATGCAGACGACTGCTATGCAGCGATTGTGTTCCTACACGCTCTGAGATCATATGACCGGTCAAAGCCGGTAACCTCATGGTCAGTCGTAAGGGAAAAGTCCGTTGGTATGGTCACTCAGCGAATGCACTCAAATAAAAACCTGCACTAACATTAAACGGGAGCATGCCTTACCGCCTGTCATCACAGGCTAATGCCAGCTTGAGCGATATAGCGATCAAGCTGGCGATGAGCCCAACATCAAATTAGTCCCATGCCCGGCCTCGATAGGCTGCAAATTGAATCCCTCTGACCAGCTTCAGAGTCGGTCGTATTGCACCACCAGAGGCACTACATCCGTACCCTCAAACGCCGCGCACGCTCCTTGAATGCGGCCTCGCCACCCTCGAGGATCTCGCAGACTTGACGCCGGATGTTTGGGTTCTCCAACCCGCCGCTCTGATAGCTGATCTCTGGCAGCTGTCCCGGTCGGTGCGGCCCGCACTTGGCCACGATGACTTGGTCGGCATCGGTGTTGACGATCAGATTCGCGTTGTGAGTCACGATGATGATCTGACGGCGAAGGCGGGTCTTGCGGAACCGCTCTACCAGTTCATCGAAGATGGATTTGGGATCGAGGTTTTCTTCCGGCTGGTCCACGATCAGCGGCCGATCATCTTCCTGGTCGATTGCCAGATACAGCAGCAGCAACACAATCCCACGTGTGCCGGGCGACAACTGCTCGATGTCGACCCCTTCGTACTGCACGCCATATGTGATCTTGATGTGGTCAGTGCCGTAGAGCCAGGCGGAAATGCGCCCACCCCATTCGCGAAACGCCTCAGCATCCGATCGTTCCACCGGCGAATGGTCCACTAGCTGCGCTTCGTGGGATGCACGAAAATCTGCCATTGCTTTGGCAACCTCGGCACTGGTGCCGCCCTCCCAAGCCGTCAGCAGCTCGGCCCGCGCGGCCGCCAATAACGCGCCACGCCCCTTAAAGGGGCCAGCCTTGCGCAGATCCAGCAGTTCCTCGCCCCGCTGTGCCCATGCCTCTAGGTCGACGGCACGCCGAATCGAGAAGGCCAGCTTCCCCAATGCGCCATCTTCAGCTTCAAGGCGATGCTTAAGCGGCTCATAGAGTGCGGAAAGCTCTTTCTCCTCTTCCAGGATGCCGTCGAAAATAGCGGCGTAGCTGGTGCGCCGCTCATCGATCAGCTCCTTGATTCGGGTTTCGGCATGGTTGGCCATAGCAATGTCCCGGTCGAGCTTCACCAGTGCGGCGGCGTCTCGTGAGATCTTCTCCGACAGGCGCTTGAACGCCTTGGAGGCCTGTTCATCGACATTGATTAAGGCCCGAAGCCGAGCCGCCTCCCGCTCCAACAGGCCCAAAGTCTGCTGGCTTAGGTTCGCACCATCAGGCAAAAGAGAAACATTAGAAGGCGGTGTACCCGGCCCCGAATCCGTTTCCTTGAACGGAGTGCCCATCATGGCCATGATCTGGGCATCCACTGTCTTGATAGCCGCCGTGAGGATGCCATCGACGTCTCCAGAGAAGTCCATCAGAAATGACTTCCAGGCATCGGTGCCCAGGCCAGCATCCGTATGTGCCTGCTGAAGCTGACGCAATCGCAGCGGCGCTTTGTTGGCCCGTGTGTCGGCCACTTCGTCGCGCAGTGCACCCAGGGCCTGCCGACGCCGACGCGCCTGTTCAATGCGCGAACGCACGGCCTCCGCCGCGTTGGACACGACGTCGAACTGCTTCGCGCGCTCCTCGCCGCCCTGCCCGATCAGGCTGTCCCGATCCTTGCGATCCTTTGCCAGGCCTGCCGCTTTCTCCGCACGCTGACGCTGCAACTCAGGCAAGGCCGCCCGACGCCCACGCTCTAGGTTCAATTGCGTTGTGGTTTCCGCAAGCACTTTG
>NZ_BBJR01000090.1 GCF_000739875.1 Comamonas aquatica NBRC 14918
ATTTTCTTTGTGACGGCGGGCATTACCACCTGGCGCATGGAGAAAGTGGCGCAGGCCACGGCGCGCATGGAGCGCTCGGCCGAGCTGCTCAAGATCGCCAGCGCCTGGCAAGGCGACGTGCGCCAGAATTCCGCCCGCTCCCTGGCCGTGGCCTATGACGATGGCAATGCTATGCTGGATTTCTTCAAGGAATCCATGGCCGCCACCTCGCGTTCCACCGATGAAAAGCAAAAGGCCTTCCTGGAAAAGGCGCTGGATCCAGAGTCGCAAAAGCGCGCCCAGAACGTCGGTGAAGTGCGCAAGGTCTGGCTCAGCACGCGCAACGACATCAACCAGATGAAGCTGAGCGCGGACAGCCAGACCGTACAGAATTTCGTCCAACAGAAGTTCATCCCCACGACCACAGCCTACATCCAGGCCACGCAGGAGCTGGTCGACGGCGAAGCCCAGCAGGTGGCCGCGGCAGAGACCGAAGTCAAGGCCATGTTCGCCCAGCTGTACACCCTTGGCGCCATCCTGATGGTGCTGACCGTGGCCATCGCCACCTTCATCAGCTGGCGCCTGTCGCGCGGCATCGCAGCCGGTGTGGAGCAGGCCCGCGCCGTGGCCCAGCGCATCGGCGCCGGGGACCTGAGCCAGGACGTGCAAATCCACAGCGGCGACGAAATCGGCCAGTTGCTGACCGCCCTGCGTGACATGCAGAGCAATCTGGCTCAAGTGGTGCGCAGTGTGCGCCACGGTTCGGACAACGTCGCCACGGCCAGCTCCGAGATTGCCCAAGGCAATCAGGACCTGTCCGCACGCACCGAAAGCCAGGCCTCGGCGCTGGAAGAAACCTCGGCGTCGATGGAAGAGCTGGGCTCCACCGTCAAGCAGAACGCCGACAACGCGCGCCAGGCCAACCAGCTGGCGCAAAACGCCTCCAACGTGGCGGTGCAAGGCGGTCAGGTGGTGGCCCAGGTGGTGGACACCATGAAGGGCATCAGCGAATCCAGCGCCAAGATTGCCGACATCATCAGCGTCATCGACGGCATCGCTTTCCAGACCAACATCCTGGCGCTGAACGCTGCGGTCGAGGCCGCCCGCGCCGGCGAACAAGGCCGCGGCTTTGCCGTGGTCGCGGCCGAGGTGCGCAGCCTGGCCGGCCGTTCGGCCGAAGCCGCCAAGGAAATCAAGGCCCTGATCACGGCCAGCGTGCAGCGCGTCGAGCAAGGCACCAGCCTGGTCGACCAGGCCGGCGCCACCATGAACGAGGTGGTGCAGAGCATCCGCCGCGTCACGGACATCATGGGCGAGATCAGCGCGGCCAGCTCCGAGCAGAGCGCCGGCGTTGCCCAGGTCGGCGAAGCCGTGACGCAGATGGACCAGGCCACACAGCAGAACGCGGCCCTGGTCGAAGAGATGTCGGCCGCCGCCACCAGCCTGCACGGCCAGGCCCAGGAACTGGTCCAGGCCGTCGCCGTGTTCAAGCTGGGGCACGCCGCCAGCGTGGCACAGCCGGCCGTGGTCCGCACTGCCGCCGCCCCGGTGCGCCCCACCCTGGCGCCCACACCGGCCCCACGCCCGACCGCGCAGCTGGCCGCCAAACCCGCCAGTGCCAAGCTGCCGGCCGCCACCCCCGCCCCCAGCAAGCCGGCGGCTGCACCTGCCGCCGACACCAGCGACGAGTGGGAAAGCTTTTAAGCGCCACGCAAATTAGAAGCCAAATCAGGCTCCAGCCTTTGCACAGCAAGCGCTGACAGCTATCAAAAAAGCCAGTCCGAGGACTGGCTTTTTTGCATGCGGCGGGACCCGACTCAGGCGGCGGCCGTTTCCGCGTCCAGCGCGGGATAGTCGTTGTAGCCGGTGGCGTCGGCGCTGTAGATGGTGCTGGCGTTCAGCGGATTCAGCGGTGCGCCCTGGGCGAAGCGGGCCGGCAGGTCGGGGTTGGCGATGAACACGCGGCCAAAGGCCACGGCATCGGCCGCACCACGGGCCAACAGGGCTTCGGCGTCCTGCTGGCTCATGCCGTCGTTGGCAATGTAGGTGCCGCTGTAGATCTTGCGCAGGTGCTGGCCGATGGGCAGCACGCCGTCCTTGAGCTCTTCGCGCGAGAAGATGAAGCCCAGCTTGCGCGCTTCGATCTGCTGTGCCACATAGCTGAACAGCGCCACGGGGTCGCTGTCGCGCATGCTGTGGGTGTTGCTCATGGGATTCAAGTGCACGCCGATGCGCTCGGCCGGCCATTCCTGGGCCAGCGCGTCCAGCACTTCCAGCAGGAAGCGCGCACGGTTTTCGATGCTGCCGCCGTACTGGTCGGTCCGCTGGTTGCTGCCATCGTGCAGGAACTGGTCAAACAGGTAGCCATTGGCGGCGTGCACTTCGATGAAGTCAAAACCGGCCGCCTTGGCGTTGCGGGCAGCCTGCACGAAGTCCTGGACGATGCCGGCGATCTCGGCGGTCTCCAGCGCGCGTGGCACGGTGTAGTCGCGCTTGGGGCGCAGCACGGCCACCTGGCCTTCGGGGGCGATGGCGCTGGGGGCCACAGGCAGCTGGCCATCCAGCAGCTCGGGGTCGGAGATGCGGCCCACGTGCCACAGCTGCACGGCAATGTGGCCACCGGCGGCATGCACGGCCTCGGTCACGCGCTTCCAGCCGGCCACCTGCTCGTCCGACCAGATGCCGGGGGTGTTGGGGTAGCCCACGCCCTGGGGGCTGACCGAGGTGGCCTCGGTCAGGATCAGGCCGGCGCCCGCGCGCTGGCGGTAGTGCGTGACCTGCAGGTCACCCGGCGCGCGGCCGTGGAAGGCGCGCATGCGGGTCAGCGGGGCCATCACCACGCGGTTGGGCAGGGTCACGGAACCGATCTTGAAGGGTTTTTGAAGTTGGGTCATGGAGGAAGGCTCGTCGATCAAACAAAGGGCTGCCCCACGCCGGACGGGGGCAGTTTGTGCCATCTAGGGGCAATCCCGAGTATTTCAAGCTGGTTTTTTGTCGCTCGCCTGGCACCTGCGCGACAGCCGGCCAGAAAAAAAACCGGGCGAAGGCCCGGTTCTCACAAGTGGCGGCACGGCCTGGGGCCGGAGCTGGTCAGGCACCCGCCGGCAGGCGGCCGTCGCGCAGCAGCGCCTGCACCAGTTGCACAAAGTACTGCACGCCCAGCGGCAGCACGCGGTCGTTGAAATCGTACTTGGGGTTGTGCAGCGAGGCGCTGTCCTCGCCATTGCCCATCCAGATGTACACCCCGGGGCAGGCCTGGGCCATGAAGGAGAAGTCCTCCGAGGCCATGCTGGGCTTCAGGTCGCGGCGCACCTGCTCGGCGCCCAGCACACCGGCCAGCACCTCGGCACAGACTTCCGCATGCACCGGGTGGTTGATGGTGGCGGGGTAGCTGACACGGTAGTCCAGATCGGCCTGCAGGCCATGCAGGGTGCAGGTGGCCGCGATCGCATCGCGAAAGCGCTGCTCGATGCGGGCGCGCTGCGCCATGTCGAAGCAGCGCACGGTGCCGCGCAGCTGGATGACTTCGGGCATGACGTTGTAGGTATCGCCCGCGTGGAAGCTGGTGATGCTCAGCACCGCGGGCTTGTGAACCTCTTGCTCGCGCGCGATCAGCGCGGGCAGCTGGGTGACCAGCTGGCAGGCCGCCAGCAGCGCATCCTTGCCCAGGTGGGGCATGGCGGCGTGGCAGCCCTGGCCGGTCAGCGTCAGGTCAAAGATGTCGAAGGCCGCCATCACGGCCTCGCTGTGCACCGCCGCCGTACCCACGGGCAGGCCCGGCCAGTTGTGCAGGCTGTAGACGGCCTGCATTGGGAAGCGCTGGAACAGCCCATCCTCGATCATGGCGCGCGCACCGCCTTCGTTTTCCTCGGCGGGCTGGAAGATGAAATGCACCGTGCCGGCAAAGTCGGGCTGGCTGGCCAGGGCCTGGGCCGCTCCCAGCAGCATGGTCGTGTGGCCATCGTGGCCGCAGGCGTGCATGCGGCCCTCGTGCTGCGACTTGTGGGCGCAGGTGTTCAGCTCGTGCACATGCAGCGCGTCCATGTCGGCGCGCAGGCCAATGCTGGGGCCATCACCGCGGCGGCCGCGCAGCACGGCCACGATGCCGGTGCCGGCCAGGCCGGTGTGCACCTCCAGCCCCCAGCATTGCAGCAGTTCGGCCACGCGGGCACTGGTGCGGTGCTCCTGAAACGCGGTTTCGGGGTGGCGGTGGAAGTCGTGCCGCCAGGCCTGCAGGCTGTCCTGCGTGGGCCAGTTCACGTTGTCATTCGGGTTGCTCATCGCTCAGGCTTTCTTGCAAGGAACCGGGGTCACAGGCTGCCCACGAAGAACTGGGCAATCGCGGCCGCAGCCAGGAACACACCGGCGTTCGCCATCAGCGAGACCACGACGATGCGCCAGCCCAGGCGGCGGAAGGCCGGGATGTCCTTGGCCAAGGCCAGACCGGCAAAGGTCAGCATGGTGGTGATCATGGCAAAGAAGTTGACCTTGCCGGTCAGCGCCGCCACTTCGGCCGCATACGGCGTGCTGGGGAAGGTCATGGCCATGGCCACGAAGGAAATCCAGCACACGGCAGGCAGCTTGCGCTGCGTGGCCAGATAGACCAAGTCGCCCACCAGCACCACGCCGATGATGATGGCCACGCCAGGCAACGCGTCCAGCATGGGCACGCCGTGGCCGATGCGGTTGGCCACCAGCACGGTGGCACCGCCCATCACCCACGACAGCAGGCGCATGCCCAGGTTCAGCACCGGGGTGTGCACCACCTCGGTGGGCTGGGCCACGCTGCCATCATCGATGGACACAGCCTTGCGGTTGCGCCCCAGCAGCGGCTCCAGCCAGCGATAGGCGCGCACGGCCAGCGGCAGCGAGATGAACAGCGTCAGGTAGGTACCCAGGGTGGTAGCGATCAGGTTGGCCGCCGCCGCGTAGGTGGCGATCTGGTCCGACATTTCAGGGTGCTGTGCCGCCACGGCGCCCACGGCAGCGGCGGTCATCGAGCCCGAACCCACGCCCGCGCCCATGGCCAGGGCGTAGGGGTGAAAGATGTTCAGGCTGGTCACAAAACCGGCCAGGATGGAGATGAAGATGGCGCCGATCAGGGTGCCAGTGATGTACTCGGCCAGCACACCGCGGCCTTCGGGGGAGTTCATGCCGAAGCGCTCGCCCACGATCGCCAGGCCGGGTTCACGGCCGATGGAGAAAGTGGCGCCAATCGCTTCGCGCTTGATGCCCAGCAGCAGCGCCACGGGCATGCCCAGCAAAATGCAGCCCACCAGGTTACCCAGCTCCTGCAGCGCCAGCGCCCAGCCCACCTTGCTCAGTTGCGGCAGCGAGCCGCCCACCAGTAGGCCCAGCTTGGCGATGAACAGGAACAGCGCACACGAGAGCACGGCCGCGGCAAAGTGCTGACCGCGCAGGTCCAGCTTGACGGGGGCGGGCATGCGCTTGGACAGCAGGCCCAGCACCAGGCCAATCAGCAACGCCCAGATCATGGGCAGCAGCACCACCTTGCCAATGCCCAGCTCGATGGGCAGCGGGCCCAGCCATTCGGACAAGGCTGCAATCACCAGTGCCAGCGCAAACACCTGCACCACCACCCCCCAGTTCATCGGCGACTTGCCGGGCTGAACGTCTGTACGCATCGGATTCCTTTTCCCGCCACCGCCACACCGCGGCCACGTGCTTGATATGAATGTGGAATGTCCGCCGCCAACACGCCCCGCCGCAGGCCGTCGGGCCTGTACCGGGCACGGGCTGCTGTACCACCGGGGCCGGCGGCATGGCAACGACACGTTCAGGGAGGAATTGGCAACGCTTGGCACAGCCCGCCACGGCAGCGCCTAACGCTGCGGGTCCGCTCATGCCAAGGTCGGAAAATATATCCGCGTGTTTATTGCGTTTGTTTTTGTTTTCTGTTCTAAAAAACAGAACGCTCGCCGTACCATGCCGGCCTGCGCTGCGCTGTTGACCCTCTCTTACTGCCCCACCCTGGCCCACCATGCACACATTTCACGATTCCCGTGCCCGTTATTTGTATGAGGCCGTGAGCAATGGTTCCGTGCGCGCTGCGGCGGAAAAACTGGGCATCGTGCCCTCGGCCGTCAGCCGCCAGATCAGCCTGCTGGAAGAAGAGATGGGCGTGGCCCTGGTCGAGCGCCACCGCACCGGCGTGGTGCCCACCCAGGCCGGACAGCTGATTCTGGACTACTACCGCCAGCACCAGTCCCACCAGCACGACATGCTGGCCAAGGTGGACGCCGTGCGCGGCCTGCGCAGCGGCACGGTCAGCATCGTCAGCGGCGAAGGTTTTGCCCAGGAACTGATCGATGGCCCGATCCGCCAGTTCCGCCAGCACTACCCGAATGTCTCGATCGCGCTCGACATCTACGGCACCAACGAGATCATGCGCCGCGTGCGCGAGGATGCCGCAGAAATCGGCCTGGTCTATTACGCCCCCGCGGACAGCCACATCACCTCACGCGGCGCGGCCCGCCAGCCCATGCACGCCATTGTCGCCCCCGGCCACCCGCTCAGCCGGGCGCCGCACACTTCGTTGCAGGAGCTGTCGCAGTGGCCGGTGGCCCTGCTGCAGGGCGTATACGGCATCCGCCAGCTGGTTGAATTTGCCGAACATGCCGAAAAAATCCGCCTGTCCCCGGCCCTGACCAGCAACCTGATCAGCGTGCTGCTGGGCTTTGTGACCACGGGCCAGGGCGTGACCCTGCTGCCCAAGTGCTCGGTCACCACCGAGCTGGGCCAGGGCCGGGTGCTGGCCGTGCCCATCCACAACCCTGCCCTGCTCAGCGCCGAGGTGCAGCTCATCACCCGGGCGGGCCGCCAGCTCTCCCCCGCGGCCAACCGCTTTTTGCAGTACTGCATGCAGGGCATGCAGGCGTTTCAGGAAGCCGCCTGATCGCGCGGCGCACCGCGCCGGCCAGCGCCACCGTGCAGGCTGCCGCCCTTGACATAGACCACGGGCTGGCTGTCCATGCTGCGCAGCAGCCGCGTCAGGCTGTCTTCCGCGGTGTTCGACGGCACAGCGGCCCCGGCATCGGCCAGGCGGCACACCAGGTCGCCCTCGCTCCAGCTGTCGGCACCGCGGTCATTGCGCGCACGCAACCAGCCGGACTTGTCCGCCAGCAACTGGGTCTGCTGCAGCGCTGCGCTGCCCGTCAGCCAGCGCAGCGCCTGGCGGGCCTCGGGGCCTGAGGTCACGACGCAATCGACCGCAGCGGGCAGCGTTGCCGCCACGGCGCGGCCCTCGGGCGGCAGCCACAGCGTCAGCATGCGCGGGTCAGGCAGCAGGCCCTGCACATCCTCCAGGCCGACCAGGCGCACCCGCTGGCGCTGCAGATCGCGCACCCGCTGCCAGGGCTGGCCGGGGCAGCGCAACGCCATGTCCGGCAGGGCCACCGGCATGGCCCAGCTGCCCGACAGCTGCAGCAGCTGGCCGGCCGCCTGGGCGCGCAGAAAATGCAGCAGCTCCCAGCTCTGCGCCACCGTCAGTTGTTCGGCAAAACCGGGCATGCTGGGCTGGCCACCGACCGTGGTCACCCCCTGGCGCACGGCGTGCAGCAGGTCCCCATCGGCACGGCGCCACAGCAAAGGACCAGTGAAGCTGGGGGGCCACACGGTCTGCCGGGCCGCCAGCGGCCCCTGTCCGTCGCCGGTCGTGCCGTGGCAGGCCACGCACAGCCGCTGGTAATGGCCCGCGCCCGCTGCAATCGCCGTGTCGCTGAAAGGCACCGGGTTGTGGTGAAAGCTGCGGGGACTGGCGGGCACCCACAGCACCTGCGACGACGGCCAGGGCGCCAGAACGGCCACCAGTCCGGCACTGGCCAGCAACCCCCAGCGCAGACGCCGCCGGTGCCCGCCAAGCCAGCCCAGGCCCAAGAGCACCACCACCAGGGCGGCAGCCACCAGCCCCCCGGCCAGGGCCCGCGCCTGGCCCACGTCCAGCAGCAAATGCTCGCCAGCCAGGCGCTGGGCCCAGGGCCAGGCCGGCTGGCCATCCACCACGGGCGTCCAGCCCAGCGCATGCCACAACCGCAGCAGCCCCTCCTGCCCGCGCTGCATGGCCTCCAGCAGCCACAGCAGCCAGGGCGCCTCCTGCACCACGCGGTCCGGGCTCATGCGCCCACATCACTCAGGCCCAGCTCGCGCAGCGCCTGCTGGCGCAACTGCACGAAGCGCGGATCGCTGCGGTGGCGGGGATAGGGCAAATCCACGGGCAGCTCGGTCAACGTGCGCGCCGGCCGGGGCGAGAACACCACCACGCGGTTGGCCAGAAACAGCGCCTCCTCCACGTCGTGCGTGACCAGCAGCACCGAAAAGCCGGCCTTTTGCCACAGCTTGAGCAGCTCGCCCTGCATGCTCAGCCGCGTCAGCGAGTCCAGCTTGCCCAGGGGCTCGTCCAGGATCAGCAACTGCGGCTCATTGACCAGGGCCCGCGCCAGCGCGGCGCGCTGCGCCATGCCGCCCGACAGCTGGTGCGGGTAGCTGGCCGCAAACTCGCTCAGGCCGACCAGCTCCAGCGCCGCGTCCACCCGGGTGTACTGCGCCTGCGGCACCTTGCGCGCCTGCAGCCCCAGGGCCACGTTGTCGCGCACCGTGCGCCAGGGAAACAGCGTGGGGTCCTGGAACACCACGATGCGCGAGGGATCGGGCCGCGTGATCGGCTGCCCGTCCTGCGTGATCTGGCCGGTCGTGGGTGCCTCCAGCCCGGCCACCAGCCGCAGCAGCGTGGACTTGCCGCAGCCGCTGGGGCCCAGCAGGGCCACGAATTCGCCCGGCTGCACCTGCAGGCTGACATGGTCCAGCACCGGCAGGTGGCCGCCCTGGGCCTGGGCAAACTGGTGCGACACCTGGTGCACCGCGATGTGGGCCCCGGGGGGCGTGGTATTGGGCGCAGGTACGGCCACCGTGTCCAGCGTGTCGGTGTCCGCCCAGACCTCGGACACCAGAGAGCGCAAGGCTTTCACCATTTCACAGTTCCTTTCTGCCAGCCCAGCAGGCGATCACGCACGGTGAACAGCAAGGTGATCAGGCCCGAGCACAGCACGGCCATCACCAGCAGCGCGCCATACATGTTGGAATACGCGGCCCAGCCCTGGGCCCACTGCAGGTACCAGCCCAGGCCGGCCTTCACGCCCATCATCTCGGCCGTGATCAGCACCGAAAAAGACGCGCCCAGCCCCATGAACAGGCCCACAAACACCTGCGGCAAGGCCGCAGGAATCGCCACGCGCCACACCAGGAACCACTCCGAGGCGCCTAGGGTGCGCGCCACGTCGTAGTAGCTCTTGCTGACATTGGCCACGCCCGACCAGGTCAGCACCGCCACCGGAAAGAAGGTGGCCAGTGCGATCAGGAACACGGCCGCGCTGTAGCTGCTGGGCGCAAAGAAGAAGGCCAGCGGCAACAGCGCCGACGCCGGCACCGGCCCCAGAAAGCGCAGCAAGGGGTGGACCCAGTAGCCCGCCACGCGCGACCAGCCGACCCACACGCCGGTGGCAAAGCCCACCACGCTGCCCAGCACGATGCCGTGCACCAGCAGGCGCAGCGAATGCGCCACCGACGTGCCCAGCCGCGCCGTGTCGTCCAGGTACACCTCCAGCAGGCTTTGCGGCGGCGCGAAGAACGGCGGCGGCAGCAGGCCCAGCTTGGCCGTCAGCACCTGCCACAGCACCAGCAGCAGCGGCGCGGCAATCAGCCACGCCCCGGCCGGGTGCAGCCACTGCAGCCGTCCGCCCGGGCGGGCCAGCGTCAGCGCGGCCAGGGCCAGCGCCAGGGCCAGCACCCCCGACAGGGCGGCGAATTCGGCCGTGTAGGCCCAATCGCTGAAGCCGATCTCCTTGTTCGGCCACAGCCAGGTCAGTGCCCCCAGCAGGGCCCAGGCCAGCGCCGCCACCAGCCCCTGGCGCCATACGCGCGCTGGGCGCAGGGCGCTGGCGACCGCCAGGGGCGAGTCCCAGGAAGCTTGGGCCCCGCTCATGACAGCACGTCCTGGGTGATGTGGCGGGCAAAGCGCACGGGGTCGGTGCTCTTTTTCAGGATGCCGGCCTCGCGGAAGTCCGTGGCAAAGGCCAGCACCTCGTCCTGCAGGCGGCCACCGTGCGGGTGATGCTTGTAGGTCAGCTCGGCAATCAGGCGCTGCAGATCCGCCACCTCGAACTTGGGGGTGTAGCGCGCAAAGATCCGGGCCGATTCGTTGGGATTCTCGGCCACATAGTTGGAGGCCTGCGCCAGCGCCCGCACCACGGCGGCCGCGCTCTTGCGGTCCTCGCGCACAAACTTGGCACCGGCGCCCAGCACGCAGCAGATTTTCTCGGCGTATTCGCCCGTGGCGCTGTTGCCCAGCTCGGCAAACACGTCGGGGTTGCGCTTTTCGATCAGGTACAGATAG
>NZ_BBJR01000089.1 GCF_000739875.1 Comamonas aquatica NBRC 14918
CGCCCATCCTGATAAAACTCGATATCCAGCTTCGTTGCCATCTCGTCGGACAGGTCAAACAGCTGACGCCTGCAGGAGACAGGCAGAAGCAAGGATTTCGCTCCCTTTTCAACGGCAATCTCTGCCAGGGTGACCGCGTTGTGAATCGGCTCTATGGTGCCGCCGAGGGTCACTTCGCCAACAACCACCAGGCCACCTCGGACGGACTTCTTCAGCAACGCGCTGGACAAGGCGATGAGCGCACCGACTCCGGTCTTGGCACCCGCCTTGGCAGCATCGAAGCCAGGCAACTGGACCGAAAACTCATGGGAGCGCGGGTCGCGGTCACCGACCAACTGCTGGGCGCGGGCATACAGGTTTTGTTCAGCGCAGCGGATGGACTCTTTGAACGCCGCTGGAACCGGGTTGTTCAGCACGCGCACGCCACTGCCGGGTCCCTCGTTCACTTCCAGCCGGAAAAGGCCGGAGTGCTCTTCATCGCCGCCCGGGCTCAGCACCCAAATCTGGCCGCATTCCAGCGGCTCATCCCCGATACCGCCCTGGCTCTGCAGCTCCGGGGTACTGACAAACTTCTCGACCCCCTCGGCACCCAGGGTGTAGCTGAAGTGGGTGTTGCGGAATTCTGCGGCACCGATGCGCTTTTGCTGCTCCTTGACCCGACGGCGAACCTCGAGAGCCAGGCGCACGGCCCACTCCAGGTCTTCTTCGCTGACCGCCATGTCCGAGTCGGGGTACAAAAGCTTCAGCAGGCCACTCACGGTCTTGTTGACCCCGTTGAGGTCTCGACCAGACAATGCACCACCCCAGCGCACGCGCCCTTGCAGCGTCGATACCCGGCTCCGCTGAAATGCCGGCGGTCTTGATCAATTGGGTCCAGCGCTCCGTCTCTTGCTTGAGGTGGGTGCGCAGCACCTGCGGGGTGGTGCCCATCGGCTCGGCACCAATCGCATCCAGACGCTTTTTCACCTCTGGATCGCGCATGGACTCATTGAGGGCCAGGCTCAACTTTTCCACGATCGCCGCTGGCGTGCCTGCGGGCATAAAAGTTGCAAACCATGGCGAGACCTCATAGCCGGGGACCCCGGCCTCCGCCACGGTCGGCACATCGGGTAACGATGCCGAGCGCTGCTTGGTTGTCACGGCAAGGGCGCGCAGCTTACCAGCCTGGATATGCGGGCGTGCCGATGTGATGCTGTCGAACATAAAGTCCACCTGACCACCCAGCAGGTCCGTGACCGCAGGGCCGCTGCCACGATAAGGGACATGCAACATCTGTACGCCGGTCAATGCCGTGAAGTTTGCACCGGCCAAATGGATGGAAGTCCCGTTCCCCGCAGAAGCATACGTAAGCTTATTCGGCGACTTTTTGGCCTGCTCGATCACGTCCTTCACGCTCTGAATGTTCTTTTGGCTGGCGTGGGTCACCAAGACGTTGGGCACCACAGCCAGCAAGCTGACGGGTTCAAAGTCCTTGATCGGGTCATAGCTCAGTTTGCTGTACAGCGCACCATTGGTCGCCATGCCGATGGAGGTGATCATCAGCGTGTAGCCACCCTTGATGAGCTGGATGTGATTGCTAGAAATTGAGCGAGGGGCACAGCGCGACCTTGAGGGCCCAAACTCCAGGTGAAATTCTGAATGAATGCGTTGGATTGATTGGTGGAATCCCCAACCCAAAGCGGCCTCCCCATGCTGCTTGCCCCCTGCGGAATGCGCAGGCACTTGTGCGCGCACCTTCTGCACCTTCTCCTTGTGATCCGCTTGTCGCAATCGCTTGTGTTCCACCACCAAGAGTCCCTGGAAGCGGCTGGAGACCTCTGAATGGGTGACGCTGTTTAAAAGGACCGTACGAGCACCCGGCAATTCGCCGATATCGCGCAGCAGGTCCGGCGCCCACAGCATGGTGGCGCTGACCAGGTGAAACGTGTCTATGGCCGGATTCAATTCCAAAATTTGCGATCTGCAACAAAGTTATAGGAAGCACCACCTGGTCACACGCTGATGTTTGGCGACATTCATTGCTACTAAAAATTAAGTACTGACCGTACGGAGGGCGCTGCCGCTGTTGCCTTGCCTGTTCAAGCGCTGGCCGAGCAGACGCTCGACAAGATTTCCTGCAGTCTGGGCCATTCGCGCACGCTGCTGCACAGGACACAACACGCACCGGATGGTTTTTGGGCAATCGCCGTATACTGTATGCATGTACAGCAATCGTCTTTTATCCGGCCTCCCAGTGCCTGCCACCGCCTCGTCCATGGCGCTGCCACTGGCCGACTGCCCGGTACGTGCCGGCTTCCCCTCGCCTGCGGAGGACTTCCGGGGGGAGCGTCTGGACATTGCCAGCCTGCTGATCGAGCACCCGCACGCCACCTACCTGCTGCGGGTGGCGGGACCTTCGATGCGGGAGTACGGCATCGACGATGGAGACCTGATCGTGGTGGACCGCGCCATCCAGGCACGCCATGCGCACATCGTGGTGGCGATGGTGGAGGGAGAGTTCACGGTCAAGCTGCTGCACTGTGCGGGGGGTGCTGTACGCCTCCAGGCGGGCAACCCCGCCTATCCGGACATCACCCCCCAGGAGAACGAGACACTGGAGATCTGGGGCGTGGTGACTTCCTGCATCAAACGTTTTGCCCGTTAGCCATGCAGCTGCCCGCACGCCGCCATCCGCAGTTCGACCCGGCCAGCCTGTATGCCTACCCGGAGCACCTGCGCGCGAACCTGCAAGACCTGCCGGCAGCCCCGGGGGTTTACATCTTTCATGCGCAAGGGGACAGCCTGCCGCTGTACACCGGCAAGAGCGTGAACCTGCGCTCGCGCGTACTGGCCCACCTGCGCAACCCGGAAGAGGCACGCATGCTGCGCCAGGCCACGCACATCAGCCACATTCGCACGGCGGGAGAGATTGGCGCCCTGCTGCTGGAGGCCCAACTGATCAAACAGCAGCAGCCGCTGTACAACCAGAAGCTGCGCCGCAACCGCCAGCTGTGCGCACTGCAACTGCGTGATGGCCGGCCCGAGGTGGTCCATGCCCGGGACATGGACTTTGCCAGCACCCCAGGCCTGTACGGCCTGTACAGCAGCCGCACGGCGGCCTTGCAGGCACTGCACGGACTGGCCGATGTACATGCCCTGTGCCTGGGTGCGCTGGGGCTGGAAAAGCTGCCACCGGGCCGGGCGTGCTTCAGGGCCATGCTCCAGCGCTGTCAGGGCGTGTGCTGTGGCCGTGAGACTCCGGCCGAGCATGCCCAGCGCCTGCTGGCGGCACTGGAAAACCTGCAGATTGCCACCTGGCCCTACCCGGGGCCGATCGCCCTGCAGGAGCGCTGCGATGACCTGCAGCAGCTGCACGTGGTGCACCACTGGTGCTACCTGGGCAGCGCCACCAGCCTGCCCCAGGCGCGCAAGCTGGCCAAGGTGGCTGCCGGCTTTGACGCGGATGGCTACAAGATCCTGTGCCGCCCCATCTTGACGGGACAATTGCCCATCGTGCAGCTGTAGGCACCGCCATGTTTGCCCTGATCGATGGCAACAACTTCTATGTGTCCTGTGAACGGGCCTTCCAGCCGGCGCTGCGCGGCCAGCCCGTGGTGGTGCTGAGCAACAACGATGGCTGCGCCATCTCCCGCTCGGACGAAGCCAAGGCCCTGGGCATCCAGATGGCCCAGCCTTATTACCAGTTCCGGGAGCTGGAGCGCACCTGCGGCTTGATCTGCCTGTCGGCCAACTTCGAGCTGTACGGCGACATGAGCGCCCGCATGATGGCGATTGCCGCAGGCCTGGGGCCGCTGCAGGAGATCTATTCCATCGATGAAAGCTTTATCGGCGACCTGGACGGCATCCCCGAACTGACACGCCGGGCACGGGCCATCCGCAGCCGCATCTGGCGCTGGACCAGCATCCCCACCTGCATCGGGCTGGGCCCCACCAAGACGCTGGCCAAGCTGTGCAACCACATCGCCAAGGATGCCGAACGCCAACCCGGCCACCAGTCGGCAGAGATGCAAGGGGTGTGCAACTGGGCCGAGCTGACCCCCGCACAGCGCCAGGAACTGCTGCAACGCACCCCGGCCGGCGGTGTGTGGGGCATTGGCCGCCGCATGGCGGCCAGGCTGGCAGAGCACGGTCTCTGCACGGCCCTGGACGTGGCCAGGATGCCTGCCCCCCAGGCCCGCCAGGAATGGGGCGTGGTGCTGGAGCGCACGGTGCGGGAGCTGCAGGGCATCAGTTGCATCAGCCTGGAACATGCCCCGGCCCCCAAGCAGCAGATCGCATGCACCCGCAGCTTTGGCCAGACCATCCGCAGCTTGCCACCCTTGGTCGAAGCGGTGAGCGAATTCGCCACCCGGGCCGCTGAGAAGTTGCGCCACAGCCAGCAGCTGGCCGGGGCGGTGCTGGTGTTTGCGCACAGCTCTCCCTTCCGCGCGGGGCCGCGGTTCAATCGGTCCATCACCCTGCCGCTGCCGTGCCCCACTGCCGACACCCGAACGCTGCTCCAGGCCGCCGTAGTCGGGCTGCGCCAGATCTACCAGCCAGGGTTTGAGCTGGCCAAGGCCGGCGTGATGCTGCTGGACCTGTGCCCTGCCAACACCCAGCAGCAAGCCGAGCTGCTGTTTGAAGCCCCCCGCACCTGCCGAGACCCAGGCAAGCTGATGGAAGCCATGGATCGCATCAACGCCCGCTATGGCCAAGCCACGCTGCACATTGGCAGCACCGGCCACACGCAGACGGATGCGGCTGGATGGCGCATGAAGCAGGAGCACCGCACGCCCCGCTACACCACAAGGCTGGACGAAATACCGGTTGCGCGGGCCAACACCTGCGCGTGAAAGCATCCCGAACAGGACAGTGGGTCACACAGCTTGGGACTGCGGTGATTCAGCTTGGGGCCCGCTTGGAACGCATGGACGCTGACAGCGCTCCGCGCATGGCCCAGCAGGCATGCCACGCAGCGCCGCCAGGTGCTGCAGCAGTCGCTGCGCTTTGCGCACGATCGCTATGAGGCCGGCCATGCCAGCGACCTGGAAGAGCTGGACGCCCAGCGCAACCTGTACGCGGCCGAGCTGCAAGTGGTGCGCCTGCACCAGGCCGAGCTGGACAACCGCGTGCAGCTGTATAAGGCCCTGGGGGGCGGCTGGCAGTCTGCAGACGCCGCACCCCCGCAAAAACCATAGCTATTGGCACAAGCTGCAAGCGGGCTGGAGGCACTTTTCGCTGTACACGCCAGGTTTGAATCTGCGCCTGGGCGGCAGGCCCAGGCCCCACAGCGCCAGTGGCTTCATGGCTGCGAGCACCGCAACTGCAAGTCCAGCGCCAGGGTCAGCAGCAGCGCCGCCACAAACACCCCGGCCACCAGCCACCAGTCGGGCGCATGCAGCGGCTGCAGGTGCAGCAGCCGGCTGAGGGCCGGCACCTGCATGCTGGCCACCAGCGACGCCAGCGTGCCCCCCACCAGCCACCGCGCCGCAGCACGGCGCAGCTGGGTCAGGCCCGTGGTGACGCCGGCGCTGGCGACCAGCAGCACCGCCAGCGCCATGGCGCGGGCATGTTCCACGTTCTGGTCCGCGCCCAGCGCGTACAGGTAGCTCCACACCACGGCCACGCTCGCCAGGCCACCGACCAACGCCATGCACAGCCAGGCTTCCGGGGCAAAGAAACGGGCCGTGCGCTGGCGCCGCACCGGCGCCAGTGGGCCGTGCGCGGGCAGGTCCTGGAAGGCCATCATGGCTGTCGGGTGGATCACCAGCTCCAGCCAGACGATGTGCAGCGGCAGAAACACCAGCGGCAAGCCCATCAGCGGGATGGCCGCCGCGCCCACCACCAGCGGCAGGTGCACCAGCAGCAGGTAGGCAAAGGCCAGGCGCAGGTTCTGGAACAGTTGCCGACCCTCGGCGACGGCGTCGACGATGGTGCGGAAGTTGTCATCCAGCAGCACCACGGGCGCCACCTCGCGGGCGCTGCGCGTGCCGCGGGCGCCCATCGCCACCCCGATGTCGGCCTGGCGCAGCGCGGGCACGTCGTTGACGCCATCGCCGGTGACGGCCACTAGTTCCCCGGCCGCTTGCAGCGCCTGCACCAGGGCCAGCTTCTGCGCCGGCGTGGCGCGCGCCACCACGTCCAGCCCCGCGTGGCCATGCAGGCGCGTGGCCGGATCGTCCTCGGGCGCCAGCACCAGGGTCTGCGGGTGGGCGCCGCCCAGGCCGATCGCGCGGGCAATCGCCGTGGCCGTGGCCGGGTGGTCGCCGGTGACCATGATGACGCGCATGCCCGCCGCCATGCAGTCCGCGATCGCCTCGCGCACGCCGTCTCGCACCGGGTCTTCGAACGCCAGCAGGCCGGCCCACTGGAAGCCATGGTCGGGCTCCACCGCCATCGCGACGCCGGCGGGAAAGGCCTTCCAGGCACAGCCGATGAGCTTGCGCCCCGACTGCGCGTGCTGGTTCACCAGGTCCAGCCAGTGGCCCCGCTCGCCATCGGACAGCACACACAGGGAAAGTATGGTTTCAGGAGCACCTTTCACATACGCAGCAAGCGCTCCAGCCTGATTGGACCAAATCGCTGTTTCCCGCCGCCGCGCTTCCGTGAAGGGAAATGCCGCCCGTTGTTCCCCCGGCACTGCCGGGCCCAGCGCCTGGTGCAGGGCCTGGTCCATGGGATCGCCGCTGTCCGGGCGGGCGGCCCGGCAGGCCACCTCCAGCACACCGCGCGCGTCCAGGCCCGCTGCCGGCATCTGCTGCGACAGCACCAGCGCCCCGGCGGTGATGGTGCCGGTCTTGTCGGACAGGATGCAGCTGACCCGGCCGATGTTCTCCACCGCCACGGCGCGGCGCACCAGGGCGTTCTTCTTGGCCAGACGGAACACCCCGGCCCCCAGAAAAAAGGTGTAGACGACGGGGAACTCCTCGGGGATGGCCGCCACGGCCAGGGTCACGGCGCTGAGCAAGGCATCCATCCAGCCATGGCCCTGCCACAGCCGCACCAACGCCAGCACCGCGCACACGATGAGGGCCACGCCCAGCAGGATGGCCACCAGTTCACGGATGGCTTTTTGCAGGGGCGTGGCCTCGTGGCTGCCCTCGGTGGCGGTGCGCACGATTTCGCCATAGCGGGTGTCCTGCCCGATCCAGAGCACGCGCAGCCAGGCAGTGCCGGTCAGCAACCGGGTGCCCGCCGTGCCCCAGTGCACCTCGGCCGCCGAGGGCGGCAGCACCCCGTCGCCCTCCAGCGCGCGCTTGGCCACGGGCAGCGACTCCCCGGTCAAGGTCGATTCGTCCACCTGCAAGCCGCTGCCTTGCACCAGCAGGCCATCCGCCGGAAAGTACTCGCCCGGCTGCACCCGCACCAGATCACCGGGCACCAGCGCGCGTGCGGGCATCTGCTGCCACTGGCCATCGCGCAGGCATTCGGCCGAGCTGGCCAGGCGGCTGGCCAGTCCGGCAGAGGACGCCGTGGTCCGCAGGTGCAGGTAGGCATCCATGCCCAGCAGCGGCAGCATGGCCAGCAGCAGCGTCAGCGCCTCGGTCGTCTGGCCCAGCAGACCGAACAGGCCGGCGGTCAGAGCCAGGAACCAGAGCATGGGATCGCTGGCCGTGTCGCGCGCGATGCCCCACCAGCTGCGGGTCACCTGGGGCACGATGTCGTTCCAGCCGCAGGCACTGCGCTGTGCCTCGGCCTGCTGCGTGCTCAGGCCCTGCGTCCGGGCGTCGACACCCGGCAGGGTGTCCGTGGGAATGCGGCGTTGTGTCATGCGGTCGATTGTTCGCCTTCACCCGGATTGGCGCAACGCCGGCCGCCATGAGATGCGGCGTGCTGCGTGCGCAGCGGCGCCTGCGCAACACCCACCAACTTGCGTTTACGACTGGCCGGGTTCAAGGCTATTCTGATCGCCGTGCACCGCAGGCCCCGGCGGGACACCACACCACCTCCGACCCCCAGCCACCCTGTGGCAGCCAGATGCCGCCACCGGTTCTCGAGGATCTACAGCATGGCGGAAAAAAACCCGACGCTGCGCACCTGGCCTGTTCGACCCGTCATCGCCGGCATGGTCGTCGCGGCCATGTTCTTTGTGGCCACCGTGCTGATCACCCTGAACTGGTTCAGCTCCCGCAGCCTGCTGATCGACTCTGCGGTCCAGACGTCCTACTACGCCGCCCACGCTGCCTCCGAGCACGCCCGCCGCCTGATTGAGCCGGCGTCGGCCACGCTGCGCACCCTGTCCTTCGACCCGCTGGTTACGGCCTCCCGGCAGCCGGAACGTCTGGCGCGCATGCGCCTGCTGGCGGCCGAGCTGATTGCCAACCCCTTGGTGTCCGCGATTTATGTGGGCTACGCGGATGGCGACTTCCTGCTGATCCGCCCCCTGGAGAACCCCCAGATCCGGCAGCAACTGCAAGCGCCCGAATCCGCCAGTTACCTGGTGCAGGCGGTCACGCGGGAGCCCCAGGAGCCGCCCGCCGGGTCCTTCTATTTTTACGATGCCAACCTGGACCTGGTGACCCAGCGCCACCAGGCGGACTACCAGTTCGACCCCCGCGAGCGCAGCTGGTACCAGAAGGCCCAGGACCGCGCCTCCACCGTGCTGTCGGACCCGTATGTGTTCTTCTCGACGCGCCAGGTGGGCATCAGCCTGTCCCTGCTGACGCCCGCCTCGGACGCCGTCGTCGGCCTGGACATTGCCTTGCACGACCTGGGCCAGGACCTGGCCGACCTGCGCATCACCCCCGGGACCGAGCTGGCACTGGTCGATGGCAAGGGGGCCGTGATCGCCTACAGCGACATGCCCGCACTCACCGACCCGGCGCAGGGCACTCCGGTGCTGCGCCCGGTGGACACCCTGCCCACCCAGGCGCTGTCCACCCTGCGCCACATCGGCCAGGATGGCGTGCCCGTGTCCTACACCAGCGAAGGCCGGGCGTGGCTGGGCGTCATCCTGCCGTTCGATGCACTCAACCGCACCGACATGCGCATGCTGCTCACCGTGCCGGCAGCAGAGCTGCTGGGCGGGCTGCAGCACAGCCGCACCCGCATGATCCTGATCGCCGGCGGGCTGATCCTGCTGTGCCTGCCCCTGGGCTGGTGGGCCGGCAGCCGCATCGGCCAGGCCCTGGAGCACGTCACGGCCCAGGCCAAACGCATGTCCGGCTTCGATTTCAGCCGCCCGCCGGCCCAGCCCACGCCTCTGCGCGAGGTGGCCGAACTCAACCACGTCATGAACCACGTCAGCGCCACCGTGGAAGAATTTTTATCGATCAGCCAGGTCCTGGGCTCCGAGCCCCAGATTGAGGCCATGCTGAACCTGGTGCTGGAAAAGCTGGTGCGCGCCACGCGCTGCCAGGGTGGCGCCATCTATCTGAGCCAGCAGGACCAGGCCACCATGACCCGCTTCGCCGTCGTCGGCGATCTGAACGAGCTGGGGCCCCAGCTGCACTACGTGGATAGGCCCAAACCCGCGACCCTGCAGTCCGGCAAGACCGGCGCACGCGTGCAGCGCATCGAATTCCAGCTCCAGGGGCGCACCGGCGAGATCGAAGGCATGCTGGTGCTGCTGTACGAGAACGACCAGGAACACGCAAGCCCGGAATTCCACGCCTTCGCCGCCAAGCTGACCGGCATGATGACGGTGGCCATCGAGACGCGCCAACTGATCGAGTCGCAAAAACAGCTGTTCGACGCCGTCATCCGCGTGCTGGCCGATGCCATCGACGCCAAGAGCCCGTACACCGGGGGCCACTGCGAGCGCGTGCCCGAACTGGCCATCATGCTGGCCAACCGCCTGGATGCCGACACCACAGGCCCCTATGCCGACTTCAGCCTCACGGACGAAGAGCGCTATGCCTTCTTCCTGGCCGCCTGGCTTCACGACTGCGGCAAGATCACCAGCGCCGAGCACATCGTCGACAAGCCCACCAAGCTGGAACTCATATACAACCGCATCCATGAAATCCGCATGCGCTTCGAGGTGCTGTGGCGCGATGCCGACATCGCCCACCTGCAAGCCCTGCTGCAGGGCGAGGACGCCGCAGCCGCCACCGCGCAGCGCAACCAACGGCACACGCAGCTGCAGCAAGACTTCGCCTTCGTGGCCGCCTGCAATATTGGCGGGGAGTCCCTGCAGGACGAGGCCATCGCGCGGCTCCAGCAGCTCGGGGCCACCACCTGGTGGCGCCATTTCGACGACAGCCTGGGCCTGTCCACCGACGAGTTGGCCCGGCTGCGCCAGCACCGTGGCCCGGCCCCGGAGCTGCCCGTGGCCGAGCCCTTGCTGGCGGACAAGCCGGAACACCGCATCCCCTGGGGCGCGCACAAGCCCGCCGTGGAGCGCGGCGACCCCCGCAACACCCTGGGCTTTGACATGCAACTGCCGGCCTACCGGCAGCACCGCGGCGAGCTGCACAACCTCAGCATCCGCCGCGGCACCCTGACCGAGGAAGACCGCTTTGCCATCAACGAGCACATCGTGCACACGCTGGACATGCTCAAGAAACTGCCGTGGCCGCGCCACCTGGCGCGCGTGCCAGACATTGCAGCCAACCACCACGAACGCATGGACGGCGCCGGCTATCCCCGCCGGCTGCCCGGCAGTGCCATGCAGACCACCGAGCGCATCATGGCCGTGGCCGACATCTTTGAAGCGCTGACCGCCGCCGACCGCCCCTACAAGCCCGCGAAAACCCTGTCGGAGTCGCTGCGCATCATGGCTCTGATGGGCAAGGACGGCCACATCGACACCGAGCTGTTCCTGTACTTCCTGCACAGCAGGGTGTGGCAGGACTATGCCGCGCAATACCTGCTGCCCGCGCAGATCGATGCGGTCGACGTGGCGGCGATCGCCGGCATGCTGCGACCATGATTGCATGAATGAAATTGGGCTGTAGTGCTTATTCAGCCTGCGCTGACAGCTATCAAATAATTCATGCATACAGCTTCTGATGCGAAGCCCCCAGCACCCCACACGCAAAGCGCCTGCTGCAAGGATGGTTACTGCCAGCGCCTGGAAAAAGCCGATACTGGTCCGCGGTGGCTGGCGCGGTCTTACGTAGCCCGCACACCGTTCACTGAACGCGGCATCGGATCTTGAAGGAGCATTCCATGAGACATGTAGCTTCACTCGCCCTGGTGGCGGCAGTCGCCCTGTCGGCCTGCACAACGGCCCCCGCCAGCAACCCGTCCATGGCCCAGGCCTCACCGGCCACCGTGCTGAATGGCAAGCTGGTCGGCCCCAACCAGATGACGCTGTACGTGTTTGACCGCGACGCGGCCGGCAGCGGCAAGAGTGTGTGCAATGGCGGCTGCGCCACCAACTGGCCCCCGCTGATGGCACCGGCCAGCGCCCAGCCGATTGGCCACTGGAGCGTGGTGACGCGCGATGACGGCGGCAAACAATGGGCCTACCAGGGCAAACCTCTGTATTACTGGGCCAAGGACAGCAAGCCCGGCGACGCCACCGGCGACGGCGTGGGCAACGTTTGGCACACTGCCAAGCCCTGAAGGCCCTAGCCCCGCCAAATTCCCCCTCCCACGGGAAAGCCATTGGGGGGCCGCCTGCGCGTGAAGGACCTGTGGCGACCGACTTCGCATTTGCCTTATTAGCGCTGTGCATGGTTGGCGCTGGGTGGCTTGCCAGCCCGTGCTGACAGGCTTGGCGGCTTACGTCGTCAGCGACGTCCTGGACTGCGCTGCGGTCTGTCGCGGTTTTTTCGCGAAGCACGGGTTTTTACATCATCGTCGCCCCTGGCATTGGCATTCTGATGAGTGCCTGGAATGCAATCCTATGAAAGCGCTGGCGTGGACTGCCATCGTCAACGGGGCGGTTGCGGAAGCCTCCGTGGCCATGGTGCTGTGAATTGGGCAGTCCGCCCACCTGATGGGGGACTGGTCGATCAGCCTGCGCACCGCGTAATGGGTTGTACGGCCACGCTACCAATGGCGATTTACGTGGCCGCCATGCTGGTGCTGTGAACGGGCG
>NZ_BBJR01000088.1 GCF_000739875.1 Comamonas aquatica NBRC 14918
ATTCAGAGATCGCCAAGCTGCAACGCGTGCTGGGCAAGAAGACCTTGGAGAACGAGATCCTCAAGGAAGCCGTGGAGATCGCTGCTGCAAAAAAGTGGATTGCGCGCTCGCCCTTGTTGCCCGGGGACTACCGATGAAGTCGGTCTGCTTGGTGCTGGGCGTGGCGCGCTCGAATCTGCACTCAGCCCCATGCAATACGAGAAACGCTGGTACGAGGCACAGCGTAAAAGGCCGCGTAAGCAGGGGGCTAAGTGTTCAGTTCAACACGCACCGCAATATCCAGTTCGACGCAATCCCTGCTTGAGGCTGAGAGTGACCCCCGTTGCCTGGTTATCTCTTGCGCGCCACCAATCGTCGTTGTTAGCAGATTTCCACCCTTCAGGCAGACATCACCACGGGCCCACCTTTGTGCAAGGCCCGCTGGTAGGCAGGTCGTGCCTGCATGCGCTGGCGGTAGGCCAGCAGGTGCGGCCAGGCTTGCGCATCCCCTCCCCGTGCCAGCGCGGCCTCGACCGCAAAGCTCATCTGGAAATCCGCCATTGTCATGTGCTCGCCAGCAAACCAGTGGTGCTGGGCCAAGTGACTGTCCATGAAAGCCAACGCGGTCTGCACATTCGGCATGACCAGCTTGTGCTGCACCTTGCCACACAGGGCCCGTGCAATCGGTCGCACAAAAAAGGGCATGGGCTGGCGCGGAATAGTGTCGAAGACCAGCTTCATCACCAACCAGTTCATCAGTGAGCCTTCGGCGTAGTGCATCCAGAAACGGCACTGCCGGTGTTCTGGAGTGCCACGCGCTGGCTCCAAATGCTGCAGATCACCACGGGCCTGCGCGCCATAGGTCTCGACCAGGTATTCGATGATCGCGCCGGATTCCGCGACCACGGTGTCCCCGTCGGTGATCACCGGTGATTTGCCCAGGGGGTGTACCTGCTTGAGCTCAGCCGGGGCCAGGCGCGTTGCGGGGTCGCGCTGGTACAGGCGCAGGTTGTAAGGCAGCTCAAGCTCTTCCAGCAACCACAAAATGCGCTGCGAACGCGAAGTCTCCAGGTGGTGCAACGTCAATCCCATGTATGTCTCCCTCAGGCTTAGGCTTGTGCCTGGGGGGCCGCGCCCGCGCGGCGCAGGCCCCGCATCAGCACGCCCAGCACAGGCAGCTTTTCGTACAGTTCCTCGGCAGTATCCCAGTAATCACGGTGTTCCTGCACCAGCCCTTGTGCGTCGAAGCGCAGCAAGCTGCCGCCGCGGATGCACTGCGGTTGGTCTGCGCGCCAACGGCGCAGGCGAAAGTGGAACTCCCATGCCAGAAAGGCCTGCCGGCCCTGCACCAGCTGCTCGGTCACGGCAAAGCGTGGCGCCTCCAGCGTGGCGAACATGTGGGCAAACACCTGGCGAATGCTGGCGACCCCACGCACATCGTTGAAGGGGTCTTTGAAATGCGCCTGTGGGGCATAGCACAGGTGCAGGCTGTCCAGATGCTGCGGCGTCAGTTGTTCGTACAACTGCACCAGGCACGCCACGGCAGCCAGCATCTCCGCTGAAGCAGCAGCGCCACCGACAGGCGTAGACAACGCGGGGTAAATCTCAGAATTCATCCGTTCACAGTCCTGTCAGGCGATGCACCAGGGCAAAGTACCAGCGATACGGCAGCAGGCGCAGCAGTTGCAGCCAGGCCGTGAAACGCCACGGGAAATGGGTGGCGAACGCGCCGCGCGCCCAACCGCGGAGCATGGCATCGGCCGCCTGCTGCGGGGTCAACAAGGCCGGCATTCGGAATTCATTTTGCGCGGTCAACGGGGTGTCCACAAAACCCGGGTTGATCACACTGACGCCCACGCCCTGGGGGCGCAGATCCAGAAACAGCGTCTCCGCCAGATTGATCAAGGCCGCCTTGGTCGGGCCATAGGCCAGGCTCTGTGGTAGCCCGCGTAGGCCCGCCACACTGGCCACCAGGCTCAGATGGGGGGAGCGGCCCTCATGGGCCGCACGCAGCAAGGCCGGCACCACGGCCGCCAGCACGTGCAGGGCACCGGTCAGATTGACCTGCTGGTGGCGCAACAGCTCGTCCAGGTCCAGCGCGTCAGCACGCATCGGCTGGTAGTGTCCGGCGCAGTAGCACACAAAGTCCAGCGGCCCGGCGGCCAGCACCTCACGGGCCGCAGCAGCCACTGCTTGGCGTTCGGTCACATCCAGTGCCAGGGCTTGGCTGCCCGGGTGCTGCTGCGCAAACGCCTGCAAAGCCGCCTGCTGGCGGGCGGAGACGATCACGCGAGCACCACGCGCATGCAAGGCCTCGGCCACTGCGCGGCCAATGCCGGATGAGGCGCCGATGATCCAGACCCGCCGGCCTTGCCAGTCGGTGATGGGCAGATTGAGTGGCATGGCCCCGCTCCTCAGGGTTTGCTGAAGGACAGCAGCACTTCGCCCAGGCGGACGCCGAACTTGCTCATGGTGGCGCGATTGAGCATGACGCGGTCGTCCATCAGAAACATCCAGTCGTCGAACTGCACCTCGTACACGCGTCCGTCGACGGGCAGGCGCAGGGTGTAGTTCCAGCGGAAGGCGTTGCCCGCGGTCTGCCCCGTGGCTTCGCCCACCACGTCGTCGGCGCGGCCGGTGTAGCGCCCATCGGCGTGCTTGACCAGGCGCCATACACGCCGCTGGGTGCTGCCGTCCGAGTAGGTGAAATGCTCGTCAAGCACCCCCTGATTGCCCTCCCAGTGGCAATCCATGACCACCGTAAAGCGCCGGGCGACCTGTCCATCGCGCTTCTGGAAGATGCCATGTGCCAATACCCGGCCATTGAAATAGCGGTTCAGTTCCAGCACCGGTTGTTCCTTGGCATAGTCCTGGGGCTGGGGGCCGGCACAGCCGGCCAGCCAGGCGGCACCACCCAGTGCCGCCAGCAACATGGTGCGACGTCGATTCATGACAAACTCCTTGGGTTCCATGCCGGGTGAGATTCCCGGCGAATCAGCAGCACATACAGCAGCAGTGCAGCCAGCAGCTTGAGGGCACACGGCACCAGGGCATAGGCCCAGGCCAGATGCTGCAGGGCCTGGGCGTCCTGGCTGCCGGGGGCGTAACCCAGCCATTGCAACAGCGGCAGCGCGGCACCCGCCGCCAGCGCCAGGTTCAGTTTCGTGGCCAGGTTCCACCAACCCAGATAGGCGCCGTCATGCTGCCCCTGCGCGCCCAGTCCGGCAATCAGGCGCGCCAGCAAGGCCCCGGGCAGTGCCAGGTCAGCACCCAAGGCCACCCCCGTCAGCGCGCAGATGACGGCAAAGGCCTGCACCTGGCCACTGCCCAGACCGGCGGTCCAGGCGAAACACACCACGGCCAGCAGCATGCCCAGCCACCAGCTCCAGGCCAACCCCCAGCGCTGCACAGCACGCAGCCACAGTGGCATGGAAGCCGCCCCGCAGATGAAATACAGCACCAGGAACGCCGCCGTGGCCGTTTCGCTGGCCTGCAGCCGGTCCTGGGCAAAAAACAGCATCAGCGCAGCCGGAATGGCGCTGGCAATGCCGTTGCACATGAACACCGCCAGCAGCCGCCGGAATGCGGGCTGTGCCAGCGGCTCCCACAAAGGCAGCGCGGCCGTCGGTGGCTCGGGCACCGGCCGGGGCGCGCGCCACCAGGTCAGCCAGCCCAGCAACAAGGCCCCGCCCAGCACCGCCAGCATGGCGGTCGGCCCCCACACCACCGACAAGGCCGAGGCCGCAATCACCCCGGCCAGCCCCAGGCCTTCGCGCCAGGCGACGATGCGCCCGCGCAGCAAGTCATCCCCCCCCAGGCGCACGCCCCAGGCCTGGTGCGCAATCACCAGCAGGCTGTGGGCCATGCAGGTGACCAGCAAACCACCCACCAGCCAGGCCCCCAGGGCCCCCTGTCCGTCGACGGCAGGAAAAAACAGTCCTGCCATGCCCAGCCATTGCACCGTGGCCGCCACCGCCCCCGCCAGCAAGACGGCGCGGGCGCTGCGAGCGAACAAGGCATCGCTGGCGCGGCCCAGCCAGGGCTCAACCACCGCGTCCACCAGACGCACCGCCATCAGCAAGACACCCACCGTGGCCAGCGGCAAGCCAAAGCTGCGGGCGTAATGGTGGGGCAGCACCACATACAGCGGCAGTGCCGCAAAAGCCAGCGGCAAGCCCAACAGTCCATAGAAGAGCCCGGACCGCCAGGGCAGCGCGTGGGCGGTGGGCAAGCTGGTCATGGGGCGCTTTCTGCCACTGCAGCCAGCAAGGCGCTGCGCAGCCGGGGCTCCGACGTCTGTGGCGACAGCCAGATGCCAAAGAAATGCCGCGCCAAATCGGCATCGCTGAGCTGGCCCAACAGCTGCCCGCCCCGCCATAAGCGCATGCCCTGGCCCGGCAAGTACAGCCCCGTCAGGCGGTCACCCGGCTGCACATCGGGCAGCCATTGCGCCAGTGCAGCCGTCCAGCGCGCCGCCTGCTGTGCGTCCAATGTGCGCTGGCGCCCTATTTCTTGGACCGAGCGCTCAGCAATCGCCTGGGCGCTGAACGCCCGGTGGTAGGTGAGTTCCAGCGCCAACGGGAAAGCCCCAAAGGTCTGGGCATCAAAGCCCGGGCCCACCCACAACCGGGCGTCATAAATGCGCAGGCCCAGAAAGCGCATCTGCCCCTGTCCCGCAAGCCGGGGCTGGCCCACGGCCTGGGCCACGGGATCTGGCAGCTCGGCGTGGGCCGGCGCCCCGCCCAATGCGCCCACCAACCCCGCGCAGGCCACGAGGTGACGCAGGGTCTTGTGGCTAGGCAGTGTGAATAAAAAGTGACGTTGAGGCATATGGCACCTGCGCTGTCAGCTATGGATTTTCAATCCTTGACCAGGGTGAACTGCACCACATCGATGTTGCGCACGCTGAAGGCCGCCTCGCAATACGCCAGGTAGAACTCCCAGGTGTGCAGGAAGCGCGTGTCAAAGCCCTGCATCAGCACCTGGCCACGCTGCTGCACAAACTGGTGGTGCCAGCGGCGCAGGGTCTCGGCGTAGTCCTGGCCGAACGCGAATTCTTGCTCCACGCGCAGCCCGGCCCGCTGGGCTTCGGCGCGCACGCGCTCGGTGCTGGGCAGGCAGCCCCCGGGAAAGATGTACTGCTGGATGAAATCCGTGCCCTGGACATAACGGTCAAACAGGGCGTCATCGATGACGATGGCCTGGATACAGGCCTTGCCACCCGGCTTGAGCAGGCGCTGCACATGCGCAAAGTAGGTGGGCCAGTATTCGCGCCCCACAGCTTCCAGCATTTCGATGGAGCAAACGGCGTCGTAAGGGCCGTCCTGGATGTCGCGATAGTCCTGCAAGCGCAGGTCCACCTGCTGCGCCACCCCGGCGGCGGCCATGCGCTGTTGACCATAGGCCAGCTGCTCGGTCGACAGGGTGACGCCCACCACCTGGGCTCCATGGTCGACCGCGGCCATTTCGGCCAGCGCGCCCCAGCCACAACCGATCTCCAGCACGCGCTGGCCAGGCTGTACCGCGGCGCTGTCCAGCGCCCGGCGGACCTTGGCGTACTGTGCCTGGGTCAGGTCGCCCTGCAGATCCCCCTGGAACCAGGCCGAGGAATAATTCATGCTGGGGTCCAGCCACAGCTGGTAGAAGCTGTTGCCCAGGTCGTAGTGGGCATGGATGTTCTTGCGGCTGTTGGCCTTGGTGTTGCGGCGCAGCAGGTGGCGCAGCCGGTAGGCCAGGCGCCCCCACCAGGAGCCGTAAACCAACGAGGCCAGCGCTTCGCGGTTGGCCAGCAGCAGCCGGAACAGGTCGGCCAGGTGCGGCGTACTCCAGTCTTCGGCGATGTAGCTTTCCGCCAGGCCGATGTCGCCGGAGCGCAGCACGGCGGCAAACACGTTCCAGTTGCGCAGCCGGATGCTGGCAGCGGGCAGACCACCAGTGCCACAGTGCAGTTGGCGGCCATCGGGCAACTCCAGCAACAGGCTGCCATGGCGCATGCGTTGCAGCAGATGCAAGCCGGTGCGTGCCACGGCGGGCATGTCGGTGGGCAGGGTCACGGCGGTGGAAGTGGGGGCAGTGGGATGCATGGTGTTTAACGGTGCAAGGTGGAACGGGTGACCGGCTGCAACGGAGGCGGCGGCTTGCGGTAGAACGGCACGCGCTTGAGCCACAGGCGCAGCGCGTGCCAATGGATGCGGGCCGTGACGGCCAGCGTCATGCAGGGATAGCGCCACAGGGCGTGGCGGCGGGCGGCGGCGGTCAACGGCTGCAGGCGCCCGCCCACGCCGGTCAGCACCAGGGGACCCTGGGCATCGTCGTAGTCCACGCGCACGGACACCGCGTCCAGGCCCTCGACCCCGCGGCGCTGGAATTCGAAGCGATAGCCGCCCTCCACCGGACAGAAGGGCGAGACGTGGAACACCTTGCTGGCCTGCAGCTCGCAGCCATAGTCAGGGTGGTCCAGCACGTAGGCGTGGCGCTCTCCAAAGGTGTTGTTCACCTCGGCCACGATGGCGCGCAGGGTGCCGTCGCTGCGGTGGCAATACCAGAAGCTGACTGGCTTGAAGCTGTAGCCCAGCACACGCGGATAGCACTGCAGCCAGATCTCGCCGTCGGCATCGCCCATGCCCTCGGCCTGCAGCACCGTCTCCAGCCACGCCAGCGCACCGCCCTGCGCGGCACTGCGTCCATCGCCATGATCACTGTCCCTGAAGCCCAGCAGACCCGGCCGGTTCCAGGCCAGCACGCCGGCGGCATCGGGCTGGCGCTGCAGCGTGCGCATGGGCAGCATCAGGAAGAAGGTGGGGTAGACAAAACGGTGGCGGCGCGGCCGTAGCCGGGTATGCCGCACATGGCCAAAGCCGATCAGGGGCACCGCCCCCGTGACAGGCGCTGGGACGGGGCTCATGCGGCCTCCGCGGGTTGGCGCAGGCTGGCCAGCACGCCAGCGGCGGCCGCGTAGCCGGACCGCAGGCCATCCTCGTGGAAGCCATAGCCCGTCCAGGCGCCGCAAAACCAGGTGAACTGCTGCCCTTGCAGCGCAGGCACCTGGGCTTGGGCACGGATGGCAGGCAGATCAAACACCGGATGCGCGTAATCGATCTCTGCCACCACCTGATCGGGGGCGATGCTGCGCACGGGGTTCAGCGACACCAGCACAGGCTGTGCAAAGGGCAGCGGCTGCAGGCGATTGATCCAGTAGTGCAGGCATACCCGGGCCGATTCCTGCGTGGCCGAGGGCGCGCGTTCGTAGTTCCAGGCCGCCCAGGCCGCGCGGCGTTGGGGCATCACCGACACATCGGTGTGCAGCACGGCCCGGTTCGGTTGGTAGCGGATCGCGCCCAGCACAGCCTCCTCCTGCACCGAAGGCTGGGCCAGCAGGCGCAGGGCCTGGTCGCTGTGCACAGCCAGCACCACAGCATCGAAACGCTGCACCTGCCCGTGCGTGTACACGCGCACCCCGGCCGCATCACGCTCGATGCGCTGCACCGGCGTCTGCAAACGGGCGTCCGGCAATTGCTGCACGATGCGCTGCACATACTCGCGTGAGCCACCCGCCACAGTCCACCACTGCGGGCGGTCGTTCACTTGGATCAGGCCGTGGTTGTGGCAAAAACGGATCATCGTGGCCACCGGGAAACGCAGCATCTGGTCGGTGGGGCAGCTCCAGATACAGCCCAGCATGGGCAGGAAGTACCAGTCGCGAAAGCTCGCATCAAAGCCGTGCTGCTGCAGGAAGTCGGACAACGGCTGGGCCAGCGCGCCCTCCTCGTTCGCCTGCGCAATCGCCGTGCACAAACGGTTGAAACGCAGCACCTCGCGCAGCATGCGCCAGAATTTTGGGCGCAGCAGGTTGCTGCGTTGGGCAAACGTGGTCGCCAGGTTGGCGCCATTCCACTCCAGCCCCTGCCCGCCCAAGCCAGCCTCAGGCACCTGCACGGAAAACGACATGTCCGAGCGTGCAGCAGGCACCCCCAACTCGTGCAGCAAGGCAATCAGACCAGGGTAGGTCCGCTCGTTGAAGACCAGAAAACCGGTGTCGACCCCGTGCCTGACCAGCTGCCCCTGTGCATTTGGCAATTCAATATCCAGCGTGTTCGAATGCCCGCCAAAATACGGGCCGGCCTCGTACAAGGTCACCTGGGCCTGTGCACGCAGGCGGTGTGCCGCGGCCAAGCCTGAAATTCCTGAACCGATGACTGCAACCTTCATGGCAAAAGCTCCGGGCACAGCCCTCGGGGGACGTTTGTGCGGTGGGGTGACGGAGGCCGGATGCGGTGGAAAGGAAGACCGCACATCCGGGAATAGTTTTAATTAGACAAAATTCTATTTGTCTTAGACAATTAATGAAAATTCTCACTTTGTCCACCATGGTTTTGTCCATGTGCTTGACTGCTCACCTTTTGTCTGCTGCAGCGGCGCTGAACCTGCGGGAGCCCTCATGAATGCCTTTGCTTCGGACAGCACGTCCACATCCGGATTGCCGATTGCGGCGGTTGAACGCGAGACGGGACTGTCCAAAGACACGCTGCGTGTCTGGGAAAAACGCTATGGTTTCCCACAACCACTGCGCGACAGTGCCGGAGATCGCCTCTACCCCTCTGACCAGGTTGAGCAACTGGTACTGATCAGTCGACTGCTGGCGTCCGGGATGCGTCCCAGCAAGGTCGTGGGCCTGGACCTCGCAGCGCTGCAAGCGCTGCTGGTCCCTGGAACGTCTGCGATGCCAGCCACGGTCATGCCGGCGCGGCCACCCCAAGGCGCAGAGACCACGGTGCCGCTGGAAGACTGGCTGGTCGCGATTGCTGCACATGACCAGGTCAGCCTGCGCCATCAACTGGCACAGGCCCAGTTGCGCATGGGACTGGCAGCGTTCGTCACGGACCTGGTGGTGCCTCTGACGATTGCGGTGGGTGAGTCTTGGGCCCAAGGACGCTTTCAGGTGTTTGAAGAGCACCTGTACACGGAAACGATCTCCGTCGTGCTGCGGCAGGCGATCGCCACACTTCCGCCACCGCTGCGGTCACAGTGTCCGAAGGTGCTGCTGACCACCTTGCCGCAGGAGATGCACAGCCTGGGTTTGCTGATGGTCGAGGCGATGCTGGTCCTGGAGGGCTGCCACTGCGTGTCACTGGGCACACAGACACCCTTGACGGACGTGGTACAAGCCGCCCAAGCGCATCGCGTCGATGTCGTGGGCTTGAGCTTTACCAACAACCAGCCAGGGGCTGTGGTCAAAGCCTCGCTGCGCGAGCTGCGCCAAAGATTGCCCCGCGACACGGCACTGTGGGTCGGGGGCAATAGCGCGGCACTGTACCAGTCCCCAATGGACGGGATTGTGGCCATGCCATCACTGCATGGCTTGCGGGATGCGCTGCAGAACTGGAGAAACGGCTCGCGGCCTCACTCAGGGTAAGCTGCTGCCCAAGTCACGGGTTGCTGCCAACTTGAACGCCTGCACCAGTTTATCTGCCAGTTGCGAGCGCAAATAAGGCTTGGGCAGCAGCAGTGCCCCTGCTCCCAGACCACCATGGTGGACCATGGCATGGCCGGTGTAGCCTGAAGCAAAAAGCACCGGCAAATCGGGCCGCAAAGTGCGCGCTTGATGCGCCAATTCGCTGCCACTCATGCCACCGGGCATGACCACATCGGTGAACAGCAGCGCAATATCGGGCTCGCAAACCAATTGGTGCAAGGCTTGCTGGCTGTTTTCTGCCTCAATCACGGCATAACCCAGTGTTTCCAGCTGGCGCCGGCTGATTTTTCGCACCTGTGCGTCATCTTCAACCAAGAGCACCAGGCGCCCCTGTCCATCGTGGTGCACTTCATGCATGGCCGAAGCTGGCGTATAGCGGTCATTTTCCAGGCAACGCGGCAGATAAATTTTCACCGTGGTCCCTTGGTTGATTTCGCTGTAAATCGCGACATGACCGCGTGACTGCTTGACAAAGCCATACACCGTCGGAAGCCCCAGACCTGTGCCTTTACCCTGCTCCTTGGTTGTGAAAAAAGGCTCAAACACACGCGCCAGGTTTTCTTTTGAAATACCCTGCCCGGTATCGGAGACCGCCAGCATCACATACGGTCCGGCCTGCAAATCCATGTGCTGTGCAGCATAGTCTTCATCCAGGACAGTGTTGCTGGTCTCAATCAGCAAACGCCCTCCATTCGGCATGGCATCCCGGGCATTGATGGCCAGATTCAGCAAAGCCATTTCCAGCTGCCCTGGATCCACCAACGTGGGCCACAGCCCGTCACAGTAAATGATTTCGACCCAGATTTGCTGACCCAGCGAACGACGCAGCAAAGGGCTCATGTCCTTGACCAGGGTATTGAGCTCCAGCACCTGGGGCTCCAGGGATTGTTTGCTCGCGAACGTCAGCAAGCGCTGGGTCATCTCAGCCCCGCGCTGTGCGGCAGAGGAAATCATCTGGGTCAGCGCCTGCTCTTGTGTCGAGGGCGGGAATTGCTCTGCCAAGATTTCCGCGTTGCCCAATATCACAGTCAAAAGATTGTTGAAATCGTGTGCAACGCCGCCGGTCAACTTCCCGAGCGCGTCAATGCGCTGGGCTTGCTGCAATTGTTCGGCCAAACGTTTTTGTGTTGTCACATCCCGAAAATAGACAATCACCCCCCCTTGATGCGGATATGCACTGACTTCGAAATGCTTTTTCAGTAGCGCATATTCCGCATCAAAGCGAACGGTGGCATGCTCTTTCACACAGCGCTCATATTCCAGTTGAAATTTGGAACCCCTGGCTTGCGGAAACTCATCCCAGACGCAACGCGACAGCAATTCTTCACGCTTACGTTCCAGAACCGTCTCGCATTGGCGGTTCATGTAAGTGAAAATCCAGTCGTGGTCCAGCACAAAGATGGCATCTGCCACGCTTTCCATAGTTTCGACCAAGCGGCTGGCAAGTTGTGAACCCGTTTCCTGGGCCTCCTTGAAGTCCTGGATGTCCATGGCGGTTCCATACCACTGTGCGCCTTGGGATGCATCCACCCGCACGGCACGCGCCAAATGCCAGCGCCATGTGCCATCGTGGCGCAGCACCCGGAATTCAGCGAGAAACGGTTGCACCCCCATCAGCGCAGCTTTCCAGATTGCTTTGGCGTTGGGCTTGTCGTCAGGATGCACGTATTGCCACCAGCCTTCTTGGATCAATTGCGTGGCACTGCTTCCCATGTATCCGGCAGCAAACTGGTTCACGTAACTCATGCGTCCCAGAGAGTTCGTCGTCCAGACGATCATGGGCACCGACTCTGCAAGCAACTGCCACTCTTCGCGACTGCTTTCTATTTCTTTTTGTACAGCCTTGTGTTTGTCAATATCTTGTACAGCACCTTGCGCAGCTTCAATCTGCCCTTGATCGTTCCAAACAGCCTCTCCGACCAAACGCACCCAATGGGGCGTACCATCTGGATGAATCACCTGTATCTCAGTATCGAACGGGTGACCATCGAAAACACATTTTTTTAATTTATCGCGAACATCGGTCTGATATTTTTCAGCGTACCACCCGATGATGGTGTCTATATCGGGAACCGTACCATGCGGGCGGCCCAATATTTTGAAAACCTCTGCGGACCAATACGATTCCATCTCTGGAAGCTTCACACGCCAGCCACCCAATCCACCGACAGTGCTCGCCACCTGTAACAAAGAGGCAGTATCCTCCAAGGCCACTCGGGAGACACGACGTTGACGTCGCAACCGCAAAAGAATCATGGCTGCCACAGCCGATGCAATAATAGTACCCCAACCTAATAATCGGTTGAGAAGAATATATTCATAGCCTACGTTGGGCAAAGTTCCGTTGCTATAAAAAATTCCCAATCCTGTCCCTAGCATCCCCAACGAACCGATCAACCAAATCGAAATCACTCTGTTCGCTAATAAACCAAAAAAGGTTGCGGGCGCGTATAAAACTCCATGCGCAAACCCGAGGGGGGTCAGCATATCCCCACAAAAAACCAGCAACTGTGTCAGAGCACCTACCGCAGTCCAAAAAATAAAAATATGTTTATTGTCTAATTTTTTTTATTATTGCTGCTAGGAAAAAATTTCGCATC
>NZ_BBJR01000087.1 GCF_000739875.1 Comamonas aquatica NBRC 14918
GGTGAATCACACCGGGTTTGGTGGAGGCTAGTTTGTTGAAGTGCAGGCGTTAGCCTGCACGGTATTGACAACTTGCCGCGGCGTTGTTGCATAAATACCGGTCGCAGGTGAGGTAGGCTCGGGAGATGAGTGAGACGAGCTGGGGTCGGGTTAAGTACCGCACAACGAACTGGAAGGCGTACAACGCAGCGTTGAAAGCGCGAGGAGACCTGACCATCTGGCTGGATAAGGACATGCAGTGGCTGGCCCAGCCCAGGGGCAAGCGTGGTCGTTGCCAGAAGTTCTCAGATGCGGCCATCCAGTTTTGCCTGACCATCAAGGGCTTGTTTGGGCAGCCCTTGCGCCAGACACTGGGCCTGGTGCAATCGCTATTGCGTATGGCAGGCCTGCCTTGGTCAGTGCCCGACTACAGCACGGTGTGTCGCAGACAAAAGAGCTTGAATGTGCAGGTGCACTACCGAGCAAGCGAGAAAGGCTTGCACCTGCTGGTCGACTCCACGGGCATCAAGTTCTTGAG
>NZ_BBJR01000086.1 GCF_000739875.1 Comamonas aquatica NBRC 14918
CAGACATCAAAAAGGCGATGAGTGCTTGCGCACAGTGGCACAGGCACTACGTGATGCGCTTGTACGACCTCACGACTTGGTCGCACGCTACGGCGGCGAAGAGTTTGTCTGCCTGCTTCCAGAATGCGATTTAGATGGCGCTATGACCAAGGCCCAAAAGCTCTGCCAAGCAGTTCAAGAAAAAGCCATTCCACATGCAGACTCTTCAACGGGGCACTTCGTCACTGTAAGCGCAGGCGTAGCTTGCTTGATCCCAAACGCGCTACTTGAACCTTCTTCACTCATACAGAGAGCCGATGAGAACTTGTATAGAGCAAAAGCTCTGGGGCGCAACGTAGCAATCGGTTAAGTGCAAGGTACCTTCTTGACCTCAGCATTACCTGATGGGAGGTTAACCAAACTGCGATTCATATGTTCACGAAAGCAACAAATTACTTTCGACCCTGTCCAAAATGAGAAGCAACCTCTCGCAAGTCGGCCTCGCCTAATACACCAGCCAAATGGCGCAACCGCAAGCCTGCAAGTAGCTGCTCATACCGAGCTTGCGTCAGATCACGCACAGATTGGGCCAAACGCTCTTGCGCGTTCAAGACATCGACGTTCGTACGCTCACCACCGGTGAAGCTTCGTTGAGTAGCCTCAATCAACGCATAGCTTGTTGCTACGGCAGACTCAAGCGCAGCAATACGCAAAAGACCATTTTTCTGGGCACTGTACTGCCGATGGAGCTCCACTTCCAATTCAGCCACTCTGGCATCCATGTCTGCTTGCGCCTTCACCAACTGCGCCACAGCCTGCCGAGACTGCGCAGAAACAGAGCCACCAGCAAAAATTGGCATATTCAACTGTACACCCACTGTGGTGGTTTGCGAAGACTGGCGATACGTAGAAGTCGTGTCAGATTCATTATTTCCCACGCTCACAATCAAAGCCAATCTCGGATAGTGCCCACTCTTAGCGCGACTGACTTCATGGCGCGCTGCCTCTAAGTTATGTTTTAGGCTTTCAACTTCCGGGTTGGTATCAAACGCCTTACTGCGCCAATCATCCAGTGCTCCTGGAGCCGATGTGGTGCCGCCTCGTGATGTGAACCTTTCGAGCTGCTTAACTGGCCTTCCTACGATGGACTGGAGTGCATCAAGTGCGTGCTGCGCACGATCCTGGGCCACAATCAGTTCCGCCTGTATCAACGCCTGCTTTGAGCGTGTCTCTAGCGTGTCGGTACGGGTTCCCTCGCCTTGCATCAAGCGCTGCTCGTTAGCACGCAGCAGCTCGTCTGCCGACTGAAGTTGTGCCTCAACAAGACGTACTTCTTCACTCGCCAACAATGCCTTCGAATAGGCTTCAAAAACTCGCACCATCAGTTCTTGCTCGCGAAATCGAAAGAGCGCTTCACTCGCAGCAGTACGCGCAACTCCTTGCTCTTTAGCGGCCCAGGCCTCACGGTCGTACAAAGGTTGGCGCAACTGCAAACTGGAGGTGTTGCTGGCATAGCGCCCACGATTGTCAGTTCTGCCGTTCGCTTCCGTCACACGCGATTGGTTTTGATTGCTAGATACAACCCCGGAAATTACAGGTAGCAGCTTCGCTTGGCCAATTGTCTGGTGCTCTCTGCCCTCGTCACGAACAGCTTGAGCACCTTTAAAAACAGGGTCATAGGAACGAGCAGCTTCGTATGCTTGCATAAGTCCCATCAACTCCTTGGCCCAAGTCCCGTGGCTGGACAACGCCAGCACCACGGCAACAAAGTGCTGCCAACCTCTTGTGGATTCGTTTTTTGCATTTTTTTTTTGCACTTCACTCCTCCGTCAGTGACATCTTGATGTTGTCCCGAATGGGGCGCATCAGGTAGTTGGCCAGCGTTCGTTCCCCTGTTTTAACGAATAACTCGATCGGCATTCCTGGCCGAACAGGCAACTTACTCATCTCAACGTGGCCTTCAGCAGTAATTTCTGCGAACATGCGGAAATAAGGAGCCCCCGTCTTTTGATCTACCAATCGGTCAGCGGAAACTTGCACCACAGTTCCCGGAATACGTGGCGTTGTGTTTTGATTGAATGCTGAAAAGATCAGCTCTACGGGTAGACCGATGCTCACAGAATCAATCAAATGCACAGGAATCTGCCCTTCAACAATCAGTGGCTCAGATTGAGGAACGATATCCATCATCCGAAATCCCGGAGCAACAACACCGCCTTCAGTGAAGATGTTGAGGTCGGCGACAGTGCCATCTACCGGTGCTCTCACCACTGAGTTCTCCAGCTCGTAGTCCAAGCTTTCAAGTTGATTTTTTAAAGCATCTGCCTCTTTTTGGACATCTGCCAACTGTTCACGGACCTCTTTTTGAAACTCTTGCTGTCGATGGATTCGTCGAAGCTTCAGTTCGCTAGCTTGGCGCAATCCACGAGCGATATTTCCCCAATCCTCCGACATTGACGAAGCAAGTTGCGCATACGTACGCTCAAGTTCAAGCAGCCTGTTGCGTGGTACGTAACCACCTTGGGCCAGCTCGCGCATTCCATTCAACTGCTCCTGCAGAAGACGAAATTGCTCTTGCTTTCCTTCACGCGCTTCTTTTAAGCCTGCGGTGTGGGCTTCTATTCCTGCAATTCCCTCATTCAATGCTGACATCTCCGCCTGCAAAGCAAAGCGACGAGAAGCAAACAGCTGTTGCTGCACTGACATGGTGGAGCCAACACGTGGATCACTGCGCGCGGCCTCTGTATCAGCTGAAAAAGTCACTGATGCCTTGGCATCACGTTCTGCCAGTAATCTTGCTTCGGTAGCAAGTGCGGTGTAGTACTGAACACGTACAACAGCCGCATTAGCACGCGCTTGTACAGAATTCATCTGCACCAATGGCTGCCCCGCTTTCACCACATCACCCTCTCGAACGAAAATGGTTTGTACTGTCCCTCCGGCTTGGTGCTGCACTGCTTTTTTATTGCCAGCTACCGTGATCGTTCCGCTCATGGGTACACCCTGATCTAACGGAGCTAGGAAAGCCCACAACAACAGCCCACCAAAACCGACAAGAACAATCCACCAACCAATGCGAGTTTGACGCTTGGCATCGTCTTGCAACAAAGCGTCGTTGGGCAAGTTTTGCATCAGCGCGTGGACATGTGGAGTGTCGGTATTCATTGCAACCTCCTAGGCTGGGAACACTTCAGCTCATGGTTGATGGCGGAAAGGGTGCATGCGGAGCAGCCTTCTTTTCAAAAATTGAACGTACCTGAGCACCAGCAGTTTCTGCAGTTGTTGGAGGGGGTGTCATCGTCTTGGAAAGCGCTGCCAGCACCTGCGACGTGGGGCCGAAAGAATGCATGCTGCCTTGCCGCAGCAATAGCAAGCAAGAGGTCACAGCCAAGATACTGGTTCGGTGCGAAATGACCACCACCGTGCTGCCACGTTCACGCAAGCGCTGCAAAGCGGTCAGCAACGCTTGTTCGCCGACGTCGTCTAGGTTCGAGTTTGGTTCGTCCAAAACAATGAGCGATGGTGAGTCATACAGGGCCCGTGCCAATGCGATACGCTGACGTTGACCTCCCGACAGGCCGGCCCCACCGTCTCCGAGGACCGTGTCGTAGCCACGCGGGAAACGTTGAACCATTTCGTGCACACCGGCCATCTGCGCCGCTTCGATGACTTTGTCTGCATCAACCACACCAAACCGTGCGATGTTTTCGCTAACACTACCCGCAAACAGTTCGATGTCTTGCGGCAGGTACCCTATGTAAGGGCCAAGCTCTGTCTTGTTCCACTGGTAGACGTCCGTACCGTCCAGTCGAACCTTGCCTGCATTAGCCCCCCAGACTCCCACAAGCAATCGCGCCAGCGTTGACTTACCTGAGCCACTGGGCCCAATCACACCTAACACTTCACCAGCAGGTAGCGAAAAGCTAAGGTTTTGTAGTGCCGGTAGTGTCGCTCCAGGCGGAACGGCCGTTACGCCTTCAAATGCTATGGTCCCCTTAGGCCTGGGCAAAGGCATGCCGCTCTGGCGTGGTGGATTAGCAGCAAGTAGATCAACTAAGCGCTGGTATGCACTGCGCGTAGCCGACCAGCCCTTCCACACGTTAATCAGTTGATCGACGGGACTTAGCGCTCGCCCCATGAGAATGGAGCCCACAATCATCATCCCGGGGGTGATACGGTTCTCTAAAGCCAGCAATGCGCCCAACCCCAGGATGAGTGATTGCAGCGAAATACGCATGAACTTACTGAGAGCACTGATGGTTCCAGCGCGTTCACTTGCCAGCCCTTGCAGTTGCAAAAAACCCCCATGCAGTTTGAACCAACGCCCCATCAAGTTAGGCAGCATGCCCATGGCTTCAATAACTTCGGCATTACGCAGGTTGTTGGTGGCCAAATTCCCCGCAGCAACAGACATAGCGTTGGCCTGTGCCAAAGGTTTACTCGACACAAGCTCATTAGCCCACGCTAACCCAACGAGCACCAAGGTACCTATGACGGCAAATACTCCCAACACCCAGTCAAACAGAAAAATTACAGCCAGGTAGATCGGAAACCAGGGGGCATCGAAGAAAGCAAACAAGCCGTTGCCGGTAACGAACTGACGGATAGTCGCCAAATCATGCAGCGACTGACCTGCGTTTGCACCAGCTTGCTTAAGGTTCTGCTCAAAAGCTGCGGTGTAAACCCGCTGATTGAGTTTTAGGTCTAGCCGAGCCCCTACCCTTATCAGTAGGAAGCTACGCACAAGCTCCAATCCGTTCATCAGCAGGTAAGTGCCGATGACCATGACCGTCAGCATTAACAATGTGGTCTGATTCCCGCTAGCCAGCACCCGGTCATAGACCTGAAGCATGTAGAGCGATGGCACCAACATCAATAAGTTGACGATGGCACTAAAGATACCGACGTTGCGGAATGCCGTTCGAAATTCGCGCAATGCGGCGCCGATCTCGTTGTCGGCCAGCTTCCAACCCGGCCGACGCGAGCCGGCCGGGGATTGGTTAGATACCATAGCAACTTTCTGCCGTCAAGCGAGCTGGAAGTCTGCAATCGTCACAGTCGTGTGGTCTACAAGCCCCACCAACCGCACAGTGCCCCCGTCTACTCCGTTGACCGTGACCAAAGTGTCATTACCAGCATCAGTGATGACCACACGGCTGTTGAACGTCGCTGTGTCAAACTCAAAAGCTGCGAGATTCAATCGATCCTGGCCTCCTCCGCCTGCGGAAAAGCCGTTGATGATGTCATTGCCAAAGTTGGGACCAAAAACAAAGATGTCAGCACCCAGTGAGGCATCCATGATGTCGTCGCCTGCGCCGCCAGTCACCCGATCGTTGCCAGCGCCTCCGTCAATGCTGTCGTTGCCCTCACCGCCGTTGATCACATCATTGCCAATGTCGCCAAACAATGTGTCATTGCCAGCTCCACCGTGAATCTGGTCATTGCCATCACCACCATAAATGGTGTCATTGCCCTCACCACCTTCAAGAGTGTCGTTGCCAGCACCTCCATCCAGTCGATCATTGCCTGAACCACCGTAGAGGAAATCGTTTCCAGCCTCACCCAGCAGTTCATCATCCCCGGCTTCGCCATGCAAGGTGTCGTTGCCAGATCCTCCGAGCAAGCGGTCAACTCCGTCTCCGCCGTACACAATGTCGTCACCTGCCGCCGCATTCACAGTATCGTTGCCAGCCCCCGTCGTAATTACATTGGCAGAGCCATTGCCGACCAGGTTGGCATTGGTGGATGCGGTGTATATGAGGTTTTCGACATTGTTTGCCAGTTGATATGCGTTGGTACCGCCATAGCGCACCGTGTCATTGCCTCCGCCTGCGGCTTCCACGATGACATCGGTTTCTGTGCCCATGAGATAGGTATCGTCACCAGCGCCGCCTACCAAACGGTCGATGCCAGCGCCGCCATCCAACGTGTCATTACCCGCTCCACCGGTAATCGTATTGGTCAAATCATTGCCAGTACCTGTGAAGTTACCGCTTCCAGTGAACGTCAAGTGCTCAACATTTGCGCCTAGAACGTAAGCAGCAAGTGCGGTTTGCACAGTATCAGTTCCACCGTTGACATCCTCAATCACAACATCACCAGTGCTATCCACTAGATAGATATCGTTTCCAGCGCCGCCTGTCATAGCGTCATTACCGGCACCTCCGTCCAGGGTGTCATTGCCTGCCCCACCCAGCAATGTGTCGTTGCCAGCGCCACCTTCCAACCTGTCGTTACCAGCACCACCGTCAAGCAGATCGTTTCCGGCCAGTCCTTGCAGCAGATCATTGCCATTAAGGCCGAAGATACGGTTGGCACGGCCATCTCCTACCAAAATGTCGTTGCCGTTGGTACCCACAATGTCAGGTGCCTGAGTTGAGACTTCACCGTCTGCAAACCTCAATACCTCGATGTTGAAAAGTCGGTCGATACCATCGTTTTCTGGCAGGTTCACATCAGGATTCACGTGCGCTACCGTGACTGAACCATCATCGTGGTAAGTGATCTCATACTCTGATTGGTTGCCCCTATAGACTGCTGTATCAAGCGACAGATCATCAGGATCGCCATCGAGAATCTCACGCACGATGCTGAGCTGTCCTGGGTTCAGAGTGCGATCAAACATTAGGCTGTCCAGTGTTCTACCTCCATAAAGCAGCAAACCAGCAGTGCTGTACACCTTACCGCCCAGGTCATCGGACCACCCGATCTGATTGCCATTGCTGTCGTTGATGCGAATGCGCACATTCAGCCAGCGATCACCGTCTATGACATCGTTACCACCCTTGCCTTGCAAAATGTCGCTCCCACCACCACCCAAAAGGATGTCGGCCGCTGTGTCATAGATGGTTCGAGCACTTCCATCTTCGTTGTACTGCACAGCGTTTGCATCGAACACCACTGCCGTATGTGTCTGACCGTTGGCTGTGGTAAAGGTGACGCGGTCCAAATGCGCCACCAATTCGGCAAGACCCGCAATCCGAGCCACACCAGTTTCTAGCAATGCGTTGGCGTAAGACTCAAAAGGTGAGTTCGGATTGAACTGAGCGGCCGCTCCAGCTGCTTCATCGTAGGCGCCAACCACCACGTCGCGTCCCGTCAGGGTATCGGCATGCTTCCAGCCTGACAGGCCCTCGACCAGATCGAAGCGATCACGCAAGATGTTCGCTTCCTGGTTAACGAAAATCGGAATCCCGAGATCTGAGTTGGCGCCTTGCGCCTCCCCCTTGTGAATGGCCCAGTCAAAACCTGCCATACCGTTGTTGCGCTGAATACCCAGGCCCTGGAACATGATGTCGTCACCAGATTCAGCATCGTAATCGGTGTCGTTACCGCGACCGTTCAACACATCGTGACCAATGATTGGGCTGTTAAAGAACAGCTCGGAGTTCTCACCAGCGAGCGTGTCGAAGCTATCGCCCCCCTCAAGCCAGTCATCACCTTCATTGCCAGCAATAAAGCTCAGACCATCAGGGCCGCGCACAAAATCATTGCCTTCACCCGCTGTGATCGTCTTGCCGTCGACGCCCCCAAAAATGAAGTCCTGACCACTGCCACCAAAGATCAGATCCAGGCCATTGCCACCATTGATAACGTCATTCCCAGCATCGCCGTGAATAACATCGGCTGCGCCAGAGTCAGTCCCAGAGTCAGTGATGATGTCATCGCCATCACCTCCGAAAAGGTGGTCCACACCGAAGCCTCCTTCAATGCGGTCATTGCCACCGTCACCCCAGATAGTGTCATCCCCTTCACCGCCGATCAGCGTGTTGTCGTTGTCATCACCCCCAATCACGACATGATCCCCGCCGGTGTAATGCAGATAGTCATTCACCCCGTCACCGTCAGTATCACGGCGGATGACCATGGGACTGATAGCCGCGAGAATCGGGTCAGTATGGTTGGGATCTGCCACCTTTTGACGCGCTTGATTCAGCTCCAAGATGTAGTCCGGCGTGAGGAACAGCGAGCTCGGCAAGTGCGTTGCGCCAGGATTGCCCAGATCGGTGTTGCGCATGACTAGCTCAGCAAACGAATCTGCCTCCAACTGGTTGAGCAAGTTCATACCCTGAGTGCGGCTCAGGTAGTAGAAACGGTCACCTTCCTGCAGCTTTTCCATCTGAACTTCAAACACGAAGTTGAACGTGGTGCCCAACAGGCCTTGAAAAGCAACTTTTTTCTCGGCCAGTCCTCCGATCCAGAAATCAACGTTATTGAGACCACCCAACGTACCACCGGCCCATGCGTCCGTGGCGTTCAGGAAAGCCAAACGGTCAGTTGGGGCACCGTCCCCCCCCATGACCAGCAAAGTTGCAGCATTGCGTTTGTCTTCCAGCGTCACCGCATTAACTACGCTGCTATGCGTTCCGTATGCAGCCACGAAATTAATGATGGAAGCTGGGTTTTTGATGGCCAAGGCAAACTCGTACCAACTCGCATAGGGCTTCAGCGTGGTGTCTTGGGTCTGCTCATAAAACTGCCGACGTGCTTCGTTGAGCGAAGGAACACCTGTGTCGCGGCCACGGGCAATATTGATCGCACCCAGATCCAGCGGCAAGCCTACTAAGTTGTTACGAAGCGCTCCTGTCAGGAATTCATCGATCTCATTTCCCACTTGGCGCGTCATCCCGCGCAAGATCGCTCCGGCAGCTTCATCAGGCGTCGCTCCACTGCCTTCAAACGCCACGGGATTGAGGAAAGCGTCAATCAGCCCAATATGGTTGGTGGTCTGACCATCCGCCGCCAATCGATCCACTGATTCGGTGAGCATAGAGTGGCCAAAGCGGTACACCACGTGCGCAAACTCCGCCATGATTGCTGGATCGATGTCCACTGTGTTGGAGAAGAGGAATGGATCAATGTCGGGTGACACCAATCGCGCAAACTCCTCAAACACCAAATGCTGGTAGACCATCTCGGTGCTAAAGCGACTGGCCTGAAAGAGGCGCTCGCCGTTCCACAGAAGCGAAGAGGTGTCAGCGGGAACAGCGTCACCCTGAATAGGTGCCAACAGCCATTGATTAATGAAAGCCACATCACCGCTTGCGAGTAGCTCCGCCTTGATCTGATCGACGCGGTTATTGTGCTCACTGTGGAACACATGGTGAACGGCTGTCAGACCGATGTTCTCATTGCCACGTCCATCACCCACCACATAGTGCTTATCCAGCAGCTCATTGTCGTAGGTGGTAGCAGCACCCAGGAGATTTAGCGGAATGTCGTTGCCTGTGTCTGTGTCAGCATCGGCGGCCTTCACCACCTCCGCGGTAGTGGGATCACGGTCATGGTCCACTGTCCCAGGAGCCGCATTGTGTGCAATGTCGTTAAGGAAGGCGCGGCCCGCACCGTATGCACTGGATGCCTGCGCAGGAGCATCTGCAGTCCCGCTGAGGAGGCCTGCCGGAGTCACCAGTTGTGCGTAACCGTTAGCACCTGGGATAAAGTTGCCATAGAGGTCTGCAGCCACGAGCGGTACACGCAGCACATCCATATCCGTCAGCTCAATCCCCAACATCTGGCGTGCTTGGTTTTTGATGTCTGCCCAAGTGGGGGGGCCACCGTTTTGGCCCTCCAGCATATGGCCGGTAGCGACCGTCTTCATCACCCCATCCACTTCCACACGCACATACTCTCTCAAGAAGACTTGGTGCGACTCGTGCGAGGTATAGACCTGGTTCAGGTCAATAAATGGCGTGGTCTCATTGACGTGCTCACGCACGTCATCAGCAGTCCCAAGAATGCCATCAGCACCTGGGCTGTTGGTAGCACGCGTTAGCACCATGAAGTTGGTTGGACTGCCCTCAACGTACAACGGATCATCTGGCTGCAAAGGTATGTAAACCGTCCCGCTTCCACCCTTGGTGACCAGATCCAGACCGTGATCGAAGAACTGACCAAACAAAGTGAGAAAGCTGTTAAAGGGTGCGGTGTCTCCCAAGTCAGGCATGACGTTGGGCACGAACAGTGTCGTGTCGTTTACATCGAAATCCAGACCCATCTGCGCAGGCAACGACTCAAAAGTTGCTGCCGTGCTGTCTGCAAGCGCCTGGGCAGCAGCCAAGTCTTCTGCACTCACAGCCGCAGCATCCTGGGCTGCCTGCAATGCGCCAAGCGCATCAGCTGCAGCAGCTTCAGAAGCATCCGCTGTCGCATCCAAAATGATTGCTTGCTGCTGTGCAGTTGCAGCGTCAGCATTCGCCTGCACCAGCGCTGCCTGAGCAGCATCGACTGCATCTTGGGCAGCACCCACTTGATTTTCAGCAGCAGTCTCGGCCAGAGCTGCTGCAGCCACAACATTAATGGCTGTTGCCGTAACATCCTGCGCGCCCTGCAAGCTCGTGAGCGCTGTCGCCGTTTCTGCCGCAGCCTGGTTGTATGCGACCTGCGCACTGGTCTGCAACGAAGTCACCAAATTTTTTGCTGCTTCAAGTTGCGCAATCAAAGCCTCTTGCGCCGCGATGTCCGCTGGCGAGGCATTTGTTGCCACCAAGTTCGCCAAAATAGCCTGTGCAGCAGTAATTGCTTCGGTCGATGTCGTCAACAGACTATTGGTAGCGTTGAGGTTAGCCAGCGCCGCATTGCTCGCGCCAAGCTTGGCGTCGTATGCGCCCTGCGCAACAGTCTGAGCGCTCTGTGCAGCTGCGAGTTGTGCAGCAGCTGCGCTCGTAGCCATGTCAGCCGCCGCTTCGGCCGCAATTGCATTCGTGAGGTTTTGCTGTGCCGTGGCGAGGCTGGCTTCTGCACCATCGTTGATTGCATCAGCTGCTGCCTGGGCATTTGAGGCAGCTGTACGATCGGCACTGGCCTGCAGCGCAGCAGCATCGTAGGCCGCATGCAAGGCAGGCAAGTCGGCACCGCCACCTATCGCATCCTGCAGTGCCTGCAGTGCAGTGGCTGCATCCTGCGCAGCCTGGCGTGCAGCGGTATAGGTAGCTGCATCAGCGTAGGGATCTGTTGAGCCCAATGCAGTAAAAGCCGCAACCAGCACAGCAGGGTTGTTTGCGGATTGGTCTGAAATAAGGTTGCTAATTGTGCGCGGCTGTGAGTCGTAGACGCTACCAGAAGTCTGCTCATACGAGGTAGATTGCCCAGTACGTGGATTGATTTCAGCATCCTGGAACGTTGGTGTCAGCAACCGCGGCATGAACTGGTCAGCAGAACCATACTCAGGATGGACCAAATTGTTGTATTGGCCGCTGACCGTGCGCAGCCCCAAGGGCACGAGATTGTTGAGCGGGTTGCCCAACAGATCTGTCTGATCCTGATACCCCGACTGCACGTGTCGCTCTGCGACTTGAATGCTAGTGAGGATGCGCGAAATATCGTCAAGATTGAGGCGGAACGTCATGATGCACTCCTGAGTTCGAAGCGATTACGAGAGAAGCCAGGGAAACAAGACAGATAATTAATACTTATTAAGGATCGCAGTTCATTGTTTGAATAAATCCTCTACCTCGACATACATACAAACCCTAATCAAGGTTTAGCTCTTAAAAGTTCCAGCATGCATACCTGCTAGCTAACTCCTTGAAATCGTGCATTCGTCAGCAAACTGATTGCATGGGGTGTGCCACTTTTCCTACACCATGAAACACATGAAAGAGGCCTCTTGTGAAATCTTTTGTCCTACTTTGAGCAACCCTTGCGGGACCTCGAACTGCCTATGCTGCAGTCGACAATTCCCATGGCATGCTGGACTGAACTGGTCCTACGCAAGAAAGGGCCGCCTAGGGCATCGATATGCCGATACGTTCTTGCCAAGCGAAAACCGTTTTCGCGGATGCTGAATCA
>NZ_BBJR01000085.1 GCF_000739875.1 Comamonas aquatica NBRC 14918
GATTTGCTTGTTCTTCCTCCTGATACCGCTTTGGCGCTTCTGGGTGTGCATTCACCGTATGGGCTTCACGCGGGAGGTCAGCCGGCGAGCACCGTTAATGCCTCACACCGATCTTGCTGCCGGCATCCTGGCGTTCTTGCCGTTCGTCGTTGCGCTTGCCGACTGGACGGCTGTGACGCTACCGGGCAAAGAAGGCCCGCTGTCACCCTATGCCGCATTGTTCGTGTCGGTGGCATGCCTTGCCCTGTCCGTGTTCATCTTGAACAAGACCGGGGAGCGGATTGCACCGCATTGGGCTGGAGCGCGAGAAAGCGCCCTGCGAACGGTTGCCGCTCTGCGGATCATCAGCGCGGCCGAGCTGGCCCACGCCCTCGAAGTCGCACAGCAGCATGAAGCCCGTCACGGCTCCGGCCGCGTCATCGACGCGGAAGTTCGGGAGGTGCGGAAATGAAAAAGCTCTCCATTGTCCTGATAGTCGCGGCCGTCCTGGCTGGCTGCGGCGAGAACACACCAGTTCAAACCGTCGATTGGTACAAGGCCCACGACACCGAGCGCAAGGCAATGATCGCCAAGTGCAAGGCCAATCCTGGCGAACTGGCGGCCTCTCCGAACTGCATCAACGCCCAGCAGGCGCAGAACGAGAAAGACCTTTCCCGGCGTGGCTTCTTGAAGCTGCCGCCGGTCGATGCTGGCAAGAAGGAGGAATGACATGGACCCGATGATTTTTCAGTTCATTGGTCAGTACCTCGATGCCGCGCTGAACCCGTTCATCAGCGGCACCGTGGGCGAAGTCATCTCGACTTTCACCCTGTTCTTCATCGGCGGGGCCACTATCCACCTGACGCTGATGGGCTATGCCATCGGGTGGGGTTACGTCGAAATGCCGTTCTCGGTGTTCATCAAGACGTGCGTCAAGTACCTGTTCATTGGTGCCCTGGCGCTGAATGCAAGCACCTATTCGGATTGGGTCGTCGGAAGCCTCCAGTCGATGGAAACAGGCTTCACGTCAGCCTTCGCCGGAACAGGTGCATCGGCCAGCCCGACATCGGTCTATCAGGTGATAGATGCGGCTCTCGGCAAAGGCTGGGGCATTGCTGGCGACTTGTGGGAACGTGCGGGGAACCGGGGTTTCACTGAAATGGGCATGATGCTCGGCGAAGGCTTGAACGCGATCATCATCGCGGTTGCTACCGGGCTGCTCGCCATCCCGGCCGGCGGCATGATCGTTGTCGCAAAGGCTGGCTTGACGCTCATGCTCGGCATTGGGCCGTTTTTTATTGCGCTGTTGCTCTGGCCTGTCACGGCGAAGTTCTTCGATTCCTGGTTCGGGCAGGTGATGACGTACATCCTACGCATTGCCCTGGTGGCCGCTGTCATGGGTCTGATCTTCAAAGGCTTCGATGCCATCGTGAATAGCGTTGATCTGGACAGCGATCAAAACACGCTGTTCACGTCCTTGGTACTGTTGACCTTCACGTCCGTAATGTTCTGGCTCGTCCAGGAGGTCAACAACGTGGCAGGGCAGCTAGCTGGCGGCATCAGCAGTGCAGCCGTGACGCTGCGCGGGATGGCGCAAGGCGCTATTGCACCGGCTCGTATGGCGAGCGCAGCGGGAAGAATGATTAACCCAACATCAACCCGCCTTGACCCGCGTACCGGGCACCAGACTACTGCCGGACGCCTTGAACACCTTGCAATGGGACGAAGCCTTTGGGCGCGAAATCCGGCTTATCGTGATGCGGTCGCGGAACGGCTGCGGACTGCGTGGCGACCAGAAGGCGGCAGCATGTCGAAGGGGTGATGAATCATGTTCAGCCAACTAGAACACGAAGCTCTAATGCGCCTCATGACGCACTCGACGGGTTTTGTCCCTGACAGCCGGCGCATTGCCCACTGGCTGCAAGAGTGGGAACGGGCAGACGATCCACGGAACATCAAGGCCAAGGTTCCTGGCCTTGCCCCGGATCACGCCAGAGACGTGCAGACGGTCGCCCAGGCGGCGAAGCGGACAGGGGCGAAGCCCTCAACGCTCGGCCGCCTGGAATACGGCTACAACATGGAGAACATAGCGCGGGCCTACCCGCTTCCGGTGATGGAGTTCGAGCGATGAAGGATAAGCCGCACGACGAAGCGATGGCCCAGGCGTACCGCAAGCGCCCGGCCGAAGCCTTCGCCATGTTCCGGTCGCTGCTGCTCGATGGCGGCCAGCGTGGCGAATGGCGTATCTTCTGGCGTCATGTCCGGCTTGCGCTGCGTCGGCGGTAACTGTCCTTCACGGCCTGCACCACGGCCCCGCCTCGGCGGGGCTTTTTCTTTTGGTGGCGGTGGATCTGCCTCGATCGCGCGGGCCTGTCACCATCGGTCGAATTGGTGACGCCCGGGAGCTGGCCAGGTCGTGGATCTGTCACCACACGGCAGGAAAGGGGCAAACCAGCACGCCGCCCCTTTGGCCCTGCCGGGCCAGTGGTGAGAAAGGCGGCGCAGGTGCGCCGCTACAGGCATCAGGCTTTCGGCTCCTTCTTCCTGGTCGTGGCCGGTTTCGCCTCGGGCTTATCCAGTCGGGCGAGTAGGGCGCTTGCCTGCGCTTGGGTCGCTTCGAGCTGCCCGGCCAGCCCTGCAGCCTTCTCGCGGGCCTCGGCCGTCGCTTTCCGCTCCTGGTTCAGTTCGGCACGCATTGCCGCCAGTTCGGTGGCCGTGTTCTGTTGCTGCTCCTGGTTCGCCTTGCGCTCGGCCTCGATGGTGGCCTGAGTCTTCACCAGCTCGGCCCGGATGCTGTCGCGCTCGGCGGTGGCATTCTGGGCGGCTTGCTTCTGCTCTGCCAGCCCGGCGCGGGCATGGTCGGCGTCCTGGTGCGCGCGGTCGAGTTCGGCCCGCAGGTCGGTCGCCCGGCGCTCGATCTCGTCGGCCTTCGCCTCGGCTCGCTCGGCGCGGGTTAGTGCCTGGGCCAGCTCGGCCCGCACGGCGGCAAGTTCAGCGGCGGCCCGTTCCGTGGCGTCCTGGTGCGCCTGGGCGGCATCGAGCGCCTGCGTCTTCACCCGCTCCAGCTCGGCCGCTTGTGTGTCGAACGCTTCCGACTGCTGTTCGGATAGCTCGATGAGGTCGGCTTTCTCGGCCTCAAATGCTGCCTTGGCGGCCTCTAGCGATTCATTGGCGAGCTGCTGCGCCGTGGCCCACAGGCTCTGCCCCATGTCCTGCAAAACTGCCTGCAAGGCGGCCGGCATCGGCTCCCTGACCGTCTGCACCTGCTTGCGCTGCTGCTGCCGCCATTCCTTCATCGCCTCGACCACGTTGTTCATGCCGGCACGGCTGAGCTGGCGCACGGCCTCCACGCTTGGAAACTCGCCGGTTTCGCTGGCTGCATGGAGCTGGTCGGCGGCGGCGAAGATGCGTTCCTTGATGTCCGGGCTGAGTGCCATCGCGTTACCCTTTGGTGTAGTGGTAGTAATCGTAATACTACTATTATTATTCCTATTGCGCCACTCCCTGAACCCGGTTTTGAGCGGATGACGGGTCAAGGGGTTGGTGCGGCCCGCAGCCCGAAGGGCGAGGACACGGCCCCTTGACGCGGCAGGAGCGGCCCAACGCTCACCGGCAGGGGGCAGACAAGGAAGCGAAGCGCCCCGCCGGCTGCCCCCCTGACGACAGAGGGCGACTCGCTCCCTTCCCGCTGGCGGGAAGGGCGGGGGGATGGGTGGTAGGCGCTGCAAGCGCCTTTCTCCCTCTCGACGGCCATCGGCCGGCGTGGGGGCGGCGTGTCCCTTCTGCCATGCATCCGCAAGACAGTTTCAGCGGTCGTAGAAAGCTCCAGGAAGCGCCGTAGGCGCGTTTTAAGCGCTTCCCCTTCCCTGACCCTGCAGACCTGCAGGAAAACGCCTCTACGGCCTTCCTGTGCGTTCTGGTGGCCTCGGCGGTTCGGAGTGGAACCGCGCGGCGGTAGCCGAGCCCTGGTAAACAGTCCTGGCCGAAGGCCAGCCATTTGAGCCGGAGGGGGAGCCGGCTTGTCCGGGGGAACCCCGCAGGGGTGCCCCGGCCGTAGGCCGCTCTGCGCCGCTTCGTTTGCGCTGTCGGTAGAGTTTTCCACCGAAAGCGGCGCTCCTACTACCAGCAAAAATTTATAGGATCTTTTTTTAAAGGCAGAACCGTACCGGTTTTAGGGGGGGGGGAATTTATCGCGCAAGGGGGGTGCGATTTATCGTGGACAACCGGCCTAGGGGGGGTGCGATTTATCGCGCTGGGGGGGTGCGATTTATCGTGGATAAGTCGCACTATCCACAGGGTTTTTCCACTTTCCGCGATGGTGACAACGCGCGCACCTGGTCGCGCCGATCTGTCACCAGTCGGACGCCGGTCGCGGCGGATCAAGGGGGGGTGATTTATCGTTCTGGCGCGGCTTGGCGGCCAGTCGAGGGGGGGGCGATTTATCGCGCTCAGTCATGCGATGGTGACGCGGCCGAGCTGGCCAGCTCGATGCGATGTCACCACGACCCGCCGGGACGGCGGAACGAAAGGGATAGAAGCCCGAAGGGGCGAGACAGTCGGCCATGCCGGCAGGCTCGATGCGCAGCACGATAGCCCGGCCCTGGCATCGCCAGGGTGAGCCTACTTTGTGAGCTTCTTCGGAATCGGTGGCGGCGAGCCGAGCAACAGCAGCCCGCCCGTCACCTGCTTGACGTTGGCACTCGGATAGACGGCCTGCACCTTGCGCAGCACCGGCAGAAACTCCTTCTTGAAGTCCTTGTCCGGGTCTTTGCCCTTGTACTCCTGGGCGAACTGCTCGCGCAGCGACTTCCAATGCAGCACAACGCCCTTGCCCTCGATGCGGTGAAGACGATGGGCCAGCCATGCGTACACGTCCAACGCCAGCGCGGAGCCTTTCAGCGCGTGCATGGCGCGATTGTCCAGCGGCACGGCGCTATCACGCAGCTCGTTGAAGTAGTGCTCTGAGAGCGTCATCACGCCCGGCCAAAGCGGCTTTTGCTGGCTGTCGCGGTTGGACACCCAGGCGTCGAACTGCTCGACGGGCTGACCGTTGAACGTGCGGCCTCGGAAACCGAGCTGCAAGCGGCACGCGGCCAAGGCGTGCATCTGCTTGCGCAAGGTCGTATAGCGTGCGCCCTGGCTCGCGGTATCGGCTCCCAGCATCAGGCGCAGGAAGTCGGCCGCACTGTCACCGATGGGGATTTCGCGCGTGCCGTGGCGCACTGCGAACGTAGAAACCCAGGCCAGCGCAAGGCGCGGCATCACGCCGTAGGGAATGGGCTGCTGCACCGGCCCTTTGCCCTCGTCCAGCCACCCGGCTTGCACGTTCACCCAGGCTTGGCCGGACTGGCGCATGAACTCGCGGCCCTCGACCTTGGCGCGGGGCAAACCGACCTGACACAGCACGGCATGGGTGAAAGCCATGTCCTCGCCGGATGGCGGCGTCGTGGCGATGTCGATCGCCACCTCCAGCAGCTTGCCTTCTTGCTTGCTGAGGGCCAGGGCGCGGCCGGCGCTGGCCTTCTTGGCCGGCGTGGCCTTCTCCTGGGCGCGCTCAACGCGCTGCACGGCATCCTTGACGGCTGGCGGTAGGTTCAGCGATGCACCGACATTCAGCGGCGAGCGATCACGCTTGCCGCGCGCCTGGGCGGTCTTGGCGGCAATATCGGCAGCGGCGGCCGGCTCGATGCCGGCGGCGATCAGCTCGGCACGGTAAGCCGTTTCGTCGAACTGGTCGCCCAGGTCTAGGGCTGTCTGTCGGTTCCCGTTTTTGATAAGATTGGTCATGGTCATTCGCCTGTTTTGGTAATGGTCAGCGGCCCTTACTGAGTTCGCCACTCCGGGGCCGCACCCGGCCCGACACGTTGGCGCGTGTCGGGCTTTTCTTTTCTGGCCTCATAGCGGCCCGCTCTCCTCGCGCCAGTTCGAGGCATCGACAACGATTTCCGGCGACAGGCCGGACACGTCGGCCAGCGTGGTAAGCGCCTTCTCGAACGTGCGGAAGCGCACCGGCTGGCCGTGGTAGGTGACGGCGCGCAACGTGCGGCCCTGACGCGCGTACAGCGTGAAGCCGGCGGCATCGTCGGGATACAAAACCGCCTGCACCGGCTCTGCGCCGGGGGTGTCGCAAGCCGCGTTCAGGCGGTCAAACGTCCACGGCCGGGCCTTCTTCGGCCTCGGCTCCAACTGTTCAAAGAAAGCGTTCACAAAGCCCTCGCTCTGGTCTTGCGGGATACCCGTCTGTTCAATGCTCTGGTTCATCGTTCGCCACTCCTAGAAAAACCGGCGTTGGCGCGCCGGGGTTGGTATTGGTGACAGCTCGGCGACCTGGCCAACTCGCCGGCGTCACCACGTTGTCACGGCGCTGACAGCGCCGTGGGGAAACTGTCCTGTGCCGTCACTGCATGGCCTCCCACGGGTTGATGACGTTGAGGCCGGCTGCTTGGAACGGCGCAACGTCGCGCGTGGCGACGGTGAAGCCGCGAGCGTTCGCAATGGCGGCGATGTAGCCGTCTGGTGTGGGGAAGCCCTTGCCGGCGGCACGGGCGGTAACGGCCAGCTCGGCGTAGTGCCGCGCTGCGTCGGTGTCGAAGGCAAGCACGCGATCCCCGAACAGCTCCAGGAGGCCATCCAGCGTTTGCGACAGCGCATCTTTGCGCCGGCCAGACGGCAAGGCACCGATGCCGAACAGCAGTTCGGCAAGCGTGACGCTGGACAGGTAGAGGGTTTCGGCCGCCTGCTCATCCAGCCACGCCCGCACGGCGGGATTCGGTTCCGCTTTCATTGCCTCGGAAACGACGTTGGTATCCAAGACGATCATTCAAATCTCACAGGCTCGGCCGGGGTCTTGTCGCGCACCTGCTCGAAGGCTGCGATGTCGTCATCGGTCAGCCCGACGCGGCGGCCCAGCTCGGCCAAGGCCGTTCCCAGGCGAAGCCGCTCCGGCGGGCGAACGGTCGATTCGAGGATGTCGCGGATTTCGGCCTCGGTGCTGCGGCCGTGCGTTGCTGCGCGCACACGAAGCGCGCGATGCACCTCGTCCGGCAGATTTCTAACGGTAACTGTCGCCATGTTAGCCTCCTGCGCTTTGCGCTATCAATGAAAGCATTCTAATGATAATGCTATCACTTCGCAACAGTCCTAAAACGGTCGTTTTGTGGATTGCGCAACACCGGCCCGCCCCGCCCTGCTTTCGGGCCTGTTCTTTGTCCGCAATGGCGTCTATAAATCAAAGTCTATAAACTGCCTGCTTCATCGAATAAACGGACGAAAACATGAAGATCGGTTACGCGCGGGTATCGACCGACGATCAGCGCATGGACTTGCAGCGGGACGCCCTGACGGCGGCCGGCTGCGAAAAGGTGTTCACCGATACGGCCAGCGGTGCAAAGGCAGCCCGGCCGGGCTTGGATGAAGCCCTGTCGTATGCCCGCAAGGGGGATGTCCTGGTCGTGTGGCGGCTCGACCGCCTCGGCCGCTCGCTGCCCGAGCTGGTCAAGATCGTGGGCGAGCTGGAAGCCGCCGGGGTCGGCTTCGAGAGTGTCACGGAACGGATTGAAACCAGCTCGGCCGCCGGCCGTCTGGTGTTCCATGTGTTCGCGGCGCTGGCCGAGTTCGAGCGGCGCTTGATCGTGGAGCGCACGCACGCGGGGCTTGCTGCGGCAAGGGCACGCGGGCGCAAGGGCGGACGCCCTGCCCTGCCCGCTGAGAAGGTCGCGGCGATTCAGGCGATGGCCGTCGGCAATCGGTCGGTGACGGAGATTTGCAAGGCGCTCAAGATCGGGCGTAGCACGCTCTACAAGTACGCGCCGGGCATGAAGGAAGGGGCGGCGACTGGTGACAAACCCGCTTGACCTGGTGCGCGGGCCTGTCACCATTCATTTACTCAAAAACTTGTTTCCTCAATAACTCGCATGAGCGTTTAAGCCTGCGCCCTGCCCTGTTCTTCGAGCACTTGCCGGCACATGGCCCGCATGTCGATTTCACCGGCCGCGATGGCTTCAAGGGTGGCATCGTCCAGCGCCTGCACGATGCTGGTTGCCCGGCGCTCCAGCTCCTGGCGGGCGATGCGCTGCCAGTCCTCGACATCCATCAGTGACGCCAACCCGGCCGCGTTGGCTCTGCCGTAGCCGCGCAATACCTCTTTCGCTGTCTCGTTGGACATAGATCCTCCTGCGGTCATTCAGTGGGGTACGGGCCAAGGAAACGCACGCCGTTGAAGTGGATCAGATGGGACGGTGCATCAGCCACCCACACTTCGGTTTCCCAGGCGATTTCGCCCAGGTAGCGGCCCATGATGGCCCGGTTCGGGAAGGCGGTCACATAGACCAGTCCGGCAGTCGATCCGGCGAACAGCTTCGCCAGCTCGGCGTGACGCTTGCCATCGACCGGGCCGTGACTGGTGACGGACTCGACCAGCAGCAGCCAGTTTTTCGCGGTGAAGTGCAGCACCACGTCGGGCATCTTGCCGTGTGAATCCACATCGACGCCCAGGCCGGCCAGCAAGGGCGCGTCGAAGTAGCCCCACTTGTCGCCCGTGTCGCCGGCATAGACCAGCACGCTACCGGGCGCGAAGCGCGGGGCGAAGTCCTCGATGATGGCCCGGATCAGCTCGCTATGTTCACCGGGGCTGAGGGTGATTTCCTTGCCCGGTGCAATCTCGACCGGGATACGGTTCTGCTCGCGCTCCTTGGCATAGCGGGCAACCAGCGTTTCCCGCTCGGCCAGATAGGCGGTCAGGCTGTCATGCCATGCCGGCGTGCCGAAGGTACGCAGCAGGGCCAGCGCGGCCGGCTCGATCTGATAGACGGCCTTCGGGCTGTTCACCGGCCGGTCGGGCTTGTCCGGGTTGTAGAGGGCAATGCCGGCATCGCAGAACTGGTGCATGGTCTGCCGGCGAAACGTCTCGCGGGTGTTCGGTGCGTACTCCTTGCCGTAGTGCTCGCGCGCCCAATCCATGATGGGCGTGATGCCCACAAGGGGGTTTTCCGCGTCGGCCCACGCCTTGCCCGGCGTGAGGTTCAGCAGGGCCAGCAGCGACAGCGCGGAACGCTCGTTTTGCTGCGCCCTGGGCAGGCCCAGGGCAATGATGATTTGGTGCGCGGCCTCGATGTAGTCGTTCTTGTCGTTCATTCGGTCAGGGTTCCTAGCTTGGCGTCGATCTGTTCTTGCGTGAGCGTTCCTTGCTGCATGGCCCACTCGCCAAGCTCGATCAGGGTTTCACGGCGCGGGTACTTCATCAGCTTGAGGTCGGTCGCATTGACCTGGGTATGGCCGTTGAAGCGCCTGAAATTCTCATCAACCGCGGTCGTATTCAGGAACACGGCCAGCCCACGGGCCAGCGCCTCGGGCAATCCGCGCTTGTTCTCGTGGAACAGGTTCAGGTGGTTCTCGAAGCCCAACACGGGCACGTCACCGAAGGCGCTCGGCTCGACCACGCTCGCCACAATCCGGCGCTTTTCTTCCTTGGACGAGAAGCGGCGAACCACGCAGTAGAAGCCGCTCGGGTACAGCCATTTTTCGGTGTCGGCGTTGCGCTCGATGGCGTTCGGCTTCTTCATGCCCTCGATGGGCCATGTGGTGCCGGTGCTGCTGAAATGGCCCGGATACAGCAGGGGAACGGTGCCCTCCCCTGGCATGTCGCGCAGGTGCTCTTTCAGCCTGAAATCGACCACCGGGCCGGTGGATACCTTGATGCCCAAGTCGGCCAGCGTGGAGCGGATCGCCTCGGATAGCTCGATGGCGTTCTTCTCCGGGGACGTGGGGACGTGAATGAACCGCTCCGGGTCATCCGGGAACACGATCCGGTCGAACGGGTGTTCGTGGGTCACAAGGTCGGCGAAGGTGTCATCGGTCGATGTCGTAACCGTCACCGGCCCCTGCTGGCCGTCCCGCTCCAAGCGGATGATGATGTTCTCTTGCAGAACCTCGTCATCCTTGAATGCCTTGCTGCGCGACTCGAACAGGTGCATGTGGCGGACGGCTGCACGCTCAAGGATGAAATCGCGGAACGGGCGGTAATACGGCCCATTGCAGAAGCTGCGCGGGATGATGGCAACGATCTGCCCGCCCGGCGCGGCCTGGGCGACGGCAAGCGCGACGAAGGCGCTATACAGGTTCACCGTCTCGATGCCGACACGGCGCAGGGCCAGCCGGTGCGCGGAATTGCTGTTGATCTTCTTGTAAGGTGGATTGAGGATGGCATGGGTGTAGCCCTGCCCCTGCAGACCTTCCAAGGTCGCCAGTTCGATGTAGTCGCCCGCGATGATGTTCGCCTTGACCTGGTTGTAGCCGGCCAAGTGCTGCGCCAAGTGCCCCCGCAAGGTGTCGTCAATCTCGTAGGCGGTCGCTTCGACCGTCTCGAATGCGAAGCCGCCGGCCGTCCAGCGATCCAGGAACGCGCACGACAAGGCGCCTACCCCGGCGCCGGCATCCAGTAGCCGACAAGTCTGCAGGGTGCTGGCGGGGAACAGGGACGCCATGAAGCGGGCCACACTCGAAGGCGTCATGAACTGGCCGAACTCGGCCTTACGTTTCTGCGTGATGCGCGGGGACACCTCTTTGCGCACGTTATCGACCACTTGCAGCATTGTTGCCCCCCGCCTCGCTTTGATGATTCGCTCTTAAACTCATTTACTCAATCACTCGGAAGCTGTTCAACGAAATCCGTCAGCAGCTCCTTGACGGTCTTCCCCTGCTTGGCGGCATAGACCTTGAGCTTGGTGTGCTGCTCGGCGCTCAAGTCGAAGTTCACGCGCTTGGTGGTCGCCTTGTCGGCGAGACTGGCAAGGGTTGCGGCCTTGTTGGTCTTCGCGCTCGGCCGGCCTGCGCTGAGGGTGCCTTTTGTGCTCATCATTTCAAATCCTCATAAGCTCAAATGAGTTTTTGCGTAATCTCGGCCATCAGGGCGCGTACCTCGCGGGCGGCATCGCCTTCGGGTTCGTCATCCATGACCGTGGTTCCGGCGGCGGCCGTACCTGGATAGATCACCCGCTGCGTGATACGTGACTCCAAGACGGGCAGGCCGTAGCCGTTCAACGCGTCGGTGACTTCGGCCCCGATGCGGGTGCCCTTGATGGCCCTGGACACGACAAAGGCGGCTTGCAGCTTGCCGTCCGTAACCTCGATCCGCTGCTTCACCAGCTCGACAAGATCGGCCGTCGCCCAAATGTCGTATGGGGAGGGTTGCACCGGGATCAGGATGAACGAGGCGGCCTTGATGGCCGACACGGCCAAGTCGGCCGCCTGGGGCGCTCCGTCGATCACCACGAAGTCTTTCCGGCCGATGGCCTTCAAGTCGCGGTCAATGGTTGGCCGGTCGATGCCGACAACGGCCAGCGGGTTGTCCTCGCGCACGGCGGCCCAATCGCGGGCGCTGCCCTGGGGGTCGGAATCGACAAGCAAGACATCCTTGCCGTCCAACTGCAAGGCGCGGGCTAGGTGTGTGGCGATGGTCGTCTTACCCGACCCGCCCTTTTGGTTCAGAACGGCGATGACGTGCATATAGCATCCTTTGAGTGAAAACGTATTTACTCATTGGAGTATATGCGTATTGCCCTGGGCGGTAAAGCGGCCGTGCTCGACCCTCTCCGGCCTACACGCTGCCCCCCGGCGCTGCGCCGGGCAGGGGAAAGGCGGCCTTGCCGCCCGGCTCGATGTCCAGCTTCCAGCGGCTAAGACTTGCGTCCTGGACGGCGGCCACCTTGTCCGTGTGCCTGTAGATGTACGTCGCCAGCTTCTCGATCTGCTCCGCCTTGAGACTGACGCGCCCGCCCTCGTTCAGTCGCTTGGTGATTTGGTTCAAGTTCCGGCCGATGCTTCGGAGCTGATAGGACGATTCCCATAGCGCCCTGGTCGCCTCCATCGTGAATTGCGGCTCATGGGTGAGACTGGCCCGCACGCAATTGATGATCCAGCGGGTAGGCGAACAGCCCTCGGCCTCGGCCCTGGTCGTGACGCATTGGTACTCGGTCGGCGTCAAGCGAACCTCGATCCGCTCCTTCGGCCCGTCGTCGGGCTGGCCGGCTGCCTGGGCGGCGATCCAGTCGCGCACCTCGGCCGGCATGTCGTCCTGGACGATGTAGCGCATCAGTGCCCGCATCACCTCGGATGGTTTCTTGTCCGTCCGGGCACACCACGCGTCCCACTGCTCTTGCAGCTCGACGGGGACGCGAACGCGGTAGATGTGACTGCTTCGGGTTGCCCCGATTTTGGCTTTTCTTGGCATGGCCTTCTCCGGGGAAAAGGGGGGTGTCCCATGTGTTGGCATGCAGCCGGAAATTTTCGTCATGACGAAATCTTCGCGAGAAGCCGTCGCCACACATGATTCCGGCTTCGCGTAGTGTGGCACAAAATACCGGCGTTAGCCTATCCTGCATTAGCCCACCCTCCCCACACTCTTTTCGTCATGACGAAGTTTTGGCCCTCTTTTGTCGGGAAACGCGGTCTTGCGCCCGACACTCACGGAAGAATTTCGTGATGGGAACGAGAGCCGCCTTACGGCGGCTTTTTCTTGGCATCGAAACGTGGCCTACAGCGGTGAACAAGTTCGCTCGGTCAGCAAGACAGCCGCCGCGCGCCCTTCGTACTCGACCAGCAACAGCGGCTTTTTCATGGCGTCCGGGTCGGATACGGCCTTGCCACGCGGCCAACTGGTCAGCTCGCCCAGGTCGCCGGGTTCGGTGCCGCCCGCGCCTGTGTCGTCGCCATCGGTGCCGGGGGTCGCCTTTGGCTTGGTCTTCGGCTCGGTGCCTTGCTTGTCGGTGCCGCCCTGGTTGCCGCCCGAAATTTCGTCATGACGAAATTTTGCCGGGTCGCCATCGGTGCCGCCAGTGTCAGCAGGCGAGGGCAGGGGACCGGCAAGGCGATCAATGGCGAAGTGGTGAAGCAGGCACAAACCCTGTGAGACACGAAGACCCGGCAGCGTCATGCCGAGGCGGCCGAGCTGAAAGCGGCCATGCTGCGGGAACATGCCGAAGTATTGGAATCGACCCGCAAGGCGATACGGCAGGAAATCGTCGAAGCAATGGGGCAGGTGGCCCGCTCGACGGTGGAAACCAGTCGCTCGATCTGGACGGCTGCGCTTGTCTCTGGCGTGACCTCCGGTGTAGTGGCTGGACTGGCTGCGTTTCTGCTCTTTTGAGCAAGTGAAGTTAAATTCATTTACTCATTTGCGCATAAATAGGCTATACTCAAAGCATAGAGAACGTGCCAAAATAGGCTCGTTTGGTAGTATCAAGACATTAGTTTTGGGCGTCGCCCATCTACTTGACCGGCTCCGCGCTGCGCCCGGTATGACAGGCTGGAACAGGACAGCATGACCACGCGGAAAGGCGCGTTGTGATAGCCCGCTAGGGTGCGCTCCCGGATGGGGAGCAAGACCGCCACCACAGGCGGAACGGCTGACAAGCCCGATGCCCTCCCTTCAACCGAAAGGAGTGGCAAGCATGAAATCCCTCAAGTCCCTGACGGCGCTCGCCGTCGCCTGCTCGGCATTGCTGGGCAACCTCGCGCACGCGCAGATTCCGGTCACCGATGGCGCTTCCATCGCCAACAGCATCCAGCAGCAAATCGAGACGATGGCGAAATGGAAGATGCAGTATGACCAGATGGTCAGCCAAATCGACCAGATGAAGCAGCAGTACCAATCCCTGACCGGCTCGCGCGGCCTGGGGCAGATCATGAATAACCCGGCGCTGCGCGACTACCTGCCGAGCGACTGGCAGGGCGTCTATGACTCTGTGAAGACGGGCGGCTATTCCGGCCTGAGCGGCCGGGCGGCCTCGATATACGAAAGCAACAAGGTCTATGACGCCTGCGCCCATTACAAGGTCGCAGAACAGCGCACGGCCTGCGAAGCCCAAGCCGTCAAGGGTTCCCAGGACAAGGCGTTCGCCCTGGACGCCTACGACAAGGCCAAGTCGCGGCTGAATCAAATCGACCAGCTCATGGCGAAGATCAACGACACGCCCGACCCGAAGGCTATCGCCGAACTGCAAGGGCGCATCGCTGCCGAGCAAGCCATGATCCAGAACGAGCAAACCAAGCTCCAGATGTATCAGATGGTCGCGGCAGCCGAAGACCGCTTGCAACAGCAACGGCAACGCGAGTTGAACGCCAAGGCCAACGCACGGCGCGGCTGGATTCAGCCCCAAGTCACGAACTGAGGGAGACACGACCATGATTTCCTTCTTTCACGTGCCTGTCCTGGT
>NZ_BBJR01000084.1 GCF_000739875.1 Comamonas aquatica NBRC 14918
CGATTCATCCCGCTTGGCTGCGTGTGTACGGCACTTGTACATTCAAATCGAGCTGGCGCCGGCACAGCGTGCTGAAGTCAGGTACCGGCCAAGCAAGCCCACACAAATGCAGCACCGACTCGGCAAGACCCGTGGTCTGCCGCAGTGCCAAGCCAAACAGGTTCTTGAGCGTCAAACAAAATTGGATTGCTGCATCAGAGAACTTCCGACTGCGTCCGCGTTTGCCACTTGCCGTGGCAAACCAGCACATACCCTTGTCCAGCCACACCGTCAAAGAGCCTCGAGCTTTGAGGGATGCGTTGTACTGCTTCCAGTTGCTGGTTCTATAGCGGGGTTTGCGGGGCTGACTCATGCAGCAAGCCTACCGCTGGAAGAGCAACGATTTATGCAACAACGTCACTCATCTCCCGAGCCTACCTCACCTGCGACCGGCATTTATGCAACAACGCCCATCGCTCCTAGAGCTTCATGAATCACCAGCTTGACATTCAGAAACTCGAGTTAGCAAATCGCGCCCTTCTTAAAGCTGGTGCAGGGCTGGGGTGATTTCAAGCTAATCCAGCGAAACCTGGGCTAGCTCAAACGAGGGAATAAGGCAGCACGACATCCATTACAAGATACGCAAAAGGTGCATTCGCTCCACTGAATTCCAGAATCCACGAAAAGCTCTCGTTTTTGCTTCCGGATTGAGAGCAAAGAAAAAGCCCCGTGTATTGCTACACGGGGCTGTGTTCTTTGGTGGGTCCTGCGAGATTCGAACTCGCGACCAACGGATTAAAAGTCCGCTGCTCTACCGACTGAGCTAAAGACCCGACCTGTCGCTTTGCAAAACAAGCTGCTTAGCTAGCGAAGACCTAGATTGTAGCATCGGTTTTCAGACGATCTGGAAAGATGCACCATTTTTTGAAGAACGCGCGATCTCGTCGAGCACCCAGCCTGCCGCGCACTGCCCAAAGGTGGCAGTCACCGCCACCACCGAGCCGTAGCCACTGCAGTTGAGGCTGCTGTCCGCTGCACCCGAAAGCTGGCAGGATGCATCCGGTGGGGCCACCGATTCGCGGCTGAACACCGTCATCACACCCATCTTCTTGCCTTCCTTCGGGGCGTTGAACTCCTTGCGCAGGCGGTAACGCAGTTGCGCCAGCAAGGGGTCGTGCGTGGTCTGGGACAGGTCATCCACCTCGACCTTGTGCGCAAGGCGCTTGCCGCCTGCCGCACCCACACTGATGAAGCACCGCTTGGCACGGCGCGCCCACTGGGCCATCGCCACTTTGGCCTTGACCTGGTCACAGGCATCAATGACCGCATCGACCCCATCCGGCAGGATGCCAGGCCAGTTGGCAGGATCCACGAATTCCTCGATCCCATGCACCACGCACGCCGGGTTGATTTGCGCGATCCGATCGCGCATGGCATCGACCTTGGCCTGCCCCACCGTGCCGGTGAGGGCATGAATCTGGCGATTGATGTTGGACTCCGCCACGTTGTCCAGGTCAATCAGCGTCAAGGCGCCCACACCACTGCGCGCTAATGCCTCGGCCGCCCAGGATCCCACGCCGCCCACACCGATCACGGCGACATGGGACTGCCGGATGCGGGCCGCGCCCTGGACGCCATACAGGCGCTCCAGCCCGGCAAAGCGACGCTGCAGATCTACAGCGCCCAAAAAATCATCGCCGGCAGGGCCGGCGATGGTGCTGTGCACAGGGTTTGGTGCCGTCATCACTTCAAACGTTGCAGGCGCTCTTTGGCGGTGCTTGCCGCTTCCGAGGCCGGGTAGTCGCGCACCAAGTCTTGCAGGGTTTTGACCGCCCCCTTGGTGTCTTTCAATTCAAGCTGGCAGTTCGCAATGGACAGCGAGGCATCAGCGGCACGGGTGTGCTGCGGCGCGGCCTTGAGCATGGAGCGGAAATTGGCAATCGCTTCCTTGTAGTCACGACCGGCATACTGGGTGTTGCCCAGCCAGAACCGCGCAGAAGGCATGTACCCGCTGTTGGGGTAGCTGTTCACGAAGTTCGCAAAGGCTTTGCGTGCACCGGCAAAGTCGCCAGCCCGGAACTGCTCCAGCGCCGCATCGAAGTCACGCTTTTCCGCAGGATCTGCCGAGAACTCCAGGCCATCAACCTGCACCTGCACGGGCTCAAACCTGCGCAAGCGATCGTCCAAGCCTTTGGCCAGATCTTTCTGGCGGCTTTGCAGCTCCGCCACCTGGCGTTCCAGCTGCTCATTGGCGCCGGTGAGCTGGGCGATTTCGCGCCGCATGGATTCAATTTGCGACTGCAAGTCCAGCAGGCTGCGACGCATCTGGGCCGTTTCCTGGGTGCTGGTGTCAAAGCGTTGGCGCAATTCCAGAATGGCACGGCGTGCTTCCGCATCTTCCAGGAAGGCGTATGCCGGATGAACCAGGACCGTGCACAGGCCCAGAGCGGCCAGTACACGGACACTCATCCGCAAAGATCCATTGCGAATGCTCATGCTTTAACGGTAGGAGATTTCAGCGCGACGGTTCTGCGAGTACGCAGCTTCGTTGCTGCCAGCGGCAGCAGGCTTTTCTTCACCAAAGCTCACGGCTTCCACTTGGCTGTCGCTCACACCCAGCAGGTTCAGGGAACGGCGCACAGCTTCGGCACGCTTTTGGCCCAGAGCCAGGTTGTATTCACGACCACCGCGCTCGTCGGTGTGACCTTCGATGGTGACCTTGCGAGCAGCGTCAGCCTTGATGAAGCGCGCATTGGCGTCCACCAGACCTTGGGCTTCGGACTTCACGACAAAGCTGTCGAAGTCGAAGTACACCACGCGACCCACACCCTTGGGGCCGCCATCAGCAGCGATTTGACCGCCTGTCAGATCCACACCGGTCACACCGCTGGCGGAGCCGGAAGTGTTGGCGCCACCGTTGTTGTTGCCAGCGTTGGCGTTTTCGTCCAGCTTGACGCCGGAAGAGCAGCCAGCCATCAGGGCGGCCACGGACAATGCGATAGAAACTCGCTTAAACGTAATCATCAAAATTCTCCTTGCCTAGGAATTACTAGGTAATTAATAGAACGCAACCCGCTAACAAAGGTTTACGTCAATTCAATATTTTTGATAAGGGCCCCAATCGGGTTCCCGAATCTCACCACCCTGCCCTGCCAAACGCGCCTTGATCTTGCCGTCCAAGGTGGTCGTCATCAAGGCTTCGCGCCCGCCTTGCTTGGTCGCGTACACGATCAGACGGCTGTTGGGCGCAAAGCTCGGGCTTTCATCATCGCTGGTGTCTGTGACAGCGGTGGCAGTGCCACCATCCAAGTCCATCACGTACAGCTTGAAGGCACCGCCGACGCGCGAGATGTAGGCCAACCAGCGGCCATCAGGACTGACTGCTGGAGAGATGTTGTAGTTCCCGGTGAAGGTCACACGCTGGGCGGCACCGCCGCCTGCACCAACCTTGTAGATCTGGGGGGAGCCGCCACGGTCGCTGACGAAGTAGATGGTCTTGCCATCGGCCGAGAACGCGGGCTCGGTGTCGATGCCATTGCTCTGCGTCAGGCGGGTGGGCTGGCCGCCCTGCGAGCTGATGCGGTACAGCTGCGACAAACCATCACGCGTCAGGGTTACCGCCAGCGAGGCGCCATCCGGCGACCAAGCCGGTGCACTGTTCGAGCCGCGGAAGTTCGCCACCAGGCGGCGGCGGCCGCTGGCGACCTCATGCACATACACCACGGGTTTGCGCGCTTCGAACGACACATAGGCCAGCTCGCCACCGTTGGGCGACCAGGCGGGCGAGATGATGGGTTCGGTGCTGGACAGCGCCGACTGGGCGTTCTCGCCATCGGCATCGGCCACCCACAGCACATAGCGCTTGGCGGCCTTGGTCACGTAGGCAATGCGGGTCGAGAAAATGCCGCGCTCGCCGGTCAGCTTTTCATAGATGAAGTCCGAAATACGGTGCGCCACCAGGCGCAGGTCCGCCTGGGTGACGGCAAAGCCCTGGCCACCCAGATCCTGCCCCTTGACCACATCCCACAGGCGAAAGCGCACATCGAAACGTCCATCGGCCATGCGTGTGATGCTGCCGGTCACCAGGGCGTCGGCGGCGCGCTGGCGCCATTGCGCCATGTCGGGGCGCGAGGTTTCATCCAGGCGCTCGCTGCTGGCATCGACGTTACGGAACTGGCCGCTGCGCTCCAGGTCGGCGCGCACAATTTGCGAAATCTTCTGGGGGGCGCCCTCTTCGCCGCGAAAGCTCGGCAAGGCAATCGGCAACTGGGTCAAGCCCACGCCGGTCACTTCGACCCGGAACTGGGCCAGTGCAGGCAGGACAGGGGATGCGGCCAGTGCGGCCAGCAGGGAGCGGCGTGAAGCAAGCGGCGTGAGCGCCTGCAGGGAATGGAGGGGGGATTGGTGTTCAGTATTCATGCGCAGCCATCATGTGCCGGATTAGGCTCCGGGTGCTCCCTAGGATGTTACACACACTTGTGCGGGTCTGGACACATAGTCGCTGTGTCAATGTGTTTAAGAGGGTGGATACAGCGGGCACGTAGAATCCTGGCCCACATGCAAAACACCGACAAAAACATTCGCATGGTGGCCCCCGCCACCAGCGACCTGACCCTGCGCCAGCGGCTCGTGCGGGTGGCGCCCTATTTTGGTCAGCAGCGCATCGCCTGGGGCATTGCCATCCTGGCCACGCTGGTGGGCGCTGCCACGGAACCACTCATTCCGGCGCTCTTGCAGCCCTTGCTCGACAGCGGCTTCACCCAAGGCACGCTCAATCTGTGGATGGTGCCTTTGTTCATTGTCGGGCTGTTCCTGGTGCGTGGCGTGGCGCAGTTCGCTGGCCAGTATGCCCTCTCGCGGATCGCCAACGAAGGCATGCTGCGCCTGCGCAAAGACCTGTTTACCCGCATCCAGGTTGCGCAGATGGACCTGTTTGCCAAGCAATCGGCCAGTGCGCTGTCCAACACCGTGGTGTACGAGGTGCAGACCGGGGCCACGCAACTGGTCCAGGCCTTTTTGGCCATCTCGCGCGACGGCTTCACCCTGGTGGCGCTGCTGGGCTATCTGCTGTACCTGAACTGGCAGCTGACCCTGGCCGTGGCCTTCATCGTGCCCGCCGTGGGCTGGATCATGAAAACGCTGTCCAAGCGCCTGTACCGCATCACCAAGAGCAGCCAGCAGGCCACCGACGCCCTGGCCTATGTGGTCGAGGAAAACGTGCTGGCCCACCGCATGGTGCGCCTGCACGGAGCCCAGCAGGCCCAGGCCCAGCGCTTTGTGGGCCTGAGCCGCGAGCTGCGCAAGCTCAACATCAAGTCCACGATCGCCTCCGCCGCGATGACGCCCACCACCCAGCTGATGGCGGCCATCGCCCTGTCGGCGGTGATCTGCATCGCCCTGTGGCAGGGCCGCAGCGAGAACGTGACCGTGGGCAGCTTTGTGGCCTTCATCAGCGCCATGCTGATGCTGATCGCCCCGCTGCGTCGCATGGCGGACGTGGCCAACCCCATCACACGCGGCGTGGCGGCCCTGGAGCGGGGCCTGGCCCTGATGGAAGACAGCAGCGCCGAGCCCAGCGGCACGCAGCGCCCTGCCGAGGTGCGTGGCGCCATCACCCTTCGGGACATCAGCGTGTCCTTTGGCGATGACAAGGCACCCGCCCTGCAACAGGTCAGCCTGCAGGTGCAGCCCGGCGAAGTGGTGGCCCTGGTCGGCCCCTCCGGCGCCGGCAAGACCACCCTGGTCAACCTGCTGCCGCGCTTTCTGGACCCCACGGCCGGCGAGGTGCTGATGGATGGCGTGGCACTGCCGGACTGGGACCTGCACTACCTGCGCCAGCAGTTCGCCATGGTCAGCCAGGATGTGGTGATGTTCAACGACAGCGTCGCCGCCAACGTGGCCCTGGGCGCCGACGTGGACGAGGCCCGTGTCTGGTCCTGCCTGGAGGCCGCCAACCTGGCCGAGCACGTGCGCCAGATGCCCCAGGGCATCCACACCGAAGTGGGCCACAACGCCACCCAGCTGTCCGGCGGCCAGCGCCAGCGCCTGGCCATCGCCCGCGCGCTGTACAAGGACGCACCGGTGCTGATCCTGGACGAGGCCACCTCGGCGTTGGACACCGAATCCGAGCGCCTGGTGCAGCAAGCCCTGCAGACCCTGATGCAGGGCCGCACCACCCTGGTGATTGCCCACCGCCTGTCCACCATCGAGCACGCCGACCGCGTGGTGGTGATGGAGCGTGGCCGGATTGCCGAACAGGGCACGCACGCCGAGCTGCTGGCCCTCAACGGCCTGTACGCCCGCCTGCAGGCGCATGTGACGGCCCACTGAGCCCGCAGACAACGCCGCCGGCACGGGCCATGCCCTCTGCGCCTGCGCTACAGGGCGCGGCTCACCGCCCGAAGTCGACACAAAAAAAGAGCGCCTGGCGCTTGCCCAGCCTGAGGTTCAATGCCAAAACCATTGAAAACCCAGGTGAAGCAAGCGTCAAGCGCTCTTTTTATTGCTGCATCCAACTACCACGTGGCCTTGGAGCGGCGCGTGGCGTCGTAAGCGGTCTGCAGGATGCGCACCATGTAGTCGCGGTCCGAACGGCGTGCAAAGTCCACCGCCGTCAGGCCCAGCTGGTTGCGCAGCTGCACGTCGGCACCGGCATTCAGCAGCAGCTCCACCATGGCCTGCGAGCCATACTGCGCCGCAAGCATCAACGGCGTGCTGCCGTTGGGCGACTCGGCGTCGATGTAGGCGTGCTCGTCCAGCAGCAGCTGCGCAATCGCCAGGCTGTGCGGCGCGTCGGCGCTGGCGGCATAGTGCAGCGGCGCCCAGCCGGGCTGGTTGATGCGCGCGCCCAGCGACAGCAGTTCGCGCACCAGATCCAGCTGGCCCTTGATGCAGGCCAGCATCAACGGGGTCTCGCCCTGCGGATTGGCATCGTTGACCCGCAGGCCGGGCGTCTGCAGCAGCACCTGGGCCACGCGCCAGGAATCGTTGCGCATGGCGCGCACCACCCCGGGGTTGCCGTGGCTGTCCAGCGTGTTCGGGTCCAGCCCGCGCTGCAGCAGCTCGCGCACGCGCACAAAGTCGTCGCGGATGATGGCGGTCTCGAAATCCGCAGCCAGGCTGGCCTGCGCGGGCCAGGCCCACACCAGCGCACTGGCGCCGGCGGCCTGCAACAGGGCGCGGCGCTTCATCCGCCCACCACGCCCGTGAACAGGCGGTCAAAGTTGTCACTGGTCATCTGGGCCACTTCCTCCACACGCAGACCCCGCACCTGTGCCACCTGCTGGGCCACATACGGCACCAGCGCCGGGGTGTTGGTCTTGCCCCGGAAGGGCACAGGCGCCAGGTAGGGGCTGTCGGTTTCGATCAACAAACGTTCGGCCGGGACATAGGCCGCCACATCGCGCAGGTACTGCGCGCTCTTGAAGGTGACGATGCCCGACAGCGAAATGTAAAAGCCCAGGTCCAGCGCGGCCTTGGCCACCTCCAGGCTTTCGGCGAAGCAATGGAACACCCCACCGGCACTGCCTGCGCGGCCGTCCTCGCCCTCTTCGCGCAGGATGCGCAGCGTGTCCTCCTGCGCCGCACGGGTGTGGATCACCAGGGGCTTGCGGCACTGCTGGGCCGCACGGATGTGGGTGCGGAACCGCGCGCGCTGCCACTCCATGTCGGCGATCGTGCGCCCCCCTTTGCGGTCTTCCATGCCGTAGTAGTCCAGGCCGGTCTCGCCAATGCCCACCACGCGCGGCAGCGCGGCCCGCTCGACCAGGTCCTGCACGCTGGGCTCGGTCATGTGCTCGGTGTCAGGGTGCACGCCCACGGTGCACCACAGGTTGCCATGGGCCAGCGCCAGCGCATGCACATCGGGAAACTCTTCCATGGTGCAGGAAATGCACAGCGCGCGCGTCACCTGGGCGGCGGACATGGCCTCCAGGATGGTCGGCAGCTGGGCCGACAGTTCCGGAAAATTCAGGTGGCAGTGGGAATCGGTAAACATCAGCGAGCTATCGTACAAAAAACAATGCCGACCGGGGCACGCCCCAGCCGGCATGGCAAAAAAAGCGGTGCGGCCTTACAGGGTCTGCGTGGGTCGGTCCGAAGCAATGGCCGTGCCCAGCATCTGCTCGATCTTGACCTTGAGCTGGGCCGACTTGTCGTCCTTGGGGAAGCGCACGCCAATGCCTTGCGTGCGGTTGCCCCCGGCGCCCGCGGGCGTCACCCAGCCGACCTTGCCGGCTATCGGGTAGCGCTGGGTGTCTTCGGGCAGGGTCAGCAGCACATAGACATCGTCCCCCAGGCGGAACTCCCGCGGCGTGGCGACGAAGATACCGCCTTCGGCAAACAGGGAGATGTAGGCCGCGTACAAAGCCCCTTTCTCCTTGAGGGCCAGTTGCAACACGCTGGGACGGGGTGGTGATGGCTGCATGCTCATGTGGCTGAAATAAGTGGCGTCAGGCCTTGGAGTGTAGAACCGTGCGGGCCTGGGCGACAAGCACCTCGGTCATCAAACCGGCGTTGAACGGGTGCTCGGCGGTGCGCGCCTCCTGGGCCAGGGACTTGGCCCAGCGCGCCAGGATCATGGCCGATGGCGGCGCCGGCAGGTCCTGCGCGGCAAAGTAGCGCGGGGCCGCCCCCTGGGCCACGCACATCAGGTCGTGGCAGAGCTTTTGCAGCCACTGCACCACATCGGGCTGGCTCATGTCCGCAAAAATGGCTGCGTCGCCGGCAGCCACGGCCTTGGGCAGGCGCTGGAACAGCTCCAGCCCCTTGCCCGCCTGGGCCATGGCCAACGCATCCAGCGGGCGGCCGCCGGCGGCACGCAGCCAGGTCTGGGCCGGCCCCTCGGCCAGGCCCTGGGCCTGCAGCCACTGCAGCATCTGCGCCTCGTGCGGCCACAGCATGGTGTGGGTCAGGCAACGGCTGCGGATGGTGGGCAGCAGCTGGTGCGCGGCTTCCGTGGCCAGCACGAAGCGCACGTCGCCCGGGGGCTCCTCCAGCGTCTTGAGCAAGGCATTGGCCGTGATGGCGTTCATCTGCTCGGCCGGGTAGACCAGCACCGCCTTGCCACGGCCACGTGCGCTGGTGCGTTGCGTGAACTCCACCGCATCGCGCATGGCGTCGACACGGATTTCCTTGCTGGGCTTGCGCTTCTTGTCGTCGATCTCGGCCTGAGCCTTTTCGCTCAGCGGCCAGCCACGCGCCAACATGTCGGCCTCGGGCATCAGCACGCACAGGTCGGCATGGGCGTGCACGTCGATGCTGTGGCAGCTGGCGCAGTGGCCGCAGGCCCCGTGCGCGCCGGGCTGCTCGCACAGCCAGGCCCGCACCAGGGCCATGCCCAGCTCGAACTGCCCCATGCCCGAAGGGCCCTGCAGCAGCCAGGCGTGGCCGCGCTGGGCCATCAGGGACTGGTGCTGCGCCTGCAGCCAGGGGGCCAGGGGGGTGACGGCGTCGCTCACGCAGCACCTCCGGCCAGCCAGCCGCGCGCCTGCAGCACCGCGGTCACCTGCTGCCACACGGCCTCGCGGCTCTGGTGCGCGTCGATGCGCGCAAACCGCCCCGGCGCCTGGGCACAGCGGCGGGCATAGCCATCCGCCACCGCGGCAAAGAACGCCTGGGGCTGGGCTTCAAAACGGTCGGGCACGCGCGCGGTGGCCAGACGCTCGGCCGCCACGGCGGCGGGCAGGTCGAACCAGATGGTCAGATCGGGTTCACGCATCAAACTGGCATCCAGCCCGCACCCCGTCTGCGCCATGCGCTCCAAAACTAGGAGCTTTTGCCAGTCGAAGCCCCGCCCTGCTCCCTGGTAGGCGAAGGTGGCATCGGTGAAACGGTCGCTGATGACCACCTCGCCGCGCGCCAGCGCGGGCTCGATCACCTGGACCAGGTGGTCACGGCGGGCGGCAAACACCACCAGGGCCTCGGTCAGCGGGTCCATGGCATCGTGCAGCAGCAGCTGGCGCAGCTTTTCCGCCAGCGGCGTGCCACCGGGCTCGCGCGTCAGGGTCACCGTGCGCCCGGCCTGGCGGAAGGCCTGGGCCAGCGCGTCGATGTGCGAAGACTTGCCGGCGCCGTCGATGCCTTCAAAAGTGATGAAAAGTCCGGAAGGTGCAGCGAGGGTCACAACAAGGTCTCAATACAGATCAAAAGGGTGCGGTGGCCCAGCACGGGCCCCACCGCACAGCGGCACGCCACAGTTTAGGGGGTGCCGCGGATGTAGCGGTTGACGGCACGGTTGTGCTCGTCCAGCGTCGGGCTGAAATGGCTGCTGCCGTCACCACGCGCCACGAAATAGAAGGCCTTGGTAGGCTCGGGCCGCACGGCGGCCATCAGCGAGGCCTTACCCGGCATGGCAATCGGCGTGGGCGGCAGGCCGGCACGGGTATAGGTGTTCCAGGGCGTGTCGGCCTGCAGGTCACGGCGACGCAGGTTGCCATCGAACGCCTCGCCCAGGCCATAGATCACCGTGGGGTCGGTCTGCAGCCGCATGCCGATGCGCAGGCGGTTGGTGAACACGCCGGCCACCAACCCCCGGTCGCTGGCGCGACCGGTTTCCTTTTCCACGATGCTGGCCAGGATCAGCGCCTCGTCCACGTTCTTCAACGGGGTGTCGGGCGTGCGCTGCTCCCAGGCCTGTTCCAGGTGGCGCTCCATGGAGCGCAGGGCGCGGCGCAGCACCGCCAGCTCGCTGCTGCCCCGGGCGTAGGTGTAGGTGTCGGGGAAGAAGCGCCCTTCGGCGGCCACGCCCGGCCGCTCCAGCGCGGCCATGATCTCAGCCTCGCTCATCTGCGCGGTGTCGTGCTTGAGGAATTCATCCTGGGCGATCGCCGCGCGCATCTGGCGGAAGGTCCAACCCTCGACAAAGGTGATGGCGCGCAAGCTTTCCTCGCCGCGCACCAGCTTCTGCAGCAGGCTGCGCGGCGTGGTGCCGGCGGTGATTTCGTAGTTGCCGGCGCGGATCTGGCGATCCTGCTGCGACAGGCGGAACCAGTAATACAACAGGCGCGCATCGGTCTGCACCCCGGCGCGGACCACCGCCTGCGCCACGCCGCGCGGCGTGGTGCCGGGCTCCACCTCGAGCTCGATGCTCTGACTGGCCATGCGTAGGGGCTGCCCCAGCCACCAGGCTGCCGCACCAGCCACCACCGCAGCCAGACCGGCCAAAAACAACAGCACTATGAGTAAGCGTCGCACAACCTTTTGCGTCCCATGAAAAAGATCGGGGATCATAATTCACCCATGACCCAGACTCTTCAAGGCATAGCCCCCATTTCGCACCTCGGCATCATCCGCGTACAGGGTGAAGACGCGGCCCAGTTTCTGCACAACCAACTGACCAATGACTTTGCGCTGCTGGATCTGCAGCATGCGCGGCTGGCCGCCTTCTGCTCGGCCAAGGGACGGATGCAGGCCAGCTTCATCGGCTTCAAGCGCGCGGCGGACGACATCCTGCTGGTCTGCAGCCGTGACCTGCTGGCGCCGACCCTCAAGCGCCTATCCATGTTCGTGCTGCGCGCCAAGGCGAAATTGAGCGATGCCAGCGCCGACTTCCAGCTGTTGGGTCTGGCCGGGGATGCCGTGCCCGGCGGCTTGCAGGCACCCTGGAGCCTGCAGACCACGGCCGACGGCGCCCACATCGTGCAGCTGTATCCCGCCGCCCAGCAACCCCGCGCGCTGTGGGTGGCACAGGTGGCCACGCCGGTCCCCACTGGGGCGGCGCTGAGCGCCGAGGCCTGGCTGTGGAGCGAAGTGGCCAGCGGCGTGGCCACCGTCTCGCAGCCGGTGTTCGAGCAGTTCGTGCCCCAGATGCTGAACTATGAGTCCGTCGGCGGCGTGAACTTCAAAAAGGGCTGCTACCCCGGCCAGGAAGTGGTGGCGCGCAGCCAGTTCCGCGGCACGCTCAAGCGCCGCGCCTTCATCGTGCATGCCGCCGGTCCGCTGTCGGCCGGCGCCGAAGTGTTTGCGGCCAGCGATGCCGAGCAAGCCACAGGCACCGTGGTGCAGGCCGCCCCGCGCCCGGACGGTGGCTGGGCCGCCATCGTCAGCATGCAGATCAGTGCCGCCGGCGAAGCCCTGACCGCAGGCAGCGCCAGCGGCGAGGCCCTGCAGCTGCAAGCCCTGCCCTACGCCCTGCTGGACGACATCTGATACGCAATTCCGCGTACGGCACGCGGGTGCAAGTGGACTAAAATTCTCGGCTGGCCTGTGTCCAAGCTCCGCAGTGTTCGCGCTGAGGAACTGGGCTTCAGGCCGTTGGCCAGCATGCGAAAAAATCCAAATTCTCAGGAACCCGGTTTTTCAGCATATAATCTAGGTCTTGTCGGCGTGTAGCGCAGCCTGGTAGCGCACTTGCATGGGGTGCAAGGGGTCGCGAGTTCGAATCCCGCCACGCCGACCATTGATATAGGAAAAGGGCTAACAGCATGCTGTTAGCCCTTTTTTGATGCCGAATTCATTTCTATTTTTCGCCCAGCACCTGGGCATCGACCGAGCAAAAAAATGATCGAAGGTTTGATTACCGGACGCCTGACCACCGACCCCAGCGAACGCACCGACCGCTTTGGCAAGACCTTCATGGTGGCGCGCATGCGTGCCACCGTGGGCGACGGCGGTCTGCGCGCCAACACGGGTGACGGCCCCAGCAGCCTGTTCGTGAACGTGGTGGCGTTCGACCCCGTGCCCTGCAACCAGCTGCGCGAGTTGCAGGAAGGCGATGTGGTATCGCTGGTCGGCCCCCTGACCCCCAAGGTCTGGACCGACCGCCAGGACATCAGCTACCCCGCCCTGGACGTGGTGGCCTACCGGGTGATGGCCTTGCCTCGCCCCGCCACGCCGGATTACCAGGGCTGATGCACCCACCGGGCGATGCCTGTCATCTCAAAAAGTCATATAAAAATAATAATTAATTCTCACAAAGAATATGGATGCCATATTACAGTGCTGCATCAATTCTTTGAGAGTGTGAGATGGTGAACAAACGCCTATTTATCCAAGCTGCACTGGCGGTTGCAACTGCCGGTGCCTTCAGCGTGCACGCCCAGGACGCCATCAAGGTGGGCGTCACCGCCGGCCCCCACGCCCAGATCATGGAGCACGTCAAGCAGGTCGCCGAGAAAGACGGCCTGAAGATCCAGATCGTCGAATTCAGCGACTACGTGCAGCCGAATGCCGCCCTGGCCGCAGGCGACCTGCAGGCCAACAGCTACCAGCACAGCCCCTACCTGGATGCCCAGGTCAAGGACCGCGGCTACAAGCTGGTGAAGCTGGCCAACACCGTCAACTTCCCCATCGGCCTGTACTCCAAGAAGGTCAAGAAGCTGGACGAACTCAAGACCGGCGCCAAGTTCGGCATTCCCAACGATCCCACCAACGGCGGTCGCGTGCTGCTGCTGCTGCAGGACCAGGGCCTGATCAAGCTCAAGCCCGGTGCAGGCCTGAAGGCCACGCCGCTGGACGTGATCGAGAACCCCAAGAAGCTGCGCTTCGTGGAACTGGACGCAGCCCAGCTGCCGCGTTCGCTGGATGACCTGGACGCCTCGGCGATCAACACCAACTTCGCCATGTCGGCCGGCCTGAACCCCAAGAAGGACGCGATCGCACTGGAGCGTGCCGATGGCCCCTACGTCAACATCCTGGTCGTGCGCGCCGGTGACGAAAAGCAGGCCTGGGCCAGCAAGCTGGTGAAGGCCTACCAGTCGCCTTCGACCCGCGAGTTTGTGGAAAAGCAATTCCAGGGCTCGGTGCTGCTGGGCTTCTAGTCCTGGGCCGCACCGCCGCCCTCCAGCCCCTGGCCTTGGTCAGGGGCTTTTTCATGGGGTGGCGCATCAAATTCCATAGCTGGCAGCGCTTGCTACACCTGGACTTCAACCCGTTTTCGGTGCAACTTGCAGCCAACGCAGGCGCCAACCGCTATCAAATTAGTCATCGCCACCCGGACGCCGCCGCCCCAGCCGCCGCGTTACGGATGTAACCCGGGGTGCTAGAATGCGCCCCCGTCACTCTTGCCCACGCCCTGGCGGCGGGCGCCAGGTGGCCCCACGGCCCCGCTATGCCCCACATAGCGGGGCTTTTACATCGTGATTTCACTGCGTCATCGCCCGATGGCGCATCGGCATCCCGATCTTGACGAAGTAAACCGGCCCGCAGAGGCCCATTTTTATGCCTGATGACAGTCCACACCGTTTTTCCAACCACGCGCTGCTGCTGACCCAGCGGCCTGCACGCCCCCAGGCCAAGCCGCCCGAGTTCACCACCCCTTGATTTCCTGTAGAGGTAGATAAATTGACCACCCATCATGATTCGCATGGAGTCGCCAAACTCCAAAAGACACTTGTCCTGTGGCAAGTCATCATCATCGGCCTGGCTTACATCCAGCCCATGACGTGAATCACACCGGCTTCCGTGGAGGCTCAACTCCTGAGAGGATTGAGTCATGAACACTAAAGCTGCTCGTTTTAGCCCAGAGGTACGTGAACGTGCCGTTCGTTTGGTGCAGGAATGCCAAGCGGATTACGCATCGCTGTGGGGCGCATGTGAATCGATAGCCCCCAAGATTGGCTGCTCTGTCAGCACCTTGCATGGATGGG
>NZ_BBJR01000083.1 GCF_000739875.1 Comamonas aquatica NBRC 14918
TGGCACCACGCTGAACGCTGGCACCTTAACCGTTGGCAACAACGCAGCGCTGGGCACCGGAGCCTTGACCGTGGCGGGGGCGGCGACGCTGGACACCAGCAGCGCGCTCACGCTGGGGAACGCCATCAACCTTGGCGCAGGGCTGACCCTGAGCGGCAGCAACGCCCTGGCCTTGAGCGGCGTGATCGGTGGCACTGGCGGGTTGACCAAGACCGGCAGCGGCACGCTGACCCTGAGCGGCGTCAACAGCTATACCGGCGGCACCCACGTGAACGCGGGCATGCTGACAGTCAATGGCTCGGTGGCAGGCAATGTCGCTGTAGCCAGCGGCGCCACCTTGGCTGGCACGGGCAGCGTGGGCACTGCCACGGTAAGCGGTGCCACCATTGCCCCTGGCAGTGCCAGCACCCCCTATGGCACGCTGACAGTGGCAGGCAACCTCAACATGGACAGTGGCTCCACCTTGCGGGTTGCTGTGGACCCGACTACGAACCAGGCGGGCAAGCTTTCGGTGAGCGGCATGGCGGCCCTGGATGGCACGCTCCAAGTCGATGGACAGTCGCTCAACTTCAATGGCGCAGACCGCACGTACACCGTGGTGTCTGCGCAGTCCGTTACGGGGAGGTTTGCTAATGTTGCTGCCAATTTTGCGTTTTTGACCGCTACGGCGGACTATTCCGATAGCACCAAAGTCGACCTGAAACTGACACGCAAGACCGTCACACCGTCTCGCCCTGTCACCTTTGCCGATTTGGCACAGACGGGCAACCAGCGCGTAGTAGCCCAGGCCCTGGAAGGCATGCCCACAAGCAGCGCCTTGCATAATTTTGTGCTGGGGCTGCCCAACGGTGCGCCACCTGCGGTCTTCGCTCAGCTCTCCGGCGACAGCCACGCCGGTGTGCAAGGCAGCTTGCCCAGTCTGAGTGGCCATGCCTCGCGCATCAGCCAAACACGTTTGCACAACAACCTGACCGCCGGCCTGCGTGCGGGCGCGCCGATTGCGCAGTCTGACGGCCCATTGCCCGCGTCGGCATGGCCCACATCCAAAGCGCTGCCTGCGTGGGTAGAGGTGGTCGGCCACCGCCAGACGCTGGATGGCAACAGCAATGCGCCCGGTGTGAAGCAAAACGTGTATGGCCTGTTCCTGGGGGCAGACGAAGAAGTGGGCAGCAACGGCTGGCGCGTGGGCGGCTCGCTGGGTTACACCAGTGCAGATGCGGAAGTTAAAAGCCGCGATGCATCGGCAGACATCAGCAGCTACAGCGCATCGGTCTACACCGGTAAGGGCTTTAGCCACGGCATGAACCGCATCAATGTGATGGGCGGCCTGGCCTACACCCACCACCGTATTGACAGCCAGCGCAGCGTGGCAAGCTTGGGGCAGAACCTCAAAGCCGACTACACCGCCAACACATTGCAGCTGTTTGGTGAGGTGGGCTATGCGATGGGGCAGTACAGCAAGCAGGGCGTGGAACCCTTTGCCGGCATCAACATCAGCCAGCAGCGCGTGGGCAGCTTTCAGGAAAGCGGCGGCTTTGCGGCACTGCACGGCCAAAGCAGCAATGACACCACCACCAGCACCACGCTGGGCGTGCGTGCGCACAGCGACTTCAAGCTGGCAGGCAAAAGCACCCGCGTGCGGGGATCGTTGGGTGTGCGCCATGCTTGGGGCAGCCTGAGCCAGAATCGCACCATGGCATTTGAAGGCAGCAGCAGCTTTACCGTGGCGGGCGCCCCGCTGGCGCGTAACACTGCCTTGGTGGGCCTGCAAGCGGAGATGGAGCTGAGCCGCAGTGCCGCCCTGGTGCTGGGCTACAACGGCGAGTTTGGCGGCGGTAGTCGCGACCACTCTGCAAATGTGAAGTTGCGCTGGGCGTACTAAGCGCTAGCGTGACCCAAGTTCAAACCCCTGCCCGTGCAAACGGACGGGGGTTTTTTTATTGTTGGTTGTAGCAGTCGCTCATGCCGACGACCAGGCAGAGAAGGGTGGCTGAGAGCATTGAAAAAGTCTAAACAACCTCTCCGATTTGCTTTACGCCACCCGTCGCAAGTGAACAACTTTGCCGGAGTGAGGTTGGGGCGGCTGTGTGCCTTGTTCGCAGGCTTGCAAAAAATCAGCCCAGAGCGCCAGTGCGCGGCGTCGCTCGGGGATTTCCTCGCGGACATCGTAGACAGCTTCCATGCCCTTGAGCTTGTGGTTCAAAGCGATTTCAGAAATCTCGCGCGAGATACCCATGTTGCGCAGGTGACCCTTGGCTGTGCTTCGCGTGTCATGGGGAGTGAAGCGCTTGATGTCCAGATCTCCACGCTTGAATGCCCGGGTGCGTGTTTTGGCAGTGGCTTGCGGACGGCGATTCAATTGAGAAATGCGGAATTGAATTCAGTTGGGTTGTGTGCTGTTGTGCAGCGTTGTATCTAGCCTTTGAGGCAATCACACCAGATTCACACGAAATTGGATAAGTTATTGTTTTTGTTCGGAAATGCGCGGGTTCAATTCCCGCCAGCTCCACCATACCCTCAAACAAGGGCCGCCAAGGACATACACTTGGCGGCCTTTTTCTTTGCTAAATCAGTAGCTTACGCAGCACAGAAGTACAGCGAAGAACATTGACAGCCAAGCCTAGACCGGGGAACATGCCGGGGAACGAATCGTTGTTTCGGCCGTTAACCGGGGAACGCTGCCAAAAATCGGGGAACAGCTAGCTCTCAAAGCTCACGTTTCTCTATAGAGCAGTGCTTAATGCGGATCAGTGCGGCCGGGGAACGACCTGACTTCTCTTAACCGGGGAACCGCCAATGCTGACCGATGCACAGTGCCGTAATGCTTCTTGTCCGCCTGGGCGCTGTTGCATAAATCCAATTTGAGGCGAGTGACCCCAACCCCCAGCCGTGGCTATGCCACGGCTGCCGTCTGAGGACGGCCAAGTTCAGTAAATCGATTCAAGATGGCTGCTCGGATATGCAGCTCGTTCACTTGGCGTTCAAAGGTGCGGGACATCACCCGCTCGCCCAAACGTTTGATGCAGTTCATCTTGGCTTCCACCAAGCTTCGCCGGTGGTAGCCAATCCAGCGTTTCCATATACTTCGCCCCAGCCGCCTGCACGCAGCAATCGCTGCATTGCGGCGCTCGAACACAGCACCCCTGCGCACTCGTGCATTCTTGCGGGGAGGAATGATGGGGATTGCACCGTGCCTGATGACCGCTTCATAGGCGGGCTGTGTATCGTAGGCGCCATCACCGATAAGACTTTGAAGCGTTTCATCGGGCGGCAGTTGCTCCAGCAAGTCGCTGAGCACTGAGGCATCACTGACGTTATTACTCGTCACGCAGATGGCCCGAATCTGCAAGGTATCCGCATCGATACCAATGTGCAGCTTACGCCATTGACGACGGTATTCAGCGCCGTGCTTTTTGCATTTCCACTCGCCTTCACCCAGAAACTTGATGCCTGTCGAATCAACCAGCAGGTGCAAGCCTGCTTTACTGCGGGTGTACGGAATCTGGACATCCAAATCTCGCTGCCGCCTGCACAGGGTGCTGAAGTCTGGAGAGGACCAGGCAAGGCCACACAGTTGCAGCACCGACTCCACCAAGCCTGTAGTTTGTCTCAGCGCCAAGCCAAACAGGTTCTTGAGCGTCAAACAGAATTGAATGGCAGCATCCGAGAACTTCGGGCTTCGCCCGCGTTTGCCGCTTGCAGCGGCAAACCAACACATGCGCTTGTCCAGCCACACCGTCAAAGAGCCGCGGGCCTTGAGAGCTGCGTTGTACTGTTTCCAGTTTGTGGTGCGGTAGCGGGGCTTACGGGAGTGGCTCATGCCGCAAGCCTACCGCTTGCTGAGCAACGATTTATGCAACAACGCCCTACCGTATTGACGTTGTAGGGGTGCAGGCCATCATGCAGGTGTGGCCCGCGGGCGCTGTGCAGGACCAGGCCGTCCAAAGCGGCATTCTTTTTGGTGTGGCCAGATTGGGTGAGCGTTGGCTGCTGGTCAACAAACCCACGGCGCAGGGCCAGTCGTCGGCCACCTGGACGCTGCGCAATATCTTTGCCCAGTACAGCGACGAGAGTAAGTTTGATCCGGCCGATCTGGCCGCCTCCAGGTTCAAGACGCTGCGCGTGGGTGGCGTTTGGCGCTATCTGTATGTGGCCCCGGGGGCCGGGCGCTTCGGGCACGTCAACGTGTTCGTTCCCCCTGTGAGCGGGTACATCACCCATGTGACGGCGGCAGGCACCGTCATCGGGGTGGATGTGTTGTCTTGGCAAAGCTACATCGCGCAGTTCGTGTTCAAGCAGAAGCTGGGGCAGTTGACCCCGCCACCCTACGGGGCTGGGCCTGCAACCAACGTGGTGGACCGGCAGATCGAGGTGCAAAACTCCCAAGTGCCGCTGGGCACTGATTTCCTGGAGGTGATGCGCCTGCCCGATTCGCGCACACCCTACCATGTGTCATCGCCCCAGGGGCAGTATCTGGCCCTGTCCGTGATGAAAACCACCGGCCCGCTCAAGTCGTACCTGGGTGACTTGGTCTACGCGCCCGATTACTTTGAGGTCATGGTCGATCTGTGGCCAGCGATCCGGGTGACGCGATTTGCCGATGGTGCGCAGTTTTCCACGCAGCGGTTTTCCACGGAGGCGCTGCCCACGACCTACACCGACAACGATGTCGAGGCCCAGGTGTTTGCGGCGACTGAGGCGGGCTTTGTGGCGCACGCCGCTGCGCCATTGGGTGAGCTGGCATCTGCGTGCACGCCGACCATTGCCCGGCTGAGGGACGGGCGCATCGAGGCGACCAGCCGCTTTGGGGTACAGATCAGTCAGCAGTTCTGGCCGCACCCGCAGCGTCTGTCCAAGGTGACACTGCTGCGCACCTTGTCCAACGGTGACCGTGAAGTGGCGATGGAGGCCAAGCATTCCCACGTCTGTGGGTTCACGTTGAGCAAGAACTACCGCGATGTGCAAAGGCTGCTGGAAGGAGTGGACGCCACTGGCCAGCTGTTGACCTATGACCAGGAGGTCAACCGCAGCTACACCCACCACTACAGCCTGCCGACGGTGGTGGACGTTGAAACGACGGACGTGATCAGGGCAGGTCATGGACTGCCACAGGTCGGGGTAGGCCTGATTTCCGGCGAAGCCACCATCAGCCTCCAGAGTGGCAGCTTTAGCTCGCAGGTGCAGGCAGTGAACCGCATCACGCGCACATACAGCAGCGGCCTGGAGCTGATCACCTACGAAACAGACTTGCAGGCCACACACACGGGCAACTTTAGCGACAACCTCTTGCGCGGCAGCGAGTCGCAATCGGGTGATTCGGTGACCGACTACACCACGCGCGTGGCTTCCCGCAATGTGCTGCTGCGTGACCCGGCCGCGGATGTCACCGCCTATGTGGAAACCATCGTCACCCTGACGCACCACTCGACGCGCTCCTATGTGCAGGGCGCTGTGCAGGAAACGCACTCTAGCGCCGTGCCCACCACGGCCGCAAAGGTTTGCCTGCTGTATGGCCGCCACCGCATTGAGGTGGACGTGACGCCCTGGATGCCGCCACAGAGGTATGCCGGCTACGCGAACCTGGGCACCGCCATCACCCGCGATGGGGAGCTGCTGCGCGCGGTGGACACGGCCGATCTGGCGCGCACAGAGCCCGTGGGTGGCTTCGATACCCAGTTCCAAGCGCAAAGCGACTTTATCGACGTGACCCAAGACAGCTTGCTGGATGTGATTGCGTTGGACAACGTCGCCGTTCAGTGCCAATACGCCCACTGTCCAGAAACGGGCGGGATGCTGCTGGAGTTTTCCTTGGTCACGGGGCAACGCTGGCGTTTCTTGCTGGACAGCGAGGCGGGAATCCGTGACGCCGCCACGGTGCTGGAGTGGCCCGAGGGCCTGGGCGAACGTGACTTTTTCACTTTTTGAGGGGCCTCCATGTTTGTCGTCAACACCCTGACTGGCGCTGTCTCCGAGTACAGCGGCCATGCATTCCAGAGCATCACCCCCACGCATGGGGGCAGCGCCGCCGGCCTGTTTGCCTTCGGGGGCGACACCGACCATGGAGCGCCCATCGTGGCCCAGCTGCGCCTGCCGGCCACGGTGCGTGAATCCACGCTCAAGCAGAGCATCGAGATGGTCTACCTGTCGATGCAGGGGCAGGGCGAGGCCGAGTTTGCGGTGTACGGCCCGGCCGCCCAGGTCTGGCGCTACCCCTTTGCACTGCGCGACAGCGAGCAAACCCGCTGCCCGGTGGGCCGGGGCATCCGCGAGAACTACATGGGGTTTGGTCTGAGCACCCCGGACGGCCAGGCCTTTTGCCTGGACCGCATCGAGGTACTGACGGCCAAGTCCAAGACACGGAGAGTTTGAGATGGCAACAGAATTTGAATTCAACGGCCCAGCCGAGATCGTCCAGGACAAGTACCAGCGCTCGATTACGCTGGCCGAGCAAGCCTCTGCGGCTGCCACGTCCATGCAAGATGCGCTCAATGCCAGCATCTACGCCCCGCCCACCATCAGTGTGAGCTGGGCCACGATGGCCGCGCCCACCTTGCCAGAGGTGCCAGATTTGCCAGCCATGCCCACGGTGGCCTTCACCGAGCCAGGCGACCAGCCCGGTGCGCTGGATCTGGCGGACATGCCGGATGTGGTGGTGGACGGCTTTGACCAACCAGCGCCGTCCATGAACTTTGGCACTGCCCCCAGCATTGTGATTGGGGCTGTGCCCACGCTGCCCCAAGTGGGGGAGGTGGCCATCCCCGATGCCCCTGATGTGCAGCTGCCCGATGCTCCGGCCTTTTTGTCGCTGACCACGCACACCTTTGGTGGGGTGGAGCTGCATGAGGACTGGCTGGCCAAGCTGGACGACGTGCCGCAGCTGCAGCTGCTGGAGCCTGCGCCGTTTGCGTTCAGCCGGGCGCCGGGCTATGCCTCGCAGCTGCTGAACAGCCTCAAGGCGATCATCGCCGCGCGCATCCAAGGCGGCACTGGGCTGAACCCGGCGGTGGAGCAGGCCATCTGGGACCGGGCGCGCGACCGGGAAACCCGCGTGGCGCTGGCCCGCGAGCAGGAGGTGATGCGCGCGGCCGAGGCCTTGGGCTTTCCGCTGCCCTCGGGCGTGCTGGCCGGCCAGCTGGCCGATGCGCGCCGGGAGTACCACGACAAGCTGGCCGAGCTGTCCCGAGAAATCGCCATCAAGCAGGCCGAGCTGGAGCAGTCCAACGTCAAGGATGCGATCCAGCAGGGGCTGCTGCTGGAGGGCCAGTTGATGGACCAGGCCCTGAAGCTGGACCAGCTGGCGTTTGAGGCGGCCAAGGCTGCGGCCGAGAACGGATTGGCCGCGTACAACGGGCGCATCGAGCAGTACAAGGCGCTGCTGGAGGGCTACCGCACCTACGCCACGGCCTATGAGACGGTCATCAAGGCCGAGATGAACAAGGTCGAGGTCTTCAAGGCACTGCTGTCGGCCGAGCAGACCAAGGCCCAGATCAACGAATCGCTGGTGGCGCGCTACAAGGCCGAGATCGAAGGGCGCATGGCGGCCGTGGAGATCTACAAGGCCCGGGTGCAGGCGGCCCAAACCCTGGTGAGCCTGGAGCAGACCAAGATTCAGGTGGGGGCCGAGCAGATCCGCGCCTTTGTGGCGGCCACCAATGCCGAGACCGCCAAGGTGGAGCTGCACAAGGCCAGCATCCAGGCCGAGGGGCTCAAGCAAGACGCCTACAAGTCGCAGGTGCAGGCCTTCAGCGCCAAGGTCAGCGCCCAGGCCGAGGCGGCGCGGGTGGCCATTGCCCAGACCCAGGCCAAGCTGTCGGCCAAGGAAATGGAGTGGAACGCCTGGAAAGCACGCCTGTCTGCCGAGGTGGCCAAGATGGATGCCGCGGCCAAGCAATCGGCCATCCTGGTGGACGGCTACCGCGTCAGCGCCTATGCGGTGGAGGCCAAGGCCAACAGCTTCATGCGCCGCTGGGAGGCCGAGGTCAAGCAGTACGACGCCATCACCAACATCAGCCTGCAGACGGCCAAGCTGAACACCGATGCGGCCATCCAGACCAACAACGCGCGCCTGGATGCGGCCAAGATCGGTTTGGCCACCGCCGCGCAGCGCACCGCATCGGCCTGGAGCATGGTGTCGGCATCGGCCCAGATCAGCGGCAGCGTGACGCAATCGGCCGCAGCCCCTGCGTAAGTGTTCCGGCGAGGGGTGGCGCCGTTGCGAAATCCTCAGTCCTCGAGATGGGGCAGGGGAACCGGGCTGACCACAAAGGTATCGCCGTTGTTGTCTTGCTTGAACACGAAGCCGGGACGCAAGGCGTCATCGACCGGTTGCCACAGCACGCAGGGTGGGTGCCTAAAGTCGCCTTCCCAGCCCACCTCAGCGGCGGCAATCTTGGCGGATTCCCAGAGGTCAATGAATTCGCTGTACGAGAGCCCAGGGCTGGAGTCCTCGCCATAACGAACCAGGTTTTCTGCTTCAATTTTTGCGAGGGTGACTGCCACACTCTCGACGGTGGGCAGGAGGTCCCAGTTGAAGTCGATGGGCACTAGCTCGGAATAGACATACCAGCTCATAGATTCCTCCATGTTTGCTGGTTTTAGATGCTAACAGCGGCGTGGCGTGCAGCTGTGACGACACGCGCTGCCTGTGTTGCGCACTTGCACAGATCGCTTTCTGGCGGACTGGCCTTCTTCGCGCCCCGGCTAGGGTTAGGCATTCCTGGCCCAGGCCGAGACACTGCCCCCCAGAAGGCAGTCCCCCCAACCGCCGCCTTCGGGCGGTTTTTTTACGCCCGAAAAATGTACGAACTTGTCCAACACATCAAGACCCTTTTGGGCATGGCCAACGGCATCAGTGCCGAGCAGAAGCACGATATTTTCAAAGCGGGCTTGCAGGCTGCTCCAGCAGGAGGCGCAGGCGCTGCGGCAAGCATGGCGCCAGTCACCGAAGGCAGTTTTCTCGGTTTTGCCGGCAACACCTGGGTGGTATTCGCCAGCTTGTTTTTCATCAGCCTGCAGATTGCACACCTGGTCTGGAAATGGCGTCGCCAAGCCAAGATTGACGCCACGCGCACTGCCGCAGGCCTGCCGCTGGAATCGCTGGAGAAGTGACATGCAGCAGTCCAAGAAATGGATCGTCGGGCGCCTGCTGGCCCTGGCCATGCTCACAGGCGGAGGCGGCGCCTTCTATGCCCAGCACCAGGGCGAGGTGGCGCGGGCCGAGGTGCAAGCCGCGGCAGCAGACCCCTACGTGCAGGCCGTGGCCCGTGATGCCGGCACCAGCGATGCAGTGAAGATCGCCATGCTCATGGGCCACCTGTACGAATCCAGTGGCAAGCACGTGGGCACGCCCTACATCGACACGTTGGGCCGCGGCCAGCCGCTGACGGTCTGCAACGGCATCACCGGCGCGGGGGTGGTCGCCGGCAAGTGGTACACCCCGGCCGATTGCTACGAGCTGGAAAAGGGACGGTATCTACAGGCAGAGCGCGCGGCAAAGCGCCTGTTTGCCTACTGGGCCAGCTACGACGCCATCACCCAGGCCACGTTCCTGGACTTCATCCACAACAAGGGCGATGGCGCGCTGGCCGCCAGCACGATGCTGCGCAAAGCCAACGCAGGGGACGTGCAGGGCGCCTGCCGTGAGAACCCCAAGTGGAACAAGGGCACGGTCAAGGGCGTGCTGACCGTGCTGCCAGGGCTCAAAGACCGGGCCGACACGAATGCAGGCTTCTGCCTGGATGGGGGCTGGAATGAGTAGGGTGGGCATTTTCACCCACCTGCTGCTGGCACTGGTGGCTGGGCTCCTTGTCTGGGTGTTCCAAGACGCCCGGATGGCTGCCGCGGTGGCCGAGGTGCAGCTGCAGGCCAGCGACTACCGGCTGCAGGTCAGCGAAGAAAAGCGCGCCGTGGACCACCGCATCCACCAGACCGCCCAAGCCATCCACCTGAACTACCAAGAGGCCCTGAATGATTCCATCAAAGAACGTGCGCGCCTGGCTGAAGCTGCTGCTGCTGCCCAGCGCAATGCTGGCCGGCTGCGCGACCAGCTCCGTGAAGCCAATGTGCGAATTGCCACAGCTTCCTCCACCGCCGTCCGCGACTACGCCGCAACCGCCAACCAGCTACTCGGACAGTGCAGCCAGCGATATACAGAGCTGGCATCAAAAGCTGATGGACACGCCGTTGATGCGCGAACCTGCCGCGCAGCCTGGCCAGTGATCCACGCTAAAACTTTGGCGCCGGCGGCAGATACGGCAGCGAAAGAACAGGCAGCGGTGGCAGATCCAGCAGAGTAAGTGTTGCTAGGAGGCGAAGGTGCGAAAGCGAGCTTGTAACTTCGCGAGGTCTAACCTAATCTTCAAGTGACAACTTGTAATCATCGATATGGTAAACGTAGCTCTCAACTGGCATCGCTTCGACTGGGACCCTGACGAGACTTGGAGAAGGACGACTCTCCCCAAACTTGACGCATTGGGGATTAAGGAAAAAGACCTCGATAGAGCGGTGTACGTCCTTCGGCTCAACGGGAATTTTTGTGTTCAGTACCCGACCGGACAATCACCAACGCTTTATGTTGGCGAAGGGCGATTTAGTCAACGCATCAATGCTCACCGGTCCTGGGTCAGAGAGCTCGAAGAGCTGGTTGGTGATTTTTCGTTCCAGGTTTGTCTTGCATTTCCGCGAGTGAATGGAAGTCCAAACGCTTATCGAGATTGTGAGGCAGCATTACTTGACAGATTTTTTTATAAATTTAGTAGTGCGCCAATGTGGAACAAGCAATTTGAATCCCGGATCTTCAAACACTATGTATACAACCATCGTCAGATGGATCAAGCGCTATGCAAGCGCAGCGGCGCAAAGTACAAATGGGCAGTCTCGCCGATGAAGTCCTCAGAGTTTTATAGAAACTTCATTCGTACTCATGGGTAGCTATTGTTGAATAGGTGCCGAAAAACGAAGTCGCAAATGCTGATGTCAGCCCACTGTTTAGTGGAGTTCTTAGCGCCTTGCCTTCATTTTTGATAAAGCTAAGAACTCTACTTTTTATGGGAAAGGTCATGCATTTGCTCAGGTGTGCCATGAATAGTTGGCGACGTACTGGAACGCGGTGGAGGCGCGGCTTCAACTAGCAAAGGGGTGTTTTCTTGCTTCTTGAGAAAATCAGGGATTTCAAGCGTCGACGGCTCCTCGTCGCTGGAGAAGGTCACCCCACCGCAAGTTCCGCAATAGCCGCGTCGTTTTTTTGGCTCTGCCATTACATAGGCTCCTGTTTTAAATTTGTGGATATTTGGCCTTCTGAACTTGGGATTGGACAGGTTTGACGGCTGTCTTTATCGGGGTTCGTTTGCGCGGTACTACTCCCACGGAGCTACCGCATCTTGATCCAGCCATAACCCTATACGCTGATTCTTGGCATCCTGCTCACCAAATTGAGGCAATTACACCTCACTCTGCAGTCTTCTAGCGGCTGCCGTCCTGTGATCATAGGACGCATCTTCACTGATTTATTAAAGCCGCAACCTGTATTGGCGCGTGGCGATTAGCCGCAAGCATTCCGAAGCCCCTTTTTGCAGGACTTTTTCACGCCCGCGCAATCGGTATCTCATCCAGCTTGGTGGTGTACCTGGGCGTGCGTCTCTCCTGCCTCATCCGCCACCCGTCTTCATCCTCTTGTGTGCGCCCGGTACTGGCGATGTGCACCGTGGCCTTGCCGTAGCGCTCGTTGATCTTGTCCATGGCTTCCATCAGCTTGCTGTGGTCGCGCTTGACCACCGGCGCGTCAAACAGCAGATCGCCTTGTACCTGGATGGTGGTGGAGGTCAGGTCCAGCAGCATCACCCCGGCCTTGGCCAGCTGGTAGCCGGGCTCCTAGATTCTCCGAATGGTGCCCACAAACTGTCGCCTTCATCTCACACAAATTCTTCTGCGCATAGCCTTTGATCCAACTATGCTTACGCCACCACAAGCCCAATCTGGAGCACCTTATGCGTAAAGCCTCTGTTGTTGTGTTCGCCCTTGCCACGATGTTCTCTGGCATCACTTGGGCTGCCAATCCGTCCTGCACTGCAGCCGCCACGGAAAAAAAGCTGGCCGGCGCGGCAAAGAACTCTTTCCTCAAGAAGTGCGAGAAGGACGCTAAAGCGGCCTGTGAGGTGACAGCCGCTGACAAGAAGCTGGCTGGAGCTGCGAAGGCCAGCTTCACCAAGAAGTGCACGAAGGACGCCGTGGGCAGTTGAATGTCTGCTGGGCCTGGGCTGCCCGTTAGCAGATTGCCGCCAGAACGTCGAAGCTCCGCATTGCGGGGCTTTTTTGTGCCTGCGCGATCGGTATCCGGTGATGTGCACGGGGAGGGTGGCTAAATGATGATGGCTGTGCATGCATACAGTTTTAGGTGGTGCCAATGACTGCGGGCTTGTGCACGCATAGCGCGATGTGCTGCCTAGCCGAACGTGAATGGTGGGGCAGTAGCTTTTAGGAGCGTGCGCCCAGCACGTGTTGCGCCAACCTGTTTACAGAGGGAGGGAAACATTTGCTGATAAATCAGCCCCGTGAAACTCAACTTTCAGGAGCAGTGAGCGGCGCAAAACATAAGCGTGCGCTCAGGTGGGCGATTTTTACGATTCTGTTACAGATGGCGAATAATTGGGATGGCCAAACAAAAAGTGTTCGTTAATGATTTTTTTCAATTCAACCATCTGGCGCCCTGCTGCAACTTTGATGGGGCGGATGAAGTTTCCGGCCAAGATTGCTCTCATTTCTGCAGCATTTTTGCTGCCACTGGTTTGGCTGTTGATTGCCTACGGCAACAGCAAGCGTGACGACCTGGAGTTTGTGGCGCAAGAGCGGGCAGGGGTCCGCTATGGTGTGGCCGTGTTTACGGCGATGGATGCGGCGGCAGACTGGCGCTACTTGGCCCGGAGTGCTGCACTGGGTGATGGGGTTTCCGGCGTCCAGGATGCACAGAACCGCTTTTTCAAAGAATTGGATCGCCTCAAAGCACTTGACCAAGAGCTGGGCAAGAAGTTTGAAACGACTGCATTGGTGGAGGCCGTGACCCGGGCCAGTCAAAGCGCTAAGGCCGCCTCTGGCAATCCCCAGGCGTTGTTTCCTGCCATGAATACCCTGACCACGGAGTTGGCCAAACTGCAGGATCGGGTGACCGATGGGTCGCGCTTGGCATTGGACCCCAGCATTGAGACATTTCATCTGGTGAGTGCCACGATGATTCTCACGCCTGATCTGCTGCGCGATGTGGGTGAGTTGCGCGGGCTTGGCCGTACTGCGCTTTTGAATGGCGCGATGGCGCCAGCCGCTTCCAGCCGTTTCCAGGGCCTGTTGGCAGTGGTGGAGCAAGAACGCCTGCGACAGGCGGATCACATGGCGAAGGTGCGTGAGCATGCGCCAGAGCATGCGAGAGAGCTCAAGCAGCATGGAGAGTCGGCCCTGTCCACGATGCTGGCTACGATCCGATCGACATTCCCCCCATCAGCCGACGATGTACAAGGGGACGACAAGGCTTACGCTGCCATGGTGTCCGGGGTGCTCAAGGCCCAAACCGAGCAGGTGCTGCACAACCTGCAGGTGCTGGATGACCTTCTGGCGCATCGGCAAGAGTCCTTGCGCACCAGCATTGCCATCGCGGTGGCTGTGACCTGTGTGGGCCTGCTGCTGGCGGTGTACATGCTGATGGGCTTTTACCGATCGATGCTCGGTGGCTTCAAGCTGCTGCGCAAGACGCTGTTGAATATTTCCCTGGGCGATCTGCGCACGTCCGTCAATGCCTGGGGCAAGGACGAGGTGGCCGATCTGATGCGTGAGCTGGGGCACATGCAAACAGCGCTGGGTGAGACGGTGCGGCTGGTGCAGGATGCCAGTGACCAAGTGGTGCAAGCAAGCGCAGAAATTGCGCAGGGCACGAACGACTTGTCTGGACGCACCGAGCAAGCTGCGGCTGCCCTTGAAGAGTCATCTGCCGCGCTGGAGCAAACGACCTCCACGATCCAGATGACGGCTGATTCGGTCAGCCGTGCCTCGGACATTGCACAAGAGAATGCGGCCACGGCCCAGCAAGGCGGGCAGGTCATGTCCTCTGTGGTCGATACCATGCAGCGGATCCAGACTTCGTCCAACAAGATTGGCGAAATCATCGGGGTGATCGACGGCATCGCTTTCCAGACCAACATCCTGGCGCTGAATGCGGCGGTGGAAGCCGCGCGCGCCGGCGAGCAGGGCCGCGGCTTTGCAGTGGTGGCCGGCGAAGTGCGAAGCCTGGCGCAGCGCAGTGCCGAAGCGGCCAAGGAAATCAAGGAACTGATCCAGCGCAGCACCACCGAGGTGGGCGTGGGCGTGGACGTGGTGCGCAAGGCTGGTGCCACCATGCAGGAAATCGTTGGCAGCGCTGAGCAGGTGAAGGCCTTGCTGGACGAAGTTGCGAATGGCGCCCGGGAGCAGAGTCTGGGTGTAGCGCAAATTGGTGCAGCTGTGCAGGAGCTGGACCGTAACACCCAGGCGAATGCTGCGCTGGTCGAGCAAACGGCTGCTGCGGCCACGGCACAGCGCCGCGTTGCGATGCGGATGGCTTCCACGGTCGATGAGTTCAGACTGCAGGGCCATCAGTCTGCGGCCTTGGTCGAAGGCGTGGATGTGGATGCCATCATTGATGCGCACCGCCAGTGGAAGGTCAAGCTGCGGCAGGCGATCGAGGAGCGCAGCACGGTGGATGTGGCCACGCTGTCGCGTGATGACTGCTGTGCGCTGGGCAAATGGATCTATGGTGATGGCCAGCGTTTGGCACAGCGCCCCAACTTTGTCGAGCTGGTGGGGCGCCACCAACACTTTCACAGTGTCGCGGGTGGTATTGGTGAGCTCATCAACCAAAAGCGCATGCGTGAAGCAGAAGATGCCTTGGCACCAGGCACGGTATTCGCGCAAGCCACAGCAGATGTGGTCAGCACACTTTCTGCTGCCAAGCGTTTGGGGTTCTAAGCGGCG
>NZ_BBJR01000082.1 GCF_000739875.1 Comamonas aquatica NBRC 14918
CAAGGTCTGCGGCACGCAGCCAATCTTGGGGGCTATTGATTCAATGGCTGCCCACAGCGAAGGGTAGTCGGCTCGGTGCTCCTGCACCATGCGTACGGCACGCTCGCGGACCTCGGGTGAGAACTTGTTTGACTTGGTCATAGCTCCATCTTCTCAAGTGTTGGAGCCTCCACGGAAGCCGGTGCGATTCAGCCTTCAGTCATGATGTCTGCGACACCATAGGTTGCAGCCAACAAGTTTTGCTCTTCTTCTACCTCTGGGTCTTCGCTGCTTACAGCTTCAACTGCTACTGAATCGGCGCTCAAAAAACGTTCTCGCCAATACGGCTGCGACTTAAAAAAGTCGTAGTCTTGTTTAACTTTCTCAAAAGCAAATTTCACCAAGCGACGTGCCAACTCTTCATCCTCTACCTTGGCGCGTGTCACTGTGGAACGATAGGTGTAGAAATACCAGTCCTTAGGGGTGTAGTCCGTATCCCATTCGACCTCTACAGTCCGGCCGTCGCCGTGGTTGCGCGTTACTGTACCAATCGCTTTGATGCGCATGACACTGACCACCTGCCCCCTGCTCTCAAAAGGCAGTCCATGCTTTTGAGAGAATGCGGATTTGATGGCAATGCGGTCACCCTGCTTCATGCTGCGCACTTCGTCAGTGAACTTGTCGTGGTAACCGTTTTGCCAAATGCCACCTTTTAGAAAGCTGTCGGTGAGGTCCTCGTCTCCCCACATGGCGCCCACAAACCAATACTGCGCTGTTTCGGGCTGCACATTTTCTGGCGCTGCAACTTCACCGTCGCCTTTGAACTTGGTTTGTACGCTTTTAAAAATCGCAACAGCTTCTTCTTGAGTCAGGACTTTGGTTTCTTTGCCTTTGTCCGTCAGCGCCCATACACCACGCTTGGGTGCGTACATCCACCCCGCCTTAATGAGATAAAAGCGGGCCCAAGAAACGCCCACTTCAAATTTGGAAAAATCATCTTTCGTTTTCTGAGCCAACTCTTGCTCAGTCACGCCCTCATGCTGAGCAATATCAGCAAAGGCTTCTTTAGGCGTTGTCGTCCCACCCAAACGATGCAGCGCACGCAGTAGCGCATCAAAGTAACTGACAAACTGCGGTACACCTTCAATCTTCGCGCTAAATATAGACATCGCTTTATCTCCCTCTCTCGGTATCTTGTGTTGTTTTTACATTTGTATCGCTAACGCAAATCTATCAGTTCCCGCGCCCGGTTGGCTGTCATCTGCAACACGCAATCCGCCGCTGCAATGCCTGCCAGCGTGCCGCCATCCGGGTCGGCGTAGAAGTGGCAGTTGGCATCGCGGTATTGCAGCCACCGGCGCTGGGCGGCTTGCAGTTGCTTTTTGCGCGCAGGGGTGAGTTCAGCCATCAGGGCTTTGTAATTGCGGTTGAGCTGCTGGTCTTGGCGCGTGTGCTCGGCGCTGATGCAGGCGTGCATCTCAGCAGTGACGCCGCCGGACTTGTCCATGCACGCGGCAAAGTTGGCAGAAAGCTGTGGTGCAGAGGGCTGCGCAACACCGACGCCACGCCTGTGGTGGTGGGCCACTACTGGCGGCGGGTGCACAAGATCGACCGCGCTGCGGTGGGCAAGGGTGACCCGGACTTGTTTGAAAACACCCACCCGTTTGCGTGGCACGGCCAGCGAGGTAACGTATTCTGTGTGGATTTCTCAGTGGGCGGTCGATGGGTGGAGCGCAAGGCTGCCACCCCTTTGGGCCGCGACTTCAAGCTGGCGGCGCTGCGCTGGCCTGAGCGGGTGCTGCAGTTTGATGACGGATCTATGCAGACAACTGAAAACTTCGGGGGCATGTAGACCGATACAACTGGATCGCAAGGCGCGGAGCCCTCACCAGACTTCATGTTTTTGCAGGGTCAAACTACAACAACCTGATGCGATCTATGGCATCAGAACCACTTGGGGTCACAAACGGGTTCAGTCGTTCAGCGCGAATACTTGCATGCACACATACTCGTTCCCGCGCTGCAAAAGGTGCGCTAGCAGAGCCTGCATCTTCAGGCGAGGCGATGACAATATTGAAGATCAGTGTTTCGAGGGGCTTGGACTGGCATACTGCCACGTAAAAATTTGTTGGTCAGATCCTTGCGGGCTTCAGCCAACTCCGTAAGGCACGTCCAAGACCATCGCCAGATTCCGGCATCTCACCGATCAAGCAACAAATGAGCATCCACACCCTTTGCAAGCCCCGTCCGTCAGTGCACGCCGCAGATCGGCGCGCGACCGTGTTGAACCTCGACACCTTCCTCAAAGGTGAGGTCAACGGCTCTGATTTCTTCGAAGAGAACTACTTCACCCACGGCATGCTCACGCTGGTGGATCGGGCTTTCCGGCATTTGGGTGGATCGGGTGCCGGGTCTTCAGTGTTCCTGCTCTCACAGGCCATGGGCGGCGGTAAGACGCACAGCATGATTGCGCTGGGCTTGTTGGCACGCGATCCGGCCCTGCGCAACAAAGTGCTCACCGGCGACCAGAACCCCGCGCCCACCCTGGGGCCATGCCGTGTGGTGGGCTTCAATGGCCGCAGCACAGATGCAGCGGGCGGTATCTGGGGTTCCATTGCAGAACAACTGGGCAAGGCGGATCAATTTGCACGTTACGTGTCCCCCTTGCTGAGCGCCCCAGGCCCTGAAGCGTGGAAGCAGCTGCTAGGCGGTGAGCCATTGGTGCTTTTCTTGGATGAACTGCCGCCATACCTCGAATACGCTGTGGCCGTGCCAGTGGGCAATGCAGACCTTGGAGTTGTGACCACAGCCGCGCTGGCCAATCTTTTTGTCGCTGTGGCAGACATGCCGAATGTCTGCCTTGTGCTGTCCGACTTGGCGGGCTCCAACTTCAGTGTGGGTCAATCGCGGTTGGAAGACGCCTTCAACCGCGCCGTGCAGGGCATCACCTCTGAGTCCCGCCGCATCGCCGTGCCCATCACGCCGGTCAACCCCAACGGCGATGAGCTGTACCACATCCTGCGCAAACGCCTGTTTGCGCAAGTAGCCCCCGAGCCTGAAGTCAAAAAGGTGGCAGAGGCCTACCGCGAAGCGCTGCGCGAAGCGGTGCAAATGGGCCTGACCACCACATCCCCCGAAACGCTTTTCACCCGTGTGCTGGATGCGTACCCCTTCCACCCGGACCTGCGTGAGCTGGTCGGCAAGTTCAAGGAAAACGAGGGCTTCCAGCAAACCCGTGGCGTGATTCGGCTCATGCAGATGGTGGTGTCCAACCTGTGGAATTCCGGCAAGGCCGCCACCATCGACCTCATCCACCCCTACGACCTGGACTTGAACCTGGACGAAATTGCGTCTGAAGTTCGCACCATCAACCCATCGCTGAGCGAAGCCATTGCCCATGACATCGCCCACACAGGCGATGCCGAGGTAGAGCAAATCGACCTGGCCAACGGCAACTCCGATGCGTCGGATGCAGCCCGGCTGATCTTGGTTGCATCGCTTTCCACCACGCCGGGCGCCATTCACGGCCTGCGCGAATACCAGCTGGTCGATTGCCTGCAACGTCCAGGGCGGGACTTGTCTACCTTCAAGGCCAACGTGCTCGATAAGCTGGCCACTCGCGCCTGGTATCTGCACAACTCGGCTGATGGCCGCCTGTACTTCAAGAACCAGCAAAACTTGGCTGCCAAGTTGCGCTCCATGGCCCTTTCGCTGCACACCGAGACGGTGGACCGCATGTTGCGTGAGCACCTAGAGGCGTACTTCGCCCCCTCACTGCGCGACTGTTACCAGGTCATCAAAGTGCTGCCACCACCAGATGAAGTGCAGATCGAGCTGGAAAAAACCACGCTAGTTATCGTGCGCCCCGGCGGTCAGGCCAACCAGCTGCCCATCTCTGCCGACTGGCAAGCTTGGTGGGCCCAGCAGCAGTACAAAAACCGTGTGCTCTTCCTCACCGGTTCGCGCGATACCTTCCAAAAGGTGCTTGACTCCGCGCGCCAGACCCGCGCCCTCCAGAGCATTGAAGACGAATTGCGCTCTGAAAACACTCCGTCTGACGACCCCCAGTGGCGCGCCCTTGACTCCCTGCGCGACCGCGTAGGCCTGCAGTTCACCGCCGCGCTGAAAGAAGCCTTCGACCAGATCGTTTACCCCTCCATCAACAGCGCGCTGCGTGCCACCGGCACCGACTTGGCCTTTGCGGGCAACCAAAGCGGCGAAGCTACCCTGCGCCACACCCTGGAAGGCGCACAAAAGTTCACGACCAAAATCGACGACGACAGTTTCCGCACCCGTGCGGAGGCACGCCTCTTTGGTTCTGCCGAGACAAAGGTGGTGCTTTGGTCCGACTTCAAACGTGCCGCTGCCGTCAACACCAACTGGCCGCTGCACAAACTCTCGGCGCTAGACGACCTCAAAGCCGCATGTTTGCTGCGCGGCCACTGGCGCGAAGAAGGCAACCACGTTCGCCGTGGCCCATTTCCACCGCCCGTGCCTGAAGTGTCGGTGCGCGAGCTTTCGGTGCAAGAAGAAAGCCCCGGCTACACCTACCTGAAGATCGAACCCCTGCACGCCCCCGCCGTGGTGTTTGAAACGGGCGACGCAGAGCCCACTGCTGCCTCATCCCCCGTGCCCACACCCACACGCTTCGAAGCCACCGCACTGCGATACCGCTTCTTGGCGCATGACCCGGCAGACCTGGCTCGCACCAGCCCCGTGAAGGACTGGACGGCCAAGCTGCGCCTCAAGTACCAGTTGCACAACCGGGGCGACCACTTTGAGGTGGAACTGCTCGCGCTGCCCAAGGCCAACAGCATCAGCATTCGCTATACCACCGATGGTTCATCGCCCACCAGCGTGGGTATTGCCACTTACGACGGCCCGTTCCGTGTGCCCGCCAATTGCCGCGTGGTGTGCGCCATGGCCACCGCAAGTGAATACGGCCTCAGTTCTGAAACCATCCGCATCACCATCCCCCAGCAGGGGGGCGTAGAACGCCCCTCGATTGACCTCACCGCCCCAGCCCGCTGGACGCAACAAACCAAGCTCGACGACGCCGCAGCCGTGTGGGACACCATTGGGCGGCTGGAGAAAGCGGGCTCAGTTATGGCCCATGACATCAGCCTCACCGCCGAGAGCGCCGATGGCCAGCAGAACGTCGAATATTCCGGCGCGCTGGAGGGCGGCTACGACGCCTCTGCTGTCAAAGCCATCGCGCAAAAACTGCAAGACATCGTCAGCGAAGGCAGCCTGCGCATGGCAATTGGCAGCCTGGCATTCCCCAGCGGCCAAGCACTGCTGGATTGGCTCAAAGCCACCAACCAGGCCTTCAATGCCGCCAAGGTGCGCCAATAACCATGGCACGCAGTTCTGCAAGCACCACCCGCAAGGTCGTGGGCCTGGGTTTTTTGCCCGAAGAGGCCCGCCACGGCTTTTTGATTGACGTGCCCAAAGGCACCTCAAGCAGCGACATGATCTGCATCACCGAGCACCGGGGCAACGACCTGGACAGCCTGGGCGCACGCGCCACGCAGCCGCCCCAGCCCAACGCTCCCGGCTTGCGCGTCGTTATCGACCGCGCCCGCTGGCTGGCCCTGGCCCCCGCCTTTTGGGACGAAGCCAACCGCCGCCTGCGCGCCAACGGTCTGCCGGTGGCCAAGTTTGTCAAAGCGCCTGCCAAGCCCGTGCCCGTGCACCCATCGCTGGGCAAAGAGCTGTGCATTCTGTGCTGGGCGGTCGAAGACGCCCCGCCAGACGACATCCCCAACGCACTGCACAACTGGGAGGTGCTGGCCCCCGAAGAGCGCTGGTGGCTCTACACCATGACCGTGGCCACCACCGGCCAGGCCATGCAAAAGGGCATAGGCTGGCGCAAGGCGCTGCGTGCGGCGCTGGCCGATAACCCGTTTGTCAAAGGCGAAGGCCTCTCGCCCAAGGCGCGGCGCGAACTGCTGGGGCACTCGCAGCTGTCGCTGTCGCTCTGATTTGCTATCGATTTGGGCTCTAACCCTTATTTGAAAAGCGCAAGCAACTATTGAATATATAGCAAATATTCCGCTATCAAATCCGTGCTGGACAGAATCACGGGCGGTAGCTACCATTGATATCCACCAACCAAGGAGCCCGCCATGGACACCGCACGCCTTTTTCAATCTGGCCGCAGCCAAGCCGTGCGGCTGCCCAAGGAATACCGCTTCACCGGCACGGAAGTCGTGGTGAAGCACTTTGGCAACGGCGTGCTGCTGCTGCCCGCAGACAACCCCTGGCAAACTCTGCAAGCCGGGCTAGCCGCTTTTGAGCCCGGCTTTGTGCTCACCCGCGAGCAGCCTGACACCCAGCAGCGGGACGAGATCAACCCATGATCCTGCTCGATACCAACATCTGCATCTACATCATCAACGCCAAGCCCCCCGCCGTGCTGGCGCGCTTTCAGCAATACCGCATGGGCGATGTGGGGCTGTGCAGCGTGGTGGCTGCAGAGCTGGCATTTGGCGTGGCCAAAAGTGGCTCTGCCCGCAACCGCCAGGCGCTGGAGATGTTTCTGGCCCCGCTCACCATCTTGCCGTTTGACGATGCTGCCGTGTGGGCCTATGGCGACCTGCGCGCCGACCTGGAGCGCCGTGGCACTCCCATTGGCGCACTCGACACCATGATTGCCGCGCACGCCCTGAGCCAACAGGCCCTGCTGGTCACCAACAACACCCGCGAATTTGCCAAAGTGCCCGGCCTGCAGCTAGACAACTGGGCCGCCGCCACCTGATTTTTAGGCCAAATTGGCCTCTAGCGCTTGCTGCATCAGCGCGAACAGCTATTAAATTTGAAGTAACTCATGCCCACTTTCATCGAAACCCAGTTCCCCATTGCCCGCCTATCGGCCGAAGCCTACAAAGAGCGCAAGGCCGGTGCCAGCCAAACGCTCACCGGCCTGGGCAAATGGTGGGGCCGCAAGCCCTTGATTCTGGTGCGCGCCGCCATCCTGGGCATGCTGATGCCTGCCAGCAACGACGCCAAAAAGGATCGCGAGATATTCCTCAAAATCCTGACGATGGACGACGATGGCACCTGGCAGCGCTGCAAGGGCGAGATACCCGCAGCCGCTTGGCGCGAAGCCGCCACACCCGAGGTGCAAGAAGAGTTTTTTGGTGCGCGCGGCCTCAAGCAGGGCCTGAGCGAAGAAGACAAGGAAGCCCTTTTCACCCAGATTTGGGACGCCCTAAGCCCCGAGCAGCAGCAGGCTCTGGATGCACAGCGCATGCGCCCCATCCCCGACCGGGCCGAGTTCGATGCCTTGCCCTATGCCGAGCGCCTGGTGCATTGCGAACGCCCCGAGAACATTGCAGGCCCGACGCCAGCCACCTGGGCCGACATCAACGCCCACCTGGGCACCACCGCCACCTGCCTGTCAGAACTGATCGACCAACTGGGCCAGCGCACCTTTGGCCACACGCCCCGCGTGGGCGACAGCTTTTGTGGCGGCGGCTCCATACCGTTTGAGGCGGCACGCATTGGCTGCGAAGCCTTTGGCTCCGACCTGAACCCCGTCGCCGGGCTGCTCACCTGGGCCAGCCTGAACCTGCTGGGCGGTGGCCCCGAGGTGCAGGCCGAAGTGGCGCGCGTGCAGCAACAGGTCTTTGCCGCCGCCGACCGGCAAATCACCGACTGGGGCATTGAACACAACGACCGGGGCGAACGCGCCGAAGCGTTTTTGTACTGCGTGGAGGTCAAGCCCGAAGGCTCCGACTACTACATTCCGCTGGCCCCGAGTTGGGTGGTGGCCGAAAAGTACAACATCGTCACCCGCTGGACGCGCGTAGGTAATGCGGAACGGCTCACACCCGAAGTTCTGGCCGTTTCCGATGCCGAATTCAAGCTGTACAAAGACAAAAAAGGTGCCACTGTGGTGGACAGCCGTGTGGTGGACCCGTTTGATCCGAACCGGAGTTGGTCGGTGGAGGCACTGCGCGGCGCCGATGGTCTGCGCCGCTGGACCAATGACGACGTGGTGCCGCGCTCGGAGGACGTGTTTCAGGAACGCCTGTATTGCATTCGTTGGGCCAAAACCGTTATCCGCGATGGCAAGCCCAAACTGGTTCGCCGCTACGCTGCGCCCGATGCAGCCGACCTGGCGCGCGAAGCGCAAGTGTTGACGTTCCTGCGAGAACGGTTTGCCAATTGGCAGCGTGAAGGGTTCATTCCATCGAAGGCAATTCCCGAGAGTGGCGCAGAAACAGACCGCCTTTTTCGCGAACGCGGCTGGACGCATTGGCACCATTTGTTTACGCCACGGCAGTTGTTGACCTACGGCTGCTATTTGTCACAAGGAGCGGTTGCAACCTCAAAAGAGGCTCGGGTGGCTCTGTTGTTGAAGTTAGGTGTACAGGCGAACTGGAATTCGAAGCTATGCATTTGGAACGCTGACAAATCCAAAGGCCCCGGTTCAACCGAGCAAACTTTCGCAAATCAGGCGTTGAACACGCTTTTTAACTTTGGCACCCGATCCTACGGTTTGCTACAAGAGTCGCTGATCAAAGACTTTACGTATTCAACAACGCCAACCGTACAAAAAGAAACGCAGGTGATCGATGCACGTGACCTCCGTAACGAGTGCGATGTATGGATTACCGACCCGCCTTACGCTGACGCAGTGAATTACCACGAGTTGGGCGATTTTTTTCTCGCGTGGTACGACAAGCAACTGGTGCGCAGCTTCCCTACATGGACACCCGATGCCCGTGTTGAATTAGCTGTGCGTGGCGATGGCGAAGACTTCCGGCGTTCAATGGTCGAGATTTATAAAAATTTGGCCCGCCACATGCCGGACAACGGCTTGCAAATGGTCATGTTCACCCACCAGAACCCGGCGGTCTGGGCTGATCTGGGCATGATTCTCTGGGCAGCAGGTCTCAAAGCCACCGCCGCCTGGACCATCAGCACCGAAACCTCTGCCGGCATCAAAAAAGGCAACTACGTGCAAGGCACCGTCTGCCTGGTGCTGCGCAAGCGCGTGGCCAACGAGCCCGGTTTTCTGGACGAGGTGTACCCGCTGGTCGAAGACGAGGTGAAGCGCCAAATTGCCAGCATGCAGGCGCTGGACGAAGGTGGCGAACCCAACTTCAACGATGCCGATTACCAGCTGGCCGCCTACGCCGCTGCGCTGAAGGTGTTGACGCAGTACGGCAACCTGGACGGCAAGGATGTGGAGCATGAGGTGTTTGCCGTGCGCGCCAAGGGCGAGAAGAGCGACTTTCAGGCTGTGATTGAACGCGCCCTGGGCATCGCCTGCGACACGCTCATCCCACGCGGTTTGGAAAGCGCCTGGCGCGACCTGAGCCTGGTGGAGCGCTACTACCTGCGCTCGCTCGACATCGAGAGCCGGGGCGAGCGCCGCAAGGGCATGTACGAAGAGTTGGCCCGCGGCTTTGGCGTGACCGACATCAAGCCCCTGCTCAAAAGCGACAAGGCCAACGGCACCCGCGTGGCCAGCGCCAGCGCCTTGGCTGCTAGCGTTTTGGTAGCTGTCGGCGAAGACGGATCGGGCTCTACAGGCCAAATTGGCACCAATGTGGGTCGAGGCAGGGGCCGTGTGGCGGCGGCGGGTCCGCACCCGTTTGCGGCATCGCCCCTGCGGCACCTGCTGTTTGCCGTGCGCGAAACAGCCGTTAACGACAACAGCCCTGAGCCGGGCCGCCAATACCTGCGCGACACATTTGGCCAAGGCTACTGGGGTCGGCGCGAAGGCTTTGTGAACCTGCTGGAATGGCTGGCCGCACTCGGCAACGCGGAAGGTATGGGCGAGTGGGTGGCAGACTCTGACGCCGCCCGAATGCTGGCCGGGCGGTTGCGCAACGACCACGCTTGATAGAGGCATCGCATGCTGCAGCGCCATTCCAGCCGCCTGAACCGCCTTGATAAATCGGTGTTGGCCCAGCGCCTGCGCGGCGCCACCAGTTACGACCGCATTGCGGGGTACTTTCGATCCAGCCTGTTTGAGGTGGCGGGTGAGGCACTGGCCAGTGTGGCCGGGCCAGTGCGCATCATCTGCAACTCTGACCTGGACCCGCAAGACTTGGCGACCGCCGCCGCCGCACAAGCTGCGCTGCGCCGCAGCTGGTGCGCGGGCAGGCCCGAAGATGCCCCGCCCGCAGCCTTGCCGCGCTACCGGGCGTTGTACGACGCATTGACCAGCAACAAGCTGGAAGTGCGGGTGCTGCCTGACACGGCGTTTGGCCTGATTCACGGCAAGGCCGGGGTGCTGCGCTATGCCGATGGCACGGCCACCGCCTTCATGGGCAGCGTGAACGAGAGCCTGTCGGCCTGGAAGCTGAACTACGAGCTGCTGTGGGAAGACAACGACCCCGAAACCATCGCCTGGGTGCAGGCGGAGTTTGACGCGCTGTGGAACGACCCGCGAGCGGTGGACCTATCCTGCTGCCCCTTCATCGTGCAGGATGTGCAACGCATCATCACCCGCACGGTCATCGAGCCAGCGCAACTGCCCGCAATGCCAGACCCCACGCAGGTCGCTGCTGCTGTGGCCGTGGAGGCACCGGTGTACCGCCGCGAGCAGGGCCTGTGGCCGCACCAAAAATACTTTGCCCGGCTGGCGCTGGAGCGGCACCGCCTGGGTGGCGCACGCCTGGTGTTGGCCGACCAGGTAGGTCTGGGAAAAACGGTGCAACTGGCCATGGCCGCCATGCTGATGGCGCTGGACGACCCCGAGGGCGGGCCGATCTTGGTGCTGGCGCCCAAGCCCTTGCTGCAGCAGTGGCAGGACGAGCTGATGGAGTTGCTGGACCTGCCATCGGCCCGCTGGACAGGCAAGACCTGGGTGGACGAGAACGACCTGGAGTACCCGTCAGAGGGCGCCAAGTCGCTGGGCAAGTGCCCGCGCCGCATTGGGCTGGTGTCGCAAGGGCTGGTGGTGCGCGGCTTGTCTGAAGCCGTGGGGCAGCTGCTGAGCCGTCGCTACACCTGCGTGATCGTGGACGAAGCGCACCGCGCCCGCCGCCGCAAGGTGCCCAAGGTGGACGCCGATGCCGATGAAGTCAACGAGCGCGCCGAGCCTAACAAGCTGATGGCCTTTTTGCGCGAGATAGGCCCCAAGACCAAAAGCATGTTGCTGGCCACAGCCACGCCGGTGCAGCTGCATCCGGTGGAGGCTTGGGATTTGCTGCACATCCTTTCGCAGGGCAATGATGGTGTGCTGGGTGGCTGGACGCATTCCAGCCGTTGGTATCAGCCTAGCCGTTGCCTAGATATCGCCACTGGAGATGCGGAGGTGCCGACAGCGGATCTGCGTGAGGGCTGGGAGTTTGTGCGCGATCCGCTGCCCTCCAAGTTTGAAAACCCGGCCTTTGACCGCATTCGCCGCAGCTTGGATGCCGAAGACACGCGTTGGCAATTCCCTCCTGAGAGTCTGAATCAGCTCTCTCCCGCGATTCAGCGCGTGCAGCTGCAAAACGGCCTGCTGCCTGAGTACGGTGCCCACTACAACCCGCTGCTGCGCTGCATTGTGCGCCGCACTCGGGCCTACCTGGAGGCCACTATCAACCCCGCCACGGGCAGCTACTTTCTGCCCAAGGTGACGGTGAAACTGTTTGGCGAAGACCACGAAGGTGCGTTGGTTCTAGGCAGCTACCTGCGTGAAGCGTATGTGGAGGCGGAAGAGTTTTCACAGCTACTGGCGCAACGGGTGAAAGGTGCGGGGTTTTTCAAAACGCTGCTGCTGCGGCGCTTGGGCAGTTCGATGGAAGCCGGGCGGCGCACTGTGGCCAAGCTGCTGGGCGAGGAGCCTGATGCCCCCGACGACGAAGACGATGATGACGCCGACGATGAGGCACCGGTGCAGGTCGGACGGCCACCGCAAGGGGCGAGCGATTTCAAAAACTTCACCGATAAAGAAATCGATTCGCTGCGACGCTGCCTGAACCTGCTCAAGCAAGGCGGCAACAACGACCCCAAGCTGGAGGCGCTGATCGGCTACTTGCTAGGCACCCACCCGGGCGTTTCCGAGAGCTGGCTGGAGCGCGGCTGCATCCTGTTCTCACAGTATTACGACACGGTGCGCTGGACGGGCGATGAAATGGCCAAGCGCCCAGAGTTCGCGGGCATGGACATTGGCCTGTACGCGGGCAGCAACCGTTCGGGCTTTTGGCGCGATGGGCGGTTTCAGCGCTGCGACCGCAATGTGCTCAAAAAGCGGGTGCGCGAGGGTGACCTGAAGCTGCTGCTAGGCACTGATGCAGCATCGGAGGGCCTGAACCTGCAGCGGCTAGGCACGCTGATCAACATCGACTTGCCCTGGAACCCCACCCGGCTGGAACAGCGCAAAGGCCGCATCCAGCGCATTGGCCAGGCCCGCAGTGAAATCTGGATCGCCAACCTGCGCTACCGCGACTCGGTGGAAGACCGCGTGCACCAGGTGCTGGCCGACCGGCTTGAAGCCATCCATGGCCTGTTCGGGCAGATCCCCGATACCCTGGAAGATGTGTGGGTGCAGGTAGCTTTGAACGACGAGGCCGCCGCAAATCAGCTGATAGACCGCACCACGGCCACGCGCAATCCGTTTGATGCGAAGTACAGCAAGGTGGAGGATGCGGACTGGGAAACCTGCGCCACGGTGCTGAATGGGTTGAGCATGCGGGAGATGCTGGCCAAAGGGTGGTGACGGAGCCAGAAGAAATGTGGCGAACCCTCGGGTACCTTGCTGCGGTGCTCGCTCAGCCAGGCGTGCAATTTGGCCACGATCGGGCGGCTGTGCTGCTGGCGCATTCGCAGCCGCTCGGTGCCATCGACATTGCTCGCCTGCCTCTCCACCTCGTAGAGCTGCCCGATCTGCACCAGCGCCTGCTCGGCAATCTGGCTCTTGTTGGCTGCATGCAGCTCAAAGAACTTGCGCCGGGCGTGCGCCCAGCAAGCCGCCTCGGTGATGTGCTCGCCCATGAGCTGCTTGTAACCTGCAAAGTCATCAACCAGCAGCGTGCCGCGCCAGCCGTTGAGGAATTCACAGGCGTGCTTGCCCGCGCGGCTTTCGCAGAAGTCGTAGACCACGGCCTTGAGGTCTTCGTGCCGCCCCGGGGTGTAGGCCCACAGGTAGGCGCGGTGCGTCTTGCCATCGCGCTCGCTGCCGCGCTTGAGCATCTGCACCGGGGTCTCATCGGCGTGCACGATGCTGTGTGCGAGCACCTCCTGGCGCAGCGCATCGACCAGCGGCTGCAGTTGCACGCCGCAGCTGCCCACCCACTGAGCCAGGGTCGAGCGTGCCAGCGGCACCCCAGCACGGGCATAGATACTCTCCTGGCGGTACAGGGGCAGGTGGTCCGCGTACTTGGCCACCAGCACCTGGGCCAGCAAGCCGGTGGTGGCTAGGCCCTTGTCGATGATGTGCGCCTCGACCGGCTGCTGCTTGAGCGTCTGGCAGCACGCGCACACCCATTTGCCGCGCACATGGTGGTGCACCGTGAACACGCCGGGCGTGTAGTCCAGCTTCTCGGCCACATCCTCGCCCATGCGGCGCATGGCCTGGCCGCAGCACTCAGTCACCTCGGGCTCGTGTGTGAACTCCTGGCGCAGCAGTTGTGCCGGCAATGGCAGGCGCTTGGGTTGCTGGCGTGGGCTGCGCTCTTCAGCCGAGCGCAGCTGCTCGATCTCCTCATCCACCGCCTGCAGGTCTTCTTCGAGCGCGTCTTCCAGCAGACTGCGCTGATCGGCGTTCAATGCCTCAGTCTTGGCGGCGAACTTCAGCCGCTTGAGGATGGCCATCTCGTAGCTGAGCTTGTCCAGCAGCGTCTGCTTGTGTTTGAGCTCGCTCATGAGGTGCTGCAGCATCTGGCGCATTTGCGCCTCGTCCATGCTCTGCAGATCCACCGGTTCGTTCATGGCCGTCATCATCCCCGATGGGTGGGCAGCCGCCTACTGGCATATCCACGAATTGAACGCCATAGCACGGGCGACCAACATCACAGCACCGTGATCACAGCGTCTTCTCCCAGGCGCTGCCAGGGCAAGCCGGTGACCAGGGCTTGCAGTTGTTCGACGCTGAGTGTGAGCCGAGGACCCAGGCGCTCATCGCCCCAGGCAAACTTGCCTTGGTTCAGGCGCCTTGCGGCCAGCCAGACGCCAAAGCCATCGTGCACCAGTACCTTCAGGCGGTTGGCCCGTGCGTTGGCAAAGAGATAAGCGTGGTGCGGGCGGGCCGCGCCAAAGACTTGCACCACTCTGGCCAGGGCCGTCTCGGGGCCGGCACGCATGTCCAGCGGTTGCGTGGACATCCAGACCGCATCGACCCGGATCACCGCAACACCTCGCGCAAGAGCGCCCCGCACTGGCCCAGTGGGCACTGCAGGCTGACCACCAGTTCGCCGCGTTGCAGGCGCACATGGACTGACGCAGACGGCGGCGGTAAAGGCGCGGATGGCGGTAATGCAGCCAGCGCCTGCTCCTCATGGGTGCTGTCCGCCATTGCCGTCAGCGGCAGCGAGATGAAGCCGGGCTCAGCATCCGAACAAACGCCCGGTTGAGCGCGCACAGGGCCCGCCTCCCGAATCCATCGGTGCACCATGTTCGCGTGCAGCCCCTGCGACAAGGCAACACCACCGACACTGGCACCGGGTTGCGCGCAGGCTGCCACCACCTGAGCCTTGAATGCCTTGCTGTACTCCCGCCGGCGTGGCCGGCCATCGTTTGAAAACTGTTCCATCGTCTCCACGATCCTCCAAGCGTGGACACGATGCCCGCTTCTCACGGCGCTTTCAATATGGGGTCACCGGACGGATACTTTGAAATGGCGGAACCTGCGGAACCTTTTGGGGGCAACACATAGAAAAAACCCGGCGCATTGGCCGGGCTGTGGGTTGAGGAGGGTTCACCTTTTCAAAAGACGGGCTTTGATAGGCTGCCCGCTGCTTCAGCTGCTTCCGCGAGTACCACGGATGCGGACTTATATTGACTCACGCCTGCGCACCGGGCTTCACGGCGCATCACGTCCTGCAGCTCGGGTAGCCATCGGCTGTGATTGCGCAAAATCCAGATACGCGCAGCACCATGGCCTATTTTGATTTTTTCCACTTTGCCTTGCCGCCATTGCTGTGCCCCAGCAGCCTCCATGGCACGGCGCATGGCGGGGTTAAAGCCGGATGATTCACCGCCCAGCAACTCAGCCACGTCCGTGCGGCTATTACTTGACGCCTGGTGAGTAGTTTTTCCCACTGGGTCATGAACGCGCAAGGACTACCCCCTCACCGCGAGCAGTGCGGCCAGCCTCCACCCGGACACGCGAATTCGGATCATTGAGGCTATGAGCACGCACCGTCCGCATCATGTTTCGCAGGCAATTCGATATGGCTGATGCGCCAACCAGCTCTTCGAATACCGATTGCGATGCATACCGTGCTTCTTGCGTGAGCAGTGCCAAAAAATCCTCAGCCTCCAGACTCCACGCCTTGGCGAAGATAAAAACCACGTCCTCTTTCGTCGCATACGCCACATCAGCTATGAATTCCGCTGTTGGCAGCAAAGTTTGCGGGATCGGCGGCGTCCCTTTGATCAGCCTTACCGTGTATTCCACATTGTTGAAAACCAGCAATCTAGTTTGCCGGAAAGC
>NZ_BBJR01000081.1 GCF_000739875.1 Comamonas aquatica NBRC 14918
GTAACCAGTGCCCCTTTGGGCTGGCCCGCTGGTGCAAGCTCCATTTTTTCGCCTCAGCACACCGGGATACCGCCAGCGTGATTCTTTACGAGTACCCTTTCAACGAACGCTTGCGCACGTATTTGCGACTGGAACAATTGTTCCGGCGTTTGTTTGAACTCGTCACGCGCGAATCGCCGGTGGACCACCACTTTGCCCTGGCAACGATCTTCGAGATCATGGAAGTGGCGGCCCGCGCCGACCTCAAGTCGGACCTGCTGCGCGACCTGGACCGCCACAAGAGCCTGTTCGAAGGCCTGCGTGACAATCCGGCGATTGCGCAGGACATGCTCGACAGCATCATTGCCAAGCTGGAGCAGTGCTACAGCGTCCTGCATGCCCAGACCGGCAAGACCGGGCAGCCGCTGACGGAAAACGACTGGCTGATGGCCATCCGCAGCCGCATCAGCATTCCCGGCGGCACCAGCAGCTTCGACCTGCCCGCCTACCACCGCTGGCAGAACAAACCCGCGGCCGAGCGCCGGGCCGACCTGCACCAGTGGATCCAATGCCTGCAGCCCCTGGCAGATTCGCTGGGCCTGCTGCTCAGCCTGGTGCGCGACACCGGCTCCCCCCAGAAAGTGGCCGCGATGGGTGGGCAATTCCAGCAGGCGCTGCCGGCCGGACGCCCCTACCAGCTGCTGCGCCTGCGCATCGATGCGGAATCCGGCCTGGTGCCCGAGATCAGCGCCAACCGCCTGATGGTGTCCGTGCGCCTGCTGCGCCCCAACGAGGCCGGTGGCCTGCAGGTCACCACGGAAAATGCGGCTTTCGAGCTGACGCTGTGCGCCTGACCCGGCGTCTGTGACAGACTTGGGCCATGCGAGACGCTGCCTCTTTTCCCTCCACCACCGTCCCCTGCCCTACCTGCGGCGGGCCCAGCCTGTTTGCCCCCACGAATGCGGCGCGACCGTTTTGCAGCCAGCGCTGCAAAGACATCGACCTGGGCGCCTGGGCGGCTGAAAGCTTCCGCTTGCCTGCCCAGCCCCCGCAGGACAACCAGTACGGCGATCCGCGTGTCGAAGACTGAGCGCGCGGCACATCCCACAAAAAAAGGAGCTGCACGCGCAGCTCCTTACTTGTTTTGAAGGTGCTTCAAGTGCCTAATCCATACGGCAAGCGCGCTGACCGCTCACTTTTCCGATAACGCCGTTTCGGCATAGACGGCCGCATCGAACGGTAGCCCCCGCTCCTCGCTCAGCCACTGCAGCACGGGGAGCGAGCCTTCCAGCACCGGGCGCACGCTCAGGGGCAATTGCTGCCAGGCCATCTGCTGGCCTTCGCGCATCTCAAAATCGCCGTCCCACTGCGTGACCTTGCACCAGTGCAGGCGCACCAGGGCATGGCTGTAGGCATGCTCGGTCACCTTCCAGGCCAGGCAGTTGCGGATGGTGATGCCCAGCTCCTCCTGCAGCTCGCGGCGCAGGGCCTGCTCCACGCTCTCGCCGGCTTCTAGCTTGCCGCCGGGGAACTCCCACCAGCCCGCGCGGGGCTTGCCCTCGGGGCGGCTGGTGATGAGCAGGGCGCCGTCGCTCTCGCGGATCAGCACGCCCACGGCGACTTCGGTGGGTTGGCAGGAAGGAGAGGTACTCACAGGGGGACTCTTTTCAAACAATCAAATTTCCGCGCCGTCGCTCAGGCCATCGACATCGGCAATCCGGTGGCGCACGGCCACCGGGCGTTCGCTGCGGCCGGCGTAGTCGCGCGCAAACTGCTGGGCCACGCGACCGCTGCGCGAGCCACGCTCCAGCGCCCAGACCAGGGCCTCGGGCTGCGCGGCCGCAATCGCCGCATCGTCCAGGCCCATGGCGCGCAGCCACTGGGCCACCACGCGCAGGTACTCGTCCTGGCTGAAGGGGTAGAAGCTGACCCACAGGCCAAAGCGCTCGGACAGGGAGATTTTCTCCTCCACCACCTCGCCGGGGTGGATCTCGCCATGCTCGCCCTTGGAGTGCGTCAGGTTGTCGGTCATGTACTCGGGCAGCAGGTGGCGGCGGTTGCTGGTGGCGTAGACCAGCACGTTCGGCGTGGCGGCAGAGACCGAGCCATCCAGGATGGACTTCATGGCCTTGTAGCCGGGCTCGCCCTCCTCAAAGCTCAGGTCGTCGCAGTAGATGACGAATTTCTCGGGCCGGCCGGCCACCACGTCGACGATGTCGGGCAGGTCGGTCAGGTCCACCTTGTCCACCTCGATCAGGCGCAGGCCCTGCGGTGCATAGGCGTGCAGGCAGGCGCGGATCAGCGACGACTTGCCCGTGCCGCGCGCGCCCGTCAGCAGCACGTTGTTGGCCGTGCGGCCTTGCACGAACTGCTCGGTGTTGCGCGCAATCTTGTCCTTTTGCACGTCCACGTTCTGCAGGTCCGACAGCTGCATGGCGCCCACATGGCGCACCGGCTCCAGCACACCGCAGCCATTGGCACGCTTGCGGTAGCGCCAGGCGATGGCCGCATGCCAGTCGGCCGGTGCCTGCAGGGGCTGGGGCAGCACCGACTCGATGCGCTGCATCAGCTGCACGGCCCGCTCCACCAAACGCTCCAAAGGATTCATCACATCTTGCACGGCAGGTCTCCACCCATGGTTTTGATAGCTACTAGCGCTGGTGAACAGGAGGTTTCAATATAAAAACACACTGAAACCTCGCTTCCACTCGCGCTGGCAGCTCCTGAAATCAAGAGGGCCTGATCGACAGGCCCTGGCATACGCAAACGGTCAGCCCGCAGGGCGGTCAAAACGCAGCGCTGCATCGAAGCCAGCAGCAGCGCTGCGGCGAGAGGCAAAACGACGTGTCGGGGACCGCATGCGCAGCCCGCCCATCAGGAGCGGTAGTCGGCGTTGATGGTCACGTAGTCGTGGCTGAAGTCGCAGGTCCAAACGGTCTGGCTGGCCGTGCCGCGGCCCAGGTTCACGCGCACGGTGATCTCGGGCTGCTTCATCACGCGCTGGCCGTCGGCCTCCTGGTAGGCGGGGTTGCGGCCACCGTTCACGACGACGTGCACGTCGTCCAGGAACAGGTCGATCTTCGTCTGGTCCAGGTCGGTGATGCCGGCGTAGCCCACGGCCGCCAGGATGCGGCCCAGGTTCGGGTCGGAGGCGAAGAAGGCCGTCTTGACCAGGGGCGAGTGCGCGATGGCATAGGCCGCCAGGCGGCATTCTTCCTCGGTCTTGCCGCCGTCGATCTGCACGGTGATGAACTTGGTCGCGCCTTCGCCGTCGCGCACGATGGCCTGGGCCAGCAGGCGCGAGACCTCCAGCAGCGCGGCCTTCAAGGCCTGGGCCTCCGGGCTGCTCCAGCCCGTCACCTCGGCATTGCCGGCCTGGTGCGTGGCCACCAGCACGAAGGAGTCGTTGGTGGAGGTGTCACCGTCGATGGTCACGCGGTTGAAGGAGCCGTCGGCCAGTTCCTTGACCAGATCCTGCAGCAGCGCGGGCGCGATTGCCGCATCGGTAGCCACATAGCCCAGCATGGTGGCCATGTTGGGGCGGATCATGCCCGCGCCCTTGCTGATGCCGGTGACGGTGACGGTCTTGCCACCCAGCACCACCTGGCGGCTGTAGGCCTTGGGCTGGGTGTCGGTGGTCATGATGCCTGCGGCGGCAGTGGCCCAGTTGTCGGATTGGGCCGCAGCGATGGCTGCGGGCAGGCCGGCGACGATGCGGTCCACGGGCAGCTCTTCCATGATCACGCCGGTGGAAAACGGCAGCACCTGCTCGGGCGCCACGCCCAGCGCCTGGGCCAGGGCCGCGCAGGTGGCGCGGGCATTGGCCAGGCCGGCGGCACCGGTGCCGGCATTCGCATTGCCCGTGTTGATGACGATGGCACGGATGCCCTGCCCGGCCGCCAGATGCTCGCGACTGACCTGCACGGGCGCCGCGCAGAAACGGTTCTGCGTGAACACGCCGGCCACGCTGGCACCTTCGTCCAGCAGGAACACGGTCAGGTCTTTGCGGTTGGCTTTGCGCACACCGGCTTCGGTGACGCCAATGCGCACACCGGCAACCGGATGCAGGTCAGCGGCGACGGGGACGGGCAAATTCACGGGCATTGCAGGACTTCCTACCGAGATAAAACAGTGAGACAGCCATTATCGGGACAAAAAAGAACACGGGCCGCAGCCCGTGTGTGTTCTTTGGTGAAGCGTGCCGTATCAGCTCAGCTTGCCGTGGCAGTTCTTGAACTTCTGGCCGCTCCCGCAGGGGCAGGGGTCGTTGCGCCCCACGCGCGCGCCGGGCGGCAGCTCGAAGCTGTCGCTCTTGTCGCCATCGGCGGACGAGTAGTTCATGCCGGGCACATGTTCGGCGCGGTCTTCGATGCTTTGCGCCGCCTGGTCCAGCTGCTCGGGCTGCTGGATGCGCACGGTCAGCAGCACGCGCGTGACTTCGTTCTTGACCTGGTCGATCAGCTGGCGGAACAGCTCGAAGGCCTCGCGCTTGTATTCCTGCTTGGGCTGCTTTTGCGCAAAGCCGCGCAGGTGGATGCCCTGGCGCAGGTAGTCCAGCGCCGCCAGGTGGTCGCGCCAGTTGGTGTCGAAGCTTTGCAGCAGCACGGCACGCTGGAAGTTCATGAACTGCTCGGAGCCCACCAGGTCCAGCTTGCCCTGGTAGAGGTCGTTGGCGGCCTGGACGCAGGTTTCCAGGATCTCTTCGTCGGTGATGCTGTCCGAGTCCTTGATCATGCCCTGCAGGTCCACGGACACGTGCCACTCGGCCAGCGCCTTCTCCAGCGCCGGCAGGTTCCACTGCTCTTCCATGGATTCGGCCGGCACGTACTGGCGGACCAGATCGGCCACGCAGTCCTCGCGCATGACGTTGATCATTTCGGTCAGATCCTCGGCATCCAGGATCTCGTTGCGCTGCTGGTAGATGACCTTGCGCTGGTCGTTGGACACGTCGTCGTATTCCAGCAGCTGCTTGCGCATGTCGAAGTTGCGCGCCTCGACCTTGCGCTGTGCCGACTCGATGGAGCGGGTCACGATGCCTGCCTCGATGGCTTCGCCTTCGGGCATCTTCAGGCGGTCCATGATGGCGCGCACGCGGTCGCCCGCGAAGATGCGCATCAGTTGGTCGTCCAGGCTGAGGTAGAAGCGCGAGGAGCCGGGGTCGCCCTGGCGGCCGGAGCGGCCACGCAGCTGGTTGTCGATGCGGCGCGACTCATGGCGTTCGGTGGCGATGATGCGCAAGCCGCCCAGTGCCTTGACCTCTTCGTGGTCCTGGCGCCACTGCGCGTGCAGCGCAGCGATCTGCTCGGCCTTGGCGGCGTCATCCAGCTCGGGATTGTGGGCGATCTCCGCTTCCTGCTTGCTGATGTTGCCGCCCAGCACGATGTCGGTACCACGGCCCGCCATGTTGGTGGCGATGGTGATCATGCCCTTGCGACCCGCCTGGGCGATGATGTCCGCCTCCTTGGCGTGCTGCTTGGCGTTCAGCACCTGGTGGGGCAGACCCGCCTGGTTCAGCAGCTGTGCAATGATTTCCGAGTTCTCAATCGAGGTCGTGCCCACGAGCACGGGCTGGCCGCGCTCATGGCACGCACGGATGTCGTCGATCGCGGCGTTGTACTTTTCCTGCGTGGTCTTGTAGACGCGGTCCAGCTGGTCCTCGCGGCGGCTGGGCTTGTTCGGCGGGATGACCACGGTTTCCAGGCCATAGATGCTCTGGAATTCAAAGGCTTCCGTATCCGCAGTGCCCGTCATGCCAGCCAGCTTGCTGTACAGGCGGAAGTAGTTCTGGAAGGTGATGGAGGCCATGGTCTGGTTCTCGGCCTGGATGGCCACACCTTCCTTGGCTTCCACGGCCTGGTGCAGGCCTTCGCTCCAGCGGCGGCCGCTCATCAAACGGCCGGTGAACTCGTCCACGATGACCACTTCACCGTTTTGCACCACATAGTGCTGGTCACGGTGGTAGATGTGGTGGGCACGCAGGGCGGCGTACAGGTGGTGCACCAGCGCGATGTTGGAGGGGTCATACAGCGATGCGCCTTCGGCCAGCAGGCCAGCGGCGGTCAGTATCTGCTCCGCCTTTTCGTGACCGTCTTCGGTCAGGAACACCTGGTGGCTCTTTTCATCGACCGTGAAGTCGCCGGGCTTGGTCACGCCTTCGCCCGTGCGGGGGTCGGCCTCGCCCTCCTGGCGCACCAGTTGGGGCGCCAGCTGGTTGATGGCCTGGTACATGGCCGTGTTGTCATCGGCCTGGCCGGAGATGATCAGCGGCGTGCGTGCCTCGTCGATCAGGATGGAGTCCACCTCGTCGACGATGGCGTAGTTCAGGCCCCGCTGCACGCGATCGGCCTTGTCGTAGACCATGTTGTCGCGCAGGTAGTCGAAACCGTACTCGTTGTTGGTGCCGTAGGTGATGTCGGCCAGGTAGGCCAGTTGCTTTTCCTCGCGCGGCGCCTGGGGCAGGTTCACCCCCACGGACAGGCCCAGGAAGTGGTAGAGCGGGCGCATGGTCTCCGCATCGCGGCTGGCCAGGTAGTCGTTCACGGTCACCACGTGCACGCCCTTGCCGGTCAGCGCATTCAGGTACACCGGCAGGGTCGAGGTCAGCGTCTTGCCTTCGCCCGTGCGCATTTCCGAAATCTTGCCCTGGTGCAAGCCGATGCCCCCCATCAGCTGCACATCGAAGTGGCGCATCTTCAGCACGCGCTTGGAAGCCTCGCGCACCACGGCGAAGGCTTCGGGCAGCAAATCGTCCAGGGCCTCGCCCTGGACCAAGCGTGACTGGAACTCCTGGGTTTTGGCCTTCAGCGCCTGGTCATCGAGCTTTTCCAGCTCAGGCTCCATCGCATTGATGCGCGCCACCGTCTTGCGGTACTGCTTGAGAAGCCGATCGTTGCGGCTGCCGAAAAGTTTGGTGAGAAAGTTGACCATGCGAACGGAAGCCGCGCACCAGTCGCCATGGGCACCGGAAGCGGCCAAATCCCTAATGTAGAGTTGCCATGCAGATGGGCTCATTCAGCGATAAAGCAAGAGCCCATCGGCTGAAAGCCAAAAATTGATTCTAACTGCCGCTTTCACTTCAGCACCCACAGGGATGCCGCATGCACCCACATACAACGCAAGACACGGATAATGTGAGCCCCATCCGGATACTCGATCATGCATTCGCGCCGCCATTTCGCCATTTCGCTGGAACAAGCCTCCCAGGCCTCCCCCGCCCTGTCCCAGCTGATCGGCCAGGCCCGGGAGGCGAATGCGCGCCTGAAGGCCATCACCCCCCTGCTCCCGCCCGGCTTGCGCCACAGCGTGCAGGCTGGACCGATTGAAGGTGACACCTGGTGGTTGCTGGTCAAGACATCGGCTGCTGCCACCAAGGTCCGCTATCTGCTGCCGGGACTGGAGGCCCACCTGCGCACCAAAGGCTGGAACGTGGCACGCATCCAGCTCAAGGTGCTGCACGCTGCTCCGTGGCAAAGCCCGCTGTGAAACTGGAACTGCGAACGCAGGCATCCCAGCATGTGGGGATTGTGATCAGAACAATGGATGGTGCCGGTTGTCGGATTCGAACTGACGACCTACCGCTTACAAGGCGGGTGCTCTACCAACTGAGCTAAACCGGCGGTCCGCAACACAGGCCAGAGGCTGCCGAAGGGACAAGGTACTTCAAAGAAAAAGCACCAGAGATGGTGCCGGTTGTCGGATTCGAACTGACGACCTACCGCTTACAAGGCGGGTGCTCTACCAACTGAGCTAAACCGGCGAAGACCGCGATTCTAATACAAGTTTCACGGCCGAAAAAATATCCGCCTACTTCACCAGCTTGAGGGCGGGACGACCTGTCGCAGGCGTGGGAGGACGCGGTTCGTCACCCTCCTCCACCTGCGGCTTGGTGCCGGAAGTGGCCAGCTGCACAACCTGTGCGGGCGCGGGCTCGTCAGGCGCAGCAGCTTCTGGCGACGCCACGTCCACAGCGCCTGCCACATCCAGCACCTCGTCCGGCACATCTGCCAACACATCGTCCACCACCGGGAACGACATACCTTGCCCCGATTCACGGGCATAAATCGCCTGCACACGCTCCACCGGCACCATGATGTCGCGCGGCTTGCCGCCAAAACGAGCCTTGAATTCAATGAACTCGTTGCCCAACTGCAGGCTGCCCGTGGCGTCATAGCTGACGTTGAGCACGATCTCGCCCTCGTTCACAAACTCGCGGGGCACCTGCACAGAACGGTCCACGCGCACGGACAGGTAGGGCGTCAAGCCATTGTCCGAGCACCACTCATGAATGGCACGAATCAGGTACGGCCGTGTCGAAGTGGTGGTGGGCTCGTTCATGTACAAATTCCAGCAAACAGCAAAAGCAGTAGATCGGTGCTCGGGACAGGCGCAATTACTTGCGCATCACCTTCTCGGAAGGTGTCAGCGCTTCAATGTAGGCGGGGCGCGAGAAGATGCGCTCGGCGTACTTCAGCAACGGCGCGGCGTTCTTGCTCAGCTCAATGCCGTAGTAGTCCAGGCGCCACAGCAGGGGCGCAATCGCCACATCCAGCATGGAGAAGCCCTCGCCCAGCATGTATTTGTTCTTCAGGAACACGGGAGCCAACTGCGTCAGACGGTCACGAATGTGCTGACGGGCCTTTTCCACGTCCTTTTCGTTGCCCTTGACGTTGCGCTGCTCCAGCGTGTTCACATGCACGAACAACTCCTTTTCGAAGTTCAGCAGGAACAGGCGCACGCGCGCACGATCCACCGGATCGCCAGGCATCAGTTGGGGGTGGGGGAAGCGCTCGTCGATGTACTCATTGATGATGTTCGACTCGTACAGGATCAGATCGCGCTCGACCAGGATCGGCACCTGGCCATAAGGGTTCATCGCCGCGATCTCTTCGGGCTTGTTGTACAAGTCCACATCACGGATCTCGAAGTCCATTCCCTTTTCAAACAGCACAAAGCGGCAGCGGTGGGAATATGGGCAAGTCGTTCCCGAGTAAAGCACCATCATGGCGGAAGCTCCTAAAAATCAAAAAGAGTGGGACGCTTCAAAAGCGCCCACTCCGCTGTGACCAAACCGTTTCTGCACCGAAATGCAAAGCGGCTGCAGTCTATCTATTTATTTGACGTCTTTCCAGAATGCGGCGTTCAATCTCCAGGCAATCAGAATGAAGATGCCCAGGAAGATCAAGACGCCCACACCGACGCGAATGCGTGTATTTTGGGCTGGCTCCCCCATCCATTGCAGGAAGTTCACCAAATCACCGACGGCCTGATCGTACTCTTGTGCGCTCATTGTGCCCGGAGAAATGGTTTCCCAGCCCTTGAACACCTGGGTGTTTTGACCATGCACCTCGACATTTTCCAGGATCGCATGGCGTTCACCCTGCAGCTGCCACAGCGCATGCGGCATGCCGACCGAGGGGAACACCAGATTGTTCCAGCCAGTGGCCTTGGCCTCATCACGGTAGAACGTGCGCAGGAAGGTGTACAGGTAGTCCGCCCCCGAACCTTGGGCGCTGGCGCGCGAGCGCGCGATCACCGACAGATCCGGCGGATTGGCGCCAAACCACTCCTTGGCCTGCTTGGGGTCCACCGCCGCCACCATGGTTTCACCCACCTTATCGGTGGTGAACAGCAGGTTGTCCTTGATCTGTTGATCGGTCAGCCCGATGTCCTTGAGACGGTTGAAGCGCATGGACGCCGCCGAGTGGCAGCCCAGGCAGTAGTTCACAAACAGCTTGGCGCCGTTTTGCAAGGAGGCCTGGTTGGACACATCCACCGGTGCCTTGTCCAGGGCAATCAGACCACCACCGGCAGCGTGCACGCCGCCTGCCAGACCCAGAGCGGTCAACAGCGTGAGAATCAGTTTTTTCATTGTTGTTCGCTCCTAGCTCAGTGGGGCTTGAAATTCACGCGGTCAGGCACGGGCTTGGGCGTTCCCAACTGGCTCCACCAGGGCATCAGCAGGAAGAAGCCGAAGTAAAACAGCGTACCGACCTGCGACACACGCTCGCCAATCGGCGAAGGCGCCTGCACCCCCAGGTAGCCCAGGATCAGGAAATTCACCACAAACACCGCATACAGGTACTTGTGCCAGCTTGGGCGATAGCGAATCGACTTGACCGGGCTCAGATCCAGCCAGGGCAGGGCAAACAGGATGATCACGGCACCGCCCATCACCACCACGCCCCAGAACTTGGCATCGATCGCCAGCATCAGCGCCACAGCCACCACGGCGGCCCCCACCAGCACCAGCTTGAACAAGCCGGCCATCTTGGCCTTGAAAGCGGTGAACGCCGCAGCCAGCACCACACAGGCCACCAGCACGTACATCATCTCGGAGGTGATCGCACGCAGCATGGAGTAGAACGGTGTGAAGTACCACACGGGGGCAATGTGCGCCGGTGTCTTCAGCGGGTCCGCAGGAATGAAGTTGTTGTATTCCAGGAAGTAGCCACCGAACTCGGGGGCAAAGAACACCACCGCCGAGAACAGGAACAGGAACACAGCCACGCCAAAGATGTCGTGCACGGTGTAGTAGGGGTGGAAGGGGATGCCATCCAGGGGGTTGCCCTTGGCATCCTTGGGCGCACCGGGCGCCTTGATTTCCACGCCATCGGGGTTGTTCGAACCCACGTCGTGCAGCGCCAGCAAGTGCGCCACCACCAGACCCAGCAGCACCAGGGGCACGGCGATCACGTGGAAGCTGAAGAAGCGGTTCAGTGTGGCATCGCCCACCACGTAGTCGCCACGGATCAGGATTGCCAGATCAGGACCGACAAAGGGAATCGCGGCAAACAGGTTCACGATCACCTGGGCACCCCAGTACGACATCTGGCCCCAGGGCAGCAGGTAGCCCATGAAGGCTTCGGCCATCAGCGCCAGGAAGATGGCGCAACCGAAAATCCAGACCAGTTCGCGCGGCTTACGGTACGAACCGTACAGCAGACCGCGGAACATGTGCAGGTACACCACCACGAAGAAGGCCGACGCCCCCGTGGAGTGCATATAGCGGATCAGCCAACCCCAGGGCACATCCCGCATGATGTATTCCACCGAAGCGAATGCCTTCTCGGCGTCGGGCTTGTAGTGCATGACCAGGAAGATACCGGTCACGATCTGGATCACCAGCACCAGCAGCGCCAGCGAGCCGAAGATGTACCAGAAGTTGAAGTTCTTCGGAGCGTAATACTCCGACATGTGAACCTTGTAGGCCGAGAATGCCGTGGGGAAACGGTTCTCGAACCAGTTCGTCACCTTGGCGCCCGTGGACGCGTTGGGATCGATGTCTTTGAATTCGTGGGCCATGTCGTTTTAACTCCCTCAAGCCTTGTCTTCACCGATCAGGAGCTTGGTCTCCGACAGGTAGATGTGGGGCGGCACTTCCAGGTTGTCGGGCGCGGGCTTGTTCTTGAACACACGGCCAGCCATGTCAAAGGTCGAGCCGTGGCAAGGACACAGGAAGCCGCCCTTCCAGTCGCTGGGCAGGGAGGGTTGGGCACCGGCCACAAACTTGTCCGTGGGCGAGCAACCCAAGTGCGAGCAGATACCGACGGCCACCAGGATCTCGGGCTTGATGGAGCGCCAGGTGTTTCGGGCGTAGGCAGGGGTTAGCTCGGCAGGCTTGCGCTGCGAGTCGGGATCCGCCAGCTGAGCATCCAGGCTGGCCAGCTCGTCCAGCTGCTCCTTGGTGCGCTTGACGATCCAGACTGGCTTGCCGCGCCACTCCACCGTGATCTTCTGGCCGGGCTGCAAGGCCGAGATATCGACCTCCACCGCGGCACCTGCGGCCTTGGCCTTCTCCGAAGGCTGGAAGGTACTCACAAAGGGGACAGCGGCTGCCACGCCGCCTACCGCGCCAGCGCAGGCAGACGTGATGATCCACGTCCGTTTGCTGGAGTCGACAGGTGTTTCGCTCATGGGGATCCTCGATAAAACATCGCTAGGTATAGGGACAATCGGGAAATTGTAGCGGAGCGAAATTCAGGAATCCAAGCACGCGTCTGACACTACTTTTGCGTTAGATCACGCAATATTGCGCATCTCAACCGATTTGTGGAGTAGGCGTATGGGGATGATGCAAGAATTTCGCGAGTTCGCCATCAAGGGCAATGTGATCGATCTGGCCGTGGGTGTCATCATCGGCGGGGCCTTCGGCAAGATCGTGGACTCGGTGGTCAATGACCTCATCATGCCGGTCGTGGGCTTGGTGTTCGGCAAGCTCGACTTCTCCAACCTGTTCGTGGTGCTGGGCACCATTCCGGAGGGCACGCCACGCACCCTGGCAGCCCTCAAGACGGCCGGTATCCCGGTGTTTGCCTATGGCAACTTCATCACCGTGGCGGTGAATTTCGCGATCCTGGCCTTCATCATTTTCCTAATGATCAAGCAAATCAACCGCTTGAAGCGCGAGGCGCCCGTTGCCCCGCCCGCCCCCGAAGTCACCCCGGAAGAGGTGCTGCTGCTGCGCGAAATCCGCGACCAGCTGCGCCGCTGATCCAGCCACCGCTGGTCCGGCGGTTGCGCCGACCGTCCCCCCACAGGCCGCACCGCAAGCTGCGGCCTGTGTCTTTCAGCCCTGTGCGGGCGCCGACAGGCGCTGTGCCATGCGCACGGCCTCCAGCAGGCTGGAGGCATCGGCCACGCCCTGGCCCGCAATATCGAAGGCTGTGCCGTGGTCCGGGCTGGTGCGCACCAGCGGCAGACCCAGGGTCACGTTCACCCCTTGCTCAACACCCAAATATTTGACCGGGATCAACCCTTGGTCGTGGTACATCGCCAACACCACGTCGAATTCCCCTGCTCGCGCATCAACATCCCTTGCGCGCATGAAGATGGTGTCGGGTGCAAACGGGCCTTGTGCGTCGATCTGCTCGGCCCGCGCGGCCGCCACGGCCGGCGCGATGATGGTCAACTCTTCCTGGCCGAACAGCCCCCCTTCCCCCGCATGCGGGTTCAGCCCGGCCACGCCGATGCGCGGCGCTCGGCCCAGCATGCGCGTCAGCGCATCATGGGTGATGCGCAGCGTCTGCAGCACGTTGTCGAAGGTCACGGCCTCGATGGCCTGGCGCAGCGAGACATGGATGCTGACCAGCACGGTGCGCAGCTCGTGGTTGGCCAGCATCATGCGCACCGGCATCTGCGCAAGCCCAACGCCGGCGTGCGCGGCGGCCTCGGCCTGCAGCAGTTCGGTGTGGCCGGGGTAATCCACGCCGGCCGCATGCAGCGCCTCCTTGTGCAGGGGCGCGGTCACCAGGGCGGCGATCTCCCCCCGCAGCGCCGCCCGCGCAGCCCACTGCACGCTGTGCGCGGCCGCGGCGCCGGCCTGGGCGCTGACCTGCCCCCAGGGCGCGGGGGGCGGCATGTCCGGCAACTGCAGCACCGGGATGCAACGCGGCGGCACCGTCCACGCATCTTGCGGCGCAGCGATCACCGCCACCGGCAGGTGCGCCTGGCCCGGCCCGGTGATGGCCTGGGCCGCGCGGCGCAGCGTGGCCACATCCCCGGCCACAAAACACCCCTGCAGCTCGGACGCATGGTCGCGGAAGGCCTTGGCAATGATCTCCGGGCCGATGCCGGCCGAATCTCCCTGGGTGATGGCGATGGCGTGGGTGTTGGACATGAAATCAACCTCCAGCGCTTATCCAGCATGCGCGGACAGCTATGAAAATAGTGAAAGTGCTGCGTAGCCACCCGCGCGCGGGGCACAGCAGCTATGGCGCCGCGTTCCGCCGCGGGGTGTGCGCCCCGCTGGGGATGGCCGCACCGCCAGCCCCCAGGCACGGGCGCGCCACGCTCAGGCCGGATTATCGATCTCGATGAAGCGGTGGCTCAGGCCCAGTGCGGCGGCCACATGGGCCGCCACCGCGGGTGCGCCGTAGCGCTCGGTCGCATGGTGGCCCGCGGCGATGAAGGTGGAACTGGTCTCGCGCGCCAGGTGGGCCTGGGGCTCGGAGATTTCCCCGGTGAGGTAGGCATCGGCGCCGGCCGCCAGGGCGCTTTCATAAAAGCCCTGGGCCCCGCCCGTGCACCACGCCAGGCGGCGGATGGCCTGTTGCGGCGCGCCGCTGACGCAGGTCACGGGCCGGCCCAGCACAGCCTGCACATGGGCGGCCAGGGCATCGGCGTTGGCAAACTGCACATCGCCCACCAAGCCCAGTGCTTGCTCGCCAAAGCTGCCTCTGGCCTGCACGCCCAACCGGGCGCCCAGCTGCGCGTTGTTGCCCAGCTCGGGGTGGGCGTCCAGCGGCAGGTGGTAGGCGAACAGACTGATGTCGTGTGCCAACAGCAGGCGGATGCGTTCCTTCATCCAGCCGGTGATGCGCCCATCCATGCCGCGCCAGAACAGGCCGTGGTGCACGAAGATGGCATCGGCACCATCGGCAATCGCGGCCTCGATCAGCGCCCGGCTGGCCGTGACGCCGCTGACGAGGTGGCGGATCTTGACCTTGCCTTCGACCTGCAGACCATTCGGTCCGTAGTCCTTGAAGCGCTCGGGCTGCAGCAGGCCATCGAAATGGGCGAGAAGGTCTTGTCGCTGGATCATGGGGCCGATTGTGCCAAGCCATGGCAGGCCCCTGCATGCAAAAGGGCAGCCGAAGCTGCCCTCCATGCCACAGGTCAACGACCGATCAGCCGTGCTGCACCTTGGGCTGCCAGCCGCGCGAAGCCATGGGCCAGAACAGACCGATGGCCGCGCCCAGCACGCCCATGGCCGCCACGTAGTGGGCGGGTGCCATCACGTCCACCTGCTGCCACACGGACACCAGCATGGGGGTCAGGCCGCCGAACACGGCATAGGCCATGTTGTAGGCAAAGGACAGGCCGGTGAAACGCACCGCCACGGGGAAGGCGCGCACGCCGACGATGGGCAGCAGCGAGATGGAGCCGACGAAGAAGCCCACCAGCGCATAGCGCGCCACCAGGGTGTCCTGACCGGGCAGGCCCAGGTAGAACAGGTAGGCCGTCACAGCCATGCCGCCCCAGCCCAGCACCATGGTCCAGCGGGTGCCGATCTTGTCGTTCAGCCAGCCCCAGAACACGCAGCCCAGGGTCAGGGTGACGGTGGCCACGGCGTTGGCGGTCATGGCGTCGGCGGGGGCGATGTGGAACACCTTCTGCAGGTAGGACGGCGTCATCAGCACCACCACCACCACGGCGGTCGACAGCACCCAGGTCATCAGGGCCACCAGCCAGCAGGCCTGCTTGTGCTCGCGCAGGATGGTCTTGATGGGCATCTCGGCGTCCGCGGCCTTGCGCTTTTGCAGGTCCTTGAACAGCGGGGTTTCGTGCAGGAAGCGGCGCAGGTACACCGACACCAGGCCCAGCACGCCGCCCACGATGAAGGGCATGCGCCAGGCCCAGTCGTGGATTTCGGCCTGGGTGTAGGTGCTGTTGAGCCAGACGCCGAAGATGGAGCCCAGGAAGATGCCGCCGGTGATGCCCGAGGTCAGCGTGCCGATGGCCAGGCCGTAGTTGCGGGCGGGCGAGTGCTCGGCCACGAACACCCAGGCGCCCGGCATTTCACCGCCGATGGCTGCGCCTTGCAGCACGCGCATCAGCAGCAGCAGCAGGGGCGCAGCGATGCCCAGGGTCTCGTAGGTGGGCAGCAGGCCGATGACCAGGGTGGGCACGGCCATCAGGAAGATGGACAGCGTGAACATCTTCTTGCGACCGATCTTGTCGCCGTAGTGGGCGATGATGATGCCGCCCAGGGGGCGCGCCAGGTAGCCGGCGGCGAAGATGCCAAGGGTCTGCAGCTGGCGCATCCAGTCGGGCAGGTCGGCGGGGAAGAACAATGCGCCAATCACGTTGGCGAAGAACACGAACACGACGAAGTCATAGAACTCCAGCGTGCCGCCCAGGGCCGACAGGCTCAGGGTCTTGTAGTCCTCACGGTTCAAAGGACGATGGTGTGCACCGCCCGCCACCTGGTGGGCTTGTGCATTCGGGTGCTTACTCATTGGGTTGTCTTTCCAGAAACTGAATCG
>NZ_BBJR01000080.1 GCF_000739875.1 Comamonas aquatica NBRC 14918
CAACGCCAATCAAAACCTGATCACGGCCCATCGCATTGGCGGCCGTTTCCGATCATCTAGGCAAGCCATCGACGTACTGCGCTCTTCGCCGATTACTCTGGCATTCGCCACCTCCCCAGATTTCTTTGAACTCCGCCAAGGAGTAACTCCAGATGCACCTTAACGAACTCAAGGCACTGCACGTGTCTGAAGTCTTGAAGCAGGCCGAAGCGCTTGAGATTGAAAACGTCGGCCGCATGCGCAAGCAGGAACTGATGTTCGCCATCATCAAGAAGCGCGCCAAAGCTGGCGAACAAGTGTTCGCGGACGGCGTGCTGGAAATCCTGCCCGACGGGTTTGGCTTCCTGCGCAGCCCGGACACCAGCTACACCGCCAGCACCGACGACATCTACATCTCGCCCAGCCAGGTGCGCCGCTTCAACCTGCACACCGGTGACATGATCGAAGGTGAAGTGCGCACGCCCAAGGACGGCGAGCGTTACTTTGCACTGACCAAGCTGGACAAGGTCAACGGCAACTCGCCCGAGTCGAACAAGCACAAGGTGATGTTCGAGAACCTCACGCCCCTGTTCCCCAAGGAACAGATGAAGCTGGAGCGCGAGATCAAGAGCGAAGAGAACATCACCGGCCGCATCATCGACATCATTGCCCCGATTGGCCGTGGCCAGCGCGCACTGATCGTGGCCCCGCCCAAGAGCGGCAAGACTGTGATGATGCAGCACATTGCCCACGCTATCACGGCCAACAACCCAGACGTGCACCTGATGGTGCTGCTGGTGGACGAGCGCCCTGAAGAAGTGACGGAGATGCAGCGCTCGGTCAAGGGCGAAATCATCGCCTCGACCTTCGACGAGCCCGCCACCCGCCACGTGCACGTAGCCGAGATGGTGATCGAGCGCGCCAAGCGTCTGGTCGAGCTGAAGAAGGACGTGGTGATCCTGCTGGACTCCATCACCCGTCTGGCCCGCGCCTACAACAACGTCGTGCCCTCGTCGGGCAAGGTGCTGTCGGGTGGTGTGGACTCCAACGCCCTGCAGCGCCCCAAGCGCTTCTTCGGCGCAGCCCGCAATGTGGAAGAAGGCGGCTCACTGACCATCATCGCCACCGCGCTGGTCGACACCGGCTCGCGCATGGACGAAGTGATCTTTGAAGAGTTCAAGGGCACCGGCAACAGTGAAATCCACCTCAGCCGCCGCCTGTACGAAAAGCGCGTGTTCCCTGCGATCGAGCTGTCCAAGAGCGGCACCCGCCGCGAAGAACTGCTGCTGCCGCCCGAAGTGCTGCAAAAGACACGCATCCTGCGCCAGTTCATGTACAACATGGACGAAATCGAGTCCATGGAAATGGTGCTCAAGAGCATGAAGGCCACGAAGAACAACAGCGAATTCTTCGACATGATGCGCCGCGGTGGCTGATACACGCAGCTGCTGAGCACAACCCTCGCCCTTCAGGTTATACTGAGGGGCTTTTTCTTGCGGTAAGTATGTGGGATGCATTTTCGAAACAGAGGTTGTTTCGGGTCCGACACGGCTGCCGCAGTTGACTAAAGGAAGATCATGAAAGAAGGCATCCACCCCAATTACCGCGAAGTTCTGTTCGTTGACCTGTCCAACGGCTTCAAGTTCGTGACACGCTCCTGCGCGAACACCAAGGAAACAGAAACTTTCGAAGGCAAGGAATATCCGCTGTTCAAGCTGGACACCTCCTCGGAATCGCACCCCTTCTACACCGGCACCCAAAAGTCGGTGGACAACATGGGCGGCCGTGTGGAGCGTTTCCGCAACCGCTTCGGCAAGAAGTAATTTATTACTTCCCCTGCCAAAAGACAGCCTGGGCAACCGGGCTGCCTTTTTTCTTTCTACGCACCATGGCTGCGCGCCCGCAGCAGTCGTGGCATGCTTGGGCACCCAAGTGACCGCACCGATTCATCGCCCCTGATCCGGGGGCGCCGTTTTTTCGCTTTCCATGAACCCACCCTCGCCCGCCATCGTTGCCCAGAATGCCGTTCGCAGCCTCCCGCGCTGGATCATGCTGCTGCTGTGTGCCGCCTACGTGCTGGCCGGCTTTGTGGGCCGCGAACCCTGGCGTGACGTGGACATGGCGGCCTTTGGCTACATGCAGACCCTGGCACACGGCGAGGCGTCGTGGACCCTGCCCCTGCTCGATGGCCTGCGCCCTGACGCCCCTGGCCTGCTGCAGTACTGGCTGGGCGCTGTGGCCTTGAAGCTGCTGCCAGCCGGCATGCCGACGGACCTGGTGGTACGCCTGCCCTTCATGCTGCTGCTGGGTCTGGCCTTGCTGTGCACCTGGCAGGCCGTCTTCAGCCTGGCACGCACGCCCGGGGCGCAGCCCGTGGCCTTCGCGTTTGGCGGAGAGGCCTCACCCACCGACTATGCGCGCGCCCTCGCCGATGGGGGCCTGCTGGCCTTGCTGGCCTGCCTGGGGCTGGCCCAGCTAGCACACGAGACCAGCCACACCCTGGTGCAGCTGAGTGCCGTGTGCGCCGTGTTCTTTGCCGCTGCCGCCATGGCCTGGCAGCCCAAACTCGCCGCCGTGGCGGCCCTGCTGGGCCTGCTGGCGATGGCCCTCGGGGGGGCGCCCGCCATGGCCATGCTGCTGGGCGCAGGCGCCATCACCGTCGCTCTGTCGGCCGGCCAGCCCAGGCTGCCCCACCGCTACAGCTGGGCCGCGTGGTGGCTGCTGTGCATGGCGATTGCAGCGCTCAGCGCCTGGATGCTGGGGCAATGGGGCTACCGCCTGATCAACCCCTGGCAACAGGGCAAGGATTGGCAGAGCACGGCGCGCATGCTGATGTGGTTCAGCTGGCCCGCCTGGCTGCTGGCCGTGTGGGCCTTGTGGCGCTGGCGCCTGCAGTTGCGCCAGCCGGCACGTCACCCCCACCTGGCCTGGCCGCTGTGGCTGTGGGCCGTGGCCCTGTTCTGCACCATTTTCACCCTGGAAGGTGACCGGGCGCTGATCCTGAGCCTGCCCGCAGTGGCCGCGCTGGCGGCCTTCGCCCTGCCCACGTTCAAGCGCAGCCTGGGCGCCCTGATCGACTGGCTCACACTGTTCTTCTTCACCATCTCCGCCATCACCATCTGGGTGGTCTGGATCTCCGTGCAGACCGGCTTTCCGGCCAAACCGGCAGAGAACGTCCAGCGCCTGGCCGTCGGCTTTGAGCCGAGCTTTGCCCTGTTCCCCTTCTGCGTCGCTGTGGTCGCGACCATTGCCTGGCTGCTGCTGGTGACCTGGCGCACCCGCCGCCACCGCGCGGCCATCTGGAAGAGCCTGGCCGTCCCCGCCGGGGGTACCGTGCTGGGCTGGGTGCTGCTGATGACGCTGTGGCTACCCATGCTGGACTATGCCCGCAGCTACGCGCCGCACGTAGCGGCCGTGGCCCACTGGGTGCCCCGCGACGTGCAGTGCGTGGGCACGCTGGGCTTCAGCCAGGCGCAGACAGCGGCCTTCCGCTTCCACACCAGCTGGCACCTGGAGCGCGGCCTGCCGCGTGCCACCACCGCGGGCTGCCAGTGGCTGGTGGCCACGCCGGCGGCGTGGTCGGCCATCGACACCGCCCCGGCCGCACAGTGGGAGCTGGTGCAAGCCGTTGCCCGACCGACCGATCGCAAGGACCACCTGCTGGTACTGCGTCAGCGTCCTTGAAGCGAGGCGGCCATGCGTGAACTTGCCACCATTGCGCGGCATGCGGGCACCGTGCTGGCCGGACAGCTGGCGGTCATGGCGTTTGGCGTCACCGACACCATCGTCGCCGGTCGCTACTCTTCCGAGGCACTGGCTGCGCTGTCTGTGGCCTCGGCCGTGTTTGTCAGCGTCTACGTCTCGCTGATGGGTGTGCTGCAGGCACTGCTGCCGATCTGGGCCGAACAGCATGGTCGCGGCGACACCACCGCCATCGGCACGTCCTTTCGCCAGTCACTGTACCTGGCGCTCGGCTTCACGCTGCTGGGCATGCTGGTGCTGGTCTTTCCCGACCCCATCCTGGCCTGGACCGAAGTGCCCGCCGCGATGCAGGCCGATGTGCGCGCCTACCTCATCATCGTCGGCTGGGCCCTGCCTTCAGCGATGTTCTTTCGCCTCTACACCACCCTCAACCAGGCGCTGGGCCATCCCCAGCTGGTGACCTGGCTGCAGGTCGGCGCCCTGGTGCTGAAGGTGCCGCTGTCCATCTGGTTCACCTTCGGCGGCTGGGGCATCGAGGCGCAGGGTGCGGCCGGCTGCGCCTGGGCCACGCTGCTGGTGGACTACGCGATTGCCGTGATTGCCGTGGTGCTGATGCGCCGGCAGGCCCTGTATGCCCCGCTGCAGCTGTGGCAGCGCATGGAAGCGCCCGACTGGGCCCGATTGGCGGCCTTCCTGCGCCTGGGCGTGCCGGCCGGCCTGTCCATCCTGGTGGAGGTCACCTCCTTCACGCTGGTGGCCCTGTTCGTGGCGCGCCAGGGCGCGCTGGCGGCCGCCAGCCACCAGATCGCGGCCAACCTGGCAGCCGTGTGCTACATGGTGCCGCTGTCCCTGGGGATTGCCATCAGCGCCCGCGTCAGCTGGTGGCGCGGCACGGGCAACGAGGCCCAGGCGCAGCGGCTGGCCTGGCTGGGGCTGCGCATCGCCCTGGTCAGCGGCGCGCTGCTGTCGGGCAGCCTGCTGCTGCTGCGCCACCACCTGCCCCAGGTGTACACCGCCGACCCGGCGGTGATCGCCCTGACGGCCACGCTGCTGGCCTGGGTGGCGCTGTACCACGCCGCCGACAGCCTGCAGTGCGTGTGCATTTTCCTGATGCGCTGCTGGCGCGTGACCGTGGCACCGCTGGTGGTCTATTGCAGCCTGCTGTGGGGCGGGGGCCTGGGCGGCGGCTACTGGCTGGCTTACAAAAATGAAGCAACCAGCGCTTATTGGTCCATGAATCCAACACCGTTTTGGATTGGAAGTGCCTCAGCACTTGCGCTGGTAGCTATTATTTTCATTTACCTGCTGTACCGGGTGCTGCGCGCCCACAAGTGAAAAAGCGGCCCGCAGGCCGCTTTCTCTGCGCCGCCAGCAGTTGGCGGACGGCCAGCTCACTTGGGCAGGCGTTCCGGTTCGGCATGCACGCGGCCGCTGTGGCGCAGGCGGTGGGCCGGGAACACGGCGCTGAAGGTCGCGCCGGCCCCCAGCTGGCTGTGGATTTCCAGCTTGGCGCCATGGCGCTGCAGCGCATGCTTGACGATGGCCAGCCCCAGGCCGGTGCCGCCGGTGTCGCGCGAGCGGCTGCGGTCCACGCGGTAAAAGCGCTCCGTCAGGCGGCCAATGTGGGCCGGATCAATCCCGGGGCCGGAGTCCTTGACCGAAAAGCGCGCGCCGCCGTCCAGCAGCCCCTCCCAGCGCACCTCCACGCTGCCCCCGGCCGGGGTGTAGCGCAGCGCATTGCTGATGAGGTTGGAGAAAGCGCTAATCAACTCGGCCTGCACCCCGGCAATCTCCCAGTCCATGGCCGGGGCCTCGGGCTCGGGAAAGCTCAGGGCATGGCCCACATCCGCGCCCTTGGTCAGCAGCTTGGACAGGGCGTGCGCCTCCACCGCGCACTGGCGCAGCATCTGGCCGACCGGGAACCAGTCGTTGTAGGTCGGCGGGGGGCTGCCCTCCAGGCGCGACAGCGTCAGCAGGTCCTGCACCAGGTTCTGCATGCGGCCCGCCTGCTGGGCCATCAGTGCCAGGTAGTGCTTGTGCTCCTCGGGCGACAGATCCAGCGTCTGCAGGGTTTCGACAAAACCCACCAGCACCGTCAGGGGCGTGCGGATTTCGTGCGAGACGTTGGCCACGAAGTCGCGGCGCATGGCCTCAGCCTGCTCCAGCGCCGTGATGTCGCGCGCCAGCAGCAGGTGCCGCCCCACACCGTAGGGGTAGATGTGCACCGACAGCATGACGGGCCGTGAAGGCGAGCTGTCGCGCCCCGCCATCAGCACCGGGTAGGTGAAGTCCTGGTGTGCCCAGTAGCTGCTGAAGGCCGGATCGCGCACCAGGTTGCCGATTGACTGCTGGATGTCGCGCTCGGCATCAAAGCCGAAATGGCGCTCAGCCATGCGGTTGCACCACTCGATATGGCCTTCTGCATCCATCAGCACCAGCCCGTTGGGGCTGGCCTGCAGCGCCGCCAGAATGTCCTGCACGCGCTGCTCGGCCGCGGCGGCGGCCTGTTCGCGCGTGCGCACGGCGCGGCGGACGTAGGTGGCCACCATGCTCCAGACGCCCTTGAGCGCCGGGAACGCCGCCAGCTCTCCGGCCATCAGCCACTGGCGCAACCGTTCAACCTGCCAGTGGTCCCAGAGCATCCACAGCCAGCTGGCCAGCAAAGCGCCCGCCAGGGCGGCCCAGGGCCCCCACAGCCAGCCCGCCGTGCCAGCCAGCACGGCCTGCAGCACCAGCACTTCCATCCAACGCCATGCCAACATCACGAATCCTCAGCTTGCCTGGCGCGACGACAAGCGATAGCCCGCGCCGCGCACGGTTTCCACTAGGCCACCGGCGTCCCCCAGGGCCTCGCGCAGGCGCTTGATGTGCACATCCACCGTGCGCTCCTCGATGAACACATGGTCGCCCCACACCTTGTCCAGCAACTGGGCGCGGCTGTGCACGCGCTCGGGGTTGTGCATCAGGTGGTTGAGCAGCTTGAACTCCGTGGGGCCCAGCTTCAGCGGCTGTCCCCGGAAGCTCACGCGGTGGGTTTCGCCGTCCAGCACCAGCTCGCCCACCTGCACGCGTTCGCCCGCCTGCTCGGGCGTGCGACGGCGCAGCACGGCGCGGATGCGCGCCAGCAGCTCCTGCGTGGAAAACGGCTTGGTGATGTAGTCGTCCGCACCGGCATCCAGCCCGGCGATCTTGTCGGGCTCGTCCCCGCGTGCCGTCAGCATCAGGATGGGCACATGCTTGCTGCGGGGGTCGGCCCGCCACTTGCGCGCCAGGTTCAGGCCGCTGGAGCCACCGGGCAGCATCCAGTCCAGCAAGATGACATCGGGCAGGGCCGCATCCAGTTCGCGCTGGGCACTCACGCCGTCTTCGGCCCACAACGGCGCAAAGCCGTTGTGGCGCAGATTCACGGCAATCAGCTCGGCAATGGCTGGCTCGTCTTCGACGATCAGTACTTGCGGCAGTTTCTTCATGCTTGTTTACCTGAGCTTGTTTAACGCACGGTGGACTCGATCACCGCCATGGACTGGTGGCGGATGTCCTTGCCTTCCACCAGATAGATGATGAGTTCGGCCACATTCTTGGAATGGTCGCCGATGCGCTCGATCGCCTTGGCCAGGAACAGCAGGTCCAGGCTGGGCGAGATGGTGCGCGGGTCTTCCATCATGTAGGTGACCAGTTTGCGCACGAAGCCATCAAACTCGTTGTCGATCAGGTCATCTTCCTTCAGAATGGCCAGGGCCGCCTTGGTGTCCAGCCGCGCCAGTGCATCCAGTGCCTTGCGCAGCAGGCCCGAGGCCATCTCGGCGGCCACGCGCAGCTCGCTGGTGGGCAGGGTGCGGGCCGCGCCGCTCTCGATGATGGACTTGACCATGCGCGCCATCTTGTGCGCCTCGTCGCCCATGCGCTCCAGGTTGGCGGTGACCTTGGAAAAGGCCATCAGCATGCGCAGGTCGCGCGCCGTGGGCTGGCGGCGGCCGATGATGGAGGACAGCTCGTAGTCGATCTCCACCTCCATGGCATTCACGCGCTCTTCCAGCGCGGCGACCTGTTCCACGGCCTCCAGGTTGAACTGGGTCAGGGCAAAGATGGCCTGGCTGATCTGGCGCTCCACGATCCCGCCCAGCTCCATCACCCGGGTGGAAATACGATTGAGTTCGCTGTCGAACTGGGTCGACAAGTGCTTGTCTGGCATGTCTCTGTCTCCTCTGGGGTCAGCCGAATCGGCCGGTGATGTAGTCTTCGGTTTCGCGGCGCTGGGGCTTGAAGAACATTTGTTCTGTCTCGCCGAACTCCACCAGATCGCCCAGGTACATGTAGGCGGTGTAGTCGCTGCAACGCGCAGCCTGCTGCATGTTGTGCGTGACGATGACCACGGTGTAGTCGTCCTTGAGTTCGGCGATCAGCTCTTCCACCTTGGCGGTGGAAATCGGATCCAGCGCCGAGCAGGGCTCGTCCAGCAAGAGCACCTCGGGCTTGATGGCGATGCCGCGCGCAATGCACAGGCGCTGCTGCTGGCCGCCGGACAGGCTGGCGCCGCTTTGGTGCAGCTTGTCCTTGACCTCGCTCCACAGCGCCGCCTTGCGCAGGGCCCACTCCACGCGCTCGTCCATGTCGGCCGCATCCAGGCTTTCGAACAGCTTCACGCCAAACGCGATGTTGTCATAGATGGACATGGGGAATGGCGTGGGCTTCTGGAACACCATGCCGACCTTGGCGCGGATCAGTGCCACGTCCTGCTTGCTGGTCAGCAGGTTCTCGCCGTCCAGCAGGATCTGGCCTTCTGCACGTTGCTCGGGGTACAGCTCATACATGCGGTTGAAGGTGCGCAGCAGCGTGGACTTGCCGCAGCCCGAAGGGCCGATGAAGGCCGTGACCTTCTTTTCCGGAATTTCCAGGTTGATGTTCTTCAGGGCGTGGAACTTGCCGTAGTAGAAGTTCAGGTCACGCACCGACAGCTTGGCGCGACCCGCGATCGGCGCAATGGCCGGGGCCATCCGAGGGGTTGTAGACATCGTGAAATCCTTGCGGTTTTATTTCTGGCGCGTGAGCACGCGGGCCAGGATATTCAGGCCCAGCACGGCCAAGGTGATCAGGAAAACGCCGGCCCATGCCAACTGCTGCCAGTTTTCATAGGGGCTCATGGCAAACTTGAAGATGGTCACGGGCAGGCTGGCCATGGGCTTGGACAGATCGCCGTTCCAGAACTGGTTGTTCAGCGCCGTGAACAGCAGCGGCGCGGTCTCGCCCGCAATGCGCGCCACCGCCAGCAACACGCCGGTGATGACCCCGGCCCGCGCGGCGCGCAGCGTGATGGCGCTGATCACCTTCCACTTGGGCGTGCCCAGGGCATAGGCCGCTTCACGCAGCGCCGACGGCACCAGGGTGAGCATGTTCTCGGTGGTACGGATCACCACCGGAATCACGATCAGCGCCAGCGCCACGATGCCGGCATACGCCGAGAAGCTGCGGAACTTGGCCACCACCACGGCATAGACGAACAGGCCGATCACGATGGAGGGCGCCGACAGCAGGATGTCGTTCACAAAGCGCGTGGTGCTGGCCAGCCAGCTGCGCTTGTCGTATTCGGCCAGGTAGACCCCGGCCATCACCCCGATGGGGGTGCCCACGCCCGTGGCCAGCGCCACCATGACGAAGGAGCCGAAGATGGCATTGGCCAGGCCCCCGGCCTCGTTGGGCGGCGGCGTCATCTCGGAGAACAGCGTCAGGCTCAGTCCGCCCAGACCCAGGCGGATGGTTTCCCAGAGGATCCAGATCAGCCAGAACACACCAAAGGCCATGGCCCCCAGGGACAGCCCCAGGGCGATCTGGTTCACGCGCTTGCGCACCGCATAGCGGGCCTGGCGCTCGGCGGTCTTTTGCTCTGCGGCGATCAATTTTTGGCTGGAGGAACTCATGTGCGTGCCCCTTCGTTCTTTTGCAGGCGGTTGAGCAGCATCTTCGACAGCGCCAGCACGATGAAGGTGATGAAGAACAGGGCCAGGCCCAGGTAGATCAGCGAAGCCTGGTGCAGGCCCTCACCGGCTTCGGCGAACTCGTTGGCCAGGGCCGAGGTGATGCTGTTGGCCGCCTCGAACATGGACACCGAATTGAGCTGGTTCATGTTGCCGATCACGAAGGTCACGGCCATGGTCTCACCCAGCGCACGGCCCAGACCCAGCATGACGCCGCCCAGCACACCGGCCTTGGTGTAGGGCAGCACCACCTTCCAGACCACCTCCCAGGTGGTGGAGCCCAGACCGTAGGCCGACTCCTTGAGCAGCGCGGGGGTCACCTCGAACACATCGCGCATCACCGAAGCGATGAAGGGGATGATCATGATGGCCAGGATGATGCCGGCCGACAGGATGCCAATGCCCACGGGCGGGCCGGACACCAGCGCGCCCAGGTAGGGTACGCCATCAAACCATTCCTGCAGCGGCTGCTGTACATAGGTGGCCAGCACCGGGCCGAACACCATCAAACCCCACATGCCGTAGACGATGGAAGGCACGGCGGCCAGCAGCTCGATGGCCGTGCCCAAAGGGCGCTTGAGCCAGTTGGGGGCCAGTTCGGTCAGGAACAGGGCAATCCCGAAGCTCACGGGCACGGCGATGATCAGCGCAATCAGCGAGGTCATCAAGGTGCCATAAATCATGACCAGACCGCCGTACTGGTCCTGCACGGGGTCCCATTCGGTGCGGGTGAAAAAGCCCAGGCCGTATTCGCTGATGGCCGGCCAGGCGCCCACCAGCAGCGACCCCATGATGGCCAGCAACAGGCCCAGCGTGAGCAGGGCCGCACCCTTGGCTAACCAGGCGAACAAACGGTCTGCAAAGCTGGAGGGCAGCCATGCGTTCTTGCGTGGAGCTGGCGACGGCTGGGCGATCGACCGGGGGCGGTCCGCCGACTCGGCAGCTGCGGAAGACATGATGGAGGACACGGGGGTCACCTCTTTACAAAAAACAAGACCTGCCAGACGCAAGGGCTGCGTCCGGCAGGAAGCGACTGTTCAAGTCAGCCGTTTACTTCCAAGCCACAGGCTTACCGGAAGCATCCTTGATCTCACCCCAGGCCTTGAACACTTGCGTCTTCACCGAGTCGGGCATGGGCACATAGTCCAGACCGCTGGCGGTGGCGTCGCCGCTCTTGTAGGCCCAGTCGAAGAACTTCAGGGCGGTGGCAGCCTGGGCGGGCTTGTCCTGGCTCTTGTGCATCAGGATGAAGGTGGCGCTGGTGATGGGCCATGCGTCCTTGCCAGGCTGGTTGGTCAGGATCTGGTAGAAGCTCTTGCTCCAGTCCGCGCCCGCAGCAGCGGCCTTGAAGGACGCTTCGTTGGGGGCCACGAAGTTGCCTTCGCTGTTTTGCAGCTGTGCAAACACCAGGTTGTTTTGCTTGACGTACGCGTACTCCACGTAGCCGATGGAGTTGGCCAGGCGGCCCACGAACGCGGCCACGCCTTCGTTGCCCTTGCCACCGGCACCTGTGGGCCAGTTCACGGCCTTGCCCTCACCCACTTTGTCCTTCCACTCGGCGTTCACCTTGCTCAGGTAGTTGGTGAAACCGAAGGTGGTGCCAGAGCCATCGGCGCGGCGCACGGGGGAGATCTTGGCATCGGGCAGGGGCACGCCAGGGTTCAGGGCCACGATGGCGGGGTCGTTCCAGTTGCTGATCTTGCCCAGGTAGATGTCACCCAGGATCTGGCCGTTCAGCTTCAGCTGGCCGGGCTTCAGGCCCTTGATGTTGACCACGGGCACGATGCCACCGATCACGGTGGGGAACTGCACCAGGCCCTTGGCCTGCAGATCTGCATCCTTCAGGGGTTCGTCCGAAGCGCCGAAGTCCACGGTCTTGGCTTCGATCTGCTTCAGGCCGGCGCTGGAGCCCACGGACTGGTAGTTGATCTTCACACCGGTGGCCTTGTTGTAGTCGGCCGCCCACTTGGAGTACAGGGGTGCGGGGAAGCTGGCGCCGGCACCGGTGGATTCTTGTGCAGCAGCCACGTTGAGCAAACCGCCCGATACCAGGGCACCGGTCACCAAAACACGCATCATGGACATTTTCATGTAAGCACCTCTCTAGGTTGCAGAACAAGGTTGAAGAAAACTCGATGACGTGAATGTAAGAATCCTTTGTGACATGTCTGTGACATGCATAAATTTATGTCCACCAGCCCAAAAACCACAACGCGGGGTTTCAAAAACCCGTCACAGTCGCGTCACATCTGCGCCCTAGCATGCCAGCCCTGCTGCATGCTTGGACATGCCTCCCCCCCCCTTCGTCCCACCCTTCATGGCTGCTAAGCTGCACCCTTTGCGCCGCCAGCTGACATCTCCCTCATGAACAACGCGATTGCACTTGCCGCCGTAGATCTTGGCTCCAACAGTTTCCGCCTGGAAATCGGCAGCTACGAACACCTCCAGATCCACCGCCTGGAGTACCTGAAGGAAACCGTGCGCCAGGGCAATGGCCTGGACAGCAATCGCAACCTGACGCAGGAGTCCATGGAGCGCGGCTGGGCCTGCCTGGCGCGCTTTGGCGAGCGCCTGCGGGGGTTTGACCCGCAGCGCGTGCGCGCCGTGGCCACGCAGACCCTGCGCGAAGCCCGCAACCGCGATGAATTCATCGACAAGGGCAGCGAACTGCTGGGCTTTCCGATCGAAATCATCACCGGCGAGGAAGAAGCCGCGCTGATCTACCGCGGCGTGGTCAGCCAGCTGCCGGCCACGGACGAACGCCGCCTGGTGATCGACATCGGCGGGCGCTCCACTGAATTCGTGCTCGGCCAGGGCAGCGTGGCCCAGTCCGTGGCCTCCTACCGCATCGGCAGCGTGGCCTGGACCTCGCGCTACTTCCCCTCCGGCGCGATCACGGCCGAAGCCTTCCAGACGGCGGAAATCGCCGCCCGTGCCGTGCTGGACGAGGCCCTGGACACCTTCCGCCCCGGCAGCTGGGACGTGGCCTACGCCTCCGCCGGCACGGCCAACGCCGTGGGCGAAACCCTGGCCGCCAATGGCCAGGGCCAGGGCGTCATCACCCGCGCCGGGCTGGACTGGCTGCAGCAGCAACTGCTGCGCGCCCAGCACCTGGACCGCGTCAAGCTGGAAGGCCTGAAGGAAGACCGCCGCCCCGTGGTGGCCGGCGGCCTGGCGGTGCTGCGCGCCGTGTTCGACCTGCTGGGCCTGGAAAGCATGCAGGTGGCCCAGGGCGCGCTGCGCCTGGGGGTGCTGTATGGCCTGGTGGACGATGAGCAGATCGGCGACATCCACACCGCCAGCGTGCTGGGGCTGATGCAACGCTTTGGCGTCAACAGCGTGCACGCGCGCCACGTGGCCGAAACGGCGCAACAGCTGTGGCTGCAGCTGCACCCCGGCGAGGCCCATGCCCCGGCCAGCCTGGCCTGGGCCGGCCTGCTGCACGAGGTGGGTTGCCGCATCTCGCGCAGCAACTACCACCGCCACAGCGCCTACATCCTGGAGCACAGCAACGCCCCGGGCTTCACGCCGGCCGAGCTGGAGCACCTGGGCCAGTTGGTGCTGGGCCACCGCGGCAAGCTCAAGAAGATGGAAGCCTTCATGCACCGTCCGGACCACGCGCTGCAACTGCTGTGCCTGCGCCTGGCGACGGTGCTGTGCAACTCGCGCCGCGCGCCCGACCTGCACGGTGTGGAACTGCAGCGCGCTGGCCAGCAATTGCGGCTGCACACGCCCGCGGGCTGGACCCAGCGCTTCCCGCTCAGCGCCCAGCTGCTGCGCGAAGAGGCCGAGGCCATCAGCAAGAGCGACTGGCAGTTGCTGCTGCAACTGGACTGAAACAGGAGCTGGCAGCGCTTGCCAAGCAAGGTTTTGCAATGCTTTTCAACAGGAAAGCATTGCACAGCAAGCTCCAACAGCTATGGTTTTGCAAGCCACACAAAAAAACGGATGCCCAGGCATCCGTTTTTTGTTGCAGGCCACCGTGCAGCCAACGGCCTGGCGGTGCCGGCGTCAGGCGCTGTACAGCTGCATCAAGGCGGTCTGCGCACCATGGCCGGTCTGCGGGTGCGCTGCCGTCAGGTAGCTGCCATCGGGCTGCTGGATCCACGCGTCGCGGTCGTCGTGCAGATAGGCCACCAGGCACTCGTCGATCACGCGCTGGCGCAGGCGGGGCTCGGTCACCGGCCAGGCCAGTTCCACCCGGCGCGTCATGTTGCGGCGCATCCAGTCGGCGCTCGACAGCAGCAGGTGCTCGTGCTGCGTGCCCCAGGCGAAATAGAACACGCGCGAGTGCTCCAGGAAGCGGCCGATGATGGAGCGCACGCGGATGTTGTCCGTCGCCCCCGGCACCTGCGGCGGCAGCATACAGGCGCCGCGCACGATCAGATCGATCTGCACGCCGGCCTGCCCGGCCTCCACCAGCGCCTGGATCAGCACCTCATCGGTCATGGCGTTGCTCTTGATCACCACCCGCGCATACTCGCCCTTGAGGGCCGCTTTCTTGCACGACTCCAGGTGCGCCCGCATGGTCTGCTGCAGCATGAAGGGCGCCATCACCAGCTTGTTCAGCTGCGGGCGGGTGTTGGGGCTGGCCAGGTGGCGGAAGACCGCGTCCATGTCCGCCGTCAGCACCGGGTCGCAGGTCAGGTAGCTCAGGTCGGTGTACAGGCGCGCCGTCTTGGGGTTGTAGTTGCCGGTGGACAGGTGGCCATAGCGGCGCAGGCCTCGGCCCTCGCGGCGCGTGATCAGCAGCATCTTGGCGTGGGTCTTGAGGCCCACCACGCCATACACCACTTGGGCGCCCACCGCTTCCAACGCATCGGCCCAATTGATGTTGGCCTCTTCGTCAAAGCGCGCTTTCAGCTCCACCACCGCCATGACTTCCTTGCCCAGGCGCACGGCCTTGCCCAGCAGGTCCATCAGCTCGGACTTCGCCCCGGTGCGGTAAATCGTCTGCTTGATCGCCACCACATCGGGGTCGTGCACGGCTTCACGCAGCAGCTCCAGCACGGCATCGAACTGCTCGAACGGCTGGTGGATCAGCACATCCTGCTTGCGCATCTGCGCCATGACCTTGGCCGTGGGCTTGAGCTGGCGCGGCCAACTGGCCTGCCAGGGCTGGAACAGCATGCCCGGCGCGTTGACCAGGTCGATCAGCTCCGACAGGCGCACCAGGTTCACCGGCCCGGGCACACGGAACAGCGCCTGCGGCGGCAGGTCAAACTCCTGCAGCAGCGTCCCGGCGAGAAAATCCGAACAGCGATCGCTGACTTCCAGCCGCACCGCCTGGCCGAACTGGCGGTAGGCCAACTCCTGGCGCAGCGCCGTGCGCAGGTCGTCCACCTCATCCTCTTCCACCAGCAACTCGGTGTTGCGCGTCACGCGAAACTGCACCGCCTCGACCACCTCGCGGCCATCGAACAGCTCAGCCAGGTGAGCACGCACCATGCTGGACAGGCTGACAAACAAGCGCTGCTTGCCCGAAATGCTGGCGGGCAAGGCCATCAGCCGCGGCAAGGCGCGCGGTAGCTTCACGATGGCCACCTCGTTGGCGCGGCCAAAGGCATCACCACCCTTGAGGCGCACCACCATGTTCAGGGATTTGTTGGCCACCTGCGGGAACGGGTGGGCCGGGTCCAGCGCCACAGGCACCAGCAAAGGCTTGACCGCCTGCAGGAAGTGCCGGTGCACCCACTTGCGTTGCGCGGCCGTGCGCTCGTGGTGGTGCACGATGCGGATGCCCGCCGCATGGAAGGCCGGCAGCAGGGACTGGTTGTACAGCGCGTACTGGCGGGCCACCAGGTCCTGGGCCTTGCGCAGCAACTGCAGGCCGTCGGCGGCGTTGTACACGCCTTGCGCCATGGTCTTGACGGCGACGATCTGCGGGGCCGCCCGCACCTCGAAAAACTCATCCAGATTGGACGAGACGATGCACAGATAGCGCAGGCGCTCCAGCAGCGGCACATCCTCACGCCGCGCCCAGTCCATGACCCGTTCGTTGAACGCCAGAATGCAGTGGTCGCGCGGCAGCAGTGCCAAACCCGCCGTCGCAGCGGCTTCGCCCGCGGGGGCCACATCGTCAACCACGCCGGCTTCGGCTGCCTTGGGAACCTCGGCAGGCAGTGTCATGAATTCAGGAAGCGGGGCAATGGTCTGTTCTGTTCTGGATGGCATGGAAACTCTTTGGCTACGCCAATTCAGTATCCGCAAGATGTGTGACGAAACCGTGACAGCCACATGACTGTTTGATGCACACCAAACACAGGCGGTTCTCCGGAAGGCGCTGTGCTGATGGTAATCTGGCGGGCTGCGCGTTTCTCCCTGCCCCATGAAAGCTCCCCTGCTCGCCACCATCGACATCGGCTCGAACAGCATCCTGCTGCTGATGGGCCGCATCGTCAACGGCAGGCTGCAGATCGAACACCAGCGCAAGGAAACCATCCGCCTGGGGGGCGCCCTGGACCCCAGCGGCAACCTGCAACCGCAGGCCCTCGAACGCGGCCTGGATTGCCTGCGCAGCTATGCCGGCCTGATGACCCAGGTGGCGCCCGAACACCGCCGCGCCGTGGCCACCCAGACCCTGCGCGAAGCCCACAATCGCGACATCTTCCTGTTACAAGCCTGCACGATCCTGGGCTGTGCGGTGGAACTGATCTCTGGCGAGCGTGAGGCCACACTCATTTACCAGGGTGTCAGCAGCTTGCTGCCCGACAGTGCGGCGCCACGCCTAGTGATCGACATTGGCGGGCGCTCCACCGAGATCTGCATCGGTCGCCACCACACGCTGCAGGCGGCCATCTCCTGCCCCATCGGCAGCGTGGCCTGGGCCCAGCGCTTTTTCGACCAGGGCACTCTGGCCGCCTCCTGCTTTGAAGCCGCCCAGGCGGCGGCCCAGGCGACCCTGCAGCCCCATGTGGCGCCGTTGCAGGCGCTGCCCTGGCAGCAGGTGTTCGGTTCTTCCGGCACCGCAGGGGCGATTGGCAAGGCCCTGCACCAGATGGGCCACCCCGCTGGCGAAATCAGCCGCACCGCGCTGCACCAGCTGCGCGCGCAGTTGATACAGGCCGGGCACATCCAGCACCTGCCCCTGCCCGGCGTGCGCGAGGAACTGCGCCCGGTGATTGGCGGGGGCGTCAGCATCATGTGCGCCGTCTTCGATGCGCTGCAGCTGCAGCACATGCGGGTGGCCCAGGGGGCCTTGCGCCATGGCCTGATGTTCGAACTGCACCAATCCCTGCCACTTCACGCCTGAGCCATCTAGCCCGGGGCTTGGGAAAACGACTTTCAGGTTGCCAGGGTTGGCAGGCTGCCATGCGGGTTGACCGCTACTGCCGCGGCCAGTTCGTGCTGCCCACTTGCAGGAATGCGCATCGAATCTGGGCTGCCCCACCCGGACATGGCGCAGGGCAATGCCGTCGCCCCGATTAACGCAGCAAGGCCAGATCGGCGGCGTGCAGCCACCGCCACTCGCCAGGCTGCATGCCAGCGGGCAGCTCCAGTCCGCCAATCTTCCAGCGGTGCAGGCCCTCCACCCGGTTGCCCACGGCGGCCAGCATGCGTTTGACCTGGTGGTATTTGCCTTCAGTCAGGGTCAAATCCAGCACCAGTTCCGACACTTGCACGCACGCGGCGGCCTTCACCGGCTTGGGGTCGTCATCGAGCACCACGCCCGCCAGCAACTTGTCCACCATCGCCTGCGTGATCGGGTGCTTGGTGGTCACGCGGTAAACCTTGGGCACATGCTTCTTGGGCGAGCTCATGCGGTGAATGAACTGCCCGTCATCGCTGAGCAGCAACAAGCCCGTCGTATCCTGGTCCAGGCGCCCCACGGCCTGCAGCCCCTGCACCGCGCCCTTGTTTGGGCGCTGGCGCAACGGTGCGGGCAGCAAGGTATAGATGCTGGGGTGGGCCGACGGTTTTTGCGAACACTCCGTGCCCTCGGGCTTGTACAGCAGAACATAGCCTTTCTCGTGGTATTCCCAGTCAACACCCTGGACCCGGAAGCGCAGCCCTTCAGGCTCGTAGTCCGCCGTCGAGTCCTTGATTTGCACGGGTTGCTCCACCCCAGGGGTGTAGACCTCCACCCAGCCCTGCTGAATCAGGCCCGAGCACACACGGCGAATACCGAAACCTTGCGAATAAAGAATGTCCTGCAACTGCATTTACATCACCTTGGCCGCGGATGGCGGCATCAAAAACCAGAGCTGCTTGCGTACAAGCACAGCCACTATCCCAATATTTCAATCCTCAAAGCACCGTTCACACGGCGCGGGCAGCTATCACTTGGATGATAAA
>NZ_BBJR01000079.1 GCF_000739875.1 Comamonas aquatica NBRC 14918
AATTGCACGCTCGATGGCTCCTGGCAGGTGCCAAACGTGGGGGAAGACACCGCCTTGTTCTGACTGATGGTGATGATGTTGAACAGCTCCGGGCAGGCCGTACCGCCCATATTGATGGTCATCGCCAGAATTTTGTTGCCCACCTGATAAGCAGGTCCGATGTACAGGCTGGAATTGCCCATGACTCCGGGTGTCACCGGCTTGCCATTGAAGTGCAGCACATGCTCTTCATCCACCGACAAAGTGCCAAACTTGGTCTGCAAGAACGTCTCAAAGGCTTGTGCAGGTATTGCGGCTAGTACGCCCATGATGCTCAGCGCCCCCAGCAGGCTGCGTTGGTGCAATAACTTCATAAAGAACTCCCTCTCTTGGTTGTGGATGAATATAGGTCTGCAGCCGCACGCTGCCTTGCAGGCCCTTCAGCGGGGGCTGCAGAGCAGCATGTGCTGGAGCAGATAAATCTGGTGCAGTGCTTTAACCCGCCCTTCTTGATCACCGCTGCAGTCAGGTCTACCAACAAGAAAACCCATCAGCGCTTGCTTTTATGCGAAGTCTCTGTAGTGCAACAAAGCCCGGTTAAGTCCGAACCCCCATGGCTTTGAGTACACGAAGCAATACGAAGAACGCGCTTTGCATGGTTGCTTCCTCGATCGCGGCGTAACCCAAGAGCAAGCCCCGTTCCACGGAGCAGGTTCGATAGTATTTGGACAAGGGGCGTGCTAGAACACCCTGCGTCTGCAGCCGCTGCACCAGTTCGACATCATCCACGTCTCTCGGCAGACGCAGCACCAGATGCAATCCTGCCTGGCTGTCCGGCTCGCACAGAAAGTCTGGCCCTAGATAACGTTGGATCAATGACTGCAGCCATTCACGGCGACGCCCATAAAGCACCCGCATGCGCCTGATGTGCTTGGCATACTGACCGTCCCGGATCAACTCCGCCAGCGCCAACTGGGTCACCACATGCCCCTGACGGTACAGCTCCGCGTGCATGCGCTGCATTGGCGCCACCAGTGCCTGCGGTAGCACCATGTAACCCACGCGTAGCCCCGGAAACAGTGTTTTGCTGAAGGTGCCGATGTAGATTACTGGCGCATCGTCCTCCAGCCCCTGCATGGCGGGAATGGGGCGGCTCGAGAAACGGAACTCGCTGTCGTAGTCGTCCTCCACAATCCAAGCGCCTTGGGCGCGGGCGTAGGCCAACAAGGCTTTGCGCCGCGCCAAACTCATCACTGTGCCCATCGGGTACTGGTGCGAGGGTGTCACGCAAATTAACTTGGGCGCACGGCCCTGCAGGTCCAGCGTCAGCCCTTCGGCATCCAGCGGGCGGCCCACCAAGTCAAGATTGGCGCTCATCTGCAGCACGTTGGCAATGCCCCAGTAGCCGGGGTCTTCCATCCACACCGCATCGCCGGAGTTGACCAAGGCGCGCACGGTCAGGTCAATCGCCTGGTGCACGCCTTCGGTGATAAGCAGCTGTTCCGGTTGGCACTGTACCCCACGGGCCACCCGCAGGTAATCGGCCAGTGTCACCTTCAGCGCCTGTGCGCCACCGTTAGTGCCATAGGTCAGCATCTCCGGCTGGGCATGGCGCCACAGCCGGTTCAAAATGCGCGCATACACCGCACGCGGAAACTCTGCCACATCCGGCACCCCGGGCATGAACGCGCCCCACTGCAGCTCGGCCGCACTGGCTTGGCGCAAAATACTTTGGGCCCGGTCCGACAACACGGCACCGCCCCTCCCACCATGCACACCCAGTGTCGCAGGCGCCCGGCTGCCGCGCAGGGGCACGGGCGCTTTCAGCAAGGCTTCCGGCGTGAGCTGTGCGACAAAGGTGCCGCTGCCCACTTGACTGGTCAGGTAACCCTCCATGCGCAGCTGCTCATACGCATGCATGACCGTGTTGCGCGAGATGCCGAGGCCTTGCATTAGGTCACGCGTGGACGGCAACCGCTCGCCGGGGCGCAGCGCCCCCGCGGAGATGGCTTGTCTCAGCAATTGGCACAAATGCGCACCCAACATGCGGCGCCGCCCACTGCCATTTACCTGTTCTTGCCAGCCGTTTTGCAGCAACCAATCTACACACACCGAACGCATCAAACGCCTTTTTTGCACCGCACCAATTGGCACCCTATTTTTGCGCAAAAGTGGCACCTTTGAAGGGACTAATTTGTCTTGAAATAAAGGCTCTTCACCGAATCTTTTTTGCCTCCGAGGACCCTATGAGCACCAACGCCCAACTCAAGCAACGCCGTCTTGCCGCCGCACCCCGTGGTGTGGGCGTGATGTGTGACTTCCACGCTGCGCAGGCTGACAACGCCCTGATCACCGACGTCGAAGGCAACCAGTACATCGACTTCGCCGCCGGCATTGCGGTGCTCAACACCGGCCACCGCCACCCCCGCATCGTGGCTGCCGTGCAAGAGCAGCTGACGCACTTCACGCACACCGCCTACCAAATCGTGCCCTACGAAAGCGCGATTTCGCTGGCTGAACGCATCAACGCACTGGCCCCTATTGATGGCCCTGCCAAGACTGCCTTCTTCACCACCGGCGTCGAAGCGGTGGAGAACGCCGTCAAGATTGCACGCTTTGCGACTGGCCGCTCGGGCGTCATCGCCTTCCAAGGCGCCTTCCACGGCCGCACGCTGATGGGCCTGACGCTGACTGGCAAAGTGCTGCCTTACAAGGCTGGCTTCGGCGCCATGGTGCCCGACGTTTACCACGTGCCATTCCCGGCCAAGGACGTGACGGTGGAAGACAGCCTGGCCGCCATCCACATGCTGTTCAAGACCGATGTGGCCCCCCAGCGCGTGGCTGCCATCATCTTGGAGCCTGTGCAAGGCGAAGGCGGCTTCAACCCCGTGCCCACCGCCCTGTTTGAAGGCCTGCGCAAGATCTGCGACGAACACGGCATCTTGCTGATTGCCGACGAAGTGCAAACCGGCTTTGCCCGCACCGGCAAGCTGTTCGCCATGGAGCACCACACCGTCAAGGCTGACCTGATCACCATGGCCAAGAGCTTGGGTGGCGGCATGCCCATCTCTGGCGTGGTCGGCCGCGCTGCAGTGATGGATGCGCCCAACCCCGGCGGTCTGGGAGGCACGTATGCCGCCAACCCGCTGGCCGTGGCCGCTGCCCACGCTGTGTTGGATGTGATTGAAGGCGAAAAGCTGTGCGCCCGCGCTGTGGAACTGGGTGACCGCCTGCAAACCCGCCTGAAGGCCATACAGCAAAAAGACGCTGGTATTTCCGACGTGCGCGGTCTGGGCTCCATGGTGGCTGTGGAATTCCACAACGCCACCACCGGCGCCCCTGACGCTGCCCGCGTCAACGCCATCGTGCAAGCTGCCTTGGCAAAGGGCCTGCTGCTGCTGACTTGCGGCCTGTACGGCAACGTGATCCGCTTCCTGCACCCCCTGACGATTGAAGACGCGCAGTTCGACAAGGCCCTGGACCTGATCGAAGCCGCCATCGCCGGCTAAGCCGCAAGGCCTGCCGCCCTAGTCTTACCTGTGCCATGCCGGGTTCGCCACACGGCGCACCCGGCATGGCTTTTTTGCGAGTGCTTTATGAGCTTGAACCTGCAACGCCCTGACCTGTTTCGCCAAGCCTGCCTGCTGGCCACTGGCTGGCACACCGCCGAAGGCGCCGATGTGCTGCCCGTGCACAACCCCGCCACCGGCGAGTTGATTGGCCACATCCCAAAGCTGGGCTACGACGCTACCGTGGCCGCCATTGCGGCCGCCGAACAAGCGCAACCCGCATGGGCCGCCCTGACGGCCACCGAGCGCGCGCGCATTCTGCGCCGCTGGCACGGCCTGATGCTGGAGCACGCCGAAGACCTAGCCCGACTGATGACCATCGAACAAGGCAAGCCCTTGGCTGAGTCGCGCGGTGAAATTGGCTACGCCGCCTCCTTCATCGAATGGTTTGCCGAAGAAGGCAAACGCATTGATGGCGAAATTTTGCAAGCCCCCAAGGCCGGCCAGCAGCTGCTGGTCACGCGCCAGCCCATCGGTGTGTGCGCGGCAATTACGCCGTGGAACTTCCCCGCCGCCATGATCACCCGCAAGGCCGGCCCCGCGCTGGCTGCCGGTTGCACCATGGTGCTCAAGCCAGCGGAAAACACCCCCTACAGCGCCATGGCGCTGGGTGTGTTGGCGCTCGAAGCCGGCATCCCTGCCGGCGTGCTGCAAATCATCACCGGCGATGCCCCGGCCATTGGCAAGGCGCTGACCGAGAGCCCCACCGTGCGCAAGCTGAGTTTCACCGGCTCCACCCAAACCGGCCGCTTGCTGATGTGCCAAAGCAGCGACACCGTCAAAAAACTGTCGCTGGAGCTCGGTGGCAACGCCCCGCTGATCGTGTTTGGCGATGCCGACATTGACCGCGCCGTCGCCGGCATCTTGGCCTCCAAGTTCCGCAACGTGGGACAAACCTGCGTGTGCGCCAACCGCATCTACATTCACGACAGCATCTACGACGAAGTGGCCCGCCGCGTTGCCGACGCCGTTTCACAGTTCAAGGTCGGCAACGGTCTGGACGCGGGCGTGACCCACGGCCCCATGATCAACGCCGCCGCGGTCGAAAAGGTGCAGCGCCACATTGCCGACGCTTTGGCCCAAGGCGCCACGCTGCTGGCCGGTGGCCAGGCCCACGCGCTGGGCGGCAACTTCTTTGAACCCACCGTGCTGGCCAACGTGACCGACAGCATGCTGGTATGCCAAGAAGAAACCTTTGGCCCCATCGCCCCGCTGTTCCGCTTCACCGACGAAGCCGAGGTGGTGAAGCGTGCCAACGCCACCATCTACGGGCTGGCTGCGTACATCTTCACCGAAGACCAACGCCGCACCTGGCGCGTGTCGCAGGCGCTGGAATACGGCATGGTGGGCGTCAACACTGGCCTGATCTCCAACGAAGTCTCGCCGTTTGGCGGCATCAAGCAATCGGGCTTGGGCCGTGAAGGCTCGCGCCACGGCATGGATGACTATTTGGAAATGAAGTACGTCTGCCTGCAGTTGGATTGAGCACGCCGCGCACCCCTCAAAAAAGGAGCCATCGGGCTCCTTTTTTTATTACGGATTCGTGGTGCCTGATTTGCGGTGGCCATCCGGCGAGTGGTTCCGCCTCAAACCAACCACGCCGGGTTGTTGCGAATGCGGTCCATCACCGACAGCAAATGGTGCGCCATGCCGTGGCGAGCGCGCACCGTGTCGCCACTGACGATGGCCTCCACAAACCGACTGTGTTCGCGCCACGACACGCCCCAGTGCTGGGCGCTGACGGGCTGCTGGTCCAAGCGCTGAAACACCGGTGAATGGTCGCTCAGTTCCCACAGGTGCGCCACGGCCGATGCCAGCGCCGCATTGCCGCAGGCTTGGGCAATCGTCAGATGCAGCAGCCGGTCGTACTTGCCGCAGCTGCCGTCCCGGTTGACTTGGGGCGTGTGCACCAGCTCCATCGCCGCGTGCAGGCTGCGCAGCATGTTGCGCTGCTGTGCGGTGGCGTGCAAAGCGGCCAATGCCGCGCATTCGGGCTCCAGCAACACCCGTGTTTCCATAATTTCAAATGGGCCCATATCGGCCGCGTTAAACAGTGGCGTGGCAGGCGTGTTGGCGGGGTTAGGCCGAAACGGGCACACGTACACACCGCTGCCACCGCGAATGTCCACATAGCCATTGATCTCCAGCACGATCAGCGCCTCGCGCACCGAAGAGCGGCTGATCCCCAGCATCTCCGACAGCTCGCGTTCTGCGGGCAAGCGCGTGTTGGGCGCAAAGCTGCCGTTTTCAATCTTGGAGCGAATTTGCTCGGCCACCTCACGGTACAGGCGCCGTGGAGAAGGTAAAGTTTTGGGGGCGGTCACGGTCATCACCATCTCACAGACATCAGGGTCAACATCCAACGTGGCTGCGGGCCTGCGCCTTAACGCTTTACCGCCGTGGCCACACCAAATACAGGCCAGCGGCGGCCACCAAGGCCGTGCCCGCCAGCGTCAGCACATCGGGCACCTGTCCAAACCAAAAGGCGCTGATGGCGACCACCAGCAAAAGCTGCAGGTAGTTCAGCGGCCCCAGCGTGCTGGCCGCCACCCGCTTGTACGCAGCCAGCATCAGCAACTGCCCGCCGCAACTGGCTACGGCGCCCAGCAACAATATGCCCCACTCACCGGCGCTGGGCCAGCGCTGTGGCCAGACCACGACAGTGGCCGCCGCCGTCACAGCCAAGCACACACAAGCCATGTGCGCGTACTGTACCGGCGCGGCAATCTTGCCGGCCAACTGCCGCGTGAGCAGCTGAAACACCGCATAGCACAGGGCCGACACTGCCATCAACGCCGAGCCAAACAGCGGCAGTTGGCTGCCCGGCCGCACGATCAGCAGCATGCCGGCAAAGCCCACCCACACCGCCACCCACTGCATTGGGCGCACCACCTCTCCAAGCCAGCGGCTGGACAGTGCCACCATCAACAGCGGTGCGGTGAAGTAGATGGCCGTGGCCTCGGCCAGCGGCATGGTCACCAGCGCACCCATAAAGCAGGTGCCCACGGTGGCAATGCAGGCGCTGCGCAGCCACAGCTGTGGCTTGCGCAGCGCCACCCGCAATTCCCGGCCCAGATCGGGCGTGCTGCGCCGCAGTTGCAGCAGCCAGCCGCCGGCCAGTACCCCCATCAGCAGGTAGCGCGACAGGTTCACCACCACGGGGCTGTGGATGGCCACCATGGCTTTGGCAAACGCGTCGTAGAACGCAAACACCGACAACGTGCCCACAAACAGGGCCACGCCCTGGGTGCGCACCGACAGTTGGGGCACGGACGACATAGCGCGCCGGTGCTTACGCGGCGACCACACCGGCTTGCGCCAGCATCACATCGCACAGCACCTGGCAGCCTGCCGCCAGGTGGGCGGGTTGCGCGTCTTCGATCTCGTTGTGGCTGATGCCGTCCTTGCAGGGCACAAAGATCATCGCGGTGGGGAAGCGGCGGGCCATGTACACGGCATCGTGGCCCGCACCGGTCAAGATGGGCATGTGGCTGTAGCCGTGCGCGGCGGCCGAAGCGGCCACGGCGCTGACCAGTTCATCGGCAAACGGCGTGGCGGGGAACTCTTGCACATCCACCACCTGCACCTGCACGCGGCCTTCGGCCTGCAGCGCGGCGGCGGCGCTGCGGAAGGCCGCTTCCATGGCGTTCAACTGGTCCATCTTGGGGTGGCGCAAATCGACGGTGAAACGCACTTGGCCGGGAATGACGTTGCGCGAGTTGGGGTGCACGTGCACCTCGCCCACGGTGCCGCGGCCGTCGGGGGAGAAGGCGTCGGCATTCGCAATGTCCACCACCGTGCGCATCAGGCTGGCGGCGGCGTACAGCGCGTCTTGGCGCAGCTCCATCGGCGTGGGGCCGGCGTGCGCTTCCATGCCGGTCACGGTCACGTCGTACCAGCGCAGGCCCAGCGAGCCGGTGACCACGCCAATCACGGTGTCCTTGGCTTCAAGAATAGGGCCTTGTTCAATGTGCGCTTCGATGTAGCTGGCGGGCTTCAATTGGCCCACGGGCAGCGTGCCGGCGTAGCCAATTGCTTGCAGCGATTCGGCCACGCTGATGCCGGCGTGGTCGCGCGCTTGCAGGGCCACGTCTTTGCCAAAAATGTCGCAGTGCACGCCCGAACCCATCATCACCGGCACAAAGCGCGAGCCTTCTTCGTTGGTCCAAATGGCCAGCGCCAGCGGGGCCTGGGTTTGCACCTTGTGCTGCTGCAGCGTGCGCATCACTTCCAGCCCAGCCATCACGCCGTAGCAGCCGTCAAACTTGCCGCCGGTGGGCTGGGTGTCGATGTGGCTGCCAGTCATCACGGGGGGCAGGCTGTTGTCTTGGCCGGGGCGAATGCCAAAGATGTTGCCCACTTCATCGACCTGCACGGCCAGGCCGGCGTCGCGCATCCAGCCGCACACCAAGTCACGGCCGGCGCCGTCTTCGGCGGTCAGGGCCAGGCGGCAGCTGCCGCCCTTGGGGGTGGCACCAATTTGGGCCAAGTCCATCAGCGCGCCCCACAGGCGGTCGCCATTGACGGGGCAGGTTGCGACAGGAGACGTGGCGACGGGGGCAGTCAAGGTGGTGGTGGTCATGTGCAAACTTTCCAGTGCAATGCCTGCGCGCTGCGGGGCCGCCAAGGGCCCACAAAAAGCAGAGCGGCAGGTCTTAGAGATATCTAGGTTTCCAATACTTTTCCCAGTGAAATACATATTCCACTAGGACATACCGCTACTTAAACCGCAGCAACTACCGCGGCAGCAGGCACGGCCTGCAGGCCTTCCAGCAGCGCTTGCAGGCCGGGGTCCAGCGCCTCCACCATGTAGCCGCCCTCTTGCACCAGCACCACGGGCAGGCCCAGCTGGCGCAGGCGCTCGCCCACGTGGCGGTAGGCGTCAAAGTCAAACTGCAACACGCTGATGGGGTCGTCCCGGTAGGTGTCAAAACCAATCGACAGCACCAGCGCCTGGGCGCCGAACTGGGCAATGGCGTCCACGCCGCGGTCCAAAGATGGCAAGAACTGCTCGGTGGTGCAGCCGTGCGCCAGCGGCAGGTTCAGGTTGCAGCCCGCGCCCGCACCCGCGCCGGTTTCGTGCGCGTAGCCGGTGTAGAACGGGAAGTAGTCGCTGGTCTCGCCGTGGGTTGAGACGGTCAGCACATCGCCGCGGCCGTAGAAGATGTTTTGCGTACCATCACCGTGATGCGCATCCACATCCAGCACGGCCACTTTGCCGAACTGCTGCGACAGCATTTGCGCGGCCAGCGCGGCGTTGTTCACGTAGCAAAAACCACTGGCGCGGTTGTAGTGCGCGTGGTGACCCGAGGGGCGGCACAGCGCATAGGCCAGCGGTGTGCCATCGATCACGGCTTGCGCGGCCGAGGCGGCGGTGTGGGCTGAGCGCAAGATGGCCTGCCAGCTGCCGTTGCCCAGCGGGCACGACAGGTCGCCCAGGTAGTAGCCCGTCTGCGCCACCAGCGAGGGCGAGGGGCACTCCACACGCGGTATGCCCGGCGTGCCGCTGTAAAACGGCGACAGGTTGGGCAGCACTTCCACACCGGGGTTTTTGCCTTCGGCGCGCAGCGCTTCCCAGCGCTCGTACGCGGTGGCCAGGTACTGGATATAGGCGGGGCTGTGCACCAGGTGGAGTTGCTCCACACCCCAATCCTTGGGCACGCTGACTTGGGCGCCATTGCGCTCCAGGCAGCCAATCAGCGCCTGCGCGCGTGCGAGCACATCGGTGGGTTTGGTCAAGCGGCCCAAGCGCATGAACTGCTGCGGGTCGTGCAGAAACTGGGTGCTGTCAAAAAATGCTTGCATAGCCATGCTTTCCAAAAATCTCAATAGCCTTGGGACACATCCACGGCGCTGTCGGGCACAGCACCCGCCAGTACCTGCACCCAGTGGTGGGCGGTTTGCGTGGCAATCACGGCGGCGGCCGTGCGCGTGGCAATGTGGGGGGTGACACGCACCTGCGGGTGGTGCCACAGCGGGTCGGTCGGGGGCAATGGCTCGGTCACAAACGTATCGAGCGTGGCGCGGCCCAGCACGCCGGCATCCAGCGCGGTGATCAGGTCCGCCTCCACCAAGTGGGCGCCGCGCCCCACGTTGACGATGTGCGCGCCCGGTGCCAGCTGCGCAAACAGGTTGCGGTTCATCACACCGCGCGTGCTGTCGGTAAGCGGCAGCAGGCAGACCAGCGCGTGCAGGCCGTTCAAAAATGCACCGCGCTCGCCGTCTCCGGCAAAGTGCTGCACGCCTTCGATCAGCGCGCTGCTGGGGCTGCGGCTCCAGCCGCGCACGTCGTAGCCAATAGCGGCCAGCACACGGGCGCAGTGCGCGCCCAGCGTGCCCATGCCAGCAATGCCCACGCGGTAATGCGTGGCGGGCACCACCACCGGCTTGCTCCACACGGTCTTGGCTTGCTCTTGCAGGTAGCCATCCATCTGGCGGTGCTCACTGGTCACCGCCCACGCCACATAAGCGGCCATGGCGCTGGCCATGTGCGGGTCGCGAATGCGCGCCATGGGCACGTGCCGCGGCAACGTTGCGTCTTCCAAAATATGGTCCACGCCTGCCGCCAGCGACTGCACCAAGCGCACGTTGGGCATCTGCCCCCACAGGCCGTGGTGCGGCTCCCAACACAGGGCCACGTCCACCTCGGCGCCGTTACCCAAAGCGGCGGGGCCGCCATCGGCATCGGCCTGGCGCAGCTCGACAGTCTGGCCAGCTTGGCCAAAGGCACTGTGCAGGGCATCGACCAGGTAGTCCATGTTCAGCGTGCGGCTGAGCAGGGCGACGACGGTGTGACCTGCGGCATTCATGCGGGCACCTCTTCGCTGGCAACGTCGTCGAGCACCGGTGCAGCCGCCAGCTTGGGGATGGCATCAATCAGCTTGCGGGTGTATTCGTGCTGCGGGTTGTGCAGCACTTGGCGGCTGGTGCCGTACTCCACAATTTGGCCGCGCTGCATCACGGCAATGTGGTCGCACAGCTCACCGGCGACGCGCAAGTCGTGCGTGATGAAGACCATCGACAGGCCAAACTCTTCACGCACCTGCGCAAACAGCTTGAGCACTTGTTCCTGCACCGACACGTCGAGCGCGGAAACGGGCTCGTCGGCCACCAGCAGTTCGGGGTCCAGCGCCAGGGCGCGGGCAATGCCAATGCGCTGTCGCTGACCGCCCGAGAACTCGTGCGGGAAGCGGTCGTAGGCTTCTTCTTTCAGGCCCACCAGCTTGAGCAGCTCCAACGCGCGGGCCTTGGCCTTGTCTGGCGACACGCCTTGGGCAATGGGGCCCGAGGCAATGGCCGCGCCAATGCGGTGGCGGGGATTGAGCGACGCGTAGGGGTCTTGGAAGACCATTTGGATGCGGCTCTTTGCCACAGCTTGGAAGTTGGAGCCGGGGTACAGGCTCTTGCCGTTGAACAAGATGCGCCCGTCATCAAATCCTTGCAGGCCCACCAAACACTTGCCCACGGTGGACTTGCCGGAACCCGACTCGCCCACGATGCCCAGTGTTTCACCACGGCGCAGGTTGAAGTTGATTTGGTTGGCAGCATGCACGCGGCGGCCCTTGGTGAACAGGCCACCGCCGGTGTTGTAGATCTTGTTGAGGTCTTGCACCTGCAGCACAAAGTGGTCGTCACGCTCGGTTTGCACATCGCGCACCACCCCTTTGGGGATCGCCGCCAACAGCTTTTTGGTGTACGCATGCTGGGGGCGGCCCAGGACGGCGCTGGCGGCACCCTCTTCCACGCACTGGCCCATTTGCATCACGACCACGTGGTCGGCAATCTCCGAGACCACACCAAAGTCGTGCGTAATGAACAGCACGGCGGTGCCCTTGCGCTGCTGCAGCTCACGAATCAGCTGCAGGATCTGCGCTTGCGTGGTCACATCAAGCGCCGTGGTGGGCTCGTCAGCGATCAGCAGCTGGGGTTCCAGCAACAGGGCGCAGGCAATCATCACGCGCTGGCGCTGGCCTCCGGACAGGCGGAAGGGGTAGCTGTTGATGATCAGCTCAGGATCGGGCAGGCCCACATCGGTCAGCGCAGCAATGATACGTTTGCGCTTTTCCGCGCCGCTGAGCGACATGTGGGCATCAAACACTTCGGCCAGCTGGTCGCCAATGCGCATGACGGGATTCAACGCCGTCATAGGTTCTTGAAAAATCATACCGATGCGCTGGCCGCGCAGGCTGCGCAGCTGCTCTTCGGTCAGCTTGAGCAGGTCTTTGCCACCAAACTGGATCTGGCCGGCCACGGGTTCCACATGCGGGCGGGGCAACAGGCCCATGACGGCGTTGGCGATCATGGATTTGCCCGAGCCCGATTCGCCCACCACACACAAGGTTTGGCCGGGCAGCAGATCGAACGAGACGTTGGAGACGGCCAGCTGGCGGTCTCCACCGGCGGGCAGGCGCACGCTCAGGCCTTGCACTTGCAGCACAGGGGGGGGGCTCACGATGGCGTTCACCGCAGCATCAATGGGGGTAGTCGTCATTTGCAGGTCCTCCAAGACTTAGCGTTTGCCGTCGGCACGGGCGTTCATGCCGTCGTTCAGGCCTTCACCGACCAAGTTCAAGGCCAGCACGGTCAGCACGATCGAGACACCGGGGAACACGGCCATCCACCAGGCTTGGCGCATCACGGTGCGGGCGGTGCCGACCATGTAGCCCCAGCTCATTTGGTTGGGGTCGCCCAGGCCCAAAAAGCTCAGACTGGACTCCAGCAAGATCGCGCTGGCCACCATCAGCGAAGCCATGACCACGATGGGCGAGACGGCGTTGGGCAGGATTTGCGTGAGGATCACGCGGGGCGTGGACTGGCCGGCCAGCAGCGCGGCCGAGACAAAGTCACGCTGGCGCAGGGCCATGAATTCCCCGCGCACCAAGCGCGCCACGGGCGGCCAAGAGACCACGGCAATGGCAGTGACCATGGAGGCAACGGAAGGCTCAAAAATCGCCACCAGCACGATGGCCAGCGCAAAGCTGGGCACCGACTGGAACAGCTCGGTAAAGCGCATCAGCACCGCATCGACCCAGCCACCGAAGTAGCCCGCAATGGCGCCCAAGCTCACACCGATGAGCAGCGACACGACGGTGGAGACAAAGCCAATCAGCAGCGAGACGCGCGCGCCGTGCACCAGGCCGGCCCAGATGTCGCGGCCCATGGTGTCAGTGCCCAGCCAGCGGCCATCGGGGCTCAGCGGTTCCAGGAATGGTGCATCGACCATGTCCCACGGGCCATAGTCCAGAAACAGCGGACCCAGCAGCGCCACCAGCGCCACCCAGACCAAGACGCCCAAGCCAATCACGGCGCCCTTGTTGCGGCAAAAGCGCCGCCAAAATGCGTTTTTCATAGTGTGCTTTCTGCGTGTGTGGTGGCGCTCAGGCCATCTCAATGCGGGGGTCAACCAGCGTGTAGATGAAGTCGGTGATCAGGTTGAACAGCACCGCCATGGCGGATGTCACCAAGAAGCAACCCATCAGCAGGTTGTAGTCACGCTGCATCAGCGCATCGAACATCAGGCGACCAATGCCGGGCCAGCTGAACACAGTCTCGGTCAGCACCGCGCCACCGATCATTCCGCCCGCTTGAATGCCGGCCAGCGTGACCACTGGCAGCAGCGCGTTGCGCAGGATGTGGTTGCGGTGAATGCGTCGGGGGTGCACACCCTTGGCCTGGGCGGTCTTCACAAAGTCCATCTGCGCGACTTCCAGCATGGAAGCGCGCGTCATGCGGGCATAGACCGCCATGTAGAACAGCGCAAGGCTCACCGAGGGCATCAGCAGGTGCAAGAACACGTCCCACGCCAGCGCAAAACCGGTCAGGCCGGAACCCACGGTGAAGTAGCCAAAGCCGGGCAACCAGCCCAGTTGCACGGTAAACAGCAGCACGGCCATCATGGCCAGCCAGTACAGTGGCGTGGCGTAGAACACCAGAGCGACAGTGGTGATGGCACTGTCGACCCAGGTGCCAACTTTGCGGCTGGACCAGGCGCCCAGCAACACACCCAACACCAACGACATGACGAACGCACTACCGGTCAGCAGCAGCGTGGCCGGCAGGCGCTCCAAAATCAAATCCAGCACGGGTTGCTGCTGGCGGTAGCTAAAGCCCAAATCCAGCTGCACCACATTGCTCAGGTAGTGCCACAACTGCACGGACAGTGGCTGGTCCAAACCAAACTGGGCACGCAGCTGCGCCACGAATTGCTCGTCGGATGCGCCCGCCTCACCGGCCAGCACGGCCACGGGGTCGCCGGGCGCTGCGCGGATGAGCAGGAAGTTCACCACGGCAATCGCCAAGATGGCCACACCGCCTTGGAACAGGCGTTTGAGCATTAATTGCAATCGGTTCATGCGGATCTTTCTCTCTCAAAGGTCCCCGCCATGGCTGGGGCCTGCGGGGCACCACCGGCCCCGCACGGAGGCATGTAGACCGCTGCGGTCCGCATGCCCTTGGCGTTACTTCAACTTGGCGTAGCCCATACCATCGTTCAGACCGATACCGGAAGAGATGAGGTTCTCAATCTTGGTGCGGTAGATAGTGGGCATCTGCAGCTCGTGCAGCCAAGCCACTGGCACGTCGTCAACCAGCAGCTTTTGCACTTCCGCGTAAATGGCGGTGCGCTTGGCGGCATCGGTTTCCTTCATGCCGAGGTCGAACAGCTCGTCCACCTTGGGGTTGCTGTAGCCTTCCACGTTGTTCCATGGCGAGCCCTTGGCGATCTGGCTGGAGATGTAATTGCGCGCCACGCCCAGTGCCGGGTCCCCGTACTGGAAGACGTAGGTGGTGGACATGTCGAAGTCCCAGTCGTTCAGGCGCGAATTCCAGCCTGCCACGTCGGTAGACACCATTTCCACCTTGACGCCGGCTTGCATCAGGTTCTGGCGAATCATTTCGGCCACGCGCATCCACGTTTCGCCGTAGGGCATGGGCAGCAGGCGCAGGGTTTCGCCCTTGTAGGCGGTTTCCTTGATCAGGGCCTTGGCCTTGTTCAGGTCGCGCTTGTACGGGGTGACCTTGTCGCTGTAGAACTTGACCGAGCTGTTGACCGGACCGGACGCCACCTTGGCAAAACCAAAGAAGGCCACCTTGGCGATGGCTTCGCGGTCGATCGCGTACATGATGGCCTGGCGGAACTTCACATCGTCAAACGGCTTGCGGCGGTTGTTCAGCCACAGCCACGAGTGCGGCGCAAAGAATTCCCAGCCCTTGGTGGTCACAGCCGCACCCGGAAGCGAGGCCAAACGCTTCACGTCAAAGAATTCGACTGAACCACCAGGCAGGATATCGACCTTGCCAGATTCAAACGCAGCCGCACGCGAGGCTGCGTCGGGGATGACGTGGTAGTACACATCCTTGACGCCTGGAACACCCTTGACGTGGTAGTCCTCATTGGCGGTAAGTTGGATGTAGGAACCCTTGACCCATTCCTTGAACTTGAAGGGGCCAGTACCGATCGGCTTGTTGTTGGCGGGGTGGCTCAGGAAGTCGGCAGCACCTTCATAGATGTGCTTGGCCACCATGGGCATCGAGCCGGTTTCGAAGAAGTTCAAGAACGCGCCCACGGGGTGCTTGAGCTTGAACACCACGGTGTGTGCATCGGGTGCCGAGATCGACTCCACCGCGCCCAAATTGCCACGGGCACGTGCCATGGTCTTGCGCACAAACACGTCGACCGAGAACACCACGTCCGCCGAGGTGAAAGGCTTGCCGTCGTGCCACTTCACGCCCTTCTTGAGCTTGAAGGTGTAGGTCAGCCCATCGTCGCTCATCAGCCACGATTCGGCCAGCGCAGGCACTGGTTCGAGCTTTTCGGTCAGGCGCACCAGGCCTTCAAAGATGTTGCCGGCCACCAGCTGTGTGGGGCCGTTGGAATAAATCGCAGACATCAGCCCGGGTGGCTCGGGCTGCACGATCGTGTTGATCACCCCATTGGGCTTGGCCTGGGCCAACACGTGCAGGGGCACCCCTGCGATGCTCAGCCCCAAGCTGGAGGCGGCGAGCTGAATCATTTGACGGCGTTTCATGGGGTCACTCCTTTGGAAAAACAGGCACACGAAGTCCCCTGCCAGCCCCAAGGCGGCACGCGGGAGGTTTCGGTGAAGGGCAACGGGCAGTGATCACACCGCCCGCAGACGCGGGACGCGGATCAGCTGTCGAAGCGGCCGGCGGTGCTTGGGTGCAAGCGCTGCTTCATCGCATTCCATTCGCGGGCATGCGGATCGGCGGCGCCAGGCAGGCGGTTGCTGGCGCCCGACTCGTACTGGCGGGCGGTCAACTCGCACACCTCGGTGGGTACGGGGTAGACAATTTGGCCGCTGGATTGGATGGCCACTTGCACACGGCACGCGCGCTCGAGGTTGACCATCAAGATGAAGGCATCGGCCACGCTGTCGCCCACGGTCAGCAGGCCGTGGTTGCGCAAGATCAGCGCTTTGTGTTGGGTGCCCAGGTCGCGCACCAGGCGCTCACGCTCGGCGTGGTTCAGGGCAATGCCCTCGAAGTCGTGGTAGGCCACGCGGTTGTGAAACTGCAACGCCCACTGGTTGCACGGCTGCAGGCCACAGGCCATCGACGCCACTGCCACGCCGCCCACGGTGTGGGTGTGAACGATGCACTGCGCATCTTCGCGGGCCATGTGGATGGCGCTGTGGATGGTGAAACCGGCGGGGTTGACGTCGTATATCGAAGGCTCCACCAACTTGCCATCGGTGCCCACCTTTACCAACGACGACGCGGTGATGTCGCGAAACAGCATGCCGTATGGATTGATCAAAAATTGGTCATGCCACCCCGGCACGCGCACAGAGATGTGGGTGTAGATACTGTCATCCAACTCGAACAAAGCCATCAAACGGTACGCGGCCGCCAGGTCTTTGCGCAGGGCCCATTCTTCATCGCTCCATCCCTGCGATGCATGGCTTGTTTCTGCGCGTATGTCTTGGTTCTGATTGCTGGTCATGCTCTTATTTCCTTGAATACCGGATCGTCAATACGAATCCTTTATGCAAAGGGCATGCCACCTTCGCTGCCAGACTGCAGCACAGTACAAAGTTTCTCATGCAACCGCACCCAAGCACCAATTTGGTCAGACCAATAAACCGAACTGGTGCATGTACTGCGTCAACCCAGGGCAAACCCGAGCATCGCAGGGCCTGGCACACATCTTGCCGCGTAGCAGGCATGCATACCATCACACCCTCGACTTCGCACACGCTGTCTACCAACACCATTGCCACCGCTGTCACAGCCCAACGCAGCTACCTGCTGGACACCTTGTCGCAACTGGTGGCTGCACCCAGCCCCAGCGGAAATGAAACACCGGCTTGCACCACCATGGAAGGTCTGTTGCAAGAACTTGGCCTCACCACCGAGCGCATTCCTATGGACACCGATGCGCTGTCGGGCCATCCACTGTTCTCTTGCCCCTGCAGCCCCGACGGCAACCGCTTTAACCTTTTGGCAGAAATCAACCCACCCGGCAACGCCACACCTGTCGGTCTGAACGTGCTGTTCAATGGCCACTTGGACGTGGTGCCTACGGGCCCTGAGCATCTGTGGGCCAAAGATCCCTACCAACCTTACGAGCAAGACGGTTGGTTGTACGGCCGCGGTGCAGGCGATATGAAGGGCGGCATCGCCTGCGTGCTGACGGCAATTCGCACGCTGCAGTCACTGGGCTTGCAACCCGCGTCACGCATTGGCATCAACACCGTGGTGGACGAGGAAGACACTGGCAACGGCACGCTGGCATCTCTGGGCGTGCTGCAACGCGCGCGCAGCAAGGCACGCTACAGCGGCTATGACGCGGTGATCATTCCCGAGCCATTTGGCGAAACACTGATGGCTGCCCAAATTGGCGTGTGCTGGTTAACCGTGACGCTGACCGGCCGCCCCGCGCACGTGGCCTACATGAACCAAGGCCTGAACCCGATTAGTGCCGGCATCCAGATCATGCAAGCCCTCAAGCAGGTGCAAGACGAATGGAACCTGCCGAAAAACCGCCACCCCGCATTCGCCCACGTCAACAACCCCATCAATATCAACTTGGGCACGATTGAGGGGGGCGAGTGGAAGTCGTCAGTGCCCTGCACCTGCACCATGGGCATTCGCGCCAGCTTCTACCCCGGCCGCGATGCGCAAGAAGCGATTGCATGGTTCTCCCGCTTCATCGAAGAAACTGCACGCCGCCTGAATCCCGATTTGGAAGTGGAGATAGCACACAACGGCTTTGCCGCACCCGGGTGCGTGTATGACTTGCAGCACCCCGCTATGCAAGCGCTGTCACAGTCGCACGCCGCGCTGCATGGAGCCCCTCCCACCCACCTCGCCTGTACAGCCACCACCGACGGCCGCCACTTCCGCCTAGCCACCGACTGGGCCGTCACTAACTACGGTCCAACCGCCCGCAACATCCACGGCATTGACGAATGCGTGAGCATTGACAGCATGCTGCGCGTGACCCAAACCTTGGTGCACTACATCGTTACGCAATGCGGCGTTGTGCCGATCGCTTCGAGCAACGTTACCTAATCTCCGTATCTGACCCACACATGGAGGCTGGTGTTGCAAATGCGCCTCCATGCTTGTCCGCTTTTTGCTTACTGCAGGGTTTAGAAGTGGCACCGGTTTTTTGAACAAGTAGCTAAGCGAGATTTCTTCCCATAAAAATGGCCAGGCTGAATCAACCAGGGCCTGTATTACCTGGACTGGTTGATGGACCACCAGACTGACTTCAAATGGTTGGTCATGGAAAAGTTGGGGGCAGACGTGGCGGCCGCCATTGACTGGAGCACCCCACGCCTGCTGTGCGTAGCAGCGGACTTCACCAAGTACGACCGCCACGCGGTGCAGCAAATCCAGCGCCACATTGAGTTGCTGCGCTACCGCCGCTTTGGCGAAGACTTGCTGTTACTAGAGCTGGCCTACGCCAACAACTGATTGCTGGAAAAGCGCACGCCCAAGTCTGCCGACGGCGTGGCGCTGGCCGTTAGCAGCGGTACCACCAACTACAGCGGCCAAGCCCATACCGCCACGCCCAAGCCACAGGGACCAGACAAGAGCTTTGCAGAAGTCAAAGCAAGCTTCCCAGAGTCACTGCTGCAAACCTTGTCCGCATTGGAAGATCTGGTGCAGTCTTTTGGTGATGACATGCAATACAAAGAGCTGCGCCTGTACAGCGAGGGTG
>NZ_BBJR01000078.1 GCF_000739875.1 Comamonas aquatica NBRC 14918
CTGCCACACCGACCACAGCCGTAATGGCACCTGCAGCAGCCGCTTTTTTGGCTGACTCTTTCAAAATATTCCACGCTAAAGTGCTCGCTGCCGCGGAGAGTCCCCCCATCAGTACACCCTTTTCGTCAAAATTCAAATGGGCCTGCATGTCAAAAAATCCTGTCAGCACCTTGGTGTTGGTACAGCGCTCCCAGCGCTGTGTATCCGTCAGCAAAACCCACTCATCGCCAAAAAGGCTCAGCACAATTTCGTGTTCCTTTTGCCAGACCGATTTTTCCTTGCTGTCCTTGCCATTGAGTTTTTTGTGCACATCCGTCAGGATTTCTTCATAAGCCACAGGCTCTTTTCTGAATAAATTCAGCACACTATGTCCAGCGTATTCCTGGAATTCGTTGACCAGATGTCGCAAAGCATTCTCAGAATATTTTCCCTGTGCTTTTTCTTCCAGCAGCAATTCTTTCACGGAGGAAGACAAGGCTACGCGGCCTTTGCCCTCGTCCGTCAGCACATCCACCAGATAATCAATATCTTTGACGCTGCTGTGCTTTAAAACGTGCAGAACACCAATATCGCAGTTAATAGTTTTAATCATTTCTCAAAACCCGGCTTCGAAACTTATTTTTTCTTCAAGGGAATCAGGTAGAACCTGAGGCAGATGTCCAGCATCAGCACCGCTGGAATGCTCAGAAAGCTAGAAACATCAAAAATTCTGTCATGCACCTTCATCATGCTGTTGATGACAATAAAACCAATAGCAGCTCCTGTACACAGCGTCAGTGGCAAAAACCAGTAAGAAGCCTTGTGCTTTTTTCCGCAAATACTGCATTTAAAGCTCCAAGACGGGCCAAAATGCAAAATCTTGCTGGCATTCACACCATTCCCATGGCAGTGGGGGCATTTCAGCTTTCTATTTCTGACATAGAAAAACTGAATCACCACGAACCAAAATAACAGAGAAAACATTTATTTATCCTCACCAAGCCTACAGGCGATCAAAAATCGCGAATCATCAAGACACGGCTTTTGTGTATATAACCCTGAATATCAGGGTACACCCGTACCTGCCACCAGTCACTGGGCTGCACATGGGTGCTGAACATCACGGAATGGTTCACTCGGGCAACGATAGGGCTTTTGCCATCCGCCGCTTTACGTACATTGGTGTAGCCATCAGGGTCGTTGATGATGGCGGTCACAGAAAACGGCTTGCTGGAAAACTGGTCTGCCACCACCTTGCCGTTTTCGGTGAGCGCGCCTTCCGCAAACACATACTTGTGCACAATACCCTGCTGGTCTGGCATCTCAACGATGAGTGACTGATTCACC
>NZ_BBJR01000077.1 GCF_000739875.1 Comamonas aquatica NBRC 14918
AATCGATGCACCAAAATTTTCAAATGTTTTTATCATGATTCAGCATTTATTTTGAATGCCGCACGATAATCTTTCAGCCAAATATCAAATTGAGCAGCTGGCAGTGGACGCGAAATAAAATAGCCTTGCGCCAACGAGCAGCCCAGCGACTTCAAGGTATTCAGCACTTCTGCATTTTCAACGCCCTCTGCAACGCTGGTCAGACCCATGTCTTTGGCCATGCGGATAGTGGCATCGACAATCTTCAATGCATCCGCAGATGATTGCAGTTTCATGACAAAAGACTTGTCAATCTTGATTTCAGAAAGTGGCATACGCGCCAGCTGTGCCAAAGAAGAGTAGCCAGTTCCAAAATCATCCACACTGAGCCTGAAGCCTTTCAAGCGCAGTCTTGTCAGCGTGTCAAAACAATCGGCCGTACGATCCATGGCGGTGGATTCTGTGACTTCCAATATCAGTTTTTGTGGCGCCACACCGAGGTTCAGACAGGACGCCTCGATGCGGTCGGCCAAGTGGACATCCACCAGACAGCTGGTCGACAGGTTGATGGCAAAACTGCCATATGCAAAAAGCGGGCTGCCCACGAACCACTGCAGGGCTTGATCCAGTACGCAGGCGGTCAATGCCTGCATCAGACCATGTGACTCGGCCAGCGGGATAAATGTATCCGGGGGGATAATGCCCAACTCAGGATCATTCCAGCGCGACAACACTTCGGCGCAGACGATCCGCTGGCTGTGGATGTCCATTTTCGGTTGCAGCACGATCGATAGCTTCTTCTGTTCTATCGCAGTGGCCAGCAAGGCAACGGTTGGAGCTGTGGCGAAAGGAACGGCGGAACGTTGCCTGGTTTGGTGCTGTGTGAGCAATTCGCGCAGCGCCTGGGGCCTGAACGGTTTGGGCAGGACACCCACAATATTCAGTCCACGCTCAAACGCGGTAGCTTGGGCGGACTCCAGCACCTTCTGCCCCATGCCGCTGGTAAGAATCAAGCTGGCATTGCAGCCTGTCTGCGCCAATCGCCTCAGCACCTCAATCCCATCCATGCGGGGCATGATGAGATCCAGAGCAACGTGCGAAGGTTGCAGCATCAACAAAGCCTCGAAAAAAGGCTCTGGATCTTCAAAATGATGTACCGAAAAATCAAGACCTTTGGCAATGAAGCCAATCGTCTGAGCAACAGCCGCATCATCATCTAGGATTAATAGAGTGTTTTCAGCTTGGCTCATGGGGTGCACCAGTCTAGGCGCAAGTCAACTAGGGTGACACGGATGTACATAGTTTAAAAAGCTGCAGCCTACCGCAGGCGGTACCGCAGCCTATTGCTTACCCTTAGACAGACACGGCCCTTTGGTGTTTTCTAAGGCATGCGCCGGATCGCTAAGGTGCTTTATGCACAATAGGCAGCATGAGAATCCTTCACACCATGCTGCGCGTTGGCAACCTCCAGCGCTCGATCGACTTCTACACCAAGGTGCTGGGCATGCAATTGCTGCGCACGTCCGAGAACCCGGAGTACAAATACTCGCTGGCCTTCCTGGGCTACGAAGGCGGCAACCCGGGCCAGGCCGAGATCGAACTGACCTACAACTGGGGCACGGACAGCTACGACATGGGCACGGCCTATGGACATATTGCGCTCGGGGTGGCCGATGCCTACGCGGCCTGCGACAAGATCCGCGCTGCGGGCGGCAACATCACGCGCGAAGCCGGTCCCGTCAAAGGTGGCTCGACCGTGATTGCCTTCGTGACCGATCCAGACGGCTACAAGATCGAATTGATTCAAATGAACTCCAGGGCCCACGCGAACATACAGGCACAAGACCCCAGCGCGGCCTTCGATCCATTGCGTAACGCTTGAACGCTCGCCTCTGAGCGTTTTGTAAACGCCGCTGATACCTAGCCCCCTCCGGCCCACGCTGGAGGGGGCTATTTGCTTTTGGTGAAGGCTTTGCACGGCCCGAATTGCCTCCGCCATCGACATCCGCGACGGCCGTGCACGCGGTTTTGCCCACAGACGATGTGCTTTGCCAACGCTCCGCTGCGGGGGGGCTGCATCTAAAAGTAACTGTCCCACTAAACTGTAAGGCAAGTACAGGTGCCTCTACCTGCTGAAAGCCTGCCCGATGAACCACCCCCTACGCGTCCCCCGGCATTTCCGCATTCGCGTGCACATCGCAGTCTTGACCATGGCCTGCATGGGCTTGGTGGCCCTCTTACTGATTGGCCTCGGGTGGGTCGCCACAACCCAGCGATTGGTGCAGGACACGGGGCAGCGTGCCGCACGCGACACCGTGGTGTTAAGTCAACAGATTCGCTTGCAGTTGACACCGGCACAAGGGGCATTGCGCCATATCGGTGCAGGGCGACTGCCCTTGGCGACGGATGAATCCAGCCGTTTGCATGCGCTGGATGCCTTGTTGGGCGAATTGCGTGCCAACCCGCTGGAAGCCGCCGTGTATGTCGCCTACCCGAATGGTGATTTCGTCCTGGTACGCCCGTTGCGGCTGGACGCTGTGCGGCAAAGCGTGGCAGCGCCCGAGGGGGCCGAGTTTTTGGTCCAGACGGTCACACAACAGCCGGATGGCCGACGCCTTGGTCGTTACCGCTTTCTCGACCAAGCCGGCAATCTGCAAGAAGTTCATGACAGAGCAGATTACCAGTATGACCCGCGCACGCGGCCTTGGTACGCAGTCGCACGGCAACAGCCTGGTGTCGTGCAGCTGACGCAGCCCTACCGGTTTGCCACCACCCAGAGGCTGGGCGTGACGCTGAGCAAGCAGTCTGCAACCGCCGATGCGGTGGTCGGCATCGACGTGGCTTTCGATGATCTGGAGCAGTTGCTCTTGTCGCTGCGAGCCACCCCAGGCACCCGCCTCGCCTTGCTGCACGGCAGCGGCCAGGTGATGGCGGCAACCGTGGACTTGCACAATGTCGGTGGCGATGCGCAGCCCATGCTCGATGCCATCCACGAACCCCAGTTGCTCCAACTGCTCAAGGCCCCGAAGGCGCTTGGCACACCCCAGGTGATGGAGATCGAGGGACAGCGCTGGGTGGGTCTGCACACCCAAATTGATATCGGTCTGGGCACCACGCTGGACCTGCTGCAAATGTTGCCGTTTGACGAACTGGCCGCAGAGGCACGGCAACGCGCGCTGTACTTCATCGGCATGGCCGTGGCCTTGGCACTGCTGCTGCTGCCCCTCGGCTGGGCTGCCGGCAAGGCCATCGGGCGCAGCATCAATCTGCTGCGCGAGCGCAGCCTGCGGATTGCACGCTTCGACTTTACGGGGGCGCCACTTCCCCCCAGCCGCGTCAGCGAGGTGGGCGAACTGTCCAAGGCTGTGCAACACATGGGGGGCACGATCGAAGCCTTCCTCAGCTTGACGGAAAGCCTGGCCACGGAGCCGGAGGTGGAGCGCATGCTGCAGCTGGTGCTGGAACACCTGACGCAGGCCACGCAGTCCGAGGCCGCAGCCGTCTATCTGTGGGATGCCCCATCAGCGTGCATGCAACACGCAGCCCAGGCGGGCAGCGTGGCTTCCTCCTTGCCCGAGCGCCTCACCTACCCGCCGCTGCCTGATGCCGGAGCCGGGGCCACGGCATCAGGCAGCATTCAGAGGCTCGACTTCGAGCTACGGGGGCGCCAAGGCGGCCTGCAAGGGCTTTTGGTGCTTGAGTTCAAGGCCGACGTGGCGCACGAAGATGCTGCATTCCACCGGTTTGCCCGTCGTCTCTCGGGGATGTTGGCCGTGGCCATCGAGACACGCCAGCTTCTGGAGTCGCAGCGGCGCCTGTTCGATGCCATCATCCAGCTGATGGCCGATGCCATCGACGCGAAAAGCCCCTACACCGGCGGCCATTGCGAACGGGTGCCGCAGATGGCCATCGAATTCGCGGATCGCTTGCATGCTGCGTCTGACGGGCCGTATGCGAACTTCCGCATGAACGAGAACGAGCGCTACGCGTTCCACTTAGGCGCATGGCTGCACGACTGTGGCAAGGTGACCAGCCCAGAGCACATCGTCGACAAAGCCACCAAGCTTGAGGTCATCCGCAACCGCATCCATGAAGTGCGGCTGCGCTTTGAAATCTTGTGGCGGGATGCTGAGCTGGCCGCCGCGCGTGGTGCATTGAGCGCCGAGCAGTTGCGCGCCCGCCAGCTGCAACTGCACGACGATTTCGCGTTTGTCGCCAACTGCAATCTGGGGGGCGAGTTTCTGTCCGATGAATCCATCGCCAAGTTGCAAAGCATCGGTGCGCAAGGCTGGCAACGCCATTTCGATGATCGGCTGGGCTTGTCGGCCACGGAGCTGCGCCAACTGGATGCATTGCGGCCCGAGGCGCCTGCGCTGCCAGCGATGGAGGCCTTGCTGGCGGACCTGCCGGAGCACCGAATTCCCTGGGGCGATGACCGTCCCGCCGTGGAAGCGGGAGACCCACGCAACAAGTACGGCTTTGATATGAAGCTGCCGCCGTATCAGCAAAACCTGGGCGAACTCCACAACCTCCGTATCCGCCGCGGCACCCTCACCGACGAGGATCGTTTCAAGATCAACGACCACATGGTGCAAACCTACATCATGCTCAAAGGACTGCCCTGGCCGGCAGGCTTGGAGCAGGTGCCCGAGTTGGCCGCGACGCACCATGAACGCTTGGATGGCAAGGGTTATCCACGGCGCATCCCCGGCGAACGGCTGGGGGTGTTGGACCGCGTCATGGCTATCTGCGATGTCTTTGAGGCTTTGACGGCAGCCGACCGGCCTTACAAACCCCCCAAGACTTTGAGTGAGACCTTGCGGATCATGGCCTTCATGTGCAAAGAGCAGCACCTGGACGCCGAGTTGTTCCGCTACTTTCTGCGCGCACGCCTCTGGGAAAATTTTGCGACACGCTTCATGAAGCCGGCGCAGCAAGATGCCGTTGACATTGAAGCGCTGGAGGCACTGCTGCCAACGCCGGCCAATCCCGCCAGTTGCACGGCCGTGGCGTAATAAGCGCCGGCAGCGCAAGGCCCTCAACAGCGCCAAGCCTGTGGACTGCTTCGCTTTGCCAGTGCACCGTGTCATCGGCCAGCGCATGGTGATCCACGGGCGAATGCAGGCACCGCAGTCCACCGTTGCCGCTGTACGCCGCACCATTTGCATGGTTCCGTGCTGCGCGGGCGCACAGGCGGCCCATCGTTGAAACGCCCTCGCTCGCAAAAGGGCACCAGGGCTGCTTCACGGAAGATGGAGGGCCGGTGCCGTCCGGCACAGGCCACCCCTCAAACAATCCCCAGCGACAGCTGCGGGACCGCCTCACTGCACCAAGGTCACTTCCACCCGGCGTGCCTCGGCATAGCTGCCGAGGATGACGGTGACAGCAGGCTTTTGCAGCAGGATGCTGGCGGCGGGCACACCCAGTTCGAGCAGCTTCTTTTGCACCGCCAGGGCGCGCTGCTTGGCCAGCTCCGCATTCGAGGGCGCATCCCCCGTGGCATCGTGAAAACCTGAAATCTGCACGCGCCGGCCGGTCTGCACTGCGGCCACGATGTCTTGCAGGGCCTGGTCGGCCCCTTGCACCAGCTGGGACTTGCCAGATGCGAAGAAGAACTTCACCACGCCCTGGTCCACCCGGTAGGCCGCCACCTTGTTGAGTACCACCGCCGAAGCGGCCAGCGTGGGGGGCTCGTACGGCGCCTTGCCCGCTCCCTGTTCCACGCTGGCGGCGTCGGAAGAGCTGGCTTCGACGGCGTAAGACACGGTCAACGCCATCACGGCCGCCGAGAACACCAGGGTCAGCAGGGGGGGGATGGGTGTGCGGCACGGGCGGCATGGAGGCTCCTCAACGGTGTTGTTCTCAGCGGTCAAGCGGCTGTTTTTAACATTTTCTAACGTTGGCAGCATCTATTTACGCTGCGCGAAATCAAAAAAACGGGCATCGCACAGCATCGGCAGTGACAAACGGTGGGTGCACAATCGGGCCCATGAGCCAAATTTCCGCCCACATTGCCGATCTGCGCAAAAGTTACGAGCGCGCCGAACTCAACGAGGACGCGTCGCACGCGGCCCCGTTGCAGCAGTTTGACCAATGGCTGCAAGAAGCCGTGAATGCCCAGGTGAACGAGCCCAACGCCATGACCGTGGCCACGGTGGGCAGCGACCTGCGCCCCAGCACGCGCGTGGTGCTGATCAAGGGGTATGACGAGCGCGGCATCGTCTGGTACACCAACTACGGCAGCCGCAAGGGCCAGGAGTTGGGGGGCAACCCGTTTGCGGCGCTGCAGTTCCACTGGGTGGAGCTGGAGCGCGTGGTGCGCATCGAGGGCCGTGTCGAACGCGTCAGCGCCGAGGAAAGCGATGCCTACTTCCACAGCCGCCCACTCGACTCGCGCATCGGCGCCTGGGCCAGCCCGCAAAGCCAGGTCATCAGCGGCCGCAGCGTGCTGGTGGCGAACGCCGCCAAATACGGCGCGCAATTCCTGCTGAACCCGCCCCGCCCGCCGCACTGGGGCGGCTTCCGCCTGGTGCCTGACCGCTGGGAATTCTGGCAGGGCCGCAAGAGCCGCCTGCACGATCGCCTGCGCTATGAACTGCACGACGGCCAGTGGCTGCGCGAGCGGCTGGCGCCCTGAGCGCGCGGCCGCTTCATCCCAAACAAGAGCGGCTTGCGCAGGCGAATATTGACGTTGAAGGATAAAACCTTCCAATAGTCAATGCTGGCGCGCGCCATCAGCTCACTTTTGATACAGACACTGCCCTATCGACACGGGGTCGCAAGCCCTGCAATGCGGGAGCCTGTGTGCGCTCGCCACGCCCGCCGCCTGGCCGCGCGGCGGCCGGCCAGGCCTTCAGCGCAGCCGCTCCAGCACCAGCAGCACCACGGGCAAAGTGAAGAGCGACAACCCGGTCGACAGCGCGATGCAGGCCGTCACCTCTTCCTGGGCCACGCCATAGCGCTGGCTGAAGATGTAGACATTGGCGCCCACCGGCAGGCCGGCCGCCAGGGCCATGGCGGCCATGGGGATGCCGCGCAGGCCCAGCAACCACGCCACGCCCAGGAACAGGATGGGGTGGACCACGGTCTTGACCACGGCAATGCGCATCGCCGGGCGGATCATGCTGCCCAGCTTGCTGTAGGCCAGGGTGATGCCCACCAGCAGCAAGGCCATCGGCCCCAGGGCACTGCCCAGCAGCTGCAGCGGTTTGTCGACCACGCCGGGAATGCCCCAGTCGGTCTGCGCGTACAGCAGGCCGGCAATGATGGGCAGGGGAATCGGGTGGATCACGCTGTTCTTGATTGCCTGTCCCAGGGTGCGGGCCAGGCCCTGGGGCCGGCCTTCGCTGCTGAACTGCCGGGCCTGGGCCAGCTCGAACACCACGGTGCCGCTGCCCAGCAGCACCAGGGCGTGCACGGAGATCAGCGTCAGCAGCGTGACCAGGCCTTCCTGGCCGTAGACCAGACCGACCAGCGGGATGCCGATCATCACGTTGTTGCTGAAGGTGTGCGCCAGGGCGCGCGCGGCGGCCAGGGTGTTGAAGCCGAAGACCAGCATGGTGCCGACAAACACCAGGCCGACCGCCAGGAAGTAGACCAGGATGGGGCTGAAATCCAGCTCGCCCAGCTTCACGCTCGCCATGGTGCGAAACAGCAGCGCGGGCGTGAGGATGTAGAACACCAGGTTCGTCAGGTCCTTGACCGCGGCGGGCCGCACCCAGTCCAGCTTGGCGGTGATGAACCCCAGAACAATCAACAAGACCACCGGCAGCAAGGCCGTCAACGCAGGCGTATCCACAATCAATACCAATCTCGAGAAAGCGGCAGCCCGACCACGGCCCCCTGCCCGTCGCGGCTTGCAGGCACGGCGCACCCAGCTTGTAGCCGGTGCGCCGTGCGGTGCCAGGGATCATATGCGCTGCCACGGGGCTGGCAGCGCACACCGGGGACGCCTGCGCGTCAGAACGCCATGCGCAGTCCCACGCTCAGGTTGCGCCCCTTGAGCGGCGCTGCCTGCTTGATGGCCGAGGTGTGGGCGTAGCCCAGGCGGTCGGTCAGGTTCTCGGCCTTCAGCGTCAGCTCCAGCGGGCTGCCGCTGAAGCGGTAGCTGGCCATCAGGTTCAGCATGCCGTAGCCGCCAGTGGCCGTTTCATAGGCCGTGGTGCGGTCCTGGCGGGCCACCTGCACCCACTCGGCCAGACCTTCCCAGCCGCGCCAGCTGGCGTCCACGCGCACGCCCAGGCGGGCAGCCGGGATGCGCGGCAGGTGGCCGCCTTCGGCCAGGCGCGCACGCACCAGGTCGCCGAACACGCCCACGCCGACAAAGCGGTTGATGCGCTGGCGCACCTGGCCTTCCACGCCGGTGAAGCGGGCGTCGGCCTGGGTGTAGTGCTGCAGCTGGAAGCCGTCGTGCGCATCCACGGTGCGGCCATAGATGTAGCCCTGCACCCGGTGGTGGAAGGCGTTCGCACTCCACGTGGTGTCCCCACGGGTTTTACGCAGGCCAAAATCCCAGGCTTGGCTGGTTTCGCGGCCCAGCTGGGCGTTGCCGACTTCCCAGCTGTTGGTGGCCAGGTGCGGGCCGTTGGCAAACAGCTCTTCGGCCGTGGGCATGCGCTGCGCACGGCTGAACGAGGCGCTGGCCTGCCAGCCCGTGGCAAAGCGCCAGACCGTGCCCAGCGAGGCCGACAGGCCCTGGTGCGAGCGTTCCACCGCATCGTCCTGGGCCCGCACCGTCTGGCGGTCGTGGCGCAGCGCGGCCTGCCAGCTCCAGGCGCCGATCTGGTATTCCTCCAGCAGGAACAGCCCCAGCTTGTGCGTGCGCGTGGGCTGCACATAGGTCTCTTCGCCGTCGGCGCTGAAGCTGCGCTGGCCGTTGCTCAGCCCCACCACGCCGCGCCAGCCGGCAATCGGCGCGTGCTGCACCTCCAGCCGCAGGTCGTGGGCGCGGTTGCGGAACTGGGTGGCGGCCACGCCGTCTTCCAGCTCGTCGTGGGCATAGCGCGTGTGGCTGCCCTTGAGGCGCACGGCCTCCACCCCCGGCGCCAGGTTGCGCCATTCGCCACGCAGATCCCAGCGGTAGCTGTGCAGGTCGACCACCGGCACCTCCTCGTGCTCATCGTGGGCATGACCGTGTCCATGGCCGCCGCAGTGCAGGTGGTCGCCGTGCGGGTGGCAATCGCTGTGCACATGGCCCGGCAGGCCGTACTGCGCCGCCTGCTTGGTGTAGGCCGCGCCCAGGTAGGCATCGGTGCCCACCCAGGACAGGCCGACGGTGCCGGTGCTGCTCTGGCTGTCGCTGCCGGTCACGCGGCGCCCGCCCTCCTCATTGCGCCAGCCGCGGCCAGCGCGGTAGTCACCGGCGTCGCGGGTGGCGGCCTCCACGCGCAGCACCAGGGGGCCGGTGCCGGCACTCAGGCCCACGGCGCCACTTTTTTCGCGCGCACTGCTGCCCCACTGCACTTCGGCGCGGCCTTCCAGGCCGTTGGCCGGCAAGGCGGTGGGCACCTTGCTGTCCACCACGTTGACCACCCCGCCCACGGCCCCGCCGTGCACCAGGGCGGCCGGGCCGCGCAGGATTTCCACGCGCTCGGCCAGCAGGGTTTCCGTGACCACGGCGTGGTCCGGGCTGATGGTGGAGGCATCGTGCAGCTCCATGCCATTGGCCAGCACCCCCACGCGCGGGCCATCCATGCCGCGGATGATGGGGCGGCTGGCCCCGGCGCCAAAGTGCGTGGCGTGGATGCCGGGCTCCCCCGTCAGGCTGTCGCCCAGCGTGGCGGCACGGCGCAATTGCCAGGCCTGGCCTTCCAGCACGCTGATGGGCGCGGCCATGTCCTGAGCGCTCAGGCCCAGGCCGGTGGCGGTCACGGTGATACCAGGCAGTTGCGCCTCGGGCGCGTCGGTGGTCTGGGCCTGGGCCAACGACAGCGGGCCGGCGGACAGGGTGATGGCCAGGGCCACCGGGTGGTGGCGCAGGAACTGGCGGGGGGCACGCAGCGCCGAGCGGGCGGCGGGCAAAGGATTCAGAGGTTTCATGGTCGGTCACAGGCACAGACGCAGGCAGGCGCTGCCGCCCGGTCCCTCATCGGCCACCCGGCAGCACGCAGCACGCAGCACCCGGCCCACGGACAAGCCGCAGCTGTGCTTTTAAATAAATGGGAGTCAAATCAGCTGTCTACGCAGATGCAATCAGCGCTGGCAGCTCTGTTTTTTGAATCAACTGACGCCATCGGGCGCGCCAAGCCTGCGCGATGGGCAGGCGCCAAGCAGCGCGCATGCGCAGCGTCGAGCACACCGGCGGTGGTCCAGGCGATTCGGTCGAAACGAAGAGAGCGGTGGCCGTATCAGGCCAGGGGGCCGGCCGGCGGAGCGCGGGCCAGGAAGACGGTGCGCGGCGCGGGCAGCAGATGGGCCGTGCTGGTCCAGGCCGGAGGGTGGGCGGGCAGGCTTTGGCTGGCCAGCACCAGGGGCGCAGGACTGGCGGCGCCATGTCCCAGTTGGTCCAGCACCAGACATTGCGCCTGGGTGTGTTCCCCAAACCAGGCTGCCACCCCGTGGGCGTGCTGGTGGGCGTGCGGGACAGCCTGCGGCGCGTGGCGCTCAGGCAGAAGCGGTGCGTGCAGCACCTCGTGCATGCGTCCCAGGGCCGGTGCCAGCACCACGGCCAGGGCCAGCCACCACGCCATCCAGGGCGCGAGCAGGCGTTGCATGCGAAATTTCACCAACATTCGTGCGGTCGTTCAGGCTTAGTGGGCGTGGCGCATGCCGCAGTTCTTGCCCAGGGCCAGGCCCTTGCAGGCGGTCTGCAGCTGCTTTTGGCAGTCGTCGTACTTGCTGCCGCTGGCCAGGCACTGGGCAGCCTGCTCGTGCGCACGGGCCATGCCGCGGTGGCGTTCGATGTCCTCCTGGGTGTGGGCGTCCAGCTGGGGGGCTGGCGCCGCATGGCTGTGGGCCGGCGCAGGCTGGGCCTTGCCCGCAGGCGCGTGTTCGTGCGCCCAGACGGGGCTGGCCAGCAGGCAGGCTGCGGCCACGGTGGCAATCAAAGTTTTCATGGAGAGTTCCCTGAGGGTGGTGAAGAAACCGGGGGGCTGGTCTCGGCGGCGCACTGGGCGCATTCGCCCTGCACGGCCACATCCAGCGTGGGGTTGCGCACGCCGCTGTGCGCCAGGGCCTGGCGCAGCGCCTGCAGCGCGGCCTGGACGGCGGCATTGCCCTCGCCCAGCTGGAACGGCTGGTGGCAGCCACTGCATTCCATGTGCGGGGCGGCCTGGTCGTGCGCCGCAGGGGCCGCCAGCCAGTAGCGCGTGACACGCTGTCCATCGACGCTGCGCTGCAGCAAACCCGCCGCGCAAAAACGGTCCAGCGCGCGATAGACCGTCACGCGGTTCACGGCCACGCCCTGCTGGTGCAGGGCGGCCTCCACCGCCCCTTCCGTCCAGCCCTGTGCCGGCTGGTCAGGCAGCAGCGACAGCAAAGCCTGCACGGCGCGCGTGGCGCGCAGGCCGGCCGGCAGGGTCAAGGGTGCAAGAGCGGGGTGGGAAGTGGGCATGCCAGACAGTTAACGCAACTCGGTTGCATTATGCCTGCGATCCACCTCTTCAAAAGCAATAGCTGGCAGCGTAATCAGCGCTTGGCGTACTGGGCAAAAGTCTGCAGAAATTTCTGCACCTTGGGGCCGACCACATAGGCGCAATAGCCCTGGTGCGGGTTGCGCGCAAAGTAATCCTGGTGGTAGGCCTCGGCCGGCCAGTAGTTGTCCAGCGGCTGCACCTCGGTGACCACGGGCACGCCGAACAGCAGGCGCTGGTTCAGCATGTCCACAAAATCGCGCGCCACCTGCAGCTGGGCCTCACTGGTGGTGTAGATGGCGCTGCGGTACTGCGTGCCCACATCGTTGCCCTGGCGATTGGGCGTGGTCGGGTCGTGCGTGCCGAAGAAAATCTCCAGCAGCAGGTCCAGCCCGATCTGGGCGGGGTCAAACACCAGCTTCAGCACTTCGGCATGGCCCGTCGTGCCTTCGCACACCTGTTCGTAGCTAGGATGGGGCACATGGCCGTTGGCGTAGCCGCTTTCAACGTCCAGCACGCCGTGAACACGGTCGAACACCGCCTCCGTGCACCAGAAGCACCCGCCGCCGAAATAAATGGTTTCTTGCATGCTGCATTTTTACACCCAGTGGCCGGTCGCAGAAAACCCGGGGCCCGGTGCAGGCCTGTAGGACAGTGCAGGTCTTCACCGGGCTTGACGCTGGTGGCACGGCTTTCTATAGTCTGCTACTGACCCATGGGTCATTGACCACGAAAGTCCAACCGTGACCGACCACCCCTCCTCCAGCGCCCATTCCGCGCGCGGCCGCAGCCGCCGCAAGGAGGCCCGCCCGGCCGAGCTGCTGGAGGCCGCCACGCGCCTGTTTGTCGAGAAAGGCTATGCCGCCACCAAGGTGGAGGAAGTCGCCGCGCTGGCCAAGGTGTCCAAGGGCACCCTCTTTCTTTACTACCCCAGCAAGCAGGCCCTGCTCAAGGCCGTGGTGCGCGAGAACATCGCCGGGCGCTTTGCCGAATGGCAGGCCGAGCTAGAAGCCTTTGCCGGCACCACCCCCGAGCTGGTGCGCTACGCCTTCCAGGTCTGGCAGGAGCGCATCGGCGACACCTATGCTGGGGGCATCTGCAAGCTGATGGCCAGCGAGTGCTGCAATTTCCCGGAACTGGCCAGTTTCTACCTCGAGGAGGTGGTGGAACCCGGCAACGCCCTGGTGCGCCGCATCCTGGAGCGCGGCGTGGCGCGCGGCGAGCTGCGCCCCCTCGACCTGGACGCCGCCATCCACCTGATCACCACCCCCATGTTCGCCTACATCCACTGGCGCCATTCGATCGGCATGCTCTACCCGCAGTCCCTGGGCGTGAGTGCCCCGCTGTATTTCCAGACGCATGTCGACAACCTGCTGCGTGGCCTGTCCGCCACGGCGCCCGATGTCTGAGCCGCACACCACCACCGCAGCCTTCACGCGCCGCGCCCGGTGGTGGTGGCTGCTGGCCCTGTGCGCGGTGCTGGCCACCGTCTGGGGCATGTGGCGCGCCCTGGAACAACGCCAGGCGCGGCAGGCCGCCTTGCAGGCCAGCACCCAGCAAGCGCCGGCCATCCTGGCCATCCCGGCCCAGGAATGGCTGCAGGTCCAGACCCGCACGCTGACCGTGGGGGTGCCCATCACCGGCAGCCTGGCCGCTGTGGACCGCGCCGTGGTCAAGGCGCGTGTGCCGGGGGAGTTGCGCGAATTGCACGTGCGCGAGGGTGATGCGGTCGTGCAAGGCCAGGTCATCGCCCGCGTGGACGCGACCGAGTCGGAGGCCCGCTTTCGCCAGGCCAAACTGCAGGCCGACGCCGCCCAGGCCCAGGTGGCGATTGCACAGCGCCAGTACGACAACAACCGCGCCCTGGTCGCGCGCGGTTTCATCTCCGATACGGCGCTGACCACCTCCCTGGCCAACCTGCAGGCCGCACAGGCCAGCCATGCGGCTGCGGGCGCCGCCCAGGACGGCGCCCGCAAGAACCTGGACGACACCGTGCTGCGCAGCCCGATCGCCGGTCAAATCGCACAGCGCATGGTGCAAAACGGCGAGCGCGTGAATGTCGAGGCCGCCGTGGTCGAGGTGGTCAACCTGGCGGCGCTGGAGTTGCAGGCCCAGGTGGCCGCGAACGACACGGCCCAGGTGCAGGTCGGCCAGACAGCCCTGCTGCAGCTGAGTGGCCATTCGGCGGCCATGCCCCAGCCACTGCAGGCCCAGGTGGTGCGCATCAACCCCAGTGCCGCGGCCGGCAGCCGCACGGTGCCGGTGTACCTGCGCTTGCAGCCGCGCAGCGACCTGAACCTGCGGCCCGGCATGTATGTGGAAGGTTTCATCCAGACTGGCCAGCACCAGGCCCTGGCCGTGCCCCTGGACGCCGTCCGCACCGACCAGCCCCTGCCCTATGTGCACTCCGTGGCCCAGGGCCAGGTGCAGCACACGCCCGTCGTCCTGGGCGTGCAGAGCGTGGACAGCGCCCGACCCTGGGTGGCCGTGGAAGGCTTGCCCGAGGGCACCATCGTGCTCGGCGGACGTGTGGGCGGTATCCCTGCAGGAACATCGGTGCAGCTGGAGGCCCAGCATCCCTCCACTGCCGCGGCCGCGGCCGCCGCCGCGCACTGACCAACCCCAGGAAGATCCCGCCCCATGTGGTTCACCAAGGTCAGTCTGCGCAACCCTGTCATGGCCACCATGGTCATGATGGCGTTCGTGGTGCTGGGGCTGTTTTCCTACCAGCGCTTGGCCATCGACCAGTTCCCGAATGTCGATTTCCCGGTGGTGGTGGTGTCCGTGGCCTACCCCGGCGCCTCGCCCGAGGTGGTCGAGAGCGAAGTCACCAAGCCACTGGAAGAAGCCATCAATTCGATCGCCGGCATCAATGCCCTGACCTCGCGCAGCTACGAGGGCAAAGCGCTGATCATCATCGAGTTCCAGCTGCACATCGATGGCCGCAAGGCCGCCGACGACGTGCGCGAGAAGGTGGCCACCGTGCGCCCGCTGCTGCGCGACGAGGTCGAAGAACCCTGGGTGCTGCGCTTTGACCCGGCCAATGCCCCCATCTGGTCCGTCGCGGTGCTGCCGCGCCCGGCCGACGGCGCCCAGCCCCTGTCGCCCATCCAACTGACCACCTGGGCTGACCAGGTGCTGAAAAAGCGCCTGGAAAACGTGCGCGGCGTGGGCGCGGTGAACCTGGTGGGCGGCACCCCGCGCGAAATCAACATCTACCTGGATCCTGCGGCCCTGCAGGCCTACGGCATCAGCCCGGCCCAGGTGGTGCAGGCGGTGCGCAGCGAAAACCAGGACCTGCCGGTGGGCAGCATCCGTTCGCTGCAGCAGGAACGGGTGGTACAGATCCAGGCCCGCATTGCGCGCCCCGCACAATTTGCCGACATCGTCGTGGCACAGCGCGCCGGCGCGCCCGTGCGCCTGGGCCAGCTGGCGCGCATCCAGGACGGCGCCCCCGAAGTGGAGAACCTGGCCCTGTACAACGGACAGCGCACGCTGCTGCTGTCCGTGCAGAAAGCCCAGGACGAAAACACGATCGACGTGGTCCGCGGGCTGAACCAGGCCATCCAGAGCCTCGGGGCCGAGCTGCCCACCGGCATTGCCCTGGAGCCGATTGCCGATGCCGCCCGCCCGATCCAGGTGGCCGTGGACAACGTGCGTCAGACCCTGGTCGAGGGTGCCGTGCTGACCGTGCTGATCGTCTTTCTGTTCCTGAACTCCTGGCGCTCCACCATCATCACCGGCCTGACGCTGCCGATTGCGCTGATCGGCACCTTCTGGTTCATGTACATGTTCGGCTTCTCGATCAACATGGTGACCTTGATGGCGCTGTCCCTGTGCGTGGGGCTGCTGATCGACGATGCCATCGTGGTGCGCGAGAACATCGTGCGCCATGTGCAGATGGGCAAGCGTCCGTACGACGCAGCCATGGACGGCACGCAGGAAATCGGCCTGGCGGTGCTGGCCACCACCTTGTCCATCGTCGCGGTGTTCCTGCCCATCGGCTTCATGGGCGGCATCATCGGCAAGTTCTTCCACGAATTCGGCATCACCATCGTGGCGGCGGTGCTGATTTCCATGTTCGTCAGCTTCACGCTGGACCCCATGCTCTCCAGCGTGTGGCACGACCCCAGCATCCATGCCCCTGGGCAACCCGTCAGCACCCGACGCTCCCTCTACGATCGCACGCTGGGGCGGGTCACCCAGGCCTTCGACCACGCCAGCGCCGACATCTCGGCCCTGTACCAGCGTCTGCTGGGCTGGGCCCTGCTGCACAAGCTGGCCACCGTGCTGACCGCCGTGGGCATCTTTGTGGCCAGCGTGCTGATGCTGCCGCTGCTGGGCTCCGAATTTGTGCCCAGCGCCGACTTTTCTGAGACCCAGGTCAAGTTCAAGACCCCGCAGGGCTCGTCCATCGAAACCACGGAAGCCAAGGCCCGGCAGGTCGAAGCCCTGCTGCGCGCCATGCCCGAGGTGGACTACACCCTGACCACCATCAACACCGGCAATGCCGAAGGCAAGCATTCCGCCAGCATCTTCGTGCGCCTGGTGGACCGCAAGCACCGCACGCGCAGCCTGGAAGAGATGTCGCTGGTGCTGCGCAACGCCCTGCGCAGCGTGCCGGGCATCACCGTCACCCACGTGGGGCTGCTGGAGCCGGTCGGCGGGCAAAAACAGATCGAGTTTTCCATCATGGGCCCGGATCTGGGAGAGCTGGGCCGCCTGAACCAGCAGCTGCAGGCCCAGCTGCTGCGCATTCCGGGGCTGGTGGACCTGGACACCAGCCTGCAGGCCCCCAAGCCCGTGGTCAATGTGGAGGTGCGCCGCGACGCGGCGGCCGACCTGGGCCTGTCCGTGGCCAGTGTGGCCAACAGCCTGCGCACCCTGGTGGCCGGCGACAAGGTGGGCAACTGGCGGGCCAGCGATGACCAGACCTATGACGTCAAGGTGCGCCTGGCCCCGGAGGCCCGCACCCAGCCGGCCGACCTGCTGCACCTGCCGTTCAGCGTGACGGGACCGGACGGCAACCCTCGCGTGGTCCAGCTCAACCAGGTGGCCCAGGTGGTGGAAGCGCACAGTCCCAGCCAGATCAACCGCCGGGCCCTGACGCGCGAGGTCCAGTTCACGGCCAATGTGGCGCTGCGCTCGGTGGGGGAGGTCTCGGCAGACATCACCCGGGTGCTGCAACAGATGCAGCTGCCGCCTGGCTACCGCTGGGAGTTTGGCGGCTCCACCAAGAACATGAATGAATCGTTCGCCTATGCCGTCTCGGCCCTGGCCCTGGCCATCATCTTCATCTACATGATCCTGGCCAGCCAGTTCAAGAGCTTCATCCAGCCGCTGGCACTGATGACCGCGCTGCCCCTGACCCTGATCGGCGTGGTGCTGGCGCTCATGATGTTCAACTCCGCCATCAGCATGTTCTCCATCATCGGCATCGTGATGCTGATGGGCCTGGTCACGAAGAACGCCATCTTGCTGGTGGACTTTGCCATCCGCGCCCAGGGCGAACACACGGACGAACACGGTCAACTGCACCCCGGCCTGCCGCGCGAACAGGCCCTGCTGATGGCGGCCAAGGTGCGCCTGCGCCCCATCCTGATGACCACACTGGCGATGGTGTTTGGCATGGTGCCGCTGGCCTTTGCCGTCACCGAAGGATCGGAGCAGCGCGCCCCCATGGGCCAAGCCGTGATTGGCGGCGTCATCACCTCCTCCCTGCTGACGCTGGTGGTGGTGCCGGTCGTGTATTGCTATCTGGATGATTTTCAGCAATGGCTGCGCAAGCTTTGGAAGGGGCGTGAGCCCGATCACGCTGCCAAAGCATCCCCACCCTCGTAGAATCGTGAGTTTGTTTCAGACAAGCCATCCCCAGCGGAGGAGACCACAATGAATTTGCCCCTGAACAGCCTGCTAGATCGCAACGACGCCACCGAAAACGCCCGTTACAACATGGTGCAGCAACAAGTGCGCCCCTGGAATGTGAGCGGCGAGCGCCTGCTGGAAGCGCTCTACACCGTGCGCCGTGAAGACTTCACGCCCCCCGCACACTACGGCCTGGCCTTTATGGACGTGGAAGTGCCCCTGACCGACGATGCCGATGCCATCGCCCAGGGCCTGTGCATGTTCCAGCCCCGCGTGGAAGCGCGCATGATCAACGACCTGGACATCCAGCCCCATGAGCGCGTGCTGGAAATCGGCACCGGTTCGGGCTACAGCGCGGCCTTGCTGTCGCGCCTGGCCCAGGACGTGCTGACCCTGGAAATCCACCCCGAGCTGGCGGAAATGGCCCGCGAAAACCTGACCGACGCTGGCTGCACCAACGTCAGCGTGCGCGTGGCCGACGGCTCCAAGGACACCCTGCCCGAAGGTCCGTTCGATGTGATCTTGCTCAGCGGCTCGGTCGAGGTCCTGCCCGCCAACCTGCTGCCCCACCTCAAGGACGGCGGCCGCCTGGGCGCCATCGTCGGCACCCAGCCCGTGATGCAATTCACCGTGGTGACCAAGCAGGGCAGCCAGACCATGACGAAGTCGCCCTGGGACATCGTGGCACCGCGCCTGCAAGGTTTTGCCACCGCCCCCCGCTTCTCGTTCTAAGCCGCATCGCGCGAGCACCGCCGGAGACTGCTGCATGTTTTACCAAGTGCGCCCCGCCCTGCTGGATGCATGGCTGGGCCAATTCAACGGCGATGCCGCCAAGCCCGTGGTCTTGGATGTGCGTGAAAAGTGGGAATGCCAGGTGGCCAGCGTGGCCCCCAGCGACCAGTTCGAGCTGCTGTGCATCCCCATGGGCGAAATCACATCACGCCTGAACGAGCTGGACCCGGACCGCCCCATCGCCTGCCTGTGCCACCACGGCGCACGCAGCATGAGCGTGGCGGCCTATCTGGCCCGCGAAGGCTTTGAATCGGTGGCCAACATCACCGGCGGCATTGCCGCCTGGGCGGTGGAACGCGACCCCAGCGTGCCTCAGTACTGAGGCGCCATCCAGCGATTGGTGCATGGCCGGCATTTCTGCGTTGCCGGTGCGGTCTTGAAAAGGGTATCCATGGTGTCTTCCTCCGGGCTGTCTGTCGTCTCCTTTCGCCCTGCCCTGCGCTGCGTGGCCGCAGCCGTTCTGGCCAGTGGATGGCTGTCACTGGCCCAGGCCCAAAGCCTGGTGCAGCTGACCGAACAGGCACAGACCTATGACGCGGCCTGGCAAAGCGCCCGCGCTCAGCTCGACGCTACCATCAGCAAGGGCGCGCAGGCCAAGGCCGGCCTGCTGCCCCGTATTGGCATCCAGGCCGGCAGCCAGTACAGCGAAACCCGGGTGCGCAGCGACTTCCCCGCCGCAAGCCTGGATGCCCGCCAGGACTCGGCCAGCCTGCAGGCGCAACAACCGCTGTACAACCCGGCCAACTTGGTCACGTACCGCCAGGGCCAACGCAGTGTCGACCTGGCGTATGCCCAGGTCGATGCCGCGGCCCAGAACCTGCTGGTGCGGGCCGCCCAGGCCTATTTTCAGGTGTTGACCGCGCAGGACACTTTGCAGTTGGTGCAGGCCCAGAAGCGGGCCGTGTCCGAGCAGTTGGCCTTTGCCCAGCGCAATTTCGAAATCGGCACGGCCACGGTGACCGATTCCCGCGAAGCCCAGGCCCGCTTCGATCTGGTCCGTGCCCAGGAAATCGCCGCCGACAACCAACTGCGCGTCAACCAGGCGGCCCTCGAGCAATTGGTCGGCGTCGCGGACGCCAGCCCCTGGCCCTTGGCACAGCCCGTGCGCCTGCCCACCCTGGTGCCGGCCGATCTGGCCAGTTGGCTGGCACTGGCGGCCGACCACAGCCCCCTGGTGCGCCAGGCGCAGATCGCGCTGGACGTGGCTCAGCTGGAAACCGACAAAGCCCAGGCCGGTCACAAACCCACGGTGGACTTGCAGGCCAGCTATGGCACACAACGCAACCCCGACGGCACCGCGGCCATGCCTTACCGCAACAACGCCACCGTCGGGACGGTGGGGGTGGTGATGAACATCCCCCTGTTCGCCGGGTTTGCGGTGCAGAACCGGGTTAAGGAAACCCTGTCACTGGAAGAGAAAGCACGTGCCGACCTGGAAGAAGCCCGCCGCCAGGTGGCCCAGGCCGTGCGCACCGCCTACTTTGGCGTGCAATCGGCCACCGGCCAGCTCCAGGCCCTGGAGGCGGCCGTAGCCTCCAGCCAGAGCGCCCTGGAAGCCAATATGCTGGGCTACGAGGTGGGGGTGCGCATCAACATCGACGTGTTGAATGCGCAAAGCCAGCTGTACCAATCCCAAAAAGATCTGGCGCAGGCACGCTACAACTTGCTGCTGGGACACCTGCAGCTGCGCCAGGCCGCCGGCAACTTGGACATGCAGGACGTGCACGCCATCAACCAGCTGTTGAGCCCTCCCCTGCAGACGGCCGATGCAACGGCAACTTCGCCCGCCCGCTGAGCATTCAGTGCATCTTGTGGGCTGTGGCTGTTGCGACTGCCGAGGCATCTGCGGATCATGGCCACGCACCA
>NZ_BBJR01000076.1 GCF_000739875.1 Comamonas aquatica NBRC 14918
CGCCCCGGTGGTCAGCCTGGACCACATCGTCGACCAGGTGCGCCAGGCTTTTGCCTGGGTGGTGCGCAACATCGCCATCTATGGCGGCGATGCCCGCAACATCTGTGTCTGCGGCAGCTCGGCCGGCGGGCATCTGGTGGGCATGCTGCTGGCCCGTGGCTGGCAGGATGACTACGACCTGCCCGCCAGCGCGGTGCCGGCTGCGGCTTTTCCCTTGAGCGGGCTGTTCGACCTGCAGCCGCTGCTCCACACCCACATCAACGACTGGATGCGACTGGACGATGCCGCCGCCGTGCGCAACAGCCCGCGTTTTGCGCTGCCGGATGCGCGCACGTACGGCCACTGCCAGCTGCGCGTGGCCTGCGGCGAGTTTGAAAGCCGCGAATTCCACCGCCAGTCGCGCGAATACCTGGCCGCCTGGCGCGCGCGCTGCCTGCCCGGGCAGTGGGTGGAGGCGCCGGCCACCAACCATTTCGACCTGCCGCTGCAGCTGGCCGACCCGGAATCCATCGTTCAGCAGACCGCGCTGCAGCTGATGGGGCTACTGGACCGACCAGCCCTACCGCTGGCACGTCAACGATGGCCACGAGGTGTTCGTCGTGCTCGACGGCGTGGTGCACATGCACACGCGCCAGCACGGGCAAGAACAGGTCCACCGCCTGCAGGTGGGCGACATCTTTTACGCCGCCCCTGGCGACGAGCACGTGGCCCACCCCCAGGGGGCGGCGCGCGTGCTGGTCGTGGAACGCGAGGGCAGTGTTTGAATGCACCAGGAGCCCCCATGGAACTGATTGGCTGGGACGACTTCACGCGGGTCGAGCTGCGCGTCGGGCGCATCGTGGCGGCCGAGGTCTTTGCGCAGGCGCGCAAGCCCGCCTACCTGCTGCAGGTGGACTTTGGCCCCGAGATCGGCATCCGCAAGTCCAGCGCCCAGATCACCCACCACTACACCCCCCAGGGCCTGATCGGCAAACAGGTCGTGGCCGTGGTGAACTTTCCCAAAAAGCAGATTGGCCCCGTCATGTCGGAATGCCTGGTCACGGGCTTTCACGACGCCGACGGCGGCGTGGTGCTGTGCGTGCCGGACCAGCCCGTGCCGCTGGGCACCAAGCTGCTGTAGCCCCCCCTTAGCGTATGGATGCGGTTTTTTTGTTGGAGCAGGCCCTCAACGGCCTGGGATACGGCCTGATGTTGTTCCTGCTGGCCGCCGGGCTGACCCTGGTGTTCGGCATCATGGACACGCTGAACCTGGCCCACGGCGCGCTGTTCATGGCCGGCGGCTATGTGTCGGCCACGGTGCACACGCACACGGGCTCGTTCCTGCTGGCGGTGGTGGTGGCCATGGCCGTCACCGTGGCGCTGGCGGCGCTGCTGGAGGCGGCCCTGGTGCGCCGCCTCTACGCGCGCGACCACCTGTCCCAGGTGCTGGCCACCTTTGGCGTGGTGCTGGTGGCCGATGACGTGGTCAAGTACCTCTGGGGGCCGTCGCCCATCATGGCCGATACGCCCAGCGCGCTGTCCGGCCCGGTGGAGCTGTTCGGCTTTCTGCACTATCCGGCCTACCGCCTGCTGATCCTGGGCGCCGGCCTGGGTGCGGCGCTGGCCCTGTACCTGCTGGTCAACCACACCCGACTGGGCATGTGGGTGCGGGCTGGGGCCTCCAACCGCGCCATGGCCGAGTGGATGGGCGTGCGCGTGCGCCGGGTGTTTGCCCTGGTGTTTGCCATCGGCGCGGCCCTGGCCGCCCTGGCCGGTGCGCTGGTGGCGCCCATCACCGCCGTGCAGGTGGGCATGGGCGAGAGCATTTTGATCCCCGCTCTGGTGGTCATCGTGATCGGCGGCATCGGCTCGGTGCGCGGCGCGCTGGTCGCCAGCCTGCTGGTCGGCCTAGTCGATACCGCCGGCCGCGCCTTGCTGCCGCCGCTGCTGCGCGAAGTGCTGTCGCCCAGCCTGGCGGCCGACGTGGGCCCCGCCGTGGCCAGCATTGCCATGTACCTGCTGATGGCCGGGGTGCTGGTGTTCAAGCCCTCTGGCCTTTTCCCTGCGCGCGCATGAATTCCGTGTCCGATTCTTCCCAGGCCTTGGCCAACACATCCGTGCCACCCCCGCTGGCTGCCTCCCTCCATCCCCGCTGGGCCGGCCCGGCCGTGCTGGCCGCCCTGGTGCTGCTGCTGGCGGTCTTTCCGTGGCTGGCCCCGCTGTGGGGACTGGACTATTACGTGGACCTGGTGCGCCGCATGCTCACCGTCAGCATCGCCGCACTCAGCCTCAACTTCCTGATCGGCCGTGCCGGGCTGGTGGCCCTGGGCCATGCCGGCTTCGTCGGCGTCGGTGCCTATGCCGTGGTGGCTATGGTGGAGGGCGGCTTTGCCAACGCCTGGCTGATCTGGCTGGTGGCTGCGCTGGCGGGCACAGCCGTGTCCGGCCTGATCGGCCTGGTCGCACTGCGCACCCGCGGCGTGTACTTTCTGATGATCACCCTGGCGTTTGCGCAAATGCTGTACTACCTGGCCGTGTCACTGCGCGCCTATGGCGGGGACGATGGCTACACGCTCTACACCCCGCTGGTGCTGCTGCGCCAGGCCGATGGCGACGTGCTGGCACAAGGAAATTGGCTGTTTGTCGTGGTTCTGCTTGCGCTGACAGCTATCTTTTTGTGGCTGTCACGCATGGAGCGCTCGTACTTCGGCCGCGCGCTGGAAGGTATCCGCGACAACGAAACCCGCATGCAGGCCCTGGGCTACCCCACCTTCCGCCTCAAGCTGCTGGCCTTTGCCCTGGCCGGGGGCGTGGCCAGCCTGGCCGGTGCGCTGCTGGCCACGCAGAACGGCTTTGTCAGCCCCTCGCTGATGCACTGGACCCAGTCGGCCCTGCTGATCGTGATGGTGGTGGTGGGTGGCATCGGCCTGCGCTGGGGCGCACCGCTGGGCGTGGTGCTGTGGGGCGCGCTGGAAGAAGTGCTCAAGCACAGCACCGACTACTGGCACGCCCCCATGGGTGTGCTGCTGATTGCCGTGGTGTTCTTGGCGCCCAAGGGGCTGGCGGCTTTCTTTGCCAAAAAAAATAGCACCCAGCGCAAGGAGGGCGCGGCATGAGCCTGCTTTCCATTCAAAACCTGGTCAAGCGCTTTGGCGCCTTGACCGCCACCGACCATGTCAGCCTGGCGGTCGAGCGCGGCCAGATCCACGCGCTGATCGGACCCAATGGCGCTGGCAAATCCACGCTGGTGCATTTGATCTCCGGCCTGCTGCCGGCCGACGGCGGCAGCCTGACGCTGGACGGCACGGAGCTGATCCACCTGGCCCCGCACCAGCGCGTGGCCGCCGGCCTGGCGCGCTGCTTTCAGATCACCAGCATCTTCCCCCAGCTGACGGTGGCCGAGAACCTGCTGTTGGCCGTGCAGGCCCAGGGCCGCAACAGCTTTCGCAGCTTCCATGTGCGCGATGACGACCCCGCGCTGCTGCAGCAGGCCTGGGCCCTGGCCCAGCGCGTGCAACTGCAGGCGCGCTGGAACGATGTGGTCGGCACCTTGCCCCATGGCGCCCAGCGCAAGCTGGACGTGGCCCTGGCGATTGCGGCCCAGCCCAAATTGCTGCTGCTGGACGAACCCATGGCCGGCATGGGGCCGGTGGAATCCAGCGAGATGGTGGCGCTGATCCAGCAGTTGCGCGCCAGCTCGCCCGACATGGCCATCCTGCTGATCGAGCACGACATGGACGCCGTGTTCCAGCTGGCCGACTGCATCACCGTGCTGGTCTATGGCAAGGTGTTAGCCCAGGGCAGCGCAGCCCAGATCCAGGCCGACCCGCGCGTGCAGGCCGTGTACCTGGGCCAGGAAGACGAGGTCGACGCCAGCATTCCAGAACCCCAGGAGGGCGCAGCATGAGCGATACCACCACCCCCTTGCTCGAAGTGCGCGGCATCGAGGCCGGCTACGGTGCCAGCCAGGTGTTGTTTGGCGTGAGCTTGACGATTGAACCGCACCAGGTCGTCAGCCTCATGGGCCGCAACGGCATGGGCAAATCCACCACCATCAAGTGCATCACCGGCGCGCTGCCCGTGCGCAAAGGGCAGATCCTGTTCGAGGGGCGTGACATCACCAACCTGCCCGCCGATGTGATTGCGCGGCTGGGCATCGCCATCGTGCCGGAAGGGCGGCAGTGCTTTCCCAACCTGACGGTGCGCGAGCACCTGGTGGCCTTTGCGTGCCCGCCTGCCCAGCCTCAAAAAGGAGAACTGGTTGCGCAGGCTGCACCTTGGAATTTGCCCAAAATCTATGAACTTTTCCCGCGCCTCAAGGAGCGCGAGCACCATATGGGCAACCAGCTTTCGGGTGGCGAGCAGCAGATGCTGGCGATTGGGCGGGCTTTGTCGACGAATCCGAAGTTGTTGATTTTGGATGAGGCTACAGAAGGCTTGGCGCCTGTGATTCGGGAGGAGATTTGGACGTGCCTGGCACAGCTCAAGACGGAGGGGCAAGCCATTTTGGTGGTGGACAAGTATGTGAACCGCCTTTTGGAGATTGCTGGTCTGCATTGCGTGTTGGGTCGCGGTCAAGCGGTTTGGCAGGGCAACTCCGTGCGGATGCTCGCAGAAAAATCCACCATGTCCGAGCATCTGGGATTTTGAAAGAATCACCGTCTTTGCTTTGACAGCAAATCGTCAATTGCTACGAAAATAAATAGCTTATGAAGGTACAGAAAACCGCCATCATCATCGCCGGAGGCTCCGGCATGGGCGCAGCCACCGCCCGCAAATTTGCTGCCGATGGCTACCACGTCGGCATTCTGTCGTCCTCCGGCAAGGGTGAGGCACTGGCCCAGGAACTGGGCGGCGTCGGTGTGACCGGCACCAACCAAAGCCAGGCCGATATCCAGCAACTGGTCGATCAGGTGATGGACCGCTGGGGCCGGGTGGATGTACTGGTCAACTCTGCAGGCAAAGGACCGCGTGCGCCGGTGCTGGAATTGACCGATGCCGACTGGCACGCAGGCATCGATGCCTATTTGCTGAACGTGGTGCGCGCGGCGCGCTGTGTGACGCCCATCATGGTCAAGCAGGGAGGCGGGGCCATCATCAATATCTCTACGGCCTGGACGTTTGAGCCGGTGGATTTGTTCCCCACCTCCGCCGTGGCGCGCGCGGGGCTGGCCAGTTTCACCAAGCTGTTTGTGGATGAATACGCCCGCCACGGGGTGCGCATGAACAATGTGCTGCCCGGCTGGATCAACAGCCTGCCCGAAAAAGACGAGCGCCGCGCGGCCGTGCCCATGCAGCGCTATGGCACGGTGGAAGAGATTGCGGGGACGATTGCCTTTCTGGCCAGCGATGCGGGGGCTTATATCAACGGCCAGAACATCCGCGTGGATGGCGGGCTGATGCGTTCGGTGTAAACGCCGCGGCAGTGAAGGATGCCCGTGGCCTGTGCAGGGCCACGGGGCGTGCTCCGTACCGTACACAGGCTAGGCCCGGTCCTGCGGTGCGAGCATGCAGGGCAAGCAGCTTGTGGCTCCCGCACATTAGGCAACTGTGCCGTTGGCCTGGGGCCGTCGGCGGTCAGGGCTCAGCCCCGTCGGGCTGTGGTTGCGCACCGGACCAGCTTTCACAGTGTTTTAGCCATCTAGCCCAGTCCCATCAAGCGCAACCAGCTATATTTTTAGAGGGTCCAAGCGCTGCCCGGCGACGTAGGGGCCTGCGACCCGGCGGCGGTATCAGGCGTAGACGTGGTCAAAGAACTGGCGCTCCAGCTGCACGGCGCGCTGGAAGTAGTGGGTGGCTTCGGCCCGGGTCTCGGGGTCCAGCGTGGGGCCCACGCGGTCCAGCTCAGCACGCAGCCAGGCGACAAAACCACGGAAGAAGTCGTTGGCGTGCAGGGTGATCCATTCCGCATGCTCAAAGCGCGCGGGCAGGGGCAGGTGTTTTTTGGCGGGCTGGTCGGCCCAGTCCAGGTACAGCCCCTCGGCCACGGCAAGCACGGCGATGCAGTTGGCGTAGTTCAGGCTTTGCGCGGCCTCGTGCATCAGTTGCTGGAACGCCTGGGTGGGCGTGGTCAGCACGGGCTGCAGGCGGTCGGCCTGTGGCACGCCCAGTACGTCGAAGCTGCGCAGGAAATAGGTGTTCTCGTCGCTGGTGATCATGGCCGCGAACTGCGACAGGGTCACGCGGGGGGCAAACACGTCGGCACTGGCAATGGCCGCGCCCAGCAGGGCGACAAAGCGGTTGATGAACTGGTAGTCCTGCACCAGATAGCGGCGCAGCACGTCGTCGCTGAGGCTGCCATCAAAGATTTCGTCCACAAAACGGTGCTGGATGCAGGCGTTCCAGTCCTCCCAGCACGACTGGCGCAGCTGTTCGGCAAAACCCAGGCTGGCGTCGGTGGCGGTGAGGGGGACAACGGGGGCGGTGGACATGGGCGGGCTCCTGGGTGTTCCGGTTCAAAGCAAGGGGGTATTGTGACCCGCGGTCACGGCCTTGCCGCCCACCGCGCGGGGTGCGCCAGGTGCGAGCAATGTTGATGGCGGAGTGTGGAAAGCGGGCAGGGCGTCGGTGGCATGGGGCAAGCCGCTCACGGTGAGGCGATCAGACTGAATGGTGATCATGCGGGACCATGCCGCCAGCCGTGCGGTGGCGTGCTGCAGCTCAGCCAGAGCGGTGTGGGCATCTGCCGCCCACACCGTCACTCCGCCGGGATCTGGAAGGCCGCAAAGTGGTTGGCCAGGTGCATGGCGTGGGCCTGCTCGTACTCGGCATGCGTGAGTGCGCCATAGGCAAAGTGCGGCTGCAGCGGCCCGCGCCACTGCAGAAACTGCCCGCAGGCCGTCAGCAGGCGCAAGCTGGCAGCGGTCAGCGGGGTGCCGGCCGCCAGGGCCGGGCTGCCGGGGATGGGTGCCGTCAGGTCGTGTCGCATCTGGCCGCGCCAGGCAAACAGCTGGAACGCGGGGCGTCCCGCCAGCCGCTGGAACAGCGCGGATGGCTGCGTGGGGTAGCCGGTCATGGAGTATTCGACGCTTTGCGCCAGGTGCTCCAGGGTCTGGGCCCAGCCCCAGGCGGTCTGGGATTGCAGGGCCGGCGCGGCCCCCAGGCGGCGCATTTCCTCCAGCGCGGCGGGCAGGCTGGACAGGCGCAGATCGCGCAGCTGTGGGCCGCAGCCCAGCAAAGGCACGGTGCCCAGTGCGGCACCGCTGGCCAGAAAAGCTCGGCGGGAATGGGGCATGGCGGTGTGGACTCCCTCTTGTCTATATAGATAGCCAGCCTGCTTTTATGCCCAGCGCGCCCGTTTTTGCCCAGAGGGCATGTGCTAGGGCCGGGCCACCGCGCAATCGTTGGGGTGCGCGACCGATGGCCTGCGGTGCTGCCGTTGCCGGGAATGTGGCGGGTGCTGCAGCGCAGTGCCTGGGCCGTAGTGCGGCGCGCGGTCGTGCGCCGGAGGGTTGCGTGCCGTGTGCCTGGTGCTCAGCCCGCAGGCGGTGGGTTGTGGGGGCGCTGGGCCACGAGGTCGGCCAGCAGGTGCAGCTGTTCGCGCTGCAGCGCAATCAGCTCGGTCCACTGGTTTTTCTGCAGCTGGTCAATCTTGTCGTGCAGCATCATGATTTCCAGCTCGGCCTTGAGGTTGACCTCGTAGTCATGCTCGCTGCGCACGCGGTCCTTGTCGGCCTGGCGGTTTTGCGACATCAGGATGATGGGCGCCTGGATGGCCGCCAGCATGGACAGCACCAGATTCAGCAGGATGTAGGGGTAGGGGTCGAAGGTGTGGCCCTGCCAGGCCAGCAGCACGGCATTCATGCTGACCCAGACCAGCATGGTCAGTCCGAACAGCAGCACAAACGTCCATGAACCGCCAAAGCCGGCGACGGCATCGGCCGCGCGCTGCCCCAGCGTGCCCTGACCGCGTTCCAGCTCCTGGCCAAGGTTGCGCGAGATGTGGCGGCGGTGGGTGATGTGCTCGGCCACCTTGCGCGCGCGTTCATCCAGCGCGTCCAGCGCCGCGGGGTGCAGGGTGGGAGAGGCTGGGTCTGGGTGGTGCATGGCGGCTCCTCACATCAAAGACGCAATCGCACCCAGTATGGCCGCACCGGGCGCGGCGCGAAAGCCGTTGGCCTCCGTGTTCACTTCTGTATACAGGCAGTGGCTTGGGCGATTGCACGGGGCAGGAGATGCCAGGCGCTGCTGTGGCACGGAATGGCTGCGCTGGTCTTGCATACAGCTCCCGGGTGGTCGATCAATCCTCGTCCATCAAATGCGCCGCCTGGTTGTGGATGACGGATTCCGCCCGGAAGTAGCCCAGCACCGTGGCCACGCTCTGGTGGCCGGTCAAGGCCATGGTTTCGGCCAGGGGCACGTTGCGCTTGCCGGCTTCCGTCACAAAGCCAGACCGCAGGGAGTGCGCGGAAAAATCGCCTTCAATCCCGGCCAGCGCACAGCGCTCCTTGACGATGGCGCGCACGGCGGCAGCCTGCAAGGGCTCTCCCAGGTGGCCACCCTTGCGGATGCGCCGAAAGATGGCACCTTCGCGGATGCCGCTGGCGGCCAGCCAGGCGGCCAGGGCTTGGCCAGCGGCCCCCAGCACGGGCTTGCTGTTGTCGGGCAGGTCGGCACCACTCTGGTTGGTTTTGGAAAACGCCAGTTCATACAGGTATTGACCAGGGCCAATGCACTTGAGGTACTGCATGTCGGCATTGCTGACCTCGGAGCGGCGACGGCCACCGCTGCTCCAGGCAAACAGCAGCAGGGCACGGTCGCGCAGACCGCGCAGGCTGTCGTCGCAGGTGACCAGCAATTGCTGCAGCACGTCCTTGGTGATGGCGTCTTTTTTCTGCGCGCGTTCGCCACGCTTGGCGTAGGCCTTGCGCGTGCGCGAAAGCAGTTCGCGCACTTTCTCATCGTGGCAAGGGTTGGGCAGCCCCCGGTTCTGGTGCGCCTTCGACATGACCGCCACGCGGTGCACCAGGGTGTTGTGGCTGGGGGCCCCCAGCTTGGCCTTGCAGCCCGATTGCACCAGGGCCGCATCGATGGAGGAAGGCAGCTCGCAGCGCAGGCCATAGGGCGTGCTGCGCTGGGCATGGTCGGCAATGAACAGCAGCACGGTGTCGACTGGTAGGGGCAGGGCAATCGCCTGACCCAGCCGGAACTGGTGCCAGCCGGCCCAGTAGCGCATGGCGCTCTGGTAACTGCGCACCGTGTTCTCGGCTTCTCCCTCGCGCAGCAGCTCTCGCAGTGCGTGCAGGGTGCTGTCGCTGAGTTGGACAACGGCAGAGGCGGGCTGTGCCAAGGAAAGTGCGCGGAAGTCGGTCATTTGTTGTATTTCTTCTGTTGCATGTATTAAATAATATGTATTACATGTGTTGTTGTATAATAATATTCAACAACTCACGATAACAATCTCTTATCGATGGTAATCTAACTTCTATGCAACCCACAGCACCCAAAACGCCGCGCGGCATCCAGGAAGCCGATGTATGGGCCGCAGCCGACGCGCTGCTGGCCGAAGGCCACAAGCCCACCATCGAAAAAGTGCGCCTGCACATGGGGCGGGGCTCGCCCAACACCGTGGCGCCGATGTTGGAGGCTTGGTTCAGCACCCTCGGCGCGCGGCTGGGGCTGAACCAGCACACCCAGGATTTGCGCAACAGCGTGCCCACCGAGGTGCTGGAAGCCGCGCAAGGGTTGTGGTCGGCCGCGCTGCTGCACGCACAGCAAGCGGCTGACCTGTCCCTGGCGGACCGTGAGGCGGAACTGCAGCAGAGCCAGGCCCAGCTGCAAGCGCAAGAAGCCCGTTTGGCACAGCGGGAAGAGGGGTTGCAGCAGCAAAAGGAGGCGATGGATGTCGCTATGAAGCTGGCCCATGCACAACGCGAAGACCTGTCGCGCCGATTGGACGAGATGCAGCAACAGTTGCAAGAGCGCCATGCCCTGGTCGAAAGACTGCGCCAGGAAAATGCCGATCAGCGCAAGCACCAGGAAGCGTTGCGGGAGCAACATGCCCAGGAACTGCAAGTGGCCAGCCAGGAGCGCCAACGCCTGGCGGAACAGTTCGCTGGCAATGAACGCCGCATGCTGGCCGACCTGGACCGCAGCCGCCAGGAGGTGGAGAAAAGCAAGAAAGCCCAGCAAGAAGCCGAACGCAAGGCCGAATACCGTTACGAAGAGCTGCAGGCGCGTTACCGGCACAGTGAGGAAGAACTGCTGAGCGCCCGCGCTGCGAATGTGCAACTGCAGCAATCGACTGCGGCGGCGCAGGAACGGGTGCAAGAACTCAAGGCACTGCTGGAAATGCACGCCACGCAACCGGCCTCCGCCACTGCAGTTAACTCACAAGCAGACAAACAGCGCACCAACAATCGCTCACTGCAACGCCGCGCCTTGTCACAACGCGCACTGCGCTTGCCGCGCAAGTGAACTGAAGCCCAGTGACTCGATGAAGGTGTTTTCCCGTGCCGACGCCGCAATCTATGTCAAGGCTTGCGGCGCGCACTGCACAAAAGTCTTTTCCTGTTGTGCTGAAGCTGGCCAGGCAATTGATACGGTTGAGCAACCTCAGCAGATTGCCGGTTGCAAACTTTAGGCGTTCTTATCCATACCCAGGGACTGGTACATAGCCTTGAACCTCGAAGCAAGCTTCATGCGGGAATCTGGGTCATAGCGGCGCGGGAGCCTACGCCGCTCGTTCAAATACAATGGGGTTTTATGTATCTTTACAACAGCATAAAAGCCCACTTTTGCCGGAACCGAGGCCAGACACTCGCACTTGTCGCCGTGTAAAGGTTGCCGGTATAACCTGTCCCCATGATTGAAGAAAAGATCTTCTGGGGCATCGTGATCGGAGGCGCAGTGCTGATCGCGTGGGTCACGTGGCCCAAGAAAAGCGCCAACGTGCTGCGATTCAAGAAGGTGCCGAAGCGCAAGCAAGAGCGCAGCCACCTCGACACAATTTACAACCCCAAGCAGTACCGACGCCCGAGGCGCTGACGCGCAACAGCCGTGTTTATCAGCGACGAGCTGGCGGTGTGCCTAGTCGAATGGCATGCACCGCGAACCTAGCCAGTGAAAGCGCGACCGCTACGACGCGGCAGTGTTTGACCTGGTTGAAACGGGAAGCGACAGCCAGGCGCGCAGGTGGCCGGGTGAGCACATCAAAGGGAAGGCGCGCGAGATCGGGCGAACTGCTGGCGACAGGCCCCAAACGAGGCATGCGCGCAAATGAATCACGCCCAGATTAGGCTTGCATCCATTTTTTGAGGAACACCAGGAAGGCAAAAAGCAGTAGCAAAAAAGCGAGCTTGCGGAAGTTCGAAGCCCAGGCTCGGCGGTACTTTTTGCGCTTGTGCTCAGCCACACCAATTCGAAAATCGGCGTTCTCGACATAGCCATCACGCTTGTTGTGCCGTTTTTTCCAGTAGTCGCGGGTATCAAGTGCCATGAGCACGATGTTACGACGTCAGAACTGCCAGCCCTTGCGGGTACCGACCACGGTGCCGGTCCATGTGGGCGTGGTGTCGACCGGGGGCCGGGGGTCTGGATACCAGTCGACATTGCCACCGGCCAGCAGGTTCTTGGGGGTGACGGTCATGATTTCACAGGTGCCGGGCTCTGGGGCCATGGGCTGTCCGGTGTCGTCGTAGCAGTTACACCTGGTGCTGGAGCGCACGCAGCCGGCCAGGGTGGGGCCCTTGGGCTTGGCCTCAGGGGCTGGGGCCGTGGTGGCAGCCTGGAGGTCTGCTGCAGGGGCTGCTGCCTGGGTTGGCTTGCTGGGGGCCTGGGCGACGGTCTCGGGCTTCTTGCCACCGGAGATGCGTTCCTGCAGGCGGCCGTAGACCGTGGGTCCAAGGTAGGCGACAGACAAAAGACCGATCAGGATGAACCAGACCAGGCCGGGGACCTTGCGGGGCTGCTTGGTGTGGGCGTCAGCACTACGGTACAGCTTGAACACCTTTTTGCTGTAGCGCCAGGGCTGCTTAGTCAGGCTCTTGGCGTAGAGCAGCTGGCGGCTGCAGTGGTCCCACTCGTAGACGATGCACAGGTGCGAGTTGGCCATGCGGCGCACATGCAGGTGGCGGCCGACCAGGCCGTGCACGTGGCGGTCAGTGTTGATGACGTTTTGCGTGATCAGGATGAAGTCCACGCCCATGTGGCGGTGGGTGTCCAGGGCCTGGATATCGTCAGGGACTTTGGAGCCGTTGGCCCGGGGCGGCCAGGCGCGCTGGAATTCGTCGAACACGATCACTGCACCAGGCTTGGCCCAGGTGTGCCAGTCGCGCAAGCCTTGGTTGTCTCCGGCGTCGATCAGCTCGTGTTCGATGAGCAGACCCTGGATGTTCGTGTAGATCACGCGGGGGTGCAGCGTGGTGACGCCGTCGTCATCGGTCACTGGCACATGGGTGCCGATCAGCGGCAGCAGCAGCTTGGTGATGGCGTACAGGGTCTTGCCTGCACCTGGGGTGCCTGTGATGACGGTGATCATCCGGGGTTCCTTCCAAGTATCTGCGTTGCACGCTGCACTTGCCACAGCAGCAGCTTGGTCGTGATGGCGCCGAGGATCATGCCCAGGCCTTGACCACCGCCTGCGTACAGGAACAGGTTGAGCATGTCCGCAGGCAGCGTGTTGATGCCATCGCGCACCATGTTCTTGACGGTATCGATCACGAGCTCAAAGCCGGTGATCGTGACGACGCTGAATCCGAGGGCGGCCAAGATGCGGCCGATCAGAGGCTGCATCATGGACAGGAGCCAGGTGCCGAGCTTCATGATTCAGCCCTCCCAGGCATGACGATGAACAGCGCGCCGAGGGCACAGAGAACCAGCAGGATGGGGCGTACGTAGGTGGCAACATAGTTGCAGGTCTGGGCCCAGTCGTAGACCTTGACAGACTTGCCTGCCAAGGTGGCGTATTTGTCCGCAGGACAGGAGCCACTGCCCCAGCTGTTCTCTATCGAGTACGAGACTTCAAACGTCGATTTCGGGATTTCTCCCTCGGGGGTGTCCAGCTCCGTGCAGGCCAGGGACTCGGGGTGCTTGTCGCAGAAGTCGCGATCTTCTTTGCCATCTTCCCGAGGCGTGTCGGTGGACGGCTCTGTTGTCGGATCCGTGCTGCCTGTAGGGCTCTCCGTGGGGCGGTTCACAGGCTTCACATCGACCTGCCAGGGAGCGCTGGGACTGGGTGCAGGCTCCACCTTCACGCCAGGCTGCACGAAGGGCTGGTTGGAAGGCGAGACGGGCTGACTGGGGTTGTAGCTGGGGTTCGGCACGGGGTTGCCCGTGGGGATGAACATCGGCTGATATTCGGGCAGCTCAACCGGCAAAGGCTCTGGAATGTGCCGGGGCACATCGGCAGGCATGGGGTGCTTAATGAGCTCCTCGATAGCCCCATCTTGGGTGACTGTTTTAGGTGGGGCACTTTGAACACAGCCTGCCGGAGTCGTGTACCAACCCACAGGACAGCTTGAAGCACGCCTACTGTATGACGTATTGATATTTGTATAAAACTTGCCGTTTACGTATACAGAAGCAAAACAATGTGTCTCAGTAGAAGAGTTAAGCGAAAAGGTATAACCCACTGGTCCAGCCGCATTGCGCGCAGCAACAGCAGCTGAACAGGCAGCAGCCTGTGTAGGGTAGTAAGAAGTCACATACCAGTCAGGAACCGAATATTCATAACCGGTAGATGGAGCAGCATCCGGGTTAGGGGTCGTCCACAGACCAGAGGCTTCGTCATAGACCAGGGAAGCAAGACCGAGCCAGCCAGCGACGGCGGCAGCGGTGCGAAGGTAGGGGTTCATCATGACCGCTGCTGCAGCCAGGCGGGGAGCGTTGGCTGCAAAACGCATCGTGGCGGGGATAGAGACTGCACGGCCACCGACATTCAGGGAAGCGTTGGTGGTGACGCTGCTACTCAGGAATGTGGCTCCGTTTGCAGCCTTGGTGCCTGTGAAAGCGCCACCAGCACCACCACCGGCAGACCATCCAGCTGGCGGGGTGGCCTGGGCATAGCCTGCATGAGCTACTTGAAGGCAACCCAGAGCAGCAGCAAGAGAAAGCCCGCATAGAACATTTCGAGCGAACTGAACATGTGGGCTCCTAGTCATGGTCCGGGTTCACAGAGAAGAGGTTAAGCAGCTGCTTGGAGCACCAGACAACGATCACCACCACCAGCATCAGGCCGAAGGCCGTGGAGAGGTCCTGCAGGCGTTCCTCGTCCGGTGGTGCTGGTTCGACCTGCACGACGACCGTGAGGGTCTCCGTGCTGGCCGTGGCGGTGTTCGTGTCTGCCATGGCTTAGCGCCAGCCCAGCTTGGATGCCAGCTTCAGCAGACCCCAGACGGCGACCATGGCACCGATCACCAGGCTAACAGCGGCCAGCATGTCGGTCTTGGCGGAATCGACAGCAGTGCCAACGGCTTCAGGCAGTGCAGCATGGGCAGTGCCAACGGTGGCGAGTACGAAGGCCGGAATGGCGGCCAGGCGGGCTTTGATTGCTTTGGACATAGGTCCTCCTTTCAACACTGCGGGATTGCAGCCGGTAGCCCTGCACGCAAGGCTACGAGCTGAAATCAGGCAGTCTTCACAGCGGTGCCTGGTGCACGCACAGGCTGGGGGTCGTTGGGGACGACGGAGATGGAGGCGATCTCTTGGACGCGCTTGCCCCAGCGCATGACGTCCTGCATTTCGAGGTCGCAGTAGGCGGGCAGGTTGATGCCGTCCAGCTTGCGCAGGACAGCGGGTTCGCACTGGTATTCCGAGCCCATCATTCCGCGGGCACCATCGCCAGCCATGGGGAGGGCGGTGTGCAGCTTGCCGATGGAGTAGGGCTTGCCAGTGGCTTTGGCGACGCCTTCCGAGATTTGGAGACCGATTACGTATGCTTTCATGGCCTTAGCTCCTTGGATAAGGGTTTTGCGAGAGACGACCCCGCGATGAATCCGCCCTGGCTGGCCTTTTCCAGTCGTCTTGGAATGCCGGGGCGGGAAATGACTTCCATGAGCTCGTCGGAATCAACGTGGACACGCAGAACGTTGACCAGCTTTCCGTAGGCTTCACGGCAGTGGCTGACCATGCGTTCGACGGTCAGCTCACCTTCTTTTTGGTGGGTTTTGATGCGCTCACCAGCAACGGGCAGGAGCTGCTGGAGGCATTCGTAGGCCCCGACGAAGTACTCATCGCAGCGGGTGAGGACGTCCAGGGGGATGTCGCGGTCTTTGCGGCGCAACTCGACCTCAAAACGGGTCCACTTGTCGCCGGAGCCAGGCAGGAGCTGGAGGCCTTTTTCGTAGGCGCGGAGCATCTTTCCGTTCTCACGGCGCCCGATTTCCAGGGTGCGGCCGTAGTAAGGGGTTTCGGAGAGCCAGTCGCCTGGGGTTGAGTGCCGGGGAGGGGCTCCGGTGCCAGCGGTGAACAGGCCTTCGTGCAGCCAGTTGCGGGCATCGTCGACGGTGAATTCGCCCTGCAGGCAGTCGACAGCCAGGTCGACGCGGGTGATGGTGCAGTCCCAGGCGCCGAACAGGAAGTCCTGCATGCCTTGCCAGTTGGTGATACGGCTGCAGGCGGAACCGGAGAGGTCCAGGCGGGCACGGCCGCGCATGCGTTCACCGCCCCAGTCGATCAGGCCGACCTGGTGGCGCGCACCATCATCCAGCAGGACATACAGGCGAGCACCGTGCTGGAAGCCGAAATGGCCGTTGCCATCTTCGGCGTGGACCTTGAGGCCGTGGCCGCGCAGCAGTTCGACCACCGTGGCAAGGATGTGTTCGTCGGGTTCAGGCAGCCAGGTGAAGGTGAGCCAGTCGACTTTTGCACCGCCGATGGCGGGACGGGGAGTTTCCCCCAGTGTTACAGCACTGGGGGAAGCCGAGGCGTGCTGTGCGCGGTGAGAGCGGGTCATGCGTACACCATCAAAGACATGTCGAACACAGGCGCAGGCTTGGAGGCCTCGACCACAGCAAAGACGGGTGCATGGTCTGCATGCACGGTCACAGTGCGGCCCAACTTGCGCAGGGCGTCGACGTATGCGTGAAAGGCTTCACCGTTGGAGAAGCTCTTGGAGGATTGGCCTTTGCCGAACATGCCCATGGGGCCGTCGACAACGTAAATGCCAGGAGTGCCAGTCATGGGTTGGGCTCTCCTATGTCACGTCCCTCAGCCGTGCGGCGCTCCGCTTGCCCAGCTGCGTGCCGCGCCATCTGCGAGCCCTTAGCCACGATCGTGGCGACCAGGGCGCGGGCTTGTTGGGCGGGGGTGGGCTTGCGCTTGAACTTCGGCAGGGGCTTTTGTTCCTGCAGGAACTTGGCGATGGACAGCCACTGGTCGCGGTTGCGCTGGTTGCGCATGAAGGGGGAGTCAGTCATAAAAAGACTTCCACAATGTCCACAGAACACGAGAACCAAAGCCCAAAGCGGCGCCGAGACAAACTGCTAGAAGAACGAGTTCAACTAAGGAAAGGTCTGTCATGCGACAACCCCTTTAAGCATCCAATAGAACGCGGCAAGGCCGGATACGTAGCCCAAGAGGGAGGCAAACCCAAAGTCTTTGAGAACGAGCAGGACACGCAAAATGAAGCGCAGCCGAGCAGACTTACGTGGGGTGCGTGGGTTGCGGCTGTAGGTCATGCGCCCACCTCTGAGCGAATCTGTGCCCAGTTCTTGCGTGCACGATCAATAAGCATTCGAGCCTCAGCTTCAGCGTGAGGGTCACCACAAACAAGGGCGCGGCGAATGCCGTTTAGCGAGTAGCCCTTAGTGAGAAATTGCCAGAGCGTGTCTGACTCAGGAACATCGACGGGCAATGTGGTGCCCCCCACCTGGTCAACCTGGGCGGGAGCTGCCAGGCTAGCGCCCAGGTCTTGGTGACCAGGCGGGGAACTTGAATCGGTGCGGGGGTTAAAAGACATGCTGGCAGCTCCTTTGGGTTCATGGAGCCGCCCTGCTTCTGGCGGTAGGACGGGCTGTTGATCACTGCACGCTGTCCGGGTGGCTCCGTGAGAAAATTGCTGCAAGTCGTTGTTAGGAAATGGCTTACAGCACTGCCGAATGTAAAGAGAAAGGATTACTCAATGTCGTTGGTAATAACCCTTATTGAAAAGGCAGCCAAAAACCTTGGGAGCCAAGCCGCACTCGCTCGGGAGCTTGGTGTGCATCGAGCACAGATCACAAATTGGAAGAACGGAAACGACAAGTGCCAACCAGCAGACCTAGCTGCAATCGGCTATTTTGCTGGCTATAACGCTCTGAATATCCTAGCTGCAGCAACCATCAAGGAGACCGAAGGCACAGCGAAAGGTAAGGTGTTGGAGGCAGCGTTGGGAAAAGAGATTCCGGGCCTGCTTTGCTTAAACGCAAGTGGTTCGACGACCCAAAACTATGGGAATAGCCGAGATATACAATGTATATTATGTTAAATCGCTTTTGCGTGCGTTTAAGCGCCGTTGCAGCGGTTGCTTCGCACCTCTCTTTAGCCCACTGCGCATGGCCTGATCTGACCAGCTTTGCGCATGTTCCGAGCACCTAGACCCGCGCAACTTCCGCACCTTCATTCGCTGCTGGACAACATCGGGCGCAACGATGCTGATCTGGCTAAATTCCTGGACATTTCGCCCCGAACTTTGGGCAGCTACCGCAGCAAAGGCCAAGCGCCGCGTGTGGTTATGTTGGCCCTGTTTTGGGAGTCCACATGGGGCCAATCGGCTGCAAACTGCGATGCCGTGAACTGGGGAAGGCTCCAGTTTCAGGAAAACGCGATGCTCAAACGCCAGATTGCGAAGCTGCAACGCCAAATCCTTGAGCTTGAAAAGGCAGTGGCCGAGGTGGACAAGGCAGCCAATAGCCCGATCTTTGACGTTCGCTAGTCCCTGTACTGTTCGCTGAAAGCCCGCTGAGCACGAATAAATGCATTCGCACATTCAACCGTTGCATCCCGGCGGCATTCATGCGAAGGCTGGTAGAACCGCTCCCAGGCTGCATTACGCCTTTTGACGCGCTCTGCATGCTCCCGGTCCAGGCGATCTTTCAATTCCTGGCGGGCAATGGCGCGCTGCATCTCTAAATCACGCTCTAGTGCCAACTGTTTGCGGCGCTCTTCGGCCTGGTCCGTGGACTGGGACTGCACCTGCAAAGACTGCTGAATCGGCGCCGTCATTGCCTTAGGAACGTCATTCATGAGCCTCAGCATGCTCTGATTCAACTGATGCAGCGCGTACCAGCGATAAGCAAGCATGGCTGCAACAACAAGTGCAACGAAAACGGCAAGGTACGTGAGCTTTTTCAAAAGCACTTCAGGCACATGGTCAGTCTGAGGCAGCGGCCGCTGAGATTGCCGACGCACAGGCGCACGAACCTCATCAATGATTTTGAAACGCCTAGATGGTTGCCCAGGTCCACCAGAACCACCCGGGAATGGCTTTCTGTAAGGGCCCTCACCCTCGTTTCCGCGCTTCCAGTCTTGCCAATAGTCGCGGTCCTGAATACCCATGGTCTCCCCTCCTCTACGCCGCGATCATAGGGAGTAAAGACCAAAAACCGTTTATCAGGGCGACGAGCGGACGGCATGCTTTGACTGGGTGAAGGCCACGCGGCACGCGCCCGGCCTTATCGAACGCAGGACCGTGCACATAGGCTCTGATCACATCAAGCTAATTGGGATCGTCGCGTCACCGCGCCGACGTTTGACATGGGGCAAGCCCCATACCCCTCAGAGGCTTTTTTTTAGAGTCCGCCAGTCTTGACGAGCTGGGCAGTTTTTGCAGCGGCAGTCAGTGGGTGCGGGTAGTCATCCGCAGCAGCAGGTGCAACCGGGCCGGGCGCGCCTGCACCAGTCGTGACCTTGGCATTTGCCCCATCAGAGATCACGATCGGGCGCGATTCCGTGCCGACATTGCTGATGGGGGCATCACACGTGACAGGCCGGGTTTTGCCATCCCAGGTGACCAGGGCCATGCACTCTGCAACAGGCTTGAACTCATAGCCCGCTTTCTCCAGATCGGCCGAGGTGGTATCGAAGAAAACGCGCTGGCCAAGAGCAACTGACACCCGGTACACGGTGCCTTTACTGGGCATGTGCATCCAGCCGACGAGGTGCATGGATTTGCCCTCCAGGGGCTCTATCTTGTCCTTTGCCGGGGGCTGCTCGGGCACAGTCTGCGCCTGAGGCTGCACCGGCATGGCCTGGGCCTGGGAGACTGGAGGGGTGTTTGCGCGGGTGACCGGGGAGCCATCCGGATTTATGTCCACCAAGGTTTGACCTGGTGGTGTATTTGCAAGGGCATTTTGGAAACGCTGGACATGCTCCGGGGGCTTGGGCTTTGGCTTGAAGTTCATCCAAACGGCCCAGATAACGACCAGCACCGAAAACAGCATGAACCATTTGCGGAACTTCTGGAGCTTGGTGTAGGTGGTCGACAAGTCACGCGCACCGGATTCCACGACTGTTGCGCCCTGGGTGTGGCTTTTGTAGAGCGGGAAATACTGGGGCATGTATTTGCGCTCATTGACCTGCACCTCACCGCCCCGGTAGCCGGCCAGGACCTTGCGGATGTACTCATCGGGCTTGCCCAAGAAATGCGCCTTGTGCACCTTGATGTGAAACTGCGCGAGGCCGGCAATCTCCTCCTCCAAAGAGCGCATGCGCTGAGTCATCAGCAGCACATCAGCACCAAAGTGCCGATGCAGCTTAAACCACTCAATCACATCGTCGGGCGTGAACAGCTTTTTGCGAAGCTTTTCTCGGGGGAATGAGACGTGGCACTCATCGATGATGTACAGCGGGCCGATATTGTCTTTGCCGCGCCAGTCGTCATAGAAGTCCCAGACATGGCCGAAAAGGCGAGTGCCCTTTGGCGCAGCAATCGCCGGGCGCCCGAGGTGTTCGAACGTCTCAAATTCCGTGGGGACTATGCCGAGATTTTGAACCTCCTCCGGTGCTTCAAACTCTCCGAGGACAAAGCAGTTTTCGTTGCGGTTTGCGGCCTCCGCATCCCAGCGGCCGAGCACTGGCAACGGGGCTTTGCGAATGTCCAAAAGGTCACGGTAACGGGCATCCAGCTTGGCAAATGCCTCGACATTGAGGGGCAGGTTTGTGACGACCTTGCGACCGTTTTTGAGTGCTGGCAGCACGTGGTAGACCACGGCCTCTGAATCG
>NZ_BBJR01000075.1 GCF_000739875.1 Comamonas aquatica NBRC 14918
CGATTCAGTTGCGGCCATTTCCCGCCCTAACTTTTGGGCATGCTCCTGGGCATCTTCAAAGGCTTGTGCAGCAGACTGCGTTTCCTTTTTCAGGGATACAAACTTGTCGATAAGGGACTGCTGCCCCTGCATGTCGGCCAGCTCACGGCGCAGCTTTGCTGCCTGGGCCTTGAATTCATCTGTTTCAACGCCTGCTTTGTCCAGCTCAGAAATCAGGCGGGTGAGGTTGTCCAGCCCATCACTTTTAACGCCAATGGTGTATTCGGTACGCTTATTCGTCATTTTTCACTCTCTACTCTCAGTCCAGATGGCTAGTTCCTTGAGCAAAGATCCGCCCATAAGCCGCTGTCGGTGCTGGATTTATTAGGAATCTGGTGATGGGCTTGGGGTGGGTTAATGACGTTTTTGAGTGGTCTGAGCGCAATCAAAAACTTGGTCGTCCAAATAAAACTGCCCAAGCTTTTGACAGTCTTCGGTGAGTTTTGCGTGTGCTAGCGTCCTGCCCATGCAGCCGCCTACAAAAAGAGCTCCTGCTATTAGCAAAATAATCCCAGCCATAGCCCACCCCCTTAATTGCCAGATGGCACATTGACGTGATAAACAAGCTGGCACTCGACCAGCCTTCCTGCACTCACTGCATGCAATGCACGTGCGCTGTGCTCAGCCGCAGAACCCTTGGCAGCACGGCCTGAGCCATCTGCAGCAGGTTTGACATAGTCACCACGATTGAGTGCCTCGCTCGCTAAAACTGGGTAGCTGTAACTGGTGACGCCGCAAAATGCTTCGCCTGGCTGGGCTGCGGTCTCGCTGATGCACTGAACATCTTTAAGGTCTGGCGTTCCAAGGGCATACCCGCCGTCATAAGCAATAAAACGATGGGCCTCAATGGCTGCAGTGGCAACAACAGTGATTCCGTGTTGTTTGTCATGCTGCAGACCGCTGATTGGGAAGTTCGTCATGGTGAAATCTTTCTAAAAAACTCTTTAAATACGAGTGAGAAACATCGCCTCTGCATTGCAAGACTGGGCAAAGCTCACATCAGCCAAACCCTTGATAGCGGGCTGCTCAGCCCCCAGCCAGCCCACATGGCGCAAGTACCACTTGCCCGGTGTTGGGTTGCTGGGCGCATTGGGAGGCAGGAAGGACGCGCTGCGCTTTTTGAAGAAGCCTTGTTTGATGGCTTGAGCCAGTTGTGTGGAGACATCCTTGACCCGCATGAACAGGCGACCATCTGGCGTTGCACGCAGAGACTGCACCTTGCCGTAGCCAGGCTGGTTGTCTTCTGGGTGGCCCAGCGTCAGCGGGGCCACCAACAAACTGGGGCTGTAGCTGGCCGCCATGGCCTGCACATCAGCCGGGCTGAAAGTGATGGATTGCCCCGCACTGCTCACGTGACTACCTGCGCGAAAGATTTCAATCTCCTGGCTTTCCAGCGCACGTACAGCATCGACAGCTTCCGGGCTTGCTTCGCTGAAGTTGGCCGTGCTGAATGTGGCAGACACTTGGCTCAGCGCCTCTGCGTAGCTCACATGACGCGATTGCGCGTAGTTCATGGCTGCGGCGTGCAGGCGCTGGTCAGCATCCGTTGCAGCCACGGCCTGACTTTGGGCAGGGTGCTGCTTGAGGTGCTCCATCACCATGTTGAAGGCGGTGATGTAGTCCACGCCGCGCTCTCTTGCCAAACGCTGGGCGGCTTGGTCAATTTGCGCATCGGTCGGCGCATGCGGGCTGGCCGGTGCCGCAGATTGTGTTGTCGCTGCGGTAGCTGGTGACGTGCCACCTTCTTGGGTGATAGCGACTACCTTGTCCACGGCTTCGGCATAGCTCACGCGGTGCTGCAGGGCGTAGCGGTGGGCCATTTGGTCAAGTGAAGCATCAGAGAATTGCGTCATGGTTTGCCGTCTCCGTATGCTTTAGTTGTCCACGCTGGGCAGCTCTACGCCCGCCGCTTGCAGGTTGTCAGCTTCACGCGCAACAAATGGGCGAATTTCTGCACCAGTCATTGCAAGCTCAATGAGCACTCGGTTGTCATTAAATTTGTGGGGGTGCGATTTGACGGAGTCCAGTGCCATCGAGGGAATCCGCAGTTGCACGCCTTCAATAAGAGGTAAATACGCTCCGTATTTCTGAAACAGCACAGAAAGTGCACTCAAACGCTGTAGCTTGTCACGCAGGGCAAAGGCTAAGCGGGCATATTCATCGCCAACGGCCTCTGCTTCTGCCTTTATCAACTGGCGCAGCAGGCCAGCGGTTTTGCTGGAGAGTTCTTTGAGCTCTGCCTGGGCTTGCTCCAGCTTGCGACGCAAGCCCAGCATGGTTTGCTCGGGGGCTGCCTGGGCATTGAGTTGCGCAATCTGGTTTTGCACCTCGAACAGCTCTGCTTCCAGTGCATCACGCTCCTGCGTGCAATCCTTGCCCATTGCAATGTCTGCCAGCACGTCCTGGTGCTTCAACTGCAAAGCAGCCAGTGCATTTTTATGCTCGGCAACTTGCACAGCAATCTGCTCTTGCGCGGCAATAGCGTTTTCCACCCCCTGCACTTTGGCAGTGGCCTGGGCCAGCAACTGTTGGTGTGCAAGCACGGCTTGCAGCTCGGGGGATTCAGGGTTGTAAGCAGTCATTTGGTAGGTTCTCCAAGTGAAAATCAAAGGCCAGACCAGGCCGGGAACTCGCTCTTTGGGGTTGTGGAGCGGCGCGTTGGTTGGGAATTTCCGCCAGATTCAGAAGCCACGGCATCGGTTTGCTGTTGCGCTTCGTCGCGCCAGCCAGGAATCGCAAACTTGTTTTCCTTGCTTTTCTTGCGGCGGATTTCGCGCTCAATGTTTCGCACACGTGATGCAGTAATTCCGCACTTCTTGGCGACCACCTCGTAGCTGATACCGTCCGCCAGAAGCGCCAACGCTTTGGCCTTGCGCTGCTCATGCTTGAGGTTTGCGCCTGCGGCGATATAGGGCTGTGTGCCTCCCAAATCCTCCGCAATACCAAACGTCAACTGCACAGCCAACGCCGCCATCGCTTTGGGCTCCATGGCTTCGGTGCGAGGGTCGCTCATCAACGTCAAGAAATGGCTGGTGGCAAAGTCACGGAGAACTTCTGACCAGTTCTCCGTGAAGTGCGGTGTCAAATACGACAGCTCACTCTCAGTCACATCCAATAGCCCACGGCGCACAGCACTCATCGCATCCACTCCTTCAAATTGCACTGGTGGCAATCATTGGTTTTTCCACTTGAGTGCGATAAGTGACCGGCGGCAATGTTTGAAGGGTGCCAACGACGAAAAGACGGCATTGAAATTTGCGGCCCTACAACGCAAAAAACGCCCGAGGTGCACCCTTAGTATTGCCAGACCCCATTGGGGCGATTTGTACTACCTTCCTGCGCGAAATAGCCGTATCCATGCAGCTACCCAAACGCTGAAAAAGCAAACGGCCCTCAAGATGAGGGCCGTTTTGCATGGTTTGGTGTGTTGAAAGCTTTAGGTCACTGCGGGCACCGTGAACCTTAGCGAAAAGTCTGCAATGCCTATGCAGCCCGCTAACCACATCAAGAGTGTGACAAGACCAACAAAGGTGCAGCCTATGCGGGTGGCAGTTATTACGAATGCCCAATTACTCATCGCACTGTCTGATTGAGTTTTCATCAGAGAAGCCCTTTTTCAATCTGCACAGGCATCAGCAACCCTGCCAAGTGCAGCAATGCCTCTTGGCCTTCTGGTTTGCACTTGCGGTAGCGGCGCAACATGCGCTCTTCCGGCACGTTCAGGCGCACCGTGGTGCGCTCTTCTGCTGCTTGAGCTGGCGTTGGAAGAGACTCTGACTGGCACAGGGCTTGAAACATTTTGGCGTCTTCGGGTTGAGCAGGCTCTGCGCCCAACGTAGTGTTCTCCTGTTTCACAGCTTTCTGACCTTCCCCTGCTTTTTGTTTAGCCACCTCGGCACGTAGCTCTTTGACCGTCATGCTGGAGATTGTTTCTAGTGTTAGCAAGCCAGCGGGTTCGCTTTTTGCCAAAACGTTCGCCTCATCCAACGGTAGTAGCTCAAACAATTTAGAGGCACTGTTAATTGCCTCAAAAAATGGTTCTGAGGCCGCATAAAAGCGTCTCGCCGAAGCCATGTACCTAGAAGCTGTTGCGCAGCTCATCCCCATAGCATTGACTCGGTCTGAAAACTGACCATGTGGCAACGATGCTTTGAGCAAATTTAGTTGGATACCAACAGCCACCGCTTCTTTGGCTGTTCTGACGCGGGGCACCATTAGCCCCTTATCAAGCCAGCCTAGTGAAATTTGCTGCCAACGATGGAGCTTTTCAGATGGTGTAGTGGAAGGATTCATGCGACAGCTCCTTCACCAGCCAAATGTGCACGGCTGCGGCGTTGGCGGGATTGCGCAGGCTTTACACCTGTGGGCTGCGCCTTGCGGCTGCGCTGTGCCATCAGCGCATAGAAAGGATTAACAGCCGCCGCAAAGCTAGGCTCCTCCTGCATGGCTTGCAGTAGTTGGTCGCCTAAGTCTTGCATGTTCTCTGCACTGACATCCTCACCAGCAGCAAAGCGCAGCACTTGGGTGAGCATTTCAGCCGATAAGCCTTTACGGCAGGCATCACGCTCTTCTACAGCGGCAGTAACGGCTAGCATTTTGTCAAGCACGCCATCCAAAAAACTGTGGACATGCTCAATATTCACATGGCCTGTACCGCATTGGCCCAGCAGGTCAACCATCAGTGCCACTTGGCCGCGCACCATACCCAGCTCGTTCAACTCAGCTTCAGTCAGTTGGTAAAACAAAGTCATGGCAGCCTCCTCAGTGTGCGGTCACGTTTTGCAGCGCTTGCAGGGCAGCAATAGCTTGCTGTGCGGCTTCCAGGTCTTGCTGGGCGAACAGGTACATCGGTTCGCTGGCCAGCAGCATGGACTTGCAGCGCTCCAGGCTGTTGACGGCCTGCATGTGCAGTTTGACAAGGTCGGGGGATGTCGCGGTAGCACGGACAGTGTGCACGCGAGTGGATTGAGCAGCCATGATGGCCTCCTGTGAGTTTGTTCAGTTACACCCCTTGTTCAGAGAGGTGGCCGGGTACTTGAACACGGTCACAGGGCCGCCCGCATATTTCCCCCGAAGGGTCTTGTATAGCTGCGCGCTACCCGGCCATAAAACTGGTGCACGCAGGCGCACGAATCCTATGGACGTAAAAAAGCCACTACTTACGGCGGGTGGCTGGCCGCCTGTGATGGTGTGTTCAGCACCTGTGGCGGATGATAAGCGAAAACGGCCAAGCTTGGCCGTTTTGTGGGGAATGCGCGGATGAACGGCGACTACCTGAATCTTGGCCACGATTCAAATGCGCCAACTTGGCGGATTTGTTGTCTTGGCCTCACTAACTGCTGGTGCGCTGCTGAACGGCTGGGGTGCGTGGTGCCGGCATTGAACCAAGAACCACAGAGAGTTCATACAGCATTTTTCTTTCCCCAATGATTGCACACTGCATTCACCTGTTTGCATTAGGCGGAGAACTTGGAAATATTTCCAAATCAGAGGCCAACCTAAAGCAGGTGATTCCATATAAATCATTGAGTTGTAGGAACATACAGGCAATCGCACGAAGAAATATTTCCTCAATTCATGAGCGCGAACGACTCTTGTGCATCCCTTCAGCGCCAAGAGCTGCAGACACAGGCCGAGCAGGAAAAAGCCGACCTGATGGACCTTGGTCGACGTCTTGGACAAATGGAAGCGGCTAGCTTTTTTCAAATATTTGTGATGGCGTTCTACTTTCTTCTTTTGAAAACGTAAAGAAATCAAAAGCTTGGAAGCTTCTTAAAACAACGACGGTCAAATATTTGAAAACTTTGACGAGTTTTGCCGCCAAAGACTCGGGTATTCATATGCCCGACTTCAGCAAGTTTCTGTCAATCGGAATTTGATTGGTCAAGAACCCTTTGAGCAAGCTGAGCGCTTGGGCCTGCGCCAAGTGGACTACAACGCCATCAAAACCTTGCCCGCCCCCCGACCAAGAGCTTTTACGCCGCGCTGTAGAAGAGGCACAAAGCCGTGATGAGGTGCTGGACTTGCTGCAAGAGCTGGCCGCCCGGCACGGCAAAGAAAAAGAAGCACTGAACCAGCAGGTGGAAGAAAGCGAGCTGGAGCACGCCGCCGTGGCCAAGCGCTTGGAAGTGGTGATTTTTATGTTGAGCTACCCATCTGCCCGTGCACTTCCAAGGACAGCGGTGTAGGCTTGGATTCATCCCAAATTGGGATGAATCCAAGAACTTTAGTGTTTTGTCTTCCGGCAAAGATGCAGAGTCATTTTTACGATGCTCGCAAAGAACATCCAACCTTTGCATTTTCTCAAACCGGCCAAGTTGGCCGGTTTGTTTTCTTGGTCTCAGTTCCGGCTGGTGCGCTGTTGCATGGCTGGGGTGTTTGGTGCAGGCATTGAACCAAGAGCCACCGAGAACTCATACAGCATCTTTCTTGCCTCTAAAAACTCTAGCGTTTCTCCCTCTGGCAGGACAACACCATAGTCTTCAGCTTGGTTGAATTTTTCTGCAGCCAGCGCCCACTGGCCCATCACTGCTTGAACCAGCTTGGGGTTTTGCTTGAACTGGTACATCAGCACATCACGCAGCGCGGCGAATACGCCGTTGGCCCAGTCGTCTACCTTGTTGACTTCTTCGCGCAGCACAGCGGCGGTGCGTGCGCTGTGGATAGCCATTTGGGCTTGCAGCCAGGCAGCGGTTTCAGGCGTCAGGTCTGTGGGCAGATTGGTCATGGCAGCACCTTGTGAAGTGGTTGGTCGATGGCTCAATCTTCAGGCGCTGCAACGGTTCCAGGGGGATTTTTGATTGGAAGGGGGCTGCTGTAGGGGCTTCCAAAAAGCGTGTTGGGTTGGACGTAGTTGAGAAGCCGGGGGCTACTTGCGGTGCCTTCGGATATGTTTTGCACTGCTTGATTACTGGCAGCTCTGTTGCTTATACTGGCAGCCACAAGCCAAATGCGCTGGCTTGCTCGCCCACGATGCGAAGCTGGACTCAGCAGCGCCAAACCATTTTTTAGTCTTGGCCTTTTCAACAGGTCACTACTGGTTTGATGTGTGGGCGCTTTCAAGCTGTGGTGGCCGTTGGAGTAACCGCCATGACTATGACTTTCACGCCCGCTTTGTTGGAGCAGGCACGCCGCAATGCCCAGCGCCTGGCAAAGGCGCAGAACCTCAAAACCTTTGAAGCGCAAAACCAAATAGCCCAGTCCAAGGGCTTTAAAAACTGGTCTTTGTTTGCCAAGAGTTGCAACGCAAGCACCACCCCACCAGCCGCAGCACCTATGCAGCAGCCAGCAAGCAAAGTACGCTGGTATGCGCATGGCGACTGCCAGGAAGAAGACCGCACGCTGTACTACTGCTCGATGTGCGATATTTTTGCCAGCCCAGACCACTTTGCAACGCAACACCGACGCAGCCACGCCGAGCAGCTACAAATAAAGCTGCAGGAGTATGCCAAGTGGCCCGCTGATACGGCGCAACGCATTTACCGGCCCGCGGATGCGTACAACCTATTTGCCGCCGAGCTGGCCGCGCTGGTGGCACAGCAAAAAGCACGCGTAGCAAGCCGCAGCCGCTTTTATCGTTGGTTGGAAAAGCAGGCCAACCGTGATGACCCGGTGGGTGATTTGGCCTATGACATCACCCATGACAAAGGCTTCCCGGTAGAGGCGTCTCTGCGGAAAACGCGCAGCTATTTGGAAAGCAAGTGGGTATCGGAGGCTGTGATGGATGCCTTGGCCCAAGCCTGGCTTGAGTTTTCTGCCAACAAATAAGGGCCGCGTTGGGTAGTGGGCGGCCATCAGCACGGCTGTGCTGATGGTTGCCTGCGTACACTGCCCACATGGCACGCAGCAAAGCTAAAAAGCACCAGACACCCACAGAACCTTTTATCCCGGACCCGCCAGAGCCAGAGTTGGACGATGACCGCTTTGCAAGGTCGTTTAAGGCTTGGCGCGAATGGCACACGGCTGTGAATTTCTTGATGAATCTGCACATAGGTGTGGACGATTCGCAGGTGTTTTGCAGCCCACAAGACCCACCCGATGTGCTGTACCGCGATGCAGCGTTTGAGGTGAAGGAAATCATGGATAAGGGCCGCCTCAGGCACGCGGAGGTGAAGCAGGCCCGGCAAAATCAAAAGTCCAAGCTGAGTAGGCAGGCCGTAGAGCTGCGCCCTGTCATCAATTTGCTGCCGATGGATGCCGCCGCGCTGGTGCTAGTGCAACTGGATGAACTTGCTGGGCGCTATCAGCCTGATGTGAAGGTCAAAACCGATGTCCTCTTTTACATCAATAAGCTCGACCACTGGTTTGATGATGGCCCGATGCCAAGCCCTGAACGCTTTGCAGGCTATGGATGGCGCTCTGTGTCAGCAGTGATTCGGTCTGATGTCAGCTTGGTCTTTTATGCTGCACCATCGGCCCCGCAGTTTTTGCAAGCCAATGCTGGCTTGGTCAGAGAGCGGCATGAACCACTGAGCATTGAGGATGCCGAACACTAAGCACAGACAATAGGCGCATCAACAGGAGCTGCTATGAGCCGTGCATCGTCAGTTTTACTTTTGACTCCCGAGCAACACGCACTGGTGGATGCGAGCATTCGGCGGCATCGCTATGTGAATCTGGCTGGCATGCTGGCGGAGCTGGAAAAAGACGGTATCAAACTTTCGCGCTCAGGGTTGCACCGGTATGTGGTCGGCCTGAAAGAGCAAGACGCAATGTTCAACGGCACCAACGATGATTTGGTGGTGGTGATGATGGAGCGCAGCACCGGCAGCATCACCACCTTGACAACAAACCTGAGTCGACAGGCCGTAATCGGCTTAATTGGTCAGGGCGCGACGCACGAAACAGCACTTTCGCCACAGAAAAAGTCTTTTAAAGACTCCCGCCCCGCCTGACCCCTTTTCTACCCGCGTCTACCCACTTATCTCACCGCCATCTCTTTCTTTATCTCAGTTGTATTCAGTAGCGCACCTCATCGTCGGCATGGGTGTGGGGCTGGTCAAAGCGCTGCAGTGCGGCCTCCAGCCCCGGCGTGGCCGGGTGCAGCACCACCAGATCCATGCTGTGGTAGCCATGGGTGGCACAGGCATCGGCCACGCTGGCACCCACGGCCTGCACCACCGCGGCCTGTTCCTCGGCATTCAGCGCATCCTGGGCGAGCAATGCGGCCAGGCCAAGCGTAGTAGGCACCGGGCGGCGCAACCATTGCACCCCCAGGTCTGCAACAAATTCAAGATCGGACAATATCGGGCGGTTCATGGCATTTCCTTGGGAAGTCAGGCCCCCACGCTCCATCACACAGGAGGTGCTGGCGCTCTGCAGCGCCCGTGCATGCCCCCGGTGCTTGTGCCCTGCTGCGCCTGGCAGCAGGTGTGCGCACAAAATTAGCGCAAATCCACCCCAGGGTAAACACGCATATGCTTATGCTGTGCGCGCCCGCAAAGACCGGGCCCCGACCGGTGGCCAGCCCACTGGAAGCCGCCACCCAGCAGCCTGCGTGCGCCATGAAAAAAGCCGTGCACAGGGCACGGCTTGCAGTGGTAGCACAGCAGCGGCTTACTTGTGGCTGATGCGGCGCACGATCCAGTCGCCAAAGCTCTGGATGGCCTGCACGAAGAAGATCAGCAGGATAACCACGGCCAGCATGATGTCCGGCAGGAAGCGTTGGTAACCGTAGCGAATGCCAAGGTCACCCAGGCCGCCGCCGCCGATGGCCCCGGCCATGGCCGAGTAGCCCGTCAGGCTGACGAAGCTGATGGTCAGCCCTGCGACGATGCCCGGCAGGGCTTCGGGCAGCAGCACCTTCCAGACGATCTGGCTGGTGGTGGCGCCCATGGACTGGGCGGCTTCCACCAAGCCGTTGTCCACTTCGCGCAGCGAGGTTTCCACCAGGCGCGCGATGAAGGGGGCTGCGGCAATCGTCAGCGGCACCACAGCCGCCCAGGTGCCGATGGACGAGCCGGTCACCAAGCGTGTGAACGGGATGATGGCCACCAGCAAGATGATGAAGGGTGTGGAGCGGATGGCATTGACGATCCAGCCCACGGTGTTGTTCAGCGGTGCGTTTTCCAGCACACCGCCCTTGTCGGTCAGGCGCAGGAACACGCCCAGCGGGATGCCGATCAGGCCGCCCAGCAGACCCGAGATGCCGACCATGATCAGCGTCTCCCAGAACGAGTCGATGAACAACTCGATCATCATTTCCGAAAAATTCTCGAACATCGCTTCGCCCCTTACGCCTTCACTTCCACCACCTGCACCACCACACCGCTGTCACGCAGGTGGGCGATGGCCGATTCAATCCTGGTCGCATCGCCGCTGGCGTACACCGCCAGCGAACCGAACGTCTGCTCCTGGATCTCGTCGATCTGACCGTGCAGGATGGACAGGTCCAGCCCCAGCTCGCGGATCAGGTGCGACAGGATGGGCTCGTAGGCGCTCTCGCCGGCATACGACAGTCGCAGCAGCTTGCCGCTTTGCCCAGCGGGCAGCTTGGCGGCCAGCGCCTGCACACGACCTAGTACGCTGTCGGGCAGCTCCTGAGGCACGATCTCGTCGATCAGGCTCTTGGTGATGGCCTGCTGGGGGCGGGTGAACACGTCGATCACCGGGCCCAGCTCGGCGATTTCACCGGCATCGATCACGGCCACGCGGTCGGCAATCTGCTTGATCACCTGCATCTGGTGCGTGATCAGCACCACGGTCACGCCCAGCTCGCGGTTGACCTTGCGCAGCAGGTCCAGGATGGAGCGTGTGGTCTCGGGGTCCAGGGCCGAGGTGGCTTCGTCCGACAGCAGCACCTTGGGGTTGGACGCCAGCGCGCGCGCAATGCCCACGCGCTGCTTCTGGCCGCCAGAGATCTGCGCGGGGTAGCGGTCCGCCAGGTGCGACAGGCCCACCAGCTCCAGCAGCGGGTCGATGCGCTCCTGAATCTGCGCCTTGCTCATGCCGGCCAGCTCCAGCGGCAGCGCGGCGTTGTCGTACACGGTGCGCGAGGACAGCAGGTTGAAGTGCTGGAACACCATGCCGATCTCATGGCGCGCCGCGCGCAGCTGCGCATCGCCGAGCGTCATCAAATCGCGGCCGTCGACAATCATCTGCCCCGAGGTGGGACGGTTGAGCAGGTTGATGCAGCGCACCAGCGAGCTCTTGCCCGCGCCGGAGCGCCCGATGATGCCGAAGATTTCGCCCTGCTCGATGTGCAGGTTGATGTGCTTGAGCGCTTCGACAGGCCCCTTGGGGCCTTGGTAAGTCAGGGTCAGATCCCGAATGTCGATCATGTAGTCAGCCACGGCACGCGCCCGCTCATGGCCTGCGGCATGCCCGAAAAAATTGGAATGGTGGAATGTAACGTGCCGATATAAAACAGCAAAAGAATCAATGCTCCAGTAATAAGATGCATTGGTTATATCGGCGAGCCTGGGGCTAACCCGCAATGATGCCTGAAATGCGGCCGCCCAGGCGCAAGCCGCGGGTGAAAACCATGGCGTCAGCGCATGTCGGCACGACGATGCGCTACACAAATCGATGCAGCCAGCGCTCGATTGGCCTGCTTTTCAGATACGTTGGCAGCTGAAACACAGACAGTTTCAGCGCCAGCTGCTCTTATTTGTAGTAATTGGGTTCGTAGGGCTTGTCGGTGAAGACACCGATCAGGCCCAGGGACAGCTCCTTGTCCGTGCCCTTGTAGGCTTCGTACATCAGGCGCTTGAGCGCATCGGCGGCGCGGCTGGAGCGTTCGCCGGTGTACAGGTTCTCCTCGATCACCGCGCCTGTGGTGGTGAGCCGCACCCAGGCGGCCGAGCCCAGCGCCACGCGCTCCAGCGTGTCCATGGGCACGTCAAAGGCGGTCACGCCGGGCAGGCCCGACGCATCCTTGGCCTTGGAGCGCACCCGCAACGGGGCATGTGGCCGCGCATTGAACTCGATCGCCTCGATCTGGACCTGTCCGCCCCAGGTGCCCACCAGCAAGGTGGCACGGTTCGGCGCGGTGCTGCTCCAGCGCACGCCCAGCGTTGGGCAGTGCGCCACGCGCCCGCAGTCCATGGGCAGCGGGGCAAAGGCCACGGTTTTCACCTGCGTGGCCTTGTCTTCCTGCACCTGCACCACGGCTTCGGTACCGCCTTTGCCGCTGCTGGCACAACCGGCCAGCACTAAGGCCCCCAGGGCCACCCCCATCCACTGTTTCATACGCACCTTCTTAATTCAAAATTTGCCTGCCGGCAGTTGTGCCGGCAACCACACCACATGTTGCCATGAAGCGCGCCTGCCCATTCACGCTTGTGCCTCGGCACGGTCCACGCCAGACGCTGCCGCGTCATCCTTGGGCCGGGCGGCCGCCGCGGCCGCGCCCATGGAACGCGGCGCACTGCCCGGCAGTACCAGCCGCGTGCCGCAACGGCGGCAATAGCGCGAATCGTCCTCGTGCCGCTCCAGCCCGCAGGCCTCGCAGTCCACGCCCTTGAGGCTGGCCTTGGTGCCCACATTGCGCGACAACTCGGCCCCCACGATGCCGGTGGGCACAGCCAGCACGCCCCAGCCCAGCAGCATCATGATGGAGGCAAAGATCCGCCCCAGCGGCGTGGACGGCGTCACATCGCCGTAGCCCACGGTGGTGACGGTCGAGATCGCCCAGTAAATGCCCATGGGCACGCTGGTGAAGCCATGCTCCGGCCCCTCGATCACAAAGATCAGCGCCCCCATCACGAAGACGATCAGGGCCACCACGCTCAGGAAGACAAAAATCTTGCGCCCACTGGCCCGCAGCGCCTGCCCGAGCATCAGGTACTCGTTCAGGAAGTTGCGGAAGATAGGAAAGATGTGGAAGGTGCGCACCAGCCGCAGCGCCCGCACCGCCGCCAGGAAGTGCGCCTCCGGGTAGAAGATGGCCAGGTAGGTGGGCACGATAGACAGCAGGTCGACCAGCCCGTAAAAGCTCAGCGCGTAGCGCCAGGGCCGGCGCACCGAGATCAGGCGCAGCGCGTATTCCACCGTGAAGCCGATGGTGAACAGCCACTCCAGCCCCCGCAGCAGGTAGTACATGCGCCAGTCCTGCGCAATCGCCGGGATGCTGTGCGCAATCACCACGCACAGGCTCAGCACAATCGCCAGGGTCAGCCGGCGCTCGAAGCGCTTGCCCATCTCGGTGTTGCTCTCGAACACCGTGCGGTAGATGCTCTGCCGCCAGCGCGCCACCGGTACGCCCAGCCGGTCGGCAGAAGGGTAGTTGTCGCGGAAAAATTCGGAAATCGAAGCAAACAAACGCATGAAAACAGGTTAGCCAGCCATGGCATGGCCGCAAGACTGGCAAGTGCACCACAAGAAAAAGGGCCACGCCTGTGCATCCACTTGGCGTAGCCCCGCTGGCCCGTATTGTAGAAAACCGCTGCGCCCGGGCGGACCCCAAAGGCCCCGCACCTGCGCACGTCTTGCCACGCAGCGGCGGCAGGACCCCAGGCAGGGACACATCGCCCCACCCGGCCCTCAGGCGGCATCGAGCTCCGACAGGCTCGGCGACCAGCAGGTCACGCGGTTGCGGCCATGGCGCTTGGCGTGGTACATCGCGGCATCGGCACGCTCCAGGCACAGCGCCACGGACACATCGCTGTGCGCCACCACACACACCCCCAGGCTGACGGTGAAACGGATCGGTGCCTGCCCTGGCACCTCGACCCGCAGGCGCTCCACGGTTTGGCGCAGACTCTCGGCACGCTTGAGGGCCACATCCTGATCCAGCCCCGCCAGCAAGACGGCGAACTCTTCCCCGCCCAGGCGCCCCAGCATGTCCTCCTTGCGCAGCTCCTTGGTGACGGCCACCACCAGGTGCTTGAGCACCTCATCCCCCACAGCGTGGCCATAGGTGTCGTTCACGCGCTTGAAGTGGTCCACGTCCAGCATGATCAAGGCAAACGAGCGCCCCATGCCCAGGCGCAGCCGCTCCAGCTTCATGTCCATCTGGGCCAGGAAGGCTCGGCGGTTGCGCGCCCCGGTCAGCGGATCGGAGGTCGCCAGCGCTTCCAGCTGCGATTCGCGTTGCTTGTAGTCCGTCACGTCGTGGAACACCCAGCACCATCCCAGGTCGCGCTGGTCCTTGCGCAGCGGCCAACGGTCGACTTCCAGATGCCGGCCACTGGGCAAGGCGTACAGCATGCGGCCAGGCTCGCCCACCGCCTGCCCTGCGCACTGCGCGTCTGCGTTGACAAGCTCCGCCAAATCGGCCGGCAGATGCTCCACCAGATGCTGCAGGCGCTGGCCCACCAGATCCGACACCGGCAGCGGCACATCCAGCATGGAAACCAGCATGTCGTTGGCCGCCAAAATCGTCTGCCCCCTGCTGTCGCTTACCAGAATGCCGGAAGGGAAGCGATCAATCACGGCCTCCATGCGCAAGCGGGTCTGCGCCAATTCAGCCTCCGCGCGGTGGCGCGCATCCACATCGAACAAAGTCCAGATGACATTCCCCTCGGGATCCGAGGGGTCCAGCAACGTTCCCTGCATGTCGAACCAGCACAGGCGACCATCGCCGCCGCGCAGCTCCCATTCAGCGCGCACCACGCCCTCGATCTTCAGCCGCTGGTACAGGGGACCAAAGCGCTCGAAGCTCTCCTGCGAGCCATGCATCACCCTGAACGACAGAGGCTCCGGCGGTCGGCGGGGGTCCAGCCCGAAGTACTCCGCCGCCCGCTGGTTGGCATAGACCATCTGGCGTTCATGGCTGGCCACCAGCACCAGCGCACTGCCCCTGTCCAGCAAGGCGCTGACCAGGTGCGTCTGGTCCACGCGCTCCTGGATGTCGCTGTGCATGCCCAGCATGCGCAGCGCGCGGCCCTGCGCATCCCGCAGCGTGACCTCCCCCCGCGATTCCACCCAGCGCCAGCCGCCATCCTGCTGGCGCAAACGCATCTCCACCCGAAACGGTTCCCCCTCCGCCAGGTGCTGCTCCAGCCGCGCGCACACCCTGGCACGATCGGCGGGGGTGCAACTGCTCCACAAAGCCGCTGAGTCCCAAAACCCCCTGCGACTGGTCGGGACGCCCCACGATCTCGTAGCAACGCGCATCCCACACCACCGTGTCCTTCTCGCAATCCCATTGCCACAGGCCGTCGCGCACCGCACCGATCGTCAGGCGCAGGCGCTCCTCGCGGTCACGCAAGGCATTCTGCAAGGCCTCGTCCTGGGTCACGTCCAGGATGTAGCCGTGCCACAGCAAGGAGCCATCCTGTTCCGGCTGAGGTTGTGCATGGCCATGGAGCCAGCGGACCCGGCCATCGGGACAGCCCACGCGGTACTTGTGCACCCAGGCCTTGCGCCCCTCGATGGCCTGCGCGATGGAGGCCCGCAAACCAGGTACGTCGTCGGGGTGCACCCTGCGCACCAGGGCCTGCAAATCACCATGCGACGCTGTGGCATCGATGCAGTGCACGGCATAAAAGCCCGGATTGGAGAACAGCAGCACACCATCCCCCTGCGCATCCAGGCCATACTGAAACAGCCCGCCCGGTACCTCCTGGGACAACCGCACAAAGCGCTGTTCGCTTTGCAAACGCTGGTCTTCTTCGCGCCAGCGCAGAAAGGCCAGCCAGGCCGTCAGCACCGCCCCTAGGAAAATCAGCGCCGTCCCCAAACCGTTGCGCCACAGGCTTTGTTCGATGGCCTTGTTCAGCGGATCATTAACGGTTTGGCTGTCCAGTCCGGTGCTGACCAGTACCGGATAGTCATGGACACGGCTCCAGGCATACATGCGCTGGATGCCATCCGGCCCCGTGACTGGCCCGTAGCTGCCTTGCACCTCCGCTGCCGCACTGAGCATCACTTGCCGATCTGCGGACACTCGACACCCCAGCACCTCTTCCTGGCGCTGCGAGCGCGCGAGGTAGGTGCCGTCATCGCGCAGCAGCAAGATCACATCGCGCGGATTGTCATAAATGCTTTGCAGCTGCTGCGACAGGAACTCCGGCGACAGCGAAAGCACCAGCACCCCCGCAAACTGCCCGTGGCGGTCATACAGCGCACGGCTGAGCTGGATGCTCCACTGCTGAGACACCCGACCCTGGACGGGCTGTCCAACATAGAAGCCGGACGCTGGTGACGCCTTCAGGTGCACCTGGAAATGCTCACGATCGTAGATCGAGACCACCTCCCGCGGATTCTTGGCCGCATGCAGGCTGGAATACACCACGCGGCCATGGGCATCCGCCACAGCCACCTGCACGACCGTGCCCGATGGATAAGTGGTCTGCAGCGCCTGCACCCCACGCAGGAAGGTGCTTCGCTCGCCCGTCTCATAATCCCGAGCCAGGTCACGCAAGGTGTAGTCCAGCCCGGAAAACATGGAGCCCACATGCGCAGCGATGGCGCGCGACATTTGGGTCACCCGCACCCATGCCTGGTCCTGGGTGTACAGGCGCAGATAGCTGTGACTGTTCAGCAAGGCCACCCAGTACACCACCGCCGCAAACACCATCACACAGGTGCCCATCAAAATGACCCAAGCGGTGCGTGCACGAGAGCGGGAAAAAGCCGGAGAAGATTGAGACAGGCCCAGAAACGAAAACAGCATGTGCACCACAGAACGAACAAACTATCTTGCTGGTCCCCGCCCCACCACGCCTAGCTTGGCGGCGCAGGAACCCACGACGCTCTCCAGCAGAGCTTCACCCTCGAATCGATGACCCATCGTATCCGGCTTGCGCTCCTCTTTTTTCCAGAACAACGCACGGCATTTGCGCCTTGGCAATTGTTTTGAATTTGGCAGACTGCCGCGACAGCCCCAAACTCTGTGGCGCTCCCACGGCTTGACACACCCAACCCACAGCGACGCCAAGCACCTGTTGCGGGACCCGATTGGGGCAAAAAAAGCCCACCGTGCGGTGGGCTGGGTGGACGCCTCCATCAGCGTCACTGGGCGGGAATCACTCCCACTCAATTGTCAACCGATCGGAAATCAAGTCGCTATTGAACGAAGCTACACGTTGTTGCATATGATTTGGCCTTGCTAGAAAAGACCATACCGTCACTTTTACCGTCAAAGCAATTGGTTGTCTCTGGGCGTTACTGGACGTTGAGCGAAACCGATACAAGCTAGCGCGACAACACCGTTGCAGCCGTAGCTTTCCAAGCTAGCATCCCCCTGAGCATCAGCACATATTCCATCACCTGCAGCACCGTGTCGATGGCCCAAGTCGAAACTTCAGCATGATCAAGGCTTGAGGGTTTCCACAGCCCATCGCACCAGAAGCAGCTGATTTTCCACTTGGTGGCACTGATGCGCTCAAACACTGGTGGCTGCAGCTGCGCCGCTTTCCAGCGCTTGGCGATGTCCAACTGCAGCTGAGCTGGCAACGCGCCTTCGCCTTGCAGCAGCAAACGTAGCCCCAGACCTGGCCCCCAGCCTTCTTGCCTTAACTGCACCATGGTCAAATTGGGCCACGCGGGTGCAGCACCAAATGCGCGGGGCAGTTCTATCGTCAGCATGGGCTGCCCCTGGCGCAGGTGCACGGCCAGTGACAGCGGCAAAGGCTCTTTGACTCCCTGCACTTGCAGTTTGACCGACGTGGCGTTGGTCAGTTGGGCTTGCAGAGTGCGCTTCACGCATCGCCACCACGCCAGCCGTAGCTCAGGCACATCGCCCAAGGCTTGAAACAGCCGCTCATGCCACGCAATGCGCCTGGCTAAAGCCTTGGCACTCAGGTTCATGGCCTCGGCCATTTCTTGAATAGCCAGCATGACATGACCATGCGCAGGACCTTGACCCAGCACCCGCCTTGCAAACGTCAGCACCCATGGTACATCACAGCGCCCACCATCCAAGTGCCACAGCAAAGCGTGAACCGTGTCTGGCGCCTGATGCGGTACACCGTGCACAACCGCTTGCGCATCTGCCGAATCCCGCCACTGCAACCAACGGGCTGCATCCGTGATGCCCTGGCTTTGCAAGAACGTCACGATGCTTCGTAGACGCTGCACGGCCTTGAGTGCGGCTACTTGTTGGGTGATTTCACCTTGCCACAACAAAACAGCCAGTTCGGCATCTTCTTCAGGCTCGTATTGCTGCAGCAGTGCCACCAGCCGTGCAAAGCTGCCCAAAGCCAACTGGGGCACCGCACACCGGGCTAATGCCTGCCATGCAGCGGTGCGCTGGCTGATTGGCTCAATCGCCTGCAAAGCAGCATCAACCAATTCGAGCACCATGGCCGATTGCGGCTCCATGCATGGCTTGGCTGCATGTACATAGCGCCCAGCTTCAGCACAGCCGTTGAAGCAGCACGGCCACTGCCCGCTGAATTCATGCGGAACAGGCGTTGAGGTATCCATTGCAGGCAATGTCATCACCGCAGCCAACAAACGCCGATAGCGGTACCACCTCAGGTGATAAGGGTGCATGGTCAAACTTTCAAAACAGGCACGCCGCAACGGCGCCTGGGTGCAGCTTCCAAAGCCAAGCACCAGGCACACAACGTGCACAAGGGAAATCAGGAAAAAGAGAGCGAGAAACTGAAACTCAAGCCAGCGCAATGGCCGTGCCACGGCGGCTGCGCAAACCGACTTGCACCACCTTGTCCAAGCTGGCTTTTTCTGACCAGCGGGCATTGGTGTTGCGCAGCTTTTTGCTACCCCAATGCTCCAGCAAGGCATTCCAGGGTGTGAGAGGCACTCCATCCATCAAGGGGTCGAGCACCAGCAAGGAATGCGGCTTGCCATCGGCATACATCACACCCACTGCCAGCACCCAATGGCTGTAGCTGGGTGAAGTGAAACGCACCAGGCACACATGGTCAGATTCCAGCGCGGCTATCGTGCGGGCCTCGACATTGCGGCGCAGTTGGCGGCACTGCAGTTGCTCAGAAAACGGTGCAAACTGCTCTCTAATGGCGGCACTGCTACAGCCACTAAAGTACAAAGCTTGGCCCATGGCGCTCACTTCCATCAGACGGGCATCAAGGTCACATTCATACAGGGCATCGCGTGACACCTGGCCCAACAGCATCAAGGCCATCAGCACGCAGTGGTGCCCGCAAGCCATGTCGTTTTCGCCCTGGCGCAGCAGCAGCTTGTTTTGATAGGCCATTGCACCTGAGCGGCCCACACTCAGCTGCGAGTGCACCACAAAGTGCCGCCCCAGCATCAGTACTCCTCGGGCAACAACAGCGTGGTGCTACTGCGGTCAGCCTCCGTGATGATCCATAAGCGTTCTGCCTTGGAAATTTCATACACCGACATCAGCCTGTAGCCGTACTACAAAGCGTCAGCATTACTTTGCCTGTCTTCGGCACAGATATCGCCCCAATCGCCCGACACATGGCGCAGCACAAACGGCAGTGCTGTCAGTTGATGGGTTTCCAGAAGCTCCAATGCCCCAGGTGTGGCCAGTACTTGGCCCAGGGCAAACAAGGGCGTACCTGCAGCAGCCTTGTCACGAGCAGCAGGAGAAGAATCGTTCGGGCATGCGGCGGCCTGACTTGTATCAGTCATAGAAAACTCCAAAAGGGAAAAGTGGGAAAGAAGTGCCCTGTGCTGCCCAACACTTCCCCCAAGGCTCACGACCTCAAATTGACAGGCATGGCTACGCCGCACAAGCGCTCAAAACGCATGCGTAAGCAAACTACCTGATCAAAGCAGGCTCACAAAACGGGCGGAGGGAAGCTCAGGACGTCGAGCGAGAGAAACAGCTCGATCAATGATCGAGCGGCTGGTTGCGCTGTGCAACACAAGCGCATACTCATTTTAAACAATACCAATATTTGCATATCAAATATATTTGATATATTCAAATGGATATTTAAAAGCAAAGTTGTACCAGCGGGAAGCAGGCTAAATAGCAGCTTCAGGCTGGGAGCCGCCGCTGAGCTTTGGCAAGCCTGTGACCGCTGCCGCCGATACCAGACGTTGACTCGTTGTCTGGATAGACGTCCGCTGTACGCCTCAAACCGGAAACTCGCTGGCAGACAACCTGAACGGCAGCTTTCGTAAGCTGCGAACTGGAAATGCCGACCGATTGCCGACTCTCGATCAGTTGTCACCTCTGCTGAGGTGTTTTTGTTGGCGAGTGTCGGCATCGATGCCTATGTGCAGCTTGCGCCACTGACGACGGTATTGCGGCCCATGTTTTTTGCACGTCCATTCGCCTTCACCCAGGAACTTGATTCCTGTTGAATCCACCAACAGGTACAAGCCTGCTTTACTGCTGCGGGTGTACGGAATCTAGACATTCAAATCTAACTGTCGCCTGCACAAGGTACTGAAGTCTGGCACTGGCCAAGCAAGGCCACACAGTTGAAGCACCGACTCCACCAAACCCGTCGTTTGCCTGAGTGCCAGGCCAAACAGGTTCTTGAGCGTCAAACAAAACTGGATGGCTGCTTCCGAGAACTTCGGGCTTCGCCCGCGTTTGCCGCTTGCAGCGGCAAACCACGCCATGCGCTTGTCCAGCCAAATGGACAAGGAACCGCGGGCCTTGAGTGCTGCGTTGTACTGCTTCCAGTTGGTTGTGCGATACCGGGGCTTACATGACTGACTCATGCCGCAAGCCTACAGCTTGCGGCAGGTTGATTTATGCAACAACGCCCAACTTCGCAAGATCGAAGGACAGAGCCTTGGGTATAAAGTGGCTCGTTTCTTCGATCTTCTGGGGCTTTGATTTACGCGACCTGCAGTGTCGGATAGTCTGTATAGCCCGTGGCGCCACCTGCGTAGAACGTGTTGGAGTCAGGCGCGTTCAGCGGTGCCTTGGCCCTGATGCGTGCGGGCAGGTCCGGGTTAGCGAGGAAGGCGGTGCCAAAGGCCACAGCGTCAAGCTTACCTTCGGCAATAGCTGCCTCTGCCTCATCAGCGCTGTAACCCATATTGCCCACCAGCACACCCTTGTACTTTTCACGCGCTACGGGCATGACATCAGCCTTCTGCACGCCGAAGAAATCGGCGCGCATCACGTGCAGGTAGGCTAGCTTGAAGGCATTGAGCCGATCGGCCAGGAAGCCGATGAGGGCCAGCGGGTCGCTGTCTTTCATGCTGTTGAAGCTGTTGAGAGGCGACAGGCGCAGGCCCACACGTTCGGAACCGATCGCCAGGGTCACGGCAGTGAGTACCTCGAACAGCAAACGTGCACGGTTTTCCAGCGATCCGCCGTAAGCATCGGTGCGCTGGTTGGGCGTGTCGCGCAGAAACTGGTCAATCAGGTAGCCGTTGGCGCCGTGTACTTCCACACCATCAAAGCCGGCGGCAATGGCGTTGCGTGCGCCTTGAGCAAACGCAGCCACGATGCCGGGAATCTCTTCGATGGTCAGGGGGTGGGGTACCGCGTGCGGCACCTTGCCTTGGGGCGTGTGGATCTCACCCTCAATGGCGGTGGCGCTGCTGGAGACAATGGGGGCGCCATCGGCAGCGCCAGGGTAGGCTGCGCGGCCAGCGTGCCAGATCTGCATGAAGATGCGTCCGCCCTTGGCGTGCACCGCATCGGTCACCTGCCTCCAGGCTGCAATCTGCGCGTCGTTGTAGATGCCAGGCTCATTGACGAAGGCCGATGTACCAGGCGCCACCATGGTGCATTCGGAAATCAGCAGGCCGCCGGTGGCACGCTGGCTGTAGTACTCTGCCATCAGCGCGTTGGGCATGTGGCCAGCGTCGGCACGGGCGCGTGTCAGTGGTGCCAGAAGGATGCGGTTGGGCAGGGTGAGATAACCTACTTGAAGTGGATTGAATAGCATGTGAATGAAAACCCAGATTAGTGAACAGAAAACATAAAGCTAACAGTATTCCCAATACTCAGACCTTTGAAAGGTCACTGAAGACTGCTTTGGCACGGCTGGTGCTTTTGCTCCCAACGCACGATGTAGTAGACGCAAGTGGGTAAGCCTTTGCTACCGCCAGTTTCGCGGCGGTCTCACGCCGTACATGCACCACACGCCTTTGGTCATCCACCGCGTCGCAACTCCCTGATACCCCGGCCCAGCTTGCGGCGCAACAGGGCCCGCAGGGTCACCCCATCCGAGTACCCGACCTGTGCGGCGACCTGGTCGACGCTGGCGTTCCCGGTGCGCAAGAGATGGACGGCATGCTCCACGCGCAGGTCCTGGAAATACGACAGCGGTGTCTTT
>NZ_BBJR01000074.1 GCF_000739875.1 Comamonas aquatica NBRC 14918
TCAGGAACACCTGGAACTCGCGCTCCGACAGTTGCTCGTGGGGCGGCGCATCGTCCTTGCGGTTGAGCTGCTGGGCCAGCAGATCGGCCACAGTGGGCGTCAGGTAGCGGCGGCCCAGCGAGATAGTGCGGATCGCCTCGGCGATTTCCTTGGGCTCGCACTCCTTGTTCAGGTAGCCGCTGGCGCCCTGGCGGATCAGGTTGATGGCGTAGTGCTCTTCCGGATAGCCGCTCAGGATCAGGATGCCCATGTCCGGCGCCTTGGCGCGCAGCATGGCCAAGGCATCCAGGCCGCTTTGCCCCGGCATGGACAGATCCATCACCAGGACATCGATTTCCTGCTGGCGCACCAAGTCGATCGCTTCACGGCCATTGCTGGCCTCACCGACCACGCGCAGGTCCACGTGTTCCGACAAATACTGGCGCAGACCTGACCGTACGATGGAATGGTCATCCACGATACCTACTTTGATCATCGAAGCCTCTCTCTATGTTGCGGGCCAAAGCCCTGAACTTTTTGGTTTCTACAGAACAGATTGCCTGCAAATCCTTGCACTGACTGGTCTCAAAGCATCTTGATTATGCAGAAGAACTGCACCAAACTCGCAATCAACTGGAGGATTGAATGTGAAATGGACCCAACTGCGCCGCATGGCAATCAGCCTGCCCGTGGCGATTTTTGCCGCCTGCCTGATGATTGGCATCAGTGAATATGGCAACAAGCAAACCAGCCAATCCCTGAGCAACCTGGCCCACGCCTACGACACGCGCACCGCACTCAGCACACTGACCAAGGAGATGCTGGATGCAGAAACTGGCCTGCGCGGCTACCTGCTGACCAGCGACGAAAACTACCTCAAGCCCTACAACGAAGCGATACAGAACATCAGCAGCACCCTGCAGCGCATCCGCCAGTTGATCGAGACCACGCCCCAGGGCATGGAATTCTTCATCCCGATGTCGCACAGCATCAGCCGCAAGACCGCAGAGATGGACCTGAGCCTGCGGCTGTTCCGCGAAGGCAATGCCGATGCGCTGAAGTTCGTCATGTTCACCGACATGGGCAACACGGACATGAGCAACATCCGCGAGCTCGCCCGCAAGCTCGACACGCTGACGGCCGAGCGCTCCGGTCGCTACCAGCAGGACATCAACAGCTCGCTCATCATGGCGCGCATCGGCGTGGCCACGGTCACGCTGTTCGGCCTGTTCGCCTTCTACCTGTACCTGCGCCAAAACAACATGGTGGACCGCCTGCACAAGCGCGAACAGGCCCTGCTGTCCGAAGAGCGCTCACGCCTGGAAAACCTGGTGCGCGAACGCACCGCCACCCTCACCGAACTGGCCAACCACCTGCAACAGGTGCGTGAAGACGAACGCGGCCACCTGGCCCGCGAGCTGCATGACGAGCTGGGCGCCCTGCTGACGGCCGCCAAACTGGACGTGGCCCGCCTGAAGTCGCGCATCGACATGGGCAACCCCGAGATCGCCGACCGCATCAAACACATGACGGAGACGCTCAACAGCGGGATTGCGCTCAAGCGCCGGATCGTGGAAGACCTGCGCCCCTCCTCGCTGGCGAACCTGGGGCTGTCGACCTCGCTGGAAATTCTGACCAGCGAATTCGCCCAACGCAGCGGCATCGAGGTGGAGGCCATCTTCGAAGCCGTGGAACTGCCCGAAGCCACCGAACTGACCATCTACCGCCTGGTGCAGGAGTCGCTGACCAACATCGGCAAGTACGCCAAGGCCAGCCAGATCCAGGTCACGGTGCACCGATACCCCACCTATGTGGCGGTGCAGATCAAGGACAACGGCGAGGGCTTCGACCTTGCCAGCATCCGCCCCAACTCCCATGGGCTGGCAGGTATGCGCCACCGCGTGGAAGCAGCCGGCGGACGCCTGACCATCAACTCGGCCCTGGGTGCCGGCACTACCGTGTCGGCCATCATTCCCACAGGCGCCACCCCGGCCGAGGCCATAACTGCGATCTGAGCCCGTCCCCAGGCCAGCCCCTCATGCCACCTGCGGGTGGCTTTTTTTGGGGGTGCTTGGGGGCGCTGCTGCCCGTCACCCAGTTGTCGTTGTAGGCGTGGCCCCACACGCAGCACGCCCGCCGGGCTGACAAGCAGCCTCCCCCGGTACTGGCACGGCACCCTGCCGAAGCCGCCTACAGTAGGAACCCTGATTCGTCTCAAAGCACAACGAATTCAAGCAACTACGAACGAGGAGGCTCACCATGCTGCACTACGCCGTTGTTTTTCTCATCATTGCCCTGGTCGCGGCCATCTTTGGCTTTGGCGGGATCGCTTCAGGTGCCGTTGGCATCGCCAAGATTCTGTTCTTCATCTTTGTGATCATGGCCGTCATCAGCTTTGTGATGAGCCTGCTGAAAAGCAAAAGCTAAGCCGGATGGCGTGCCCCTGCCGCCTACCCATGGCCCTTCCAACCAGCGACAAGGAATGATCGATGAACCAATTTGATGACAGCAAGAAAAAACTGGCCGAAGCTGCGGAATCCACCAAGGAGGCCGTAAAGGACGCGGCGCAGACGGCCCGCGACAGTGCCAAGGAGTTTGCCCAGGAGACCCGTGCCTCGGCACGCGAAGCCGCGCAGACCACCCGCGAAGCGGCCCACCACGCCATCGGCAAGGCCCAGGAAGGCCTGCGCACCGTGGAAAAGGAACTCAGCCCGGCCATTGATGACCTGTCCGCACGCGCCCAGGAATTCTGCAACAAAGGCATCCACCTGTGTGCCGAAGGCACGGATCGCGCACGCCGGCACTTCCAGCAGGCCGCCGAAACCACCACCCGCTATGTGGTGGAGCAGCCCGGCAAATCGATCCTGATGGCAGCGGCCGCCGGGGCGGCGATTGCTGCGGCCTTCTTGCTGGGCCGACGCCGATAAACCTGCTCGTTTGCGGCCAGCCGCACTGCTTTTACCGCCCAGCGGCCGAAGCTGGACGGTTGTTCCCCCCTGCTACACCAAAACCTACATAGAGGAGCTGAATCCATGCAATCCATGAAGCAATACACACGTGCCATCGCATTTGCGACCCTGATCGGTGCCACCGTCATTGGCGCCGCTGGCTGCTCGGTGGCCCGCAACCAGCAAACCGTGGGCTCCTACGTCGATGACGCCGGCATCACCACCGCCATCAAGGCCAAGTTTGCCGAAGACCACACCGTGGCCGCCACCTCCATCAGCGTGGAAACACTGAAGGGCACGGTGCAACTGTCAGGCTTTGCCAAGAGCCAGACCGAAAAGGACCGCGCCGAAGCGATTGCCCGCAACGTCAAGGGTGTGACCTCGGTGCGCAACAGCATCGTCGTGCGCCCCTGATCGGGCCACGCCGCGCTGCAGTGGCGGTGGCGACCCCCACCGCCTGCCATGGGCCGACCCAAGCCGGGTCGGCTTTTTCATGGGCAGCGCCCACACCGTTTTGTCGTTAAGCTTGCCGCATGCGTGCCTTTACCTGCGACCACTGCGGCCATCTGGTGTTCTTTGAGAGCACCGCCTGCGTGCATTGCGGCGCCCAGCTGGCCTTTGTGCCTGAGTGGATGCGCATCGCCGCACTGGAACCTCATGCCACGCAGCCTAACGTCTGGCAGCCCCTGTCGGCCACACACACACCGCACCTACGGCTGCGCATGTGCCGCAACCGCAGCAGCGCCGGCAACCCCTGCAATTTCACGACCGATGCCGATGGCTCGCAGCCTTACTGCGTCTCGTGCCGCCAAACCCGCTGGTTGCCCAACTTTGCCAACCCGCAGAACCTGCTGCGCGCGCACAAGATCGAAAACGCCAAGCGCTACCTGTTCTACACCCTGTCCTGCCTGCAATTGAGCGTGCTGCAAGGCTTTACGGCGCCCACTTTCGATTTCCTGGAAGACCTGCCCGGCCAGCCCCCGGTGCTGACCGGCCACCTGAACGGCATCATCACGCTGAATGTGGCCGAAGCCGATGACGACGAAAGGGCGCGCCGCCGCCAGGCCCTGTTCGAGCCTTACCGTACCCTACTGGGTCATCTGCGGCATGAGTCCGGCCATTTCTTCTGGGATGCACTGGTGCGCGACACCGCCTGGTTGCAGCCTTTCCGCGCGCTGTTCGGGGATGAGCGGGCCGACTATGCCCAGGCCCTGCAAGCCCACTATGCCCGCGGCCCACAGGAGCTGGCCGGTTGGCAACAGCAGCATGTGAGCGCGTATGCAGCCGCCCACCCGTGGGAGGACTGGGCCGAAACCTGGGCCCATTACCTGCACGTCATGGACCTGATGGAGACCGCTGCCAGCTATCGCGTGCAACTGCGACTGCCGGGGCACATGGCCAGCTGGCCCCCGCTGGACAACCCCTTCGACACGCACAGCCTGCCGTTCGAGCACATCCTGCAGCAGTGCGTACCGCTGACACTGCTGCTCAACAGCCTGAACCGCAGCCTGGGCCACAACGACGCCTACCCGTTTGCCCTGTCGTCCGGTGCCGTGGCCAAGCTCGGCTTTGTCCACCAGGTGGTGGGGGCCCACCGTGGGGCAGCAGGGCCAGGCTGATCCCGCTGCTGTAGCGGCCTGCAACGGCCAGATTTCTCGACCGCTGTTCGCGGGCCGATGGCCCTAGACCGTGATCGTTCCGCTCAGGTAGCGGGCGAAATCGCCCGCGACGTCCACGCTCGATGCCGTCACCTCGCAGTACAGAGTGCCTGTGCGCCGCGAGGCCTGGTGGCCGATCAGGACCGACTTGCCCAATTGTCCCGCCCAGTAAGGTGCCAGCGCGGCGTGGATGGAACCGGTGACCGGGTCTTCGTCCCCGCCATTCGCAGGCCAGAAGTAACGGCTCACAAAGTCATAGCCCGCACCAGGGTTCGCAGGCGCTGTCACGACCACATCGAGGGGACCCAGCGTTTGCAGGCGGGCCAGATCCGGCTGGACCGCACGCACGTCCGCTTCGTTCGCATACACGGCGACATAGGCCTGCTCGTTCACCAGCACCACGGATGGCGCAGGACGCAAGCCCTCCAGCAGTGCGGCGGGCACGTTGGCCAGTGGGCGCGCATCGCGGCGGGGGAACGTCATGACGATGCGACCGCTGGCCTGCAGCGTCGCCACCACGTTCCCCACGGCAGCGGCCCAGAACGTGAGGCGGTCACACCCGGGCTTGGACGCGAAGAGCACACAGGCGCTGGCCAGCGTGGCATGGCCACAGAATGCGATCTCCTTGATCGGCGAGAACCAGCGGATCTCGAACGCTGCGCGGTCATCGCTCCAGACCAGGAAGGCGGTTTCGGAGAGGTTGTTTTCGGTGGCAATCGCTTGCAGCGTCGCATCGGGCAGCCATGCTTCAAGCACGACCACGGCAGCTTGGTTGCCCTTGAATTGTTCGGAGGTGAACGCGTCAACGATATGGATTGGCAGTTGCATGGCAGGTGGGCAGGGGTGAGGGAATGGAGGCACCCGGTGGGCGCATGCCATGGGGCATGGCACAGGGCCGAGCACGAGGAAATCATAGAGGCTCAATATCTGCGGACTGGCCCCAACGACTGCCTTGAGCAGGTTGAATGTTTTCCACGAGGCTTCCACGGCCCAATGCCACTGGCCAAGCGAGAGCGTGCCACAAGCGGCTTTGACACGATCCTGCGAGAACAGGCTACCGCGTCACCATCTGCATGGCTTGCTCCGAGTGAACGCCCCATTGGCCACCGACATCCTTATCGCGATGGACGCAGCGCGCGACTGGGCGCACGAGAATGCCGTCCGATGTGCTCCAGCTCCAGGCAGTGACGAAGTCCGAACGCGGCGATGCACCCTGGGACACCTCCATCCCAACTGCAGCCGTACGCATCCAGGACCCGGCGGTCCATACACCCCGCTTGCCCTCGCGCCACATCAGGTCGCAGTGCCCGCCGGCACCCCGCGCAGGTCTGGAACGCTGCGTCTCATGGCGACACGCCATCCAGTCCCAGCGGCCCGGTCGGAAACTGCTCGATGGGCAGCGGGCGGGCAAACAGGTAGCCCTGGAACAGGGTGCATCCGCAGTCGGCCAAGAATTGCCGCTGCGCCAGCGTCTCCACGCCCTCGGCGATGATCTCCAGCTCCAGGGAGGTGCCGAGGTTCACGATGGCCTGCAAGATGGTGGCACCCTGGGTGCCGCTCTTGAGATCGCGCACAAAGCTTTGGTCGATCTTGAGCTGGTCCAGCGGCAGCTGGCGCAGGTACGACAGCGACGAATAGCCGGTGCCAAAGTCATCCAGGGAAAAGCCCAGCCCCAGCTGGCGCAGCTGGTGCATGCGCCGCACCACCTGGTCGAGATCGCCCATCACCAGGTTTTCCGTCAGCTCCAGCTTCAAGCCTGCAGGGCGGACCTGGTGGCGCTCGATGGTCTGGGCCACGAGCTGAGGGAAGTCCGGGTCCAGCAGCTGGCGCGCGCTGACATTGATCGCCAGCCGCAGGTGCTGGGTGGACGGCGCGCTTTGCCAGCGGCGCAGCTGCGCGCACCCGGTATCCAGCACCCAGGCACCAATGTGCAGGATCAGTTCGCTCTCCTCGGCCAGCGGTATGAACTCGGCCGGGGACACCGAACGGCCCGCGCTGGTGACCCAGCGCAGCAGGGCCTCCGCCCCCGCGATGCACCCGTCGTGGTCCACCTGGGGCTGGTAATGCAGCACCAGTTCCCGACGCTCGATGGCATGGCGCAAGCCTTCCTCCAGCGCCGCCTTGTGCGCCACTGCAGCTTGCATCCAGGCATCAAAGAACATGATGGCATTGCGTCCGGCAGCCTTGGCCCGGTACAGCGCCAGATCGGCTTGGCTCAGCAAGGTCTGGGCGTCCTGCTCCTCCCCGCCCAACAGCGTGACGCCGATGCTGGTGGAGCAATAGAACTGCAGGCCGTTGAGCAGGTAGGGCTGGCTCAGCGCCAGGCGCAGTTGCTCGGCAATCGCCATGGACTGCGCCCGGGCTGCCTGCGGATCAGGGTCCAGCCCCTGCGCCAGCACCACGAACTCGTCGCCGCCCAGCCGGGAGGCCGTATCGCCACTGCGCACATTGGCGCTGATGCGCTGCGCCACCTCGACCAGCAGCTGGTCGCCCACGGCATGCCCCCGGGTGTCGTTGATGACCTTGAAGTTGTCCAGGTCCAGCACCATCAGCGCGCCGTGGGTCTGGTCCTGCTGGCAGGTCTGCAGCGCGCGCGGCAGCAGCTCCTGCAGCCTCCGGCGGTTGGCCAGTTGCGTCAGCGGATCGTAGAAGGCCAGTTGGTGGACTTTTTCTTCGGCCTCTTTCTGCTCGGTGATGTCCTGCATGTTGCCGAACCAGGCACACAGCCTGCCCTGGACATCGCGCTGCATCTGTGAACGCGAGCGCACCCAGCGCATCGCGCCATCCGTTCGGCGCTGCACCGGGTACATCATTTCCGATTCGCTCTGGGTGTCGCGCAACTGGGTCATCATCTGCGCCCAGACCCGCTCACGGTGCTCTGGGTGCACCAGTTCCCGCCAACCTTCCAGGGTGCGCGAACCATCGGGCCGCAGTCCCAGTATGTCATCCAGCTGGGGCGAAGTACGGAATACCTCGCGCTCGGGGTCATAGACGAAGTACCCGACCTTGGCCAGTTGCTGGGAATTGCTCAGCAAGGCCTCGCGTTCGCGCAGGCTCTCCACGGTGCGCCGCAGCTCGGCGGTCTGCTCCTTCACCCGCTCTTGCAGCGCCTGCTCCCGCTCGGCCAGCGACTCGGACAAGGCCTTGATGGTCAGGGTGTCGCGCATGGCCAGCCAGGTACGGCGGTGGTCCACCTGGGCCATGCCAAAGGTCATGCACCAGTAGACCGCTAGCGAGAGGGTCAGGCTGAAGCCCATGGGCTCCACATAGTGCTGCTGCAGCACCTGCAGCAGCAGGACCGCCCACGCACTACCGGCAAACACCGTCCACACCCGCACGAAATGCGCCATGGTGGGAATCAGGAAGACGATGGTGATGCACAGCAGCATCAGGCGGTAGTAGAACAGCGCGTCCAGTTGGCCGGTCTTGACGATCAGGGGCATCAGCCCCCAGATCACGCCGGCCAGGCCGGCCGGCAGACACTCTCAATTGACCAGCGTGCGGGCTGGCACACCGCGCTCCAGGGCCTGCAGCGCCCAGCGGCCAAAGACCGCACTGCCGATCAGGGGGAGGGCAATCAGCGCCGCCCACAGCAGCAGGCGGCCATGGTCGACCACCTGCCAGTGCGGGAACAGCACCGCCACGATGCCCAACAGCCCGATGGGAGCCGCCGTGCTGGTGCGGTGAAACAGTTCCCTGGCCAGGGCCGCCTGCAAGGCGCCCTGGGGGATGGTGATGGCGTCGGTGGAAGTGGCCATGCTCAGCCCCCGTGGGGGGCCTCAATGCCGCGGGCGGTGTGCGCCCAACGCCTACCCACATCCCCAATTCGGGCCGGCGCACGCCAGACACCACGCTGGGTCACGCCCTGCGTGCTATCTCCCAGGAGCTCAAAGCCCATGCCGCCGACGTCGTTCATGGCAGAGGACCCCGGATGTCGAAAATGGTGACGGGCATGGCAAAGATTTACATTTTGTTGGATCTAACGATGCGGGATCGCCAGCCCCGCTGTCAAGCCACGTTCCTTGAAGTCGCGCTGCTGTCCTGCATGCACAGGCTGGACCGTCGCATGCCATCGGTCGGATGCGCCACAGCAGCCTGCAGATGGGCGATTCCGCAGGGAGCCGTGGGTGGTGGTTCAGCACCAGCTCACACAGGCTGGAGCAGACCTGCCCACACGGGCACAGCGCTGCCACCAGCGCCCGGCACCGGTCTGGCACCGGGCGACGCCCGGTGGTCCCCGGGGCCTCAGCCCCGGCCCAGCTTGGCCAGCAACTGCTGCAGCACGGTGGGCGAGACAAACTGGCGCACCTCGTCGCCGCCCAGGGTGGCGATCTCGCGCACCAGGGTGCTGCTGATGAACATGTACTGCGCGCTGGGCGTCAGGAAGATGGTGTCCACATCGGGCATCAGGTGGCGGTTCATGCCCGCCAGCTGAAACTCGTAGTCGAAATCGGTGCCGGAGCGCAGGCCGCGCACCATCACCCGCGCGCCCTGGGCGCGCACGAAATCGCGCACCAGGCCGTCGAAGCTCTCCACCCGGATATTGGGCACGTCGCTGAAGACGCCACGCGCCAGGGCCAGGCGTTCGTCCAGCGAAAACATCGTCTTCTTGTGGTGCCCGGCGGCCACGGCCACCACCACCTGGCCGAACATCTGGGCCGCGCGGCGGATCATGTCTTCATGCCCCAGGGTGATGGGGTCAAAGGTGCCGGGGTAGACGGCGACCACGTGCTCGGCCATGGCGATCTCCAGGTTATAGCGATGATGGCGCGCATTATGCCTGCGCGCGTTTGAGACATAAAAATAGCTTCTGACGCTTGTCCATCAAGCGTCAGAAGCTATGAATTTAGAGCCAGGAAAGCTGACCCTCAGCCGGGCTGCTTCTGCAGCAGGTGGGCATGCACGGCGCCGGCCTTCAGGTAGCGGTGCAGGCGCAGGCCCAGGGCCGCCAGCTCATCCTCGGTCCAGGCCTTGGGGGCCTCCAGGTAGATGAAGCCATCGTCGGCCACGGCCTGGGCGGCCGCCTTCATGGCGGGGCCGAACAGGGCTTCCGCGGCAAACGGCGGGTCGATGAACACCACATGCCAGTGGCCGGGCGCGCTTTGCGCCAGGGCCGCGACGCCGTCACCGCGCTGCACGTGCACGCCTTCGGCCTTGAGCTGCTGGCCCAGGCGCTCCAGCTGCTGGGCCAGGGCGGCGTCCTGCTCCACCATGCGCACCTGGGTGGCGCCGCGCGAGGCGGCCTCGAACCCCAGGGCGCCGGTGCCGGCAAAGGCGTCGATGCAGCGCCAGCCCCCCAGGTCCTGACCCAGCCAGTTGAACAGGGTTTCCCGCACGCGGTCCGGCGTGGGGCGCAGGCCGGGCCGCTGGGCCACGGCCAGGCGGGTGCGGCGCCATTGGCCGCCGATGATGCGCACCTCGCCGGCGCCGCCGGTGTTGGCCTTGGCGGGCTTGGGGCCCTTGCTGCCGGGCTTCTTGCCCGCCGCCACGGCGGCGGCTTCGGCCTCGGCCTGCTTGAAGGCCTCGCGCTTTTTCAAGCGGGCTTCCAGCGCCAGGGCTTCCTCGATGTTGCGATAACTGTTGCGACCCATTACTTCTTTTCTCCCAACACCACGGTCACCATGCGCTCGGGCTGCAGCACACGCTGCATGGCGCGGCGCACGTCGTCCGTGGTCAATGCTTCAATCTTGGCCGTCCAGTGGTCCAGGTAGTCCAGTGGCAGGCCATTCCACGCAATATTGGCCACATTGGCCAGCAGCTTGCGGTTGCTGTCGATGCGCAGCGCAAAGCTGCCAATCAGGTTGTCTTTGGCGTCGCGCAGCTCCTGCTCGGTCGGGCCTTCGGCCACGAACTGCGCCAGCGTGGCCTGCGCCACCTGGCGCGCCTGCTCGGCCTGGTCGGGGCGGGTCTGCAGGCCGACGGTGAAGGCGCCGGCATGCAGGCCGGGGGCAAAGCTGCTGGACACACCATAGGTCAGGCCGCGCTTTTCACGCACCTCTTCCATCAGGCGCGACACCAGGCCACCGCCGCCCAGGATGTGGTCGCCGACCAGCAGGGCCAGGAAGTCCGGGTCGTTGCGCTTGATGCCGGGCTGGCCGATCAGCACCTGGGCCTGGGCCGACTGGAAGGGAATGCGGATGTCCTGGGCCTGCTGCAGCGCCGGCACCTCGGCCACGGCGGGAAGGGGCTGGCAGCCGTGGCCGTCGTCCTTGGGCAGGCGCGCCAGCAGCCGGGTGACCAGGGTATCGGCCTGGGCCTTGTCGACGGCACCCACCACGCTCACCTTGGCACGGCAGGCCTGCAGGGTCTGGGCGTGGAAGGCCTGCATGTCGCGGATCTGCAGGTGCTGCAGCGTCTGCTCGGTCACGCGCTGGCCATAGGGGTGGCCGCTGTAGACGGCCTGGGCATAGGCCCGCCGGGCCACCGTGCCGGGACGGGTGTTGGATTCGGCGATCGAGGCGCTCCAGCGGGCGCGCTCGCGCTGCCAGACCTCGGCCGGCCAGCTGGGCTGGGCGATCTGGCGCGAGGCCAGGTCCACCGCGCGCTGCAGCAGGTCGGGCACGGTCAGGCTGCGCAGGGTGTAACTGAAGCTGTCCGGCCCGGCGCTGGCCTCCAGGCCCGCGCCCAGGTCGGCCCAGGCCTCACCCAGGGCGTTTTCGTCCAGCGCCGGCTGCTTGCCGTCGGCACGGATGCCCTTGGCCGCCATCAGGCTGACCGCCGCCGCCAGGCCGGCCTTGCCGGCGGGATCGCGGCGCGATCCGGCATCGAAGTCGACCTGGATGTCCACCATGGGAATGCTGGGGCTTTCCACCAACCAGACCTGGGCACCCGAGGGCTGCTGCCAGTGCTGGATCGGCAGCAGGGCCCAGGCGGAATTGATACCAAAACCAGAGAATGTGCAAGCCAGCCAAGCGCTGGCAGCTATGAATTTCGTTTTCATCGTCAGCAACTTTCAGTGCATTTGCGCAGAGGCGGGGGCCGCCGCAGGGCGGGCCTGGCCGGCGGCGCGGGGCTGGGGCACCAGGGTGCCGATGGTCAGCTGGTCGTTGCCAAAATACCGACCCGCCACGCGCTGCACGTCGGCGGCGCTGACCTGCATCAGCTGCTGCAGCAGCAACTCGTCCGCATTCACGGGCATGTCCATGACCCAGTAGTTGCCCAGGCTCTGCGCCTGGCCCATGACCGAGTCGCGCTCGTAGACCTGCGAGGCCATCCACTGCGTCTTCACGCGCTCCAGCTCGGCGGGCTGGATACCCTCCTTGGCGATGCGCTGCACCTGGGCACGCAGGGCCTGTTCCAGCTGGGCCGGGGTCTTGCCCTTGGCGGGCACGCCGGTCAGCGTGAACACGGCGGGACCGCGCCCCAGCACGCCGGCCGAGCTGCCGGCGCTGTCGGCGACGCGGTCCTTGCCCTGCACCAGGGCGCGCTCCAGGCGCGCGCCGTCATAGCCGTCCAGCACGGCGGACAGCACCAGCAGCGCCAGCGCGTCCTTGTCCGAGGCGTCCAGGTCCTGCACCTTGCGGATCGCCGGCACGCGGTAGGCCATGGCCACGAAGGCCTGTTCGGCCGGCTGCTTGACCTCGATGCGGCGCAGGCCGATCTGCCGGGGCTCCTCGCGCGGCTTGCTGACCGGTGCGGCGCGCGCCGGAATCTGGCCATAGGTTTCCTCGGCCCAGGCCCGGACCTGCGCCACGTCCACATCCCCGGCGACCACCACGGCGGCCTTGGCCGGCACATACCACTGTCGGTGGAACTGGCGCACGTCGTCGGCCGTCATGGCGTCCAGGTCGCTCATCCAGCCCACCACCGGGCGGCGGTAGGGGTTGGACTGGTAGACGGTGGCAAACAGCTGCTCGAACAGCATGGAGCGCGGGTTGTCCTCGGTGCGCATGCGGCGCTCTTCCTTGACGACCTCGATTTCCTTGGTGAATTCGGCGTCCGGCCACTGGTTGTGGGCGAAGCGGTCGGCCTCCAGCGCCATCACGTCGCGCAGCCGGTCGGCCGGGATCTGCTGGTAGTAGCCCGTGTAGTCGCGGTTGGTGAAGGCGTTCTCCTGACCGCCCAGCGCGGCCACGCGGCGCGAGAAATCGCCCGGCGCCAACTGCTCGGAGCCCTTGAACATCATGTGCTCCAGCACGTGGGCCACACCGGTGGTGCCATCGACCTCGTCCATGGCGCCCACGCGCACCCACAGCATGTGCACGGCCGTCGGCGCGCGGCGGTCGGGCTGCACGATCAGCTGCATCCCGTTGCGCAGCGTGAACTGCTGCACCGACGACGCCGGGTTGGCCACCGCCGTGCCGGCCCATGCAGCCAGAGATGAGGACAACGTGCCAGCGGGGGCCAAATTCTCGGCCCCGGCACTCAGGCTGGCCACCAGCGCTAGGAGGGATAAAGTTCGTTTCATAGAATGCAGGATTCTAAGAACCCGCCAATGTTCAGTTTTTTCAAGAAAAAAGTTCCCACCACCGACGCAACGCCTGCTTCCACGCAGACGGACGCGGTCGTTCCCACCACCCCGCCCCCGGTGAGCGAGGCCGCTGCGGCCCCCGCCTCCGTCGGCTGCTGGCTGCGCAACACCTTCGGCATGGGCGACAAGGAGGCACAGCCTACCGCAGTTGCCAAGCCCGCGCCGGCGACCGAGACCTTTGCACCCGAGCCCCAGGCCAAGCCCGAAGCGGCCGCCGACCGCGGCAGCTGGATGGACCGCCTCAAGCGCGGCCTGCGCAAGACCGGCTCCAGCATCGCCACGGTGTTCACCGGCACCCAGATCGATGACGCCCTGTACGAGGAGCTGGAAGACGCGCTGCTGATGGCCGACACCGGCGTCAAGGCCACCCTGCACCTGCTGGAGGACCTCAAGCGCCGCGTCAAGGAGACCAAGACCACCGAGCCCGCCGCCGTCAAAGCGCTGCTGGCCGAGGCCCTGGCCGACCTGCTGCAGCCGCTGGAAAAGCCGCTGGTGATCGGTGAGCACACGCCCACCGTCATCATGGTGGCCGGCGTCAACGGCGCGGGCAAGACCACCTCGATCGGCAAGCTGACCAAGCACCTGGCCGACAGCGACCAGTCGGTGCTGCTGGCGGCGGCCGACACCTTCCGCGCCGCGGCGCGCGAGCAGCTGGGCGTCTGGGCCACGCGCAACACCGTGGAAATCATCAGCCAGGCCGGGGGCGACCCCGCCGCCGTCAGCTTTGACGCGGTCAGCGCCGGCAAGGCCCGCAAGAAGGACGTGGTGCTGGTCGACACGGCCGGGCGCCTGCCCACCCAGCTGCACCTGATGGAAGAGCTGAAGAAGGTCAAGCGCGTGATCGCCAAGGCCGATGGCTCGGCCCCGCACGAGGTGCTGCTGGTGATCGACGGCAACACCGGCCAGAACGCGCTCAACCAGGTCAAGGCCTTCGACGAGGCCCTGGGCCTGACCGGTCTGATCGTGACCAAGCTGGACGGCACCGCCAAGGGCGGCGTGCTGGCGGCGATTGCGCAGGAGCGCCCGATTCCCGTGTACTTCATCGGCGTGGGCGAAAAGGTGGAAGACCTGGAAACCTTCAACGCCAAGGAATTTGCCCAGGCCCTGCTGGCCTGAGCCTGCTGCACGCTCCGCCCTTGCCTTCAGCCCCGCACTGCGGGGCTGTTGCATTTCAGGAGCAGCCCGCGCAGGCTGCGTCTGCAATTTCCATTCTTTTCAGCTTGAAGTCAACGCTGTTCAAACGCCAGGCGCTCACTTTTTCACATCGACCTGCTGCGCCACCCATTCGGCATAGGCGGGTGCCGCCTGCTCGGTGCGCACCAGCCATTGCGGCACGTCATAGGGGTGGGCGGCGTGCAGCCACTGCGCCAGCGCGTCCACCGTCTGCGGCAAGGTCTTGAACACCAGCCGCCATTCCGCGCCCGCCTCCTGCTGGCCCTGCCAGACGTAGTGGCTGGTGATGGCCTCCACCTGCACGCAGGCCGCCAGCCGCGCCTGCACCGCCGCCTGGGCCAGGCGCTGCGCGGCCTCGGGCGAATCCACGGTGGTGGTGGCCACGGCCACCGGCTGGAGGGAGTTGGAGCAGTCCATGCCGCGATTGTGCCCCGCTCCCGGCTCAGGCCGGGCGCCGCGCCGGCCAGGTGGCCACCACCACGCCCAGCAAGGCAATGCCCAAGGCCAGCAGCTGCAGACTGCTGATCTGCTCGCCCAGCACCAGCATGCCCACCACGGCCGCGCTGACCGGCAGCAGCACCGTGAAGATGCCCGCCTGCGCCGCAGGCACGGCGCGCAGCCCGGTCATCCACAGCCACACCGTCCACATGCAGGCGGCCAGGGCATAGAACAGCAGCAGCGCCCACATGGGCGCGGGCACGGCGCCAAAGCTGAAGTGCCAGGCCGCATACACCCCGGCCGGGGTGGACAGCACAAAGCCCCACAGGTTGATGATGGCGCTGATGCGCTTGGGGCTGAGCACCGCCGTCAGCCGCTTACCGATGACGGCATACGCCGCCTCGCACAGCACGGCCGCCAGCAGCAGGGCCTGGCCGAGCCAGGCACGGTCGGACGCCGACGTGGCCTGCGCCGGCTGGGCCGTGGCGTACAGGGCGATGCCCAGCACCGCCAGCGCCACCGCCACCCAGGTGCGCGGTGCGATGCGTTCGCGCAACAGCAGCCAGCTCAGCACGGCCACCGCCACCGGAATCGCCGACATGGTGACGCCGGCCGTCACCGCGCTGGTCAGGCTGACGCCGGTGACCATGCACAGCGTGAACAGGAAATTGCCGAAGAAGGACTCCAGGAACAGCAGCCAGCGCGTCTGCGCGGACAGCGGGGCTTCACCCGGCGCGGGGCGCAGCCAGCCCAGCATGGCCACGGCGCCGATGCCAAAGCGCAGCCAGGCCAGCAGCAGCACGGGAAACAGGGCGACCAGCGGCTTGGACAGGGCCACATAGCTGCCCACCAGCGCCATGCTGAGCGCCAGACACAGATAGGCCAGGGAGCGGGAAGGAGAACCGGACATCGGACAGCGGCGAAAGCTTGCAAAAAGCTGCCACTCTACCGCTGCGCGTGCCACAAGCCCGCATTCGCACGCGGCAAAAGCGGGGTGTTCAGCAATAATTGCGGCCGGAGGTGCTGGTAGTGACTATTTCTCTTGCAACGGGTCTGGACTTTGAAGACATGTTCGACCTCGCTCCCGTTTCCTTGTGGATGGAGGACTACAGCGACCTCAAGCAGCTGTTTGACGCCTGGCGTGCGGCCGGGGTGACCGATCTGCTCGCCTTCCTGCGCGAAGATCCGCAGCGCATCCACCGCTGCAGCCAGTCGTACAAGGTGCTGCGCGTCAACCAGTACACCCTGCAGCTGTTCAAGGCCCCCGACCAGGAAACCCTGCAAAGCCGCCTGCACGAAGTGTTCCGGGGCGACATGCTCGAGAGCATCGTGCCCGAGCTGCTGGCCCTGTGGGAAGGGCGCATGGACTTTGAAACCCGCTCCGTGAACTACGCCCTGGACGGTCGGCGCCTGGACGTGCAGGTGCGCGCCCGCGTGCTGCCCGGCTTCGAGGACAGCTGGAGCCGGGTGCTGGTCTCGCTGGAGGATGTCACCGCCGAGGTGCAGAGCACCGAACAGCTGCTGCGCAGCGAACAGTACGCCCGCGACCTGTTCGAGCACTCGCCGGTGTCGCTGTGGGTCGAGGACTTCAGCGAGGTCAAGCGCCTGATGGACGAGGTGCGGGCACGCGGCATCCGCGACTTCCGCACCTTTTTGAAGGTGCACCCGGAATTCGTCACGCGCTGCATGCAGGAAATCCGCGTCATCGACGTCAACCAGCAGACGTTGGAAATGTTCGGTGCACGCAACAAGCCGGAGCTGCTGAACAACCTGCCCCAGATCTTCCGCGGCGAGATGTACGACTCCTTCGCCGAGCAGTTGCAGGACCTGTGGGACGGCAAGCTGGTGCAGCAGCGCGAGGTGGTGAACTACGCCCTGTCCGGTGAAGTGCTGCACATCCACCTGGAATTCGCCATCATGACCAGCAACGCCCAGCACTGGGACCTGGTGCTGCTGTCGCTGGTGGACATCACGGCGCGCAAGAAGGCCGAGGCCTATCTGGAATACCTGGGCAAGCACGACGTGCTGACCCAGCTGCGCAACCGCGCCTTCTACATGGAAGAGCTGAACCGCCTGGCACGCAAGGGCCCCTGGCCGCTGTCCGTGATCGCCATCGACATGAACGGCCTCAAGGCGGTCAACGACGAACACGGCCACGCCGCGGGCGACGCCATGCTGCGGCGCATCGGCGAAGTGCTGACCAAGGCCGTGGATGCCCCGGCCTGCGCCGCCCGCATCGGCGGCGATGAGTTCATGGTGCTGCTGCCCTCCACCGACGAGCGCGGCGCCGTGGCGATGCAGGAACGCATCCTGTCGCTGCTGGAGTTGAACAACCAGTTCTACCCGGGCCAGCCCATCCACATCGCCATGGGCCATGCCTGCGGCCAGGAAAACGCGTCCCTCGAGACCGTGGTGCACCGCGCCGACCAGGCCATGTACGTCGAAAAGGCGCGCTTTTACCAGGAGCGCGAGCAGGACCGGCGCCTGCACTCGGGCGAGCTGCTCGGCTGAGCACCCGCCCCACCGCCGTCAGTGCAGCAGGATGCGCATGACGTCGGTGCGGGTGATCAAGCCCACCAGTTGCCCCCGGCGCAGCACCGCCACGAAGGGCACGGTGTGCACGGCCAGCGCTTCCAGCAGGTGGGACACGGGGGTGTGGTCCTCGACGCTCAGCGGGGCATCCTGCATCAGGTCAGCGGCGCGGGCCGGGGTGGATGCCGGCGGCTTCTTGCCCCACAAGCGCCAGGTGCGGCGCTGGCGGCGGTCGCTGGCGTCGCCCTGCTGTTGCTGCCACAGCCAGTCGAACAAGGCGATGCGCGCCACCACGCCCAGCAGGCGGCCGGCGTCATCGACCACCGGCAGGCTCTTGATGGGGTGCTGCTGGAACTGCGCGGCCAGCCGCCCCAGATCGTCGCCCGGCCGGCAGGTCCACAGGGCGGAGGTCATCACCTGGCCGCAGGTCACGCTGCCAAAGCGCCGGGCAATCGCCTGCTCCTCGGCCGCCCGCACCAGTTGCCCCAGCTCCTGGGGGGTCAGGTTGTAGTCCTGGTCAAAACGCGCCAGCAGGGCCTGCAGGTCGGCATCGGACAGGTCGTCGGCCGGCAGATGCTGCACCTTGGCTGCCGCGGCGGGCGCGGCCACCTGCAGCGGATAGTGCTTGCCCCAGGCACGGTGGTAGGCCATGGCCAGCAGCACCAGCACCAGGGTCAGCAAGGCAATCGGCAAGAAGGCATAGCTCCAGCCATGGCGCACCCCGTGCTGGGCCTCCAACACCAGCAACAGGGCCACGGCCCCCCCGGGCGGGTGCAGGGAGCGCGTGAGCTGCATGCCGGCAATCGCACCGCCCACGGCCACCGCCGGCGCCCAGCCCGCAGGCACCCAGGCCACCACCAGCAGGGCCCACAAAGCCGCCACGGTATTGCCCACCACGCAGGACCAGGGCTGGGACAGTGGCCCGGTGTGCACCGCGAACACCAGCACCGCCGTGGCCCCCAGGGGCGCAAACAGCCCCCAGCCGCCCTGCCAGCCACCCCACTGCGCCAGCTGCACCAAGGCAGCGGCCACCCCCAAACCCAGCGCGGCCCCCAGGCCCACGCGCAGCACATCCAGGCCTGCGGCAGGGGCCACGGCCGGTTTCCATCCATTTCCGAATTGCATGGTGTTCCAGACGAAAAACCCCGCCGAAGGGCGGGGGGGCAGGCCCGTGGCAACGCGGGCACTTTCACGGTGGGCGCTGGCACCATGCACCAGGACAGTGCACCAACCCCCACGTCGCCAGCATGCCACAGGCCGCCGGCAACACCCTCAGCAGGGTTTCAGGCCGCCAGGGACTGGGCCGGGCCGAAGAATTCGCAACGCGCCTGCGCGTCCGGCACGCCGGCGCGGTGCAGCACCTGCTTGGCCAGGTGCATGAAGCCGACCGGCCCCAGGTAGTAGGCCTGGACGTCGCGCTCGGCCGGCAGCCAGCGGGTCAGCAGCTCGGCATCGGGCAGGCCCTGGGCCACGTCCACGCCGTCGGCCGGGGCTGCGCCAGCGGCCTGTTCGTAGCCAAAGCGCAGCTGCAACTGGGGGTGCTGCGCCGCCAGGGCCAGCAGGTCGCCACGGAAGGCCTGCAGCTCGGGGCTGCGCGCGCAGTGGATGAAGGTGACGGCACGGCCCATCTTCAGGCCCTGCTGCAGCATGGCCATCAGCGGGGTGATGCCCACGCCGGCGGCCATCAGCACCAGGGGCTTGGCGCTGTCGTCCAGCGTGAAGTGGCCGGCGGGCGGGAAGACGTCCAGCACATCGCCCGCTTGCACCTGGTGGTGCAGGTGGTTGGAGACCACGCCCTGCGCCTCGCGCTTGACGCTGATGCGCAGGCTGCGGCCATCGGCCACCTGCGACAGCGAATAGTTGCGGCGCTGCTCCTTGCCGTCCACCACCACGCGCAGGCCGATGAACTGGCCGGGCTGGTAGGCCAGCACGGCGCCACCGTCTTCGGGCTGCAGGGTGAAGCTGGTGATCTCGGGCGTTTCCGCCTGCTTGGCCGCCACCACGAAGCGGCGCACGCCCTTCCAGCCGCCGGGCGCCTGGGCGTTGGCTTCGTAGGTGGCTTTCTCGGCACCGATCAGGATGTCGGCCAGCTGGCCATAGGCGGCGGCCCAGGCCGCGATCACTTCGTCCGTGGCGATCTCGGCCCCCAGCACCTCGCGGATGGCACGCAGCAGGAAGCCGCCGACGATGGGGTAATGCTCGGGCTGGACCTGCAGCGAGACGTGCTTGTGGATGATCTGCGCGGGCAGATCGCCCAGACCCGACAGGTCGTCAATGTGCTTGGCGTACATCAGCACGCTGCGGGCCAGCGCGCGCGGCTGGGCACCGGTCTGCTGGTGCACGCTGTTGAACAGCGGCTGCACCTCGTCGCTCTCGGACAGCATCAACTGGTAGAAATGGGTGGTCAGCGCCTCGCCCCCGGTTTCCAGCAGGGGCACGGTGGATTTGACAATGGCGCGTTGGCGGTCAGTCAGCATGTGAAACATCTCTCCAGGGCCGATCTGGCTGGCAAGCCCACCATGGGCACCACGTCGATCGGACACACGGGACTGGCTCTGCAAGCCATGTGCCAGTCGCTGTGCCCTGCAGTATCAAGCACTTACCGCCATCCATGTCTTTTTGACGCGCATCAATTGCAGTCTCTTTGACCGCTTACGATGTCGCTATGACTGCATCTGCCACGCTGCTGAATGCCCTGCTGCCCCTGGTGGCCGAGCTGTCCAGCCAGCTCCCCGAATCCGAACGCTACCGCCGCCTGCTGGCCGCGCTGCGCACCGTCCTGCCCGGCGATGCCGCCGCCCTGCTGCGCTGCGAGCGCAGCGAAGATGGCGACGACTGGCTGCGCCCGCTGGCCATTGATGGGCTGAGCCCCGACACCCTGGGCCGGCGCTTTCGCGTGGCCGAGCACCCGCGCTTTGCTGCCCTGCTGGCGGCCGGCCAGGCGCTGCGCTTTCCCACCGACACCCCGCTGCCCGACCCCTATGACGGTCTGGTGGCCCACCACACCGGCGCCCCGCTGCCGGTGCACGACTGCATGGGCTGCGTGCTGCAGGTCGACGGCCAGGCCTGGGGCCTGCTGACCCTGGATGCGCTGGAGCCCGGGCGCTTTGCCGGCGCCGCACCGCTGGAGGCGCTGCAGGCCTTCAGCAACCTGGCGGCGGCCACAGTGGCCACGGCCGCACGCCTGCGCCAGTTGGAGCAGAGCGTGCACAACGAACGCCAGCGGGCCGAGCACTTTCGCCGCCACACCCCCGTGGCCACGCCGCGCCTGCTGGGGCACAGCGCCGCCATGCGTACCCTGCAGCGCGACATTGCCACCGTGGCGGCCAGCGACCTGGCGGTGCTCATCACCGGCGAAACCGGGGTGGGCAAGGAACTGGTGGCCCAGGCGCTGCACGCCCAGTCCGACCGGGCCGACCAGGCGTTCGTCAGCATCAACTGCGCCGCCCTGCCCGACACCCTGGTGGAAAGCGAGCTGTTCGGCCATGTGCGCGGCGCCTTCACCGGCGCCGTGGGCGACCGCCAGGGCAAGTTCGAGCAGGCCCACCAGGGCACCCTGTTCCTCGACGAAGTGGGCGAGCTGCCCCTGGTCACCCAGGCCAAGCTGCTGCGCGTGCTGCAAAGCGGCCAGATCCAGCGCCTGGGGCTGGACCGCGAACGCACGGTGGACGTGCGCATCATCGCTGCCACCAACCAGGACCTGGCCGCCGCCGTGCGCGCCGGCCGCATGCGTGCCGACTTCTACCACCGCCTCAGCGTCTACCCGCTGCAGGTGCCGCCGCTGCGCGCGCGCGAAGGCGATGTGCTGGTGCTGGCCGGCTACTTTCTGGAGCGCACGCGCTCGCAGTTCGGGCTGGACGGCCTGCGGCTGGAAGCCGATGCCCAGGCCGCCCTGCTGGCCCACCGCTGGCCCGGCAATGTGCGCGAGCTGGAGCATGCCGTGCGCCGCGCCGTACTGCACGCCCTGCGCCGGCCACGCCCCCCGGGGCAGTTGCTGGGGATTGTCGCCAGGGATTTCGTGCTGACTCCCAGTTCGATAGCTGACAGCGCAGATGCAGAGCGCGCTGCAGGCCTTTTTGACCCACAAACTCCGGCACCGCCAGCGGCCGGCCTGCGCGAGGCCGTCGCCCAGTACGAGCGCCAACTGGTGCAGCAGGCCCTGCAGGCCCACGGCCACCGCTGGGCACCCGCTGCGCGTGCGCTGCAGATGGACCGCGCCAACCTGCAGCGCCTGGCCAAGCGCCTGGGCCTGCTGGCGCCCAGCACAACGACCCCGCCTGCGGCAGCGTCGTGAACACTGATATTGCCCCTGTTTTGTGGAGTTCTTAGCTCTCTGCTTACGCGGCCTTTTTGCGCTGCGCCTCGTACCAGCGTTTCTCGTATTGCATGGGGCTGAGATAACCCAAGCTCGAATGCAATCTGCGGTGATTGTAGAAGGCCATCCAGTTCATGATGGCCTGCCTTGCTTGCTCCCGGGTGGCGAAGCGCTGCCCATGCACGCAAGCTGTCTTCAGTCTGCCCCAGAAGCTTTCAATGGGAGAGTTGTCCCAGCAATTGCCTTTGCGACTCATGGATGAGCGCATGCCCCATTTGGTTAGAGTGGCCAGGAAGTCATGGCTGCAATATTGGCTCCCCTGTCGCTGTGGAAGATAGCGCCCGGCTCAGGGCGTCTTCGCCACCAAGCCATTGCCAGCGCATCCTTGACCAAACTGGTTTGCATGTGGGGCTGTAGGCTCCAGCCCACGACCTGACGGCTGAACATATCAATGACAGCGGCCAGGTACAGCCAGCCTTCATCGGTGGCGATATAGGTGATGTCACCGCACAGAAGCTGGTTGGGTGCCTGCGGCGTAAAACGCTGCTGCACCAAGTCAGGGGCCACAGGCAGGCTGTGCTTGCTGTCTGTGGTCACGATGAACTTGCGCTTGGTTTTAGCCCGGATGCCGTGCTCGGCCATCAGCTTTCGTACCCGCTCTTTGCCAATTTGTAGACCTCTAACTTGCAGCTATTTTTGCATGCGTAGCCAGCCGTACTCGCCTTTGACCTGCGCATGGATGGCACGAATGTGGGTCAGCACCAATGCATCACGACACAACCGTGGTGAGACACCACGGCTGTGCCTCCAGCAAAAGTACCCACTGCTGCTGACCTGCAGTACATGGCAAGAAACAGCAATCGGATAGATGCCCTTCATTTGCTCAATCCAGGCGTACCTCGCAACACGTCCTGTGCGAAGTACGCCGCCGCTTTTTTTGCAATATCACGCTCCATTCGCAGGCGTGCAACTTCCGCTCGCAGACGGCTTATCTCCATCTGCTCTGGCGTGACCTTGCTAGCAGCACCATCGGCAACTCCAAGCTTGAGAGTGCCTGCTTTTACCTGCCGCACCCAACTGCCCAAGCTAGCCTTGGGAATGCCCAGTGCCTGGCATACCTGCGCTTGAGATTGCCCGCTTTGCACCAAGCGTACAGCCTCCAATCTAAATTCCTGCGTGTATGCCGCACGTACTTGCTTTGCCACCATTTCTTAG
>NZ_BBJR01000073.1 GCF_000739875.1 Comamonas aquatica NBRC 14918
CGCCGAGCTGCAGGCGCTGATGCTGAACCTGCATGACACGGTGCGCACCGTGACACACAGCGTGCGCCAGATGCAGACCGCCAGCCACGAGATCCAGACCGGCAGCAACGACCTGTCGGCCCGCACCGAGATGGCCTGCAACGCGCTGGAGGAAACCGCCCGTGCCGCCTCGCGCGTGCTGGCGGCCGGCGAACATGCCCGGGCACTGGCCGCCGACACCGACGCGATGACGCGCAACGCCACCGAGGCCGCGCACCAGGGTGCAGGCCGTGGTGGCCGCCCTGGCCCAGAGCATGGCCACCATCCGCCAGCAGTCGCAGGAGATTGCCGAGATCGTGGCCGTGGTCGATGGCCTGGCGTTCCAGACCAATCTGCTGGCCTTGAACGCGGCCGTGGAAGCCGCCCGCGCGGGCGAGCAAGGCCGTGGTTTTGCCGTGGTGGCCGAGGAAGTGCGCCGCCTGGCCCTGCGCAGCGCCGATGCGGCCCAGCAGATCCGCGGGCTGATCCAGTCCTCCGGGCAAGCGATCGCCCTGGGCTCCAGCCAGAGCCAGGACGCGCTGGCCGCCATGCAGCAGCTGCAGCAGGCCTCGGGCAATGTGACAGGCAGCATGCGCGAGATCATGGACTCCACGCAGGAACAGGCCAGCGCCATGGCCGACATCACCCAGGCCATCCACCAGCTCGAGCACAGCATGTCGCAGAACTCGGCCCTGGCCGAAGAGTCGCACGCCGCCGCCAGCAGCCTGCAGGAGCAGACGGTGCAGATGCGCCGCAGTGTGCAGGCCTTCAAAATCTGAAGCGCACACCGCGCATGGAACAAAGGGCTTCAGGTCAAAAACACCTGAAGCCCTTTGTCTTTGAGCGCAGGCCGCTCATTTTTTGATGAACACCTGCCGCGTTTACAAGGTTTTGCGCATGGTGATGTGGTCGATGCCCGCCTCCTGGTAGACCTCGCCCTCGGGCACAAAGCCGGCGCGGGTGTAGAAGTTGCGGGCGTGGACCTGGGCGTGCAGCACGGCCTCGCGGTCCCCGCGTTGCTGTGCGGCATCCACCAGCGCGTCCAGCACCCGGCGTCCCACGCTGGAGCCACGCAGCTCGCGCGCCACGGCCATGCGGCCGATGCGGCCCACACCGGGCGCATCGCTGACCAGCCGCCCCGTGCCCACGGCATGGCCCAGGCGGTTGAGGGCCACGACATGGCGGCAGACCGGATCGAACTCGTCCATCTCGATCTCGGGCGGCACGCCCTGCTCCTTGACGAAGACTTCCATGCGCAGGCGCTCGGCCAGGCGGCCCAGGTCGTTCCAGTTGCCGGAGCGCAGCTGCACCATGTCCTCGCCAGCCTCGAAGGCGGTCAGCATGTCGCGCAGCGCCTGCGGCACGGGCTGGGGTTGCTGCTGTGCGTCGGCAAACACATAGACCAGCTCCACCGTGTTGAGCAGTTGCTGGCCGCGGAAGATGCCCGCCTCGAACTGCAGCGAGGTGTTGCCCTGGCGCACGCAGCGAATGCCCACGTCCAGCACATCGCCCATCTGGGCCGAGGCGTGGTAGGTCACCGTGGCCTTCTTGACGAACAGCTCGCCGCCCAGCGTGGCCCAGCTTTGCGCATACGGCATGGCCATCTGGCGCCAGTAGTCGGTGACCGCCACGTCGGCGTACATCAGGTAGTGGGCGTTGAAGACGATCTTCTGGGCATCCACTTCGGACCAGCGCACCGTCAGGCGGTGGCGGCAACGGAAATCTTGGGGTCGCATCGTTGGCTCTTTCATGTCGCGGGCATCAGTCGGCGGGCGTGGTGCCCAGCGCCGCGCGCAAGGCGGCGGCCATGGCGGCATGTGCCTGGCGCGCCTCGGGAATGGCGCGGCCCATCTTGATGAACTCGTGGGTCACGCCCTTGTAAATCTCCAGCTCGACCGGCACGCCGGCCATGCGCAGCAGGTCGGCGTACTGCACGCCCTCATCGACCAGCGGGTCCAGCTCGGCCAGGCAGAAGAAGGCCGGCGCCACGCCCTCGACGTCCGGGGCCAGCAGGGGCGCAAAACGCCAGTCCTCGCGGTCGGCTGCGCTGCGCACGTAGTGGTTGAAGAACCACTGGATGCCATCGCGCTCCAGCACCAGGCCATGGGCATAGCGCAGGTGCGAATCCGTGTCCTGGTGGGCGCAGGTGCCGGGGTAGATCAGCAGCTGCAGCTGCAGCACCAGGCCGGCGTCGCGCGCCAGCAGTGCGCAGGCCGCGGCCAGGGTGCCGCCGGCGCTGTCACCACCAACGGCCATGCAACCGGTGTCCAGCCCCAGGCCGGCACCGTGCAGGGCCAGCCACTGCAGGGCGTCCCAGGCGTCGTGGATGGCAGTGGGGAAGCGGTGCTCCGGTGCCAGGCGGTAGTCCAGCGACACCACGGCGCAGCCTGACAGTCGGGCCAGCTGGCGGCACAGGATGTCGTGCGTCTGCACGCTGCCGATGGTGAAGCCGCCGCCGTGCAGATACAGCAGCACCGGCAGGGCCTGGCCCTGCGTGGGCGCATACAGCCGGGCCGGCAGCGCGCTGCCATCGCGCGCAGGAATGCGCAGGTCTTGCACGCGGGCCAGCTCGGGCTTGGTGATCTCCAGCACGCCGGCGCCCGCCTCGTAGGCGGCGCGGGCCTGCTCGGGGCTGAGCGTATGCAGATGGGGGCGGTTGGCACGCACCATGCGGCGCAAGACATCGCGCATGGCCGGCGTCAGGGGATGGGGCAGTTCGTGGTCGGGACTCACAACACGCAAACAACAGTCACAAAGCCGCACATCATGCAGCAATCCCGGGCCGTGCGCAGACAAACTGGCGGACTTTGTCGCCGGGGTGACCGTGGCCCAGCCCGGCTCAGGGTTCCCAAGGTGGCGCGATGGGCGCAGGCTGACTAGATTGCCAGTCCAGCGTGTGCACATGGCTTCACAGGGAAATTCGCATGGCCTTCATCAATTACGTGACCCAGATCCAGTTCGACTTCGGCGCCGTGCGCCTGCTGCCGCAGGAATGCCAGCGCGTGGGCATCACCCGGCCGCTGATCGTGACGGACGCGGGCGTCAAAGCGGCCGGCGTGCTGCAGCACGCGCTGGACGCCCTGGGCGCGCTGCCCGTGACGGTCTTTGATGCCACCCCCAGCAACCCCACCGAGGCCGCCGTGCACGCCGCCGCCGACCTGTACCGCCAGCACCGCTGCGACGGGCTGATCGCCGTCGGCGGGGGCAGCGCCATCGACTGCGCCAAGGGCGTGGCGATTGCCGCAACCCACGAGGGGCCACTGACCACCTACGCCACCATCGAAGGCGGCTCTGCCAAGATCACGGCCGCCGTCGCCCCCATCATCGCCGTGCCCACAACCAGCGGCACGGGCAGCGAGGTGGCGCGCGGTGCCATCATCATCGTCGACGACCACCGCAAGCTGGGCTTTCACAGCTGGCACCTGGTGCCCAAGGCCGCCATCTGCGACCCCGAGCTGACCTATGGCCTGCCCCCCCTGCTGACGGCCGCCACCGGCATGGATGCCATCGCCCATTGCATGGAAACTTACATGGCGGCGGCCTTCAACCCGCCGGCCGATGGCATTGCCCTGGACGGCCTGGAGCGCGGCTGGGCGCACATCGAACGCGCCACGCGCAACGGCCAGGATGCCGAGGCTCGCCGCCAACTGATGAGCGCCAGCATGCAGGGCGCCATGGCCTTCCAGAAAGGCCTGGGTTGTGTGCACAGCCTGAGCCACAGCCTGGGCGGCATTGCCCCCCGCCTGCACCACGGCACCCTCAACGCCATGTTCCTGCCGGCGGTGGTGCGCTTCAACGCCGAGGCCGCGTCGGTGGTCAAGGACCACCGGCTGGAGAAGATGGCCCACGCCATGGGCCTGGCCAGCGCCAGCGACATCCCCGAGGCCCTGCGCGACATGAATGCCCGTCTGGGCCTGCCCAGTGGCCTGGGCGCCCTAGGTGTCGAGGAAGACTGGCTGGACGCCGTGATTGCCGGGGCCCTGAAAGACCACTGCCACGCCACCAACCCGCGGCTGGCCAGTGCCCAGGACTACGCCGACATGCTGCACGCCGCCTGGTAAGACCGGCCTCAGGCTGCGGGCGGCGCCCCTGTGGCGCCCTGGCCCCGCGCCTGCACCTGCTGCATCACCTCCCGCGCCATGCCTTGCAGCACCGCCAGGCCGGCGGCATCCATGTTGCGCGGGGCATCGTGCAAGATGCACAGGCTGCCCAGCACCATCCCCGCCGCATCCACCAGCGGCACGCCGGCATAGAACTGGATGCCTGCCCGCCGCAGCCACGGGTTGTCGGCAAACCGCGGGTCGCGCGCCAGGCTGTCCACCACCACACTCTGCCCCTCCTGCACCACATAGGCACAGATGGAGGCATCGCGCGGCAGCCCCGGCGAGGCAGGCGGCACCTCGCCATGCACCAGCAGCCCGCCCGGGGTGTGCACCCAGTCTGCATCGACCAGCGAGACCTGGGCGTACTTCACATCGAAGGCATGGGCCGCTTTCAGGGCAGCGTTCCTGTAGACCTCGGTGCAACCAGCATCCAGGGCGCCGCTGCGCTGCAGGTGCTGCAGGCGCTGCGCCTCGTGCGGCGGCCTGCGCGCCGGCACACAGCCCTGGGCCGTGGTCGGCACCGGCGACGCCGCCTGCTGGATGCGCAGCACCGCCTCGTGCATGCTGGTGACCAGGGCCTGCACGCCCAGGCGCTGCAAGTCCTCGCCCTGCAGGCCTTCGGGGGGCAGGTTCCACAACGCCAGCACCACCTGCAGCTGCGGATACCGCCGACGGATGCGGCGCAGCCACTGGCGCAGCAGGATGTGCGGCTGCCCATGCAGGGTGGACAGCACCAGCCACTGCACATGCTGCCAATCGCCGATGCCGTCCAGCCCCCGGTCCGGCGCCAGGGCATGGCTGGCACTGGTGGCGGGCAGGCCCTGCAACTGCAGGCTGTGCGCCAGCATGCGGGCGGCCCAGGCATCCACCGCCCAGCGGGCCCCCACACAGTGCACGCGCCCGCACGCCGCCGCGTCTGCCAGCCCTGGCGCGCCCGGGTAATCCTCGGTCAGCTCTTCCAGCAGGTCTTCCATGCCGTTGGAAAGGCGCATGCGGTGCTCGACCGTGGCTGCCTCGGCATGGTGCTTGCACGCCAGCTTCAAGGCCGGCAGCGCCACCTGGCCGTAAAAGCCCTCCACCGCCGCGGCCTTGTCCATCACTGTCGGCCTGGCGGGCAAGCGCTGGGCGATGTCGCTGCGCGCCAGGGCAATTGCATCGGACACGTCCTCGGCCAGCAGGCGCTGGTACAGGCGGTGCGGGGCGTCCATCACCGGCTGGCTGCCCAGCAGCACCTCCAGGAACTGCAAGCCCGGCAGATAGCGGCCCAGCACCAGGCAGCAGGCCGTCAGCGGCGTCGACAGGATCAGGCCAATCGGTCCCCACAGCGCAGTCCAGAACGTGGCGGCGATGATGATGGCCAGGGTCGACAGCCCCGTGCTGCTGCCGTACAGCCAGGGCTCGACAATGTGGTTGCTGACCAGCTCCAACACCAACACCAGCGCCAGGGTCCACATCAGCATGTCCCAGCCCGGTGCCACGGCAAACGCCAGGGCCAGCGGGAACACCGCAGCCACCAGCGGCCCCACGTAGGGCACAAAGCGCATCACCATGGCCAGCACCCCCCACAGGATGGCCCCGGGCACGCCAATCAGCCACAGGCCCGCCGCCATGGGCACGCCATAGGCCACATTCACGATGCACTGCATGCGCAGGTAGCGGCCGATGCGGTGGGCGGCCTCGTCCATGGCATCGGTCGCCACGTGCGGATTGCCCCCCATCAGGCGCAGCAGCCGGTCGCGCAGGTCGTCGCGGTCCAGCAGGATCAGGATCACGAACAGCAGCACGATGCCGGCCTGCGTCAGCGGCTCGCTGACCTTGCCCAGCCACTGCGCCACGCGCAGCACGGGCTTGTCCTCATCGCGCACCACCTCGACCTGCTGGACCCGCGATGACCGCTGGCCGGGCTCGGCCGTGGCCGCTGCGATCTCGCGCTCCACCGTGCCATAGGTCTTGACCGCGCCGTCCCAGGCGCTGGGGCCGGCGGTCAGCACGCGCAGGTTGCGAAGCTTTTGCTTGATGGTGGTCTGGTAGGTGGGCAGGTCCGCACTCAGCGCCTGCACCTGCTTGCCCATGTACAGGCCCAGGCCCGCCAGCGCCCCCAGCGCCAAGGCCACCACCAGCAGTGCGGCCGCCAGGCGCGGCAGCCCCCAGCGGTGCAACCGCGTGACGGCCGGGTCCAGCAGGAAGCCCAGCAGCACGGCGAGGGCCAGGGGAATCAGGATCTCCCGCCCAAAGTACAGGCCCACGATCACGATGGCGGCGATCATCAGCCCCACCATCCAGCGCAGGCCGGGCACAATGGCCACCAGGGCATTGCCCTGCGAGGCTCTATACGCTGTAGGGCGCGCACTGGCGGGCCCAGAACCCGGAACCTGGGCCGTCTGGGGTTCGGTCGGGGTGGATGGCGATGGCTGGGGCGACGGGTCGGACATGGGGCATGCCACAGCGGCCGGCCCGCCTGCGCCAGGCGGGCATGCACGGTTGTGGACCAAAAACGAAAACCCGCCCAGCATGGCGGCGCCCGGCACCGCCCCGGTGTCAGGTTTTTCCGCCAGGCCGTGCCTGATTTTTCAGTCTTTTTGGGCTCCAGCCCTTGGTGCAAGCGCGCAGTGCGCTATCAATACATGGACTGGCTCCAGTCCGTTGCTTCCTGCTGCAAGACCACGTCCACGTCGATGCCCAGCGCCAGCGCAATGTCCACGGGGAAGGCGTCGGCCATGCTGCGCTCGCTCCAGCCGCTGACCTTCACGCGGTTGCGCCACACCGCCAGGTGCAGCACCCCGGCCATGGGGTCGAACTGCGCGTCCTGCAGCGGCGCCTCCATCGCCTGCACGGCGGCGACGATTTCTGCAGGCAGGCCCCAGGCGCGCAGCAGAATGGCCGTGGTGTGGTGGGCGCTGTAGCCCCAGTGGCGCACCTCCACGCGCGGGCGGCGCGGGTCCCACAGGCCGGCCTCGGCCGCCAGGGCGGCCACGCGCTCGGGCTGGGTCTGGTGCAGCACCAGCTGGCCCATGCCATGCAGCAAGCCAGCGATGTAGGCCACGCTGCCATCCAGGCGCACCCGCCCCGCCAGGCTGCGCGCCAGCTTGGCGCAGTCCTGGCTGACGCGCGCAAACTGCCCGATGTCGATGCCAGCAATCGGCCGCGCCACCATGCCCGCCTGGGCCTTCTTCAACAGCGCGCGCAGCTGGCGCTCGCCCAGCAGGGTCAGGGCCTGGGGGATGCCGCGCACCTGCGCCGCCATGCGGTAGGCACTGGAGTTGGCGCACTCCATCAGCTGGGCCGCCAGCACCGGGTCGCAGCCGAACAGCTGGTTCACACGGCGCATGTGCGGCACCTCGCTGATCAGCTCGCGCATCAACAGCGCCAGGATCCGCGGCTGGCAGGGCAGTGACAATTCTGGAGCGGCTTGCATGGACCTTCAGGCAGTGACAACCGTGTACCGGACCCGGGCATCGCCGCTCAGGCACCGTCCTCTTCAACCGGGGCACGCAGCCCCCCATGCCGAGTATGGGCTGCTCAGATGACGGCCTTGCGCGAATAAGCCGGACTTTTCCCCGCTGATTGCCCGCTATCTGCGCCGCGATTGTGCGCGGTCGTGCGCACGCCGTCACGGACCGGCGCACAAAAAAGGGCAGCCGCAGCTGCCCCGGGTGGCGCCGTGTGCGCCTTACTTCTTCAGCGCTTGCAGCTTGGCAAAGGCCGAGGCCATGGCGTTGGGCTGCTCGGCCTGACCACCACGCTGCGACTGGGCATAGCCCCCGCGGCCTTGGCCGCGACCGGCGCTTTCAAAACGGTTGTCGCGCGGGCCATCGCGGCGGGCGGGGGCCGCATCGAGCTTCATGGTCAGGCTGATGCGGTTGCGCGCCACGTCCACTTCCAGCACCTTGACCTTGACGATCTGGCCGGTCTTGACCACCTCGCGTGCGTCCTCGACGAACTTGTGGCTCATCTGGCTGACGTGGACCAGGCCGTCCTGGTGCACCCCCAGATCCACAAACGCGCCGAACTGGGCCACATTGCTGACCGTGCCTTCGAGGATCATGCCCTCCTTGAGGTCCTTGATGTCTTCCACGCCGTCGTTGAAACGCGCCACCACAAAGTCGGGGCGGGGATCGCGGCCGGGCTTGTCCAGCTCACCCAGGATGTCCTTGACGGTGATGGCCCCGAACTTCTCGGTCACAAACTGCTCGGCCTTCAGGCCCTTGAGCACGTCGCTGCGGCCCATCAGCTGGTCCACGGGCTTGCCGGTGGCAGCAATGATCTGCTCCACCACGGGATAGGTTTCGGGGTGCACGCCTGTCATGTCCAGCGGATTGTCGCCACCGCGGATGCGCAAGAAGCCGGCGGCCTGCTCAAAAGTCTTGGCGCCCAGGCCGGCCACATCCATCAGCTGCTTGCGGTTTTTGAACGAGCCGTTGGCATCGCGCCAGCGCACCACGGACTTGGCGACCGAGGCGCTCAGGCCCGACACGCGGGTCAGCAGCGGGGCCGAGGCCGTGTTCAGGTCCACGCCCACCGAGTTCACGCAGTCTTCGACCACGGCGTCCAGCTGGCGCGCCATCTCGCTCTGGTTCACGTCGTGCTGGTACTGGCCCACGCCGATGCTCTTGGGGTCAATCTTCACCAGCTCGGCCAGCGGGTCCTGCAGGCGGCGTGCAATGCTCACCGCGCCGCGCAGGCTGACATCCACGTCGGGCAGCTCCTGCGAGGCGAATTCGCTGGCCGAGTACACGGACGCCCCGGCTTCGCTGACCACCACCTTCTCGATCTTGCAGTCCGCCTTGGCGGTCAGCTTGATCAGGTCGGCTGCCAGCTTGTCGGTTTCCCGGCTGGCCGTGCCGTTGCCAATGGCAATCAGGTTCACGCCATGTTTTTCCACCAGCTTGGCCAGGGTGTGCAGCGATCCTTCCCAGTCTTTGCGTGGCTCGTGCGGGTAGACGGTGGCGGTGTCCACCAGCTTGCCGTTGCTGTCCACCACGGCCACCTTCACGCCGGTGCGGATGCCGGGGTCCAGGCCCATCACGGTCTTGGCGCCGGCCGGGGCGGCCAGCAGCAGGTCACGCAGGTTGTCGCCAAACACCTTGATGGCCACCTTCTCGGCGTCTTCGCGCAGGCGACTGAACAGGTCGCGCTCGGTCGACAGGCTGAGCTTGACGCGCCAGGTCCAGGCCACGCACTTGCGGATCAGGTCATCGCTGGCGCGCTTGGCGTGGCTCCAGCCCAGGTGCAGGGCAATCTTGCCTTCAGCCAGGCTGGGCTGGCCCGGTTCGGGCTCCACGGGCTGGACCAGCTTGGCTTCGAGGATTTCCAGCGCGCGGCCGCGGAACACGGCCAGCGCGCGGTGCGAAGGCACGCGGCCAATCGGCTCGTCATAGTCGAAATAATCGCGGAACTTGGCCACCTCGGGGTCGTTCTCGTTCTTGGCCTCGACCTTCTTGGACTTGAGCAGGCCCTCGTCCCACAGCCATTCGCGCAGCTTTTGCACCAGGGCCGGGTCTTCGGCCCAGCGCTCGGACAGGATGTCGCGCACGCCGTCCAGCACGGCGAAGGTGGTGCTGAAATCGGGGCCGGGCTTGCCATCGTCCAGCGTGGTCGCAGGCTGGCAGAAGGCCTTGGCTTCCTCGTGCGGGTCCAGCGTGGGGTCGGCAAACAACTTGTCGGCCAGCGGTTCGATGCCGAACTCCTTGGCGATCTGGCCCTTGGTGCGGCGCTTTTGCTTGAACGGCAGGTAGATGTCTTCCAGCTCCTGCTTGGTCGGCGCATTGGCAATCGCCAGACGCAGCGCATCGGTCAGCTTGCCCTGCTCGTCGATGGCCTTGAGCACGGCCACGCGGCGGTCTTCCAGCTCGCGCAGGTAGGACAGGCGGGCCTCCAGCTCACGCAACTGCACATCGTCCAGCCCCCCGGTCACTTCCTTGCGGTAGCGGGCGATGAACGGCACGGTCGCGCCACCATCCAGCAATTCCACGGCAGCACTGACTTGCTGCGCACTGACTTTGATCTCTGCGGCAATTTGCCCAATGATTTTTTGCATGCGTTACGCGCCCCTCGGCGCTGTGTCCCTGAAAGCGGGCAAGTGTGCCATACGTGATTGCCGCCCATCCGCAGATCGGGTGCCGCCTTGCATATCCACACAATTGATAGCTGATCGCGCCGGATACATCTGCCCTGGAGGGCAAAATCATTCAAACTCCAGATGCCATGCAAGACGATTTGTTCGCGGCCGACGATCCGCCCGCTCCCCAGCCCGCCCCCAAGGCTGCGGCCACGCCGCGTGGCAGCGGCGTGCGCGCAGTGCAGCACCCCGCCGACTTGCACGAGCTGGCCCAGTCGCTGCCCCCCACGCTGCGCATGGGCGTGTCCACCTGGTCCTACCCGGGGTGGGATGGCCTGGTCTGGGACGGCGTCTACAGCGATAGCACCCTGTCCCGCAAGGGCCTGGGCGCGCTGAGCCAGCACCCGCTGATGCGTACCGTCTGCGTGGACCGCAGTTTCTGGCGCCCCCTGAGCACCGAGCAGTACGCCCAGATGGCCAACCAGGTGCCGGGCGACTTCCGCTTTGTGGTCAAGTGTCCGAATGTGGTCACCGACGCCCTGGTGCGCGGCGAGCATGGGGCCGGCCAGGAGCGCAACCCGGCGTTCCTGGACCCAGGTCTGGCCTGCACCCAATTCCTGCTGCCCTGCCTGGAAGGCCTGGGACCCAAGCTGGGGGTGCTGGTGTTCCAGATCAGCCCCCTGCCCTGGTCCGTGCTGCAGGACACCGCCACGCTGTGGCGGCAGCTGGCGACCGTGCTGGCCAGCACCCGCGCCGCCTTGCAGCACGCCCCACAGGTGATCGTGGCCGTGGAGGTGCGCGACCCGCTGCTGCTCAGTCCCGAACTGGCCCAGGTGCTGCGGGCCCACGGCGCCACCTACTGCCTGGGTCTGCATGGGAAAATGCCGCCCATCGAGCCACAGCTGGTGTTCTTGCGCCAGCTGTGGCCCACGCCCCTGGTCTGCCGCTGGAACCTGAACCACAGCTTCGGGCCGTTCGGCTACCAGGCAGCCCAGGAAAAGCACCGCCCCTTCAACGCACTGGTTTCGGCTGACACCCACACCCGCACAATTCTGGCGCGGACTGTGCGTGGCATTACCGGCGCCGGCCAACCCGCCTTTGTCACCATCAGCAACGATGCGGAAGGCTGTGCACCACTTTCCATCCACCGGCTGGCGCAGCAGATTGCGCCTGCCGCCGGTCCGGAGCCCGCCTGAGGCACTTGCCACCCAGTTATGAATGGTTCACATTAAGTCCCACACAGACAACAGCCAGGGCCCTTTACAACCAGCTTGTCACAAAAAAATGACCCAAGCGCGACAATTTGCAACATTCTGCGGAGGCATTACCGGAGGATTCACTCACAGGGCGCACGTGGTTGCGCACAGGACTTTGGCGTTAGAGAAGACATCACCGTGAAACTTCGCAACATCCTCATACTCGCTGGCAGCGTCGCCGCTGCCTCGCAGGCCTGCGCGCTGTCCCTGGGCAACTCGCAAGGCCAGGTCCAGCTCGGCGCGCCCTTGAACTTGGTGTTTCAGGTGCAGCCCGATGACGGACAAACCGCCGAGAGCAGCTGCATCACGGCCACCGTGTGGATGGGCGACGACAGCCTGTCACCCGGCAATGTGCTGATCACCCCGCAAGCCACCACCGTGCGCGTGCGCACCACCCAGGTCGTGCACGAACCCCTGGTGACCGTGAAGCTGACGGCCGGCTGCGCAGGCAGCGTGGCCCGCAGCTACACCCTGTTCGCCGACCCGCCAAGTTCCATGGCGGCCACCATCGCCCCCATCGATCTGAGCAAGTTGCAGGTCACCCCGCGCCCAGCGGCACGCCCCGCCCCGGCCGCCGACGCCCCCGCACGCCCTGTGCGCAAGGTAACCAAGCGGGTGGTCAAACCCGCCGCGGCAGCCCCCGTGGCCGCGGCTGCAGTGGCCGCACCTGCGGCCGCCAGCGCCAACAGCACGGTCGCGCCCCCCCCTGCACCGCCCGCGGTCACGGCTCCAGCCCCCAGTGCCGCAGAACCCGCAGCGACCACACAGCCACGCTTGCGTATGGAACCCCTGGAAGGGCTGGGCAGCCCCCAGACGGCGCCCGAGGCCCCGGCGAGCGCCGAAACCACCGAACCCCGCATCGACGCCCAGACCCAGGCCTTGCTGGACACCAATGCCCAGCGCCTGCAGACCTTGGAGCAGCAACTGCTGGGCCTGCAATCGCAGCTCAAGAACAACCAGACCGAACTGCTGAAGCTGAACACCCAGCTGGCCCAGGCCGAGCAGCAGGGCCTGCCAGCCTGGGTGCATATCTTGCTGGGTCTGCTGGCCCTGTCCCTGGCCTGCATTGCGTGGCTGCTGCAGCGCATCAAGCAGGAACGCCAAAACTCGCAACACGCCTGGGCCGAAACCGTGCTGGCGGCCGCCCACCCGACTGCGGAGCCGACCGAGGCCGCGCTGCAAGCTGCGCTGACACCCGCAACCGCGCCAGCCCCTGTGCCCCCGCTGGTGCAGGCTGCCGCACAGCAGCCTGAAGCCACCGAAACCATCATCGCAGCGACTGCGCCAGCCATGGCTACGCCTGCAGTGGTAGCAGTGCCGCAAGAGCCCCCGCTTCCCGAGCCTGCGCAACTGCAAGAGCTGCCCAGCCAGGTGGCAGAGACCGCGCCAGCCCGCGCACCAGTGGCACCACCTGACACGTCCCTGGTCGAGATGCTGACCGCTCAGGCCCTGTTCGATGTGCAGGAGCAGGCCGAGTTCTACGCTTCGATTGGCGAAAACGACCAGGCGGTCGACATCCTGCAGTCGCACATTGCACAGCACCAGGCGTCCTCGCCCCTGGCCTATCTGGAGCTGCTGCAGCTGCTCTACCGCCTGAGCCGCACCGATGCCTACGAGCAGGCGCGCGAACAATTCCAGGCGCATTTCAACGTGCAGGTGCCCTCTTTCCTGGGCTTCTCGCGCAAAGGGCGCGACCTGTGGAGCGGCTACCCCGAGGTGCTGGGCAAGATCGAGGCCTTGTGGCCCACCGATGACGTGCAGTCCCTGCTGCGCAGCCTGATCGTCAACAACCCTGCCACCGCGCTTGCCGACACCGAAGTCCGGTTCGATCTGGCGGCCTTTGATGACCTGCTTATGCTGTACAACGTTGCCCAGACCACCCCGGCCTCCAGCCGGGGACAGATGCCGGGTCGCATCCGCACCGCCCCCACCGAAGTGCCCCTGCCCGAGGTGGTGTTCGACGCCCCAGCTGCTGTGCAGGTGGCAGCCCCCGCCAGCTTTCTGCCGGATGACGCCTTCCTGTCGCTGCGCACGACGCCCGCGCCCCGTGCGCCGGTTGCGCCCCCCGAGGTCACCCTGCCGCTGCAGGCGGCGCAGTTGGACATGCTGACTGCGGCCCCCGCGCAGTCCCCACTGGCGGCCACGGATTTACCTGGCGACTCGCCGTTCCAAAGCCCTTCTCACTTCTCGCCCGACGAAGTGCTGATGCAAGAGTTGTCGCTGGACTGGAACAGCACGTCCCCCGCGGCCTCGGCCCCGGCCGACTTCACCACGCTGGACCTGCAAACGCTCACCATGGACGAAAGAGACCTGCCTCCGTCACCACCGGCAGCGCCACCGCCTGCGCATTGACGCCACCGCCCGCCCAACGCCACAGCCTTTGCACGCTGTGGCGTTGTTGTTTGTACCCACTGCCCCCCATTCCCAGGCGCCACTCGCCACAAACCTGCGGCGCGAGTGCCTTATTGGGGCAGTGTCTCCGTCTACATGCGAAAATCACGCCTTTGCGCGAGCGACGCCATAAAGTCCGACCACCGACAGGCCTTGCAGCGCAGCACAGTCACACACAAGGAATACACATGGAAGCCGAACGCATCAACCAAATCGAAGCCACCCTCGCAGACTTGTCCACCCGGACAGAAGACCTACGGAGGTATCTTTGACTACGATGCGAAATACGAACGCCTGCGCACGGTAAACGCCTCGCTGGAAGACCCCAACGTCTGGAACGATCCCAAGAAGGCCCAGGAACTGGGCAAGGAAAAGAAGTCCCTGGACGCGGTCGTGCTGACCCTGCAAAAGCTCACCACCGAGCTGGCCGACAATGCCGAGCTGTTCGAGATGAGCAAGGAAGAAGGCGATGACGCCGGCCTGGAAACCATCGAGGACGAGGCAGGCAAGCTGCGCCCACTGATCGAGGAGCTGGAGTTCCGCCGCATGTTCCGCCATGAGGCCGACCCGCTGAACTGCTTCGTCGACATCCAGGCGGGTGCGGGCGGCACGGAAGCCTGCGACTGGGCCAGCATGCTGCTGCGCCAGTACCTGAAGTACGCCGAACGCAAGGGCTTCAAGGCCACGGTCGAGGACGAAACGCCCGGCGACGTGGCCGGCATCAAGAGTGCGACGATCAAGATCGAAGGCGAATACGCCTACGGCCTGCTGCGCACCGAAACCGGCGTGCACCGTCTGGTGCGCAAGTCGCCGTTTGACTCCTCGGGCGGTCGCCACACCAGCTTCTCCTCGCTGTTCGTCTATCCCGAGATTGATGATTCGATCGAAATCAACATCAATCCCGCCGACGTGCGCACCGACACCTACCGTGCTTCTGGCGCCGGTGGTCAGCACATCAACAAGACCGACTCGGCCGTGCGCCTGACCCACATCCCGACGGGCATCGTGGTGCAGTGCCAGGATGGTCGCTCGCAGCACAGCAACCGCGACGTCGCGTGGCAACGCCTGCGCTCGCGCCTGTATGACTTTGAAATGCGCAAGCGCATGGAAGAGCAGCAAAAGCTCGAAGACACCAAGACCGATGTGGGCTGGGGCCACCAAATCCGCTCGTACGTGCTGGACAACAGCCGCATCAAGGACCTGCGCACCAACGTTGAAGTTTCGGCGACCCAGAAGGTGCTGGACGGCGACCTGGACGTATTCATCGAAGCCTCGCTCAAGCAAGGCCTATAAGGGGAGCTTTCATGCTGCGTGAAGGACAAGCCTCAGCCATTTACCGTGCTGACTACCAGGCACCGGCCTGGTTGATTGAAACCGTCGACCTGACCTTCGACCTGGACCCCGCCAAGACGCGCGTGCTCAACAAGATGCGCATCCGTCGCAACCCCGGCGTGCCCGCCCAAGCGCTGCGCCTGGATGGCGACGAGCTGAACCTGGCGCGCGTCATGGTCAACGGCGGCGGCACCTCGTTCAAGATGGATGGCAGCCAGCTCGTTCTGGAGAACCTGCCCGAGGGCAGCGACCCCGTCGAACTGGAAATCTTCACCACCTGCGCGCCCGCGAAGAACACCAAGCTCATGGGCCTGTATGTGAGTGAAGGCACGTTCTTCACGCAGTGTGAGGCCGAGGGCTTCCGCCGCATCACCTACTTCCTCGACCGCCCCGACGTCATGGCCCTGTACACCGTGACGCTGCGCGCCAACCAGCACAACTACCCCGTGCTGCTGTCCAACGGCAACCTGGTGGACGCAGGCCCCCTGGATGACGGCCGCCACTTCGCCAAGTGGGTCGACCCGCACAAAAAGCCCTGCTACCTGTTTGCGCTGGTGGCGGGCCAGTTGGTCGCCCGCGAGCAGAAGATCAAGAGCCGCGCCGGCCGCGAGCACCTGCTGCAGGTCTTTGTGCGCCCCGGCGACCTGGAAAAGACCGAGCACGCCATGAACGCCCTGATGCACTCCGTGGCATGGGACGAGGCGCGCTTTGGCCTGAGCCTGGACCTGGACCGCTTCATGATCGTCGCCACCAGCGACTTCAACATGGGCGCGATGGAGAACAAGGGCCTGAACATCTTCAACACCAAGTACGTGCTGGCCAGCCAATCGACGGCCACCGACGTGGACTTCGCCAACGTGGAAAGCGTGGTAGGCCACGAGTACTTCCACAACTGGACCGGCAACCGCATCACCTGCCGCGACTGGTTCCAGCTGAGCCTGAAGGAAGGCCTGACCGTCTTCCGCGACCAGGAATTCAGCATGGACATGGCGGGCACCCCCTCGGCCCGCGCGGTCAAGCGCATCGAGGACGTGCGCGTGCTGCGCACCGTGCAGTTCCCCGAGGACGCCGGCCCCATGGCCCACCCCGTGCGCCCGGACAGCTACATCGAGATCAACAACTTCTACACCGTCACCATCTACGAGAAGGGCTCGGAAGTGGTGCGCATGCAGCACAACCTGGTCGGGCGCGACGGTTTTGCCCAGGGCATGAAGCTGTATTTCGAACGCCATGACGGCCAGGCCGTGACCTGCGACGACTTCGTGCAGGCCATCGCCGACGCCAACCCCGGCAGCGCGCTGGCCCAGCACCTGGAACAGTTCAAGCGCTGGTACAGCCAGTCGGGCACGCCCGTGGTCCACGCCCGCGGCCAGTACGATGCCGCCGCGCAGACCTATGCGCTGACCCTGTCGCAAAGCTGCGCCGCCACGCCCGGGCAGGCCGACAAGCTGCCGTTTGTAATCCCCGTCGAAATCGGCCTGCTGGGCCAGGACGGCAGCGCCCTGCCCCTGCAACTGCAAGGCACGGACGCCACCACCGCCAGCCAGACGCTGGTGCTGACCGAAGCCACACAGACCTGGGTCTTCACCGGCGTGGCGCAAGCCCCGGTGCCTTCGCTGCTGCGCGGCTTCAGCGCGCCGGTGGTGCTGGACTACGACGGCAGCGATGCCGAGCTGCTGACCCAGCTGGCCCACGACAGCGATGCCTTCAACCGCTGGGAAGCCGGACAACGCCTGGCCCTGCGCTACGCGCTGCACGCCGTGCGTGCAGACGGCGCCGTGGCGACCGACATCCTGCCCGGTGACTTTGTGGCCGCCCTGCGTGACGTGCTGCGCCACCCGACGCTGGATGCCGCCTACAAGGATTTGGTGCTGACACTGCCGGCCGAAAGCTACATGGCCGAGCAACTGGACGTGGTCGATCCGCAGCGCATCCACGCTGTGCGTGAATCCATGCGCCAGCAACTGGCCGAAGCACTGCAGGCCGACTGGACCTGGGCTTTCGACACCTACAGCGCCACCGGCGCCTACCAGCCCGACCCCATCTCGTCCGGGCGCCGCGCCCTCACGGGCAGCGCCCTGCTGATGCTGTGCCTGGCGGCGCGCACCAGCGGCGATACGGTCTGGCCTGGCAAGGCCTACCAGCGCTTTAAGGATGCGGGCAACATGACCGACCGCTTCAACGCCTTGTCGGCCCTGGTGCACAGCGGCGCCGAGCTGGCCAAGCCCGCGCTGGAACGCTTCCACGCCCTGTTCAAGAACGAGCCCCTGGTCATCGACAAGTGGTTCAGCCTGCAGGCCAGCAACTGCGACCGCGGCGGCCAGGTCCTGCCCGCCGTCAAGCAGCTGATGAAGCATGCGGACTTCAGCCTCAAGAACCCCAACCGCGCACGCAGCCTGATCTTCAGCTACTGCAGCGCCAACCCCGGGGCCTTCCACCGCACCGATGCCGCCGGCTACGTGTTCTGGAGCGAGCGTGTGCTGGAGCTCGACGCCATCAACCCGCAGGTCGCGGCCCGCCTAGCGCGCGCCCTGGACCGCTGGAGCAAGCTGGCCGAGCCCTACCGCACGGCCGCCCGCGAAGCGATTGCCCGCGTGGCCGCCAAGCCGGACCTGAGCAACGACGTGCGCGAGGTGGTCACCCGCGCCCTCGGCGATTGAGCATCAAAACGGCTGTTAGCGCTTACCCGATAAGCGCTGACAGCTCCTTTTTTAGAGTTAAGGCGCCCTGCCACAGGGTGCCCAAAGGAGAATTCTTATGACACGTCGTGTCAGCCTGACCCGTTATCTGGTCGAACAGCAACGCGCCGATGGCCGCATCCCCCCCCAGCTGCGCCTGCTGCTGGAAGTCGTCGCCCGCGCCTGCAAGCGCATCAGCTTTGCCGTGAACAAGGGCGAACTGGGTGACGTCATGGGCACCGCCGACAGCGAAAACGTGCAGGGCGAAGTGCAGAAGAAGCTGGACATCATCGCCAACGAAACGCTGATCGAAGCCAACGAATGGGGCGGCCACCTGGCGGCCATGGCCTCGGAGGAAATGGAAGGCATCTACGTGGTGCCCAACCGCTACCCCCAGGGCGAATACTTGCTGATGTTCGACCCCCTGGACGGTTCGTCCAACATCGACATCAACATGTCCATCGGCACCATCTTCAGCGTGCTCAAGAAGCCCGAAGGCCACCCTGGCGTGCACGACAGCGACTTCATGCAATCGGGCGCCCACCAGGTGGCGGCCGGCTACTGCATCTACGGCCCCCAGACCACCCTGGTGCTGACCGTGGGCGACGGCGTGGCCATGTTCACGCTGGACCGCGAGCAAGGCTCCTTCATCCTGATCGAGGAAAACGTCAAGATCCCCGAGGACACCAAGGAATTCGCCATCAACATGTCCAACATGCGCCACTGGGATGCCCCGGTCAAGCGCTACATCGACGAATGCCTGGCCGGCGAAGAAGGTCCACGCGGCAAGAACTTCAACATGCGCTGGGTGGCGGCCATGGTGGCCGACGTCCACCGCATCCTGTGCCGTGGCGGCATCTTCATGTACCCCTGGGACAAGCGCGAGCCCCAGAAGGCCGGCAAGCTGCGCCTGATGTACGAAGCCAACCCCATGAGCTGGCTGATCGAGCAGGCCGGCGGCGCCGCCACCAACGGCCGCGAGCGCATTCTGGACATCCAGCCCACCGAACTGCACCAGCGCGTGTCCGTGGTGCTGGGCTCCAAGAATGAAGTCGAACGCGTGACCCGCTATCACCTCGAAGCCGACCAAAAGTAACTATAATCTTCACCTGTTGCCGGTGTAGCTCAGTCGGTAGAGCAGCTCATTCGTAATGAGAAGGTCGCGTGTTCGATTCATGTCTCCGGCACCATTGAAATAAGGAAACCCCGCTATGTTTTGCATAGCGGGGTTTTGTTTTTTCTGACGATGTAAGGGCGGATGTAAGACGATTTTTTAGACGGCTGGCGCTGGACTGCGCCAGCCACCCAACCCAAACCGCGCAAGGAGACTGGATTCGTGCCCCCGTTTGACAAGACCCGTACCACCACCGAACTGCCGAGTTTGCCCATCGAGTGCGCCCCACATGTGGACCTCGAACTCACGGAACAACAAGCGCGCACCATGCTGGCCATCCAGGCCAAGACCGAGCAGCTCAAGCAAACACTGCGACAAGACCCTTTGTGGGGCACTCCGGTTTATCTGCCGCCCAGGGGCTTTCCGCTCAAGCCAGAAACTAGCGAGCAGGTGCTTGCCGAGCAGTTGCCCTGGCCTGCCCTGCTGACGCTAGCCAATTGCGCAGAAGAAACAGCCTCACTCGCCCAATGCTCCGTTAAAGAGCTGCTGCTGTATGCCATCCAGATCTGCCCGTACCAGCATGTGGCCGTCTTGATTCAATTTTTGTCGCACCAAGAAGGCATTGAAGCATCTGCCAAGGCGTTGAGCCCCTACATCCGACAGCTGAGAGACAAAGAAGCCCGCATCAAAGCAGGCGCCCGCAAAGGGGCTGACAAATCAGCGCACACGCGGCGCAAGCAGTCCAAGGTACCTGCGCCGCAAGATCTCAAGCGTGAAGCAGACAAGTTGATGGCCAGCCACTATGCAAAGCAGGACGTGGCAGGTATTTTGGCCAAACGCTACGACGTCACGCCGACAACCATTCGTCGCAAGCTGAATGCCGCCACATAGCAGACGCTTCGTATAGAGCGGAACCAGCCAACTCGCTGGCAGGTTTTCTGCCGGCTGAATTGCAGGGCTTGGATCGGTGAGCACCTGCAATCTGAATCTCTGTTGCCATCACAAAAATACGAACATGTAGGGGGCTCATGTTCGTCGTGACTTTCAAAGTCGCGGCCATCACAACTTCTTCAACTCAGAGGAATACAACGATGGCCTACTTTGTTGCACACCCCGTCCGCCTGGACGAAGAAACCCGCTCCCACATCACCACCGCCGAGGCGGCTTTCCACCTCAACCGCTCCGAGCAGACCCTGCGCCTGTGGGCCTGCAAGGAAACGGGGCCGCTGCGCCCTGCCCGCATCAACAACCGCTTGGCCTGGTCGGTCGCCGAGCTGCGCCGCGTTTTGGGTATCCACTAAACCGCTGCCCCGCCATGCGTTCGCTGGCCCTCTCCAACCCAGCCGTGCTTGTCACGGCTGGGTTCATTTGAGGGGCACGCGTGCACATGGACCGCCGAATACGGCCTGCCAACCTGCTGGTGCGCTTTGCCAAGCTCAAGGGCCCCACGGCTGCGCTGCGGGCGGCTCGACACAATCTGCGCGAGCTGGCGTTGACACCCAACATCACTCCAGGCCAGCAGCATCTCAACCTCGTCTTGCTCGGGTACCAGACGGCGGAAGCGGTCAACGCCGCCTACAAAGCACAGCTGGAAGCAGCTGGCATCGACAAGCTACGTGTGGACGCCGTGCGCCTGATCGAGGCCTTGGTCAGCCTCCCTGTGGGCATCCACGATGACAAATGCGCGTACTTCCAAGCTGCGCTGGACTGGATGGCCACAGAGTTTGGCAGCGCCAACCTCTTGAGCGCGGTCGTGCACAAGGATGAAAGCGCACAGCACATGCATGTGCTGATCGTTCCCCTGGTCCAGGGCCGCATGCAAGGCTCAGATTTACTCGGTGGTAAAGCACAGTTGCGTGCGCGCTTGGCACGTTTTGAACAAGCCATGCAGCCCCACGCAGCTGCTCTAGGCCTGCAGGACCATTCCGAGATGGCGCTGACGGCAGAACAAATGGCCGGGGAAGTCATTCGCGCACTCCAGCACCGCAAAGACCCGATGTGGAAAAGCTGCGTGGCCCAACTGCTTCGCAACTGTATCGAAGAAGCCCCTCAGGCGTTTTATGCAGCCCTGGCACCGATGTTGGGGCCCGCCGACACCCTGAGCCCGCCTCGCCCTCGTTGCCGCCCCAAGCGCACGAAAACGATGGCTGAGATCTTAACCAAGCCAATCACCAAGCTCCGTGGCGCGGCTGCGGAGCGCTACCGCCAAAGCCCGGAATACCAGCGTGCCCACATCACGGCACCTGCACGGCCCAAGCCTGCCGCCAGCATGGTGGGCGCCCGTGCCATCTCAGAAGCCACTTGCAGTTCCTCGCCCCCAGCTAATGTTCAGGTCACGCTGAAGTTGCCAACCCTGCCAAAGCGAACCCTATGCTCTGTAGGGTTCGCTGGCGCTGGTCCCACTTGGCCCATCCATACCAGCCTTGGCATCCTGGCCCAGCCTCGATCGACACTCCAGGCAAGCATCTCCAGGGTACGGGCAGCACCAATCCCATCGTGGCCGGCCGCAAAGTCCCCGCAACCGACTCCTCAACGCACCAGTCGGCTGGTGGCGCCTAGCTTGCTGAACAGCGTGCTTTTGAAATGGTGGCTGCTCCATGCGCGGGTTCCCTGAGATTGGACGACACACAAGTACGTTCAATTGCAAGACAGAGGCCCCCATGCACCACACCACTCAACAACATGCCTTACCAGCGCCAGAACCTGGCCACCAGAGCACTGATCACGAACCAAAGTCCGGCCATCTCCACAGCGAATGCTGCGGCGCGAGGACGCGCAAGGGCACACCCTGCAAAAGCAAAGCCCTGTATCGCGGTGGACGCTGCAAGTTGCATGGCGGGTTGTCCACGGGCCCCAAAACCAAAAAGGGCAAGGCTGCCAGCCGCCGTAATGGAAAGAAAGGTGGGCGCCCCAGGAAGAACCGACAAACTGAACGCAAAGGCACTGCGAAAAACCCAACCCCATGAGAACCAGACAAAACTTGACATTAGAGAGGGCGTTGTTGCATAAATGCCGGTCGCAGGTGAGGTAGGCTCGGGAGATGAGTGAGACGAGCTGGGGTCGGGTTAAGTACCGCACAACGAACTGGAAGGCGTACAACGCAGCGTTGAAAGCGCGAGGAGACCTGACCATCTGGCTGGATAAGGACATGCAGTGGCTGGCCCAGCCCAGAGGCAAGCGTGGTCGTTGCCAGAAATTCTCAGATGCGGCCATCCAGTTTTGCCTGACCATCAAGGGCTTGTTTGGGCAGCCCTTGCGCCAGACGCTGGGCCTGGTGCAGTCGCTATTGCGTATGGCAGGCCTGCCTTGGCCAGTGCCAGACTACAGTACGGTGTGTCGCAGACAAAAGAGCTTGAATGTGCAGGTGGACTACCGAGCAAGCGAGAAAGGCTTGCACCTGCTGGCGGACTCCACGGGAATCAAATTGAACCGCCCCGGGTTTTGAGGAGGCCGATTGGTTTAAGTTGACACCTCTGCCGAGGTGTCGCTGACGGCTAGTTGCCTCCAGTAGTTTGCCTCAGCTTCTGCCGGAGGGATGCCCCCAATCGGCGTGAGCAGTCGGACATGGTTGAACCAGTGCACCCACTGCAAGGTGGCCAGCTCCACGGATTCCCTGGTCTTCCAGGGGCCCCGGCGGTGAATCAGCTCGGCCTTGTACAGCCCGTTGATGGTCTCGGCCAGCGCGTTGTCGTAGCTGTCGCCCCGACTGCCCACCGAGGGCTGTACGCCCGCCTGGTCCAGGCGTTCGGTGTAGCGAATGGAAACGTACTGACTGCCCCTGTCGGAATGGTGCGTCAAGGCATGAG
>NZ_BBJR01000072.1 GCF_000739875.1 Comamonas aquatica NBRC 14918
TACACCGATGCTGGCGGCGTTCATGGCCCAGCACCCGCGGGTGAGCCTGCAGGTGGACGAGACCAACCGCCGTGTGGACGTGGTGGCCGAGGGGCTGGATCTGGCGATCCGCGTGCGCCCGCCGCCGCTGCAGGACAGCGAGCTGGTGCTGCGCCAGCTGGCCGAGCGCCACCAGTGCCTGGTGGCCAGCCCTGCGCTGCTGGAGCGCATGGGTCCGGCCCTGGGGCCCATGGACCTGGCGCGCTGGCCCAGCCTGGACATGGGCCAGCCCCAGGACAGCCACCGCTGGGTGCTGCTGGGGCCGAACCAGGAGCGCGCCGAGGTGCGCCACCAGCCGCGCCTGGTGACTCCATCCATGCTGGCGCTGCGCGATGCGGCCCTGGCCGGCGTGGGCGTGGTGCAGTTGCCCAGCATGTTCATTCGCGCCGAATTGGCGCGCGGCAGCCTGGTGCAGGTGCTGCCGGGCTGGGCCCCACGGGTCGAGGTGATCCACGCCGTCTACGCCTCACGCCGGGGGCAGTTGCCCGCGGTGCGGGCGCTGCTGGATTTTCTGGTCCAGCAGTTTCAGGCCCTGGCCGGGGACTGAGGCGGGCAACTTAATCGAGTGCAGGTCGAAAAGCTTTGGTGTAGTTGAATGGAGGGTACTCTGCGTGGTTGCAGTAGTAATGCCACAGTAATCTGTTCTCGGCGGAGATAAGGGTACTGTCTAAAACTTCAAAAGCACATGCTGAAATATAAATTTCCCCGTAATGCTGATGCACCTTCTTGTTGCGTTGCAAAGCGGAAATTTTGGACGCGAATCGCGCATATCTGGCTTGAAAAGATGTGCTGGTTTGCCCAATGTAAAGAATGTCGCTTTCTCCAATGAGACGCGGTATTTTTTTGCTTACTTTATAGAGGTAAACGATATTTTTTAATTTTCGAGCACTATCGCATGAAAAGGCTGCTTGATAGGCAGCTTCACTGCATTCAGAAATGGCAGTCTCAAAGGGTTTGAAATTTTCTGAAATAAAAGTTTCGAAATTATGGGTGGTGATTATTTTTCTTTCCACTGAGGCCTTTTGAAAACGTCACAGAGCTGCCGGTATGCAGCTCTTTATTTCAACTGTGCAGTTATGTCAACCGCTCCACCTGCACCGCGCAGTCGTAGAAGCAGGGCGCGCGGCCGATGTCGGTCAGCTGCTGGTGGGTCAGCTCGTTCACGTTGGTGCCGTTGGCGCCCTGCTTGCGCCACCAGATGCCCAGGCCCACCACCACCCCGGGCCGTGCCCGGCCGTTGACGGCGGCGTGGCAGACATGGCTGCCCCGGGCGTTGAAGACGCGCAGCCGGTCGCCATCGGCAATGCCGCGCGCGGCGGCGTCCTCGGGGTGCAGCTCCAGCAGCGGGCGCTCTTCCATGCGCGCCAGGCTGGCGACATTGGCGAAGGTGCTGTTCAGGAAGTTGCGCGCCGGCGGCGAGATCATGGCCAGCGGGTGGGCGGCCGTGGGCGGCTCGTAATTGGGCACGTGGTCGGGCAGGGTGTTGATGCCCAGCGCGGCCAGGCGCGGGTTGTCGAACTCGCACTTGCCCGACGGCGTGGCAAAGCCGCCCTGGGCGAACGGCGCCTCGGCCACCGGGATGTGGGCAAAGCCCTGGGTCAGCAGGCTGTCGAAATCCATAGCTGTTCCCGCAAGCGCCGTGCGGCACAGCGCCTCATCCGGCTCAGAAAAGTGCGGGGCGGCAAAGGCCGGGTCCAGCTGCGCCATCTGTGCGGCCAGGTCGCGGAAGATCTGGGCGTTGCTGCGTGCCTGGCCTTCGGGGGCGATGGCCGGGCGGTTCAGCAGCACGTCGGTGTGGCCGTAGCTGCCATGGATGTCCCAGTGCTCCAGCTGCGTGGTAGCGGGCAGCACGTAGTCGGCGTGGTCGGCGGTGTCGGTCAGGAAATGCTCCAGCACCACGGTGAACAGGTCCTCGCGCGCAAAACCGGCGGCCACCTTGGCCGACTCCGGGGCCACGGCCACGGGGTTGCTGTTGTAGACCACCACGGCCTCGACCTGCGGTCCGAACTGCGCATCGCCGGGGTGCAGCAGCACGTCGCCGATGGTGCTCATGTTCAGCGTGCGCGGGCGGCGGTCGCCCAGCAGCTGGGGTAGTTGCAGGGCCGCCTTGTTGAAGGGCGACACGCCCGAGCTGGACAGCAGCAGGCCGCCCGCACGGTGGCGCCAGGCGCCGACCAGGGCCGGCAGGCAGGCGATGGCACGCACGGCATTGCCGCCGCCGCGCACGCGCTGCATGCCGTAGTTCAGGCGGATGGCGGCCGGCTGGGTGGTGCCGTAGTCGCGCGCCAGCTGGCGGATCTGTTCCACGGGTAGGCCACAGACCTGGGCGGCGCGCTCGGGCGGCCACTCCAGCGCCCGGGCGCGCAAGGCCTCCCAGCCCAGGGTGTGCTGGGCGATGTAGTCGTGGTCCAGCCAGTCGTTCTGGATGAGCTCGTGCATCAGCGCCAGCGCCAGGGCAGCGTCGGTGCCGGGCAGCAGCTGCAGGTGCTCGTGGCACTTCTCGGCGGTCTCGCTCTTGCGCGGGTCGATGCACACCAGCTTGGCCCCATTGCGCTTGGCCTCCTGGGCCAGGCGCCAGAAGTGCAGGTTGCTGGCAATGCTGTTGCTGCCCCAGATCAGGATCAGCTGGCTCTCGGCAAAGAACTCCATGCGCATGCCCAGCTTGCCGCCGTAGGTGGCGGCCAGGGCCTCGCTGCCGGCGCTGGCGCAGATGGTGCGGTCCAGCAGGCTGGCACCCAGCTGGTGGAAGAAGCGCCGGTCCATGCTCTCGCCCTGCACCTGGCCCATGGTGCCGGCATAGCTGTAGGGCAGGATGGCCTCGGGCTGGCGCTGCGCAATCGTGTGCAGGCGCTGGGCGATGTCGCGCAGGGCCTCGTCCCAGCTGACCGGGGTGAACTGGCCGCTGCCCTTGGGGCCGCTGCGCTTGAGGGGTTGCAGCACGCGGTCGGCGTGGTAGGTGCGCTGCGTGTACTTGCTGACCTTGGCGCAGAGCACGCCGCCGGTCATGGGGTGGTCGGGGTTGCCTTGCACCTTGGTGGCCACGCCGTCGATGACCGTGGTGGTGAGCGAGCAGGTGTCGGGGCAGTCGTGGGGGCAGGCGCCGAGGATGTGGGTCACAGACATGGCAAACGGGGCAGTTCCAGGGTGGGGGTGCTGATTTAAGCATGGCGCGCGCCCTGGCGCATGCGGCTGACACGGATTTGTCACGCCCGCGGCCTAGCATGCCGCCATCGTGCAAATGACCCATCACACCAAGATGCCAGGGGCCGCCGTGCGGGTGCAGGGGCTGCGCCGCGTCTACGGCGACCGCGCCGTGCTGGACGGCCTGGACCTGGACATCGCCCCCGGCGAAATCATCGCCCTGCTGGGCCCCTCGGGCTGCGGCAAGACCACCTTGCTGAAAATCCTGGCCGGGCTGGAGCAGCCCAGCGACGGTGAAGTCTGGATGGGCGACACCTGCGTGGCCACGGCCGGGCACAGCGTGCCACCCGAGCAGCGCGGCCTGGGCATGGTGTTCCAGGATTACGCCCTGTGGCCGCACCTGAGCGTGCAGAGCAATGTCGGTTTTCCGCTGCTCATGCGCGGCGTGTCGCGCCAGGAGGCCGCGCACCGCGTGGACGAGGTGCTGGCCCTGGTGGGCCTGCAGGGCCTGGGGGCGCGGGCGCCGTCCAGCCTGTCCGGCGGCCAGCAGCAGCGCGTGGCGCTGGCCCGGGCCATCGTGGCACGGCCGCAACTGGTGCTGTTTGACGAACCCCTGTCCAACCTGGACCGCGACCTGCGCGAGAGCCTGTGCGCCGAAATGGGCAGCCTGCTGCGCGAGCTGGGCTGCACCGCCGTCTACGTCACGCACGACCACGAGGAAGCCTGCGCCCTGGCGGACCGCGTGGCCGTGGTCATGGACGGGCGTTTTCACCAGCTGGATGCGCCGCAGGCCCTGTGGTCCGCACCGCGCACACGCCAGGTGGCGCAGTTCCTGAAGCTGGGCACCCTGCTGGATGCGCAGTGGCAGGGCAGCCACTGGCAGGTGGCTGGCGCGCAGTGGCGCTGCCTGGTGCCGCCGGTGGCGCCAAGCACCGCGGCGCAGGGGCAGTTGCTGCTGCCCCATGGGGCGCTTGCGCTGGGCACGGCGCAGCAGGACGACCACCTGCCCGTGCAGGGCCGCGTGCTGTCGCAGCACTACCGCTGCGGCCAGTTCGACACCTGGATCGACGCCGACTGGGGCCAGCCGGTGCGCGTGCACAGCAGCGAACGTCTGCCCGCTGGCGCCCGCGTGCCGCTGAGCCTGGACATGCAGCGCCTGCACTGGTTTGCCGCGGTGGATTGAGACCGCGCCCGCCTTCTGTTTTCTCACTGTTTGGATGGAACGATGAACATGCATTCACGCCCCTGGTTTCGTGTGCTGCGCCCCGGTGTGGTCGGCGCACTGGTGTTGGTGGCCCTGCAGCCGGTGGCCCAGGCGCTGACGGTCTATACCGCCGGCCCGGCCGGCCTGATCAAGGAGCTGGCCCAGGGCTTCGAGCAGCAGGGCGGCGAGAAGGTCGAGGTCTTCCAGGCCGACTCGGGCAAGGTCATGGCGCGCGTGGAGTCCGAGGCCGGCAATCCCCGCGTCGATGTGCTGATCTCGGCCTCGTGGGACAGTGCGCTGGACCTGCACCAGCGCGGCTGGCTGCTGAACTACCGCAGCCCGAACGCCAAGACCGTGCCCGCCGCCTACCAGGGGCCGTCGTACGTGGCCCAGGGCCTGTCGGCGCTGGCGCTGGCCTGGAACCCGTCCAGCGGCACGCCGCGCCCCAGTGACTGGAAGGACCTGGCGGAGCCGGCCTTCCAGGGCAAGGTCAACATGCCCGACCCGAGCAAGTCGGGCACGGCGCTGGAGCTGATCTCCGGCCTGCAATCGCAGCACGGTGCCCAGGCCTGGAAGCTGTTCGGCGAGCTGCGTGCCAACGGCATGCACATTGCCGGTGCCAACGCCCAGGCCCTGAACCCGGTGCTGCAGGGGGCCAAGGCGGTCGTGTTCGGCGCGGTCGACTATGTGACCTATGCGGCCCAGGCCAAGGGCGAAAAGGTCGAGATCATCTTCCCGCGCAGCGGCACGGTGGTGGCGGCGCGGCCCATGATGATCTTCAAGCGCAGTGCCAAGGTCGAGCAGGCCAAGCGCTTCGTGGACTACGTGCTCTCGGACGAGGGGCAGCGCATCGTCGCCAAGTCCTACCTGCTGCCCGCGCGCAGCGATGTGCCGGCCCTGCGCCCGGCGCTGGGCAGCTTCCAGGCCTGGCCCCCGGAGTCCGATGCCCAGCGCGCCGGGCGGGCGGCGCTGCTGCAGCGCTTTGACGAACTGTTCGTGCGCAAGTGACGCACGGCGCCCCAGCGGGCGCCGGCAAGGAATGGAGCCGATGATGCCGTTGCAACGAGGGGGCACGCTGCTGCCCGGGGCCGCCATGCTGGGCATGGGCGTGCTGGTGGTGGTGCCGGTGGCCTTTGTGCTGCTGCAGGCCGTGTTCCCCGGTGCGGCGCAGGCCGACTGGGCGCAGCCGCTGGCCCACTGGCGGCAGGTCTGGCAGGACACGGCCATGGCCCAGCTGTTGGGCAACACCGTGTCCCTGGGCGTGTGGGTGGTGCTGGGCTGCCTGCTGCTGGGCCTGCCCCTGGGCTTGCTGCGCGGGCTGGGGCACCTGCCGGGCAGCGCCCTGTGGGACCTGTGCTTTCTGGTGCCCTTCATGGTGCCGCCCTACATCGCGGCCATGGGCTGGATCCTGTTGCTGCAGCCCGCCGGCTACCTGCAGCAGGTCACGGGCCAGCACGCGGCGGGGCTGCTGTTTTCGGTGCCGGGCGTGGTGCTGGTCATGGTGTTGAATCTGTTTCCGGTGGTGTACTTCGCCGTGTCGCGGGCGGCCGCGGCGGCCGGTGGCCGCCTGGCGGTGGTGGCGCGGGTCTGCGGGGCCAGCCCCTGGCAGGCGCTGTGGCGCGTCACCCTGCCCCTGACGCTGCCGGCCCTGGCGGCCAGCGGACTGCTGGTGTTTGCCATGACGATCGAGGAATACGGCACGCCGGCGGTGCTGGCCTCCCACGTGGGCTTTGCGGTGCTGGTGACGGCCATCGAGCAGCGCCTGTCTGACTGGCCCATCGACCTGCCGGGCGCGGCCCTGCTGTCGCTGGTGCTGATGCTGCTGGCGGTGCTGGCCTATGTGGGCCAGCGGCGGCTGATGGCCGGCCGTGGCTATGAGGCCACCGACGGCAAGCCACAGGCCCTGCACCGCGCGGCCCTGGGCGTCTGGCGCCTGCCGGTGCTGCTGCTGTTTGCGGCCGTGGCCGTGTGTGCCACGCTACTGCCCTTGCTGGCGATCGGGGGCACGGCGTTCACGGGCACGCTGTCGGGCGGGTTGGCCTGGGACAACTGGACGCTGCGCCACTTCCGGTCGATTCTGGGGGCTGGCTCCGAAGCGCTGCAGGCCCTGGGCACCAGCTTTGCGCTGGCGCTGGCGGCCGCGCTGCTGGTGGGCGTGTTCGGGGCCCTGGTGGCCTACTGCAGCGTGCGCCTGCGCACCCGCACGGCCCTGGCGCTGGACGTGCTGTCGGTGCTTCCGAACGCCATGCCGGGCATCGTGGTGGCCGTGGGGTTGATCCTGGCCTGGAACCAGCCGTGGCTGCCGGTCACGCCCTACAACACCTGGCTGATCCTGCTGCTGGCCTATGCCTGCCTGCTCTTGCCCTATCCCATCCGCTATGCCAACGCCGCCTTGCAGCAGGTGAGCGTGCAACTGGAATCGGCTGCGCGCGTGCACGGGGCCAGCCTGTGGCAGATGCTGGCGCGGGTGGTGGCGCCGCTGCTGGCGCCCAGCGTGGCGGCGGCCATGCTGCTGGTGTTTGCCATCGCCTCGCGCGAACTGGTGGCCTCGCTGCTGCTGGCGCCGACCGGGGTGCAGACGGTGTCGGTCTATGTCTGGCGCCAGTTCGAGCAGGGCTCGGTCGGCGAGGGCATGGCCATGAGCCTGATCGCCATCGGCCTGACGGCCCTGCTGGTGCTGCTGGCCGCACGCCTGGCACCGCGCCCCGGCCACTGATCCGCCGCGCGCCCCTTGGCGGCCCCTGGTTCCGCTGGGGAACCCCGGCCCTGGGCGTGTGCCGGGCGCCCGGCGCCACGGTTGGTGGCCTTGCAGCGGGTGCCTGTGGTGCGCAACCAAATCGTCATCTGCCCGACGTGGCCTTGTCATCTCCGAATTTTCCAATCGCAGCCAGCGCCGGGCGATGCCCCCGGCGTGATTCACAACCCAAGGGAACGGAACATGAACAAGCAAATGCACGTGGCGCTGGCCATGGTTTTGGCCGCTGCCGCCGGTAGCGCGGCCGCACAGTCGAACGTGACGGTGTACGGCGTGATCGATACCAGCGTGGGCCGCGGCTACAAGAGCGATGCCAGTGCCGAAATGATGAGCGGCTATACCGACACCTCGAAGCTGGGCTTCCGCGGCTCGGAAGACCTGGGCAACGGCCTGAAGGCGAACTTCCAGCTGGAGGGCGAGATCGGCAGCGACACCGGGGCCTGGGCCGAGGGTTTCAAGCGCCAGTCGTGGGTGGGGCTGTCGGGCAGCTTTGGCGAAGTGATGCTGGGCCGCACCACCACCCCCCAGAACCGCCTGATGGGCACGTTTGACCTGAATGGCACGGCCGATGGCTCCAGCGCCATGAAGGTGCTTGGCATCGCCGCCAATGGCTCGTTCATGAGCTCGCGCCAGTCCAACCAGGTCCAGTACGCCACGCCCAAGCTGGGCGGCTTCCAGGCGCGCGTGGCATACGGCTTCTCCGAAACCGTCAGCGGCACGGCCGGCGACAAGAAGGACTTCCTGCAGCTGGCCGCCAGCTACCAGACCGGGGGCCTGACCCTGGGCGCCGCCTTCCAGCCCAAGAGCATGTCGACCCAGGCCGCCGTGGGCGCCACCGACAACCGCAACGGCTATGCGCTGGGCGCCAAGTACAACTTCGGCGTGGCCGAAGCCAGCGTGATCTACACCCGCAACGAAAAGCGCACCGAAGGCGACGGCTTCGGCATCGGTATCGCCGCGCCCATCGGCGCCTGGAAGGTGGGGGCGCAGTTCGCTCGCCTGACGAATGTGAAAAATGCCGATGGCAGCAAGTCGGCCAAGGAAGGCGCGAACGCCTTCGAACTGTTCGCCAACTACAGCCTGTCCAAGCGCACGGCGCTGTATGCCGCCTACGGCAGCGTGAACAGCAAGGCCGAGACCGCGTTCAGCCTGGCCCGCGACAACACCATGGCCGTGGGCGTGATCCACAAGTTCTAACAACAAGGCGGCGGCGCCTGCGGGTGCCGCGAACTCCGAGGTGGTTGGCGTGCAGGTGAGCCTGCACGCCTTTTTTTTGCTTTCGCACGATCGTGCTTTTTGACGCGATTTTGGCTACACTGAGCCTGATTACTACACCACAGGAGACCCGTCCATGTCCGATCTGCAAGCCGCGTTCGACGCCGCCGTGAAGAATTCCACATCGCTCAGCGAGCGCCCCGACAACGCCACGTTGCTGAAGATCTATGCCCTGTACAAGCAGGCCACCGAAGGCAACAACGAGGCCAAGAAGCCCAGCTTCACCGACATGGTGGGCCGCGCCAAGTGGGATGCCTGGGAAAAGCTCAAGGACATGTCCCCGGACGATGCCAAGCAGCAGTACATCGACCTGATCGAGTCGCTGCGCTGAGCGCCATCCGGTTCGTCCCTAAAAAAGCAAAGGCAGCCCAGGCTGCCTTTTTGCTGTCGGATGCTGTGAAAAAAGGAGCTGTCAGCGCTATTGGTGCAAGGTTTTCATGGATTTTTTGCAATTAAATCCGCATGCAATAAGCGCAGCCAGCTATCTTTTCAGGATGCCAGCATGGCGTCGAACTGCGCGTGCAGCTTGGCCTCGATCTTCTCCTGGAACATCGCAGCCAGAAAGCCCAGCTCGGCCTCCAGGCGCAGCTGCTCGGCGCTGACCTGCAACTGGCCCTGCATGCCGCTGCCGTCGAAGTGCAGCACGTCCTGCGTGCTGCCGGCCTCATAGCGGCATTGCACGCCGAACTTGGCGGTGGCCTGTGCGGCCCAGTGCCGGGCGTGCTGGCGGGCGGCCTCCAGGCCGAGGGTGTGGGAGCGTTCAATCAGGATCTGGGACACGGGACGGAGCAATCAGGCAAGGGCCAAAAAGGCGGATCATAAAAGTCCAGCGGTACCCAGGGCGCGCCTGGGCTGAATACACTGGGGGCTGGATTGTTGCAGGCAGGCGGACTTCGCACTATGGATTTTTTGACGTGGATTATCGTGGGCTCGATCGGCATCTATGTGCTGCAAGGCATGGAGCACCGCCGCCGTGTGCGCCTGCTGGGGGCGCACTTGGCGCCGACCCAGGTGGAAAAGCTCATGGGGGGCTTGATCGAGGGCTATATGCGCGCCCTGGATGAGAAGGAGCCCGAGCGGCGCCAGCAGGTCTGGGCCATCCTGGACAACAGCGAAAAGACGCTGGCCGACCAGCTGCAGCGGCTGGCCGACAGCTTTGCCCAGGAAAATGCCCAGGACACCCGGGTCAGCACCTTGCCCCTGGCGCTGCCGTACTTCGACCGCCTGATGCCTGCTCACACCTTCGACATGCGCGAGGCCCTGCAGCTGCATGCGCGGGCCGTGCGCGACGCCTGCGCACCGGACGGGGTGGACCCGGCCACGCGCAAGCGCATGGCCTTCACCATGACGGCTGAGCTGCTGCTGCTGCAGCACACCTGCCACTGGTTCTGCAAGACGCGCACCATCGCCTCCATGCGCCTGATGGCGCGCCAGAAGACCACGTACGAACAGGTGCTGCAGTCCGTGTCGCGCAACACGCTGGCTGCGTACAAGAAGCTGGTCGGCACGGTCTGAGCGGCACCACCCCGTCTGCCGTGAAAAAGCGACAACGCCGGTAAAACGGGAAAAAGTCTGTCAACGCCACGGCGTGGCGCGCATTGACGCACGGCGATCCGGGCTCCAACAATCGGACGCATGAAACACATGCTGGCTGCCTTGGAAGCCCGGCTGGCGGCGTTGCCAGTCCCGATGGCGGTGGAGCTGCCATCGGGGCAGCGCATCGGCCCTGCGTCCTGGCAGGTGCTGGTGGTGCTGCGCGCGCCCGAGGCTTACCTGGCGCTGGTCCAGGGGCAGATCGGCTCGCTGGGGGCTGCCATCGTCGAAGGCTGGGTCGAGGTGCATGGCAGCATGCGCGATGTGATGGCCGCAGCCCTGGGGTTGCTGCAGACCGATCCCGTGCGGGGCACGGCCAGTTGGTGGTCCCAGGTCATGGCGCGCGCGCGGTCCATGGCCTTGCACACGCTGGAGCGCGACGCGCAGCAGGTGCAGTTTCACTACGACCTGTCCGACGATTTCTATGCCCTGTGGCTGGACCCGCGCCGGGTCTACTCCTGCGCCTACTACCGCGAGCCCCAGATGAGCCTGGCCCAGGCCCAGGAGGCCAAGCTGGAACACATCTGCCGCAAGCTGGACCTGCACCCGGGCGAGCGCTTGTTGGATGTGGGCTGTGGCTGGGGCGGGCTGATCATCTGGGCGGCCCAGCACCACGGCGTGCAGGCCAAGGGCATCACGCTGTCGCGCAACCAGTTCAACCATGTGCGCCACCTGATCGAGACCCTGGGGCTGCAGGGGCGCGTGCAGGTGGAGCTGTGCGACTACCGCCAACTGAGCGATGCGCCCTACGACAAGCTGGCCTCGGTCGGCATGTTCGAGCATGTGGGGCAGGCCAACCTGCCGGAGTACTTCCAGACCGTGTACCGGCTGCTGCGCCCCGGGGCCCTGGCCCTGATCCACGGCATCACCGCAGGCGGTACGCGCAACCGGCAACTGGGCGCCGGCATGGGGGACTTCATCGACCGCTACATCTTCCCCGGCGGCGAGCTGGTGCATGTCAGCACGGTGCTTCAGACCATGGCTGAAGCGGGGTTGGAAATGGTCGACACCGAGAACCTGCGCCCGCACTATGCGCGCACACTATGGACGTGGTCTGACGCATTGGAAGCGCAACTGGACGCTGCGCAGCGCATTTTGGCGGTACAAACTGATACTGAGCGCTCAGGTCGCGCGTTGCGTGCCTATCGCTTGTATCTGGCAGGTTGTGCGATGGGGTTCGAGCAAGGCTGGATGGGTCTGCACCAAATGCTGGCGATACGCCCGTCCGGTGAGATCCAGACCGGATCCTTGCGAGGCGCGCAATCTGACTATGCGTTCCAACGTGACTACATGTACCCAAAAGGATAAGCAAGATGGCCTACACCTTTCAATCACGCGCTACGGCCGACTTGATCATGCTGAAAGCCACCGCCGAGCAGTTGCTGAAGCTGCTGGACAAGCAGGTGGGGGAGCCTGGCATTGTGACGGTCGAGCAGATCCCGCATGCCTTGGATGTACTGGAGCGCGCCGTGGCCGAGGACGATGCCAAGCGCAAGGCGATCGAAATCGAAATGCAGTCCTCGGCGCACGAGGATGTGGCCAAGGCGGCCCTCGCATCGGCGCAGCTGGGCTCCGTCAGCCTGCGCCAGCGGGTGGTGCCCTTTGCCGACATGTTGCGCCGCAGTGCGGCCGAGGGCAAGCCAGTGACCTGGCACCTCTGACGCCAGACCGGGCCCGCTGTGCGAAGGTGCGCCGCGGGTCGCTTGCATAAAAAAAATCGCCTGGGTGCGTGTGCGCCCGGGCGATTTCTTTGGTGGGCATGGCGCTGTGCCATGCCCTGGACCGAAGGCCTTAGTCGGCGAACTGGCCGGCGGCCTTGATGACCTTGCCCCAGGTTTCGATTTCCTTGGCCACGAACTTCTTGTGCTCGGCGGGTTCGACACGGTTGTCGGCCACCACCACGGCACCCAGGCCTTCCTGCTTGCGGACGAACTCAGGGTCCTTCACGGCCTGCTTCAGGGCGTTGTTCAGCTTGGTCAGGACTGCGGCTGGCGTGCCCTTGGGGGCGTACAGGCCGTGCCAGACGGTCACGTTGAAGCCCTTCAGGCCCGAAGAGTCCAGGGTGGGGATGTCTTTCAGGGCGGGGGCCTTCAGCGGCTGCAGCGTGGTCACGCCGTAGGCCTTGACCTTCTTGCCTTCGATCTGCGACGAGGTGTTGGTGGTCTGGTCGCACATCAGGTCGATGGTGCCGCCCATCAGGTCGGTGATCGCAGGGGCGGCGCCCTTGTAGGGCACGGTGGTCATCTGCGTGGCCATCGCGCTCTGGAACATCAGGCCGCACAGGTGGCCGGCGGAACCCAGGCCCGAGTGACCGATGTTGACCTTTTCCTTGTTCTTGTTGATGTACTCGCGCAGTTCGGCGAAGTTTTTGGCTTCCAGGGTGGGACGGCCAATCACGGTCATGGGCACGTCGTTGACGATGCCCAGGAATTCGAAGTCGTTGAGCACGTCGAACGGCAGCTTGCGGTACAGCGAAGGCATGGTCGACATGCCGATGTGGTTCAGCAGCAGGGTGTAGCCATCGGGATTGGCGCGGGCTACCTTGGCGGCGCCGATGGAGCTGCCGGCACCGGCCACATTTTCGATCACTACGGTGGCGCCACCCAGGGGCTTGCGCAGGGCTTCTGCCAGATCGCGGGCCACACGATCGGTGGGGCCGCCGGCGGTGAAGGGAACGACGACGGTGATGTTCTTGCTGCCAGGGAAATCTTGGGCTGCCACACCGAACGAAGTGGCGGCGGCTGCCAAGGCGATGGCGGCAATGCGGAATGTCTGGGCCATTGTGTGTATCTCCTAACGCTTGTAAGGGGGGAATGCTATGAATATGTGGTGGGATGCCATCTCCGCACATTCCCTAGGTTGTCCGGAAAAAATTCTAAGAACGGAAAATGCTTGCGCGAAATCAATCAACGGCGTGCGGCAGTGGTGTTGCCAAGGTGACTTTAAATTCGTGAAATTTCGAGTAAATGCGCGCATTTTTTGACTTGTTCACCAAACAAAACAGGCCCGGAGGGCCTGTGAAGGGGGGGTGTGAAGCTTCCATGGGCGGCCGGTGCGGCCCGCCCACCCAAGGGTCATCTGTGCTTTTTTTGCATCATGCGTACTAATTTTTGCAATGCGGGAATTCAGGCGTAGCTGCGGGCATCCTCGATCACCTTGCCGTCGTTGGGCAGGCTGCCCGGTGCCACCAGCTGCACGTCGGCGCGCAGCTTGGTGACTTCGCGCACGGCCTCGGCCATCAGCTGCGCCAGGCCGGGCGCGGTCTCGGTGCTCTCGACCAGCATCGTCATCTGGTCGTTGGCCATCTCGCCGCTGACCACCAGACGCGCCTTGCCGGCCTGGGGGAAGCGCTTGACCACTTCCGAGACCTGGCCGGGGTGCACGAACATGCCGCGCACCTTGGTCGTCTGGTCGGCACGGCCCATCCAGCCCTTGATGCGCAGGTTGGTGCGCCCCGTGGTGCAGGTGCCGGGCAGCACGGCCGAGAGGTCGCCGGTGCCGAAGCGGATCAGCGGGTAATCGGGGTTCAGGGTGGTGATCACCAGTTCGCCCACCTCGCCCTCGGGCACGGGGTCTCCGGTGCCGGGGCGCACGATCTCGACGATCACCCCCTCGTCCAGGACCAGGCCTTCGCGGGCCGAGGTTTCATAGGCAATCAGGCCTAGGTCGGCCGTGGCGTAGCACTGGTAGGCCGTCACGCCACGGGCCTGCAGCCAGTCCCGCAGCGAGGGCGGGAAGGCTTCGCCGCTGACCAGGGCCTTGCGCATCTGGGGTAGGGCCACGCCCAGGTGTTCGGCCTTTTCTAGGATGAGCTTGAGGAAGCTGGGGGTGCCGATGTAGCCGGCCGCCTGCAGCTCGGCCATCGCCTGTACCTGCTGCTCGGTCTGGCCGGTGCCGCCGGGGAACACGCTGCAGCCCAGGGCGTGGGCCCCGGTTTCCATCATCGAGCCGGCGGGCACGAAGTGGTAGCTGAAGCAGTTGTGGATCAGCTCGCCGGGGCGAAAGCCCGCCGCGTAGATGGCGCGGGCCATGCGCCAGTAGTCCGGGCGCGTGCCTTCGGGCTCATAGATCGTGCCGGGGCTGGCGAACACACGGGGCATGCGTGCGCCGAAGGCCTGGGTGGCAAAGCCGCCGAAAGGGCTGCTGGCGCGGTGGGCCTGCTGGGTGGCCAGCAGTTCGTACTTGCGGGTCACCGGCAGCTGGGCCAGGGCAGCGCGCGAGTGGATGTCGCCCGCCTGCACCCCCGCCAGGATGCGGGCAAAGGCGGGCGCGTGCTGCTGCGCATGGGCCACCTGGGCCGGCAGGGCCGCCATCAGCGCGGCTTCGCGCGCGGCCGGGGCGCGGGTCTCCAGATCGTCGTAATGCTGGCTCATGCGAATGCTCCGAAACTTGGGGGGGGGGGTGAGAATGGAAGGCGAAATGGGTCGTTTGCGCCCTGCTGGCGGGCGCATCCAGCTATGGATTTGTGGTCTTCAGGCCAGCCAGCGCTTGCGGCGCTTGTAGCTTTTGACGTCCTTGAAGCTCTTGCGCTCGCCGCCGCCCACGCCCAGGTAGAACTCCTTGACGTCTTCGTTGGAGGCCAGGTCGGCCGCGGGGCCATCCATCACGATGCGGCCGCTTTCCATGATGTAGCCGTAGTCGGCGTACTTCAGCGCCATGTTGGTGTTCTGCTCGGCCAGCAGGAAGGTCGTGCCTTCCTTGGCGTTCAGGTCCTTGACGATGTTGAACACCTCTTCCACGATCTGCGGCGCCAGGCCCATCGAGGGTTCGTCCAGCAGCACGATGTTGGGGTTGCTCATGATGGCGCGGCCGATGGCGCACATCTGCTGCTCGCCGCCAGAGGTGTAGGCCGCTTGGCTGGTGCGGCGCGTCTTCAGGCGCGGGAAGTAGTTGTAGACCTTCTCCAGGTTGGCCGCGATCTCGCCCTTGTCGCTGCGGGTGTAGCTGCCGGTCATCAGGTTTTCTTCGATGGTCAGGTGGGCGAAGCAGTGCCGCCCTTCCATGACCTGCACCACGCCCCGTTTGACGAGGTCCGCGGGCGACAGGTTCTGGATCTGTTCGCCGCGCAGCTCGATGCTGCCCTTGGTCACCTCGCCACGCTCGCCCTTGAGCAGGTTGGAGATGGCGCGCAAGGTGGTGGTCTTGCCGGCGCCATTGCCGCCGAGCAGGGCCACGATGCCCTTTTCGGGCAGCTGCAGCGAGACACCCTTGAGCACCAGGATGACGTGGTTGTAGATGACCTCAATGCCGTTGACGCTGAGGACGATGTTCTGTGCTTGCATAGTCGTGCCTTTCAACCAATCGACAGGCCTGCGCACGGGTGGCAGGGCTGTCGGCTGGACACTGCGCCGAAGCGGGCAGTGCCGTTGCACAAGTGCTGGAGCCGGGCTGGCACCAGGAGGTCCAGCCCGTGCTGCATTACTTGCAGTCCGCGGCGGCGCGGCGGGTGTGCTTCTTGTCGGCCAGGTACTTGTCGCCCTGTTCCTTGATCAGCGGCTCGATCACCTTGTCATCCGACTGGTACCAGTCGCTGCCCATGTTCCACTTCTTGCCGTCCCAGGTGTGGATGCGGGCCCAGGTGGAACCCATGTGGTCGCCGCAGCTGGTCTTGAGCGGACGCATGATTTCGTCGAAGCCCAGCTCCTTCAGGCGCGCGTCCGTCAGGTTCAGGTTTTCGTAGCCCCAGCGCACCTGCTCGCCGGTCATGGGCTTGCCCTTGCCGAACTTCTCCTGCGCGGTGCGGATGGCTTCCACGGTCAGCATGGAGATGATCATGCCGCGGGTGTAGAGCACGGAGCCGACTTCGTCGCGCGGGCCGGTGCCGGCCTTCTTGTCGTGCACGTGCTTGAGCACGTCCTGCGCCACCTTGGTGTTCTGGCCATAGCCGTTCAGTGCCAGGGTCTGGTAGCCCTTGGCGCCTTCGCCCACGTCGCGGACATCGGGTTCGGCGCCGGCCCACCACACGCCATACAGCTTGTCACGCGGGAAGCCGGTGGCCTGGGCTTCCTTCAGTGCGGTGGAGTTCATCACGCCCCAGCCCCACAGCAGGGCAAAGTCGGGGCGGCTCTGGCGCAGCTGCAGCCAGGTGGCCTTCTGCTCCACGCCGGGCGCGGTCACGGGCAGCAGCTGCAGCTCGAAGCCGTGCATCTTGGCGCGTTCCTGCAGCACCGGGATGGGTTCCTTGCCGAAGGGGCTGTCGTGGTAGATCAGCGCAATCTTCTTGCCCTTGAGCTTGTCCAGGCCGCCGGCCTTCTTGCCGATGTGCTGGATCAGGATGTCCGCGCCGGTCCAGTAGCTGCCCATGAAGGGAAAGTTCCACTGGAAGGCATTGCCGTCCTTGGCGATCGACAGGCCATAGCCCAGCGTGATCAGCGGGATCTTGTCCACGGGCGCCTTTTCGGTCAGCGCGAAGGTGATGCCGGTGGCCTGGGGGTCGATCGCGGCCACGAAAGGCTTGCTCTTCAGGCGTTCGTAGCACTCCACGCCACGGTCGGTGGCGTAGCCGGTTTCGCACTCTTCATAGGCAATCTTGACGCCGTTGATGCCACCGTCGCGCTCGTTGATCAGCTTCAGGTAGTCCTGCTTGCCGTTGGCCCATGGAATGCCGTTGGGGGCATAGGCGCCGGTGCGGTAGGACAGCAGGGGGATGAATTGCTCGTTGGCTTGTGCCGCTGCGCTGCCAGCAAAGCCGGCACCGGCGGCAACCAGGGTGGCCGCCAGGGCCAGACGGGTGAACTTCATGGTTTGTCTCCTTGTTGGGATGGATCTCTAACGTCACCGAAAACGCGCAACACGCGCACACACACCTTGAAACTCGATCAATGCGGGAAAGGCCAGACGCGCATCTTCTGCTTGCCGATGGACCACAGCTTGGCCAGTCCATGGGGCTCGACGATCAGGAACCAGACGATCAGGCCGCCGAAGATGATGAATTCCGCGTGCGACACGCCGGCCGTGGAAATCTCGAAGCCGAACAGGTTGGCCAGGGCGGGCAGCAGCAGGCTCAGGAAGATGGGCAGCACCACGATGAAGGCCGCGCCGAAGAAGCTGCCCATGATGGAGCCCAGGCCGCCGATGATCACCATGAACAGCAGCTTGAAGGAGATGTCCACCGAGAAGGCGGCCGGCTCCCAGGCGCTCAGGTGCACAAAGGCCCACAGGGCGCCGGCCACGCCGACGATGAAGGAGCTGACGGCAAACGCGCTGAGCTTGGCGTACATCGGGCGGATGCCGATCACGCTGGCGGCCACGTCCATGTCGCGGATGGCCATCCACTCGCGGCCGATGGCGCCGCGCACCAGGTTCTTGGCCAGCAGGGCCAGCACCACCAGCACACCCAGGCAGAACAGGTACTTGGACTGGGCCGAGTCGATGGCCATGCCGAAGACCTGCAGGTCCGAGACCGACACCGAGCCCGAGGGCGAGTTGTTGGTGAACCACTTGATGCGCAGGAACATCCAGTCGCTGAAGAACTGCGCGGCCAGCGTGGCCACGGCCAGGTACAGGCCCTTGACGCGCAGGCTGGGCAGGCCGAACAGGATGCCGAAGAAGGTGGCGCACAGGCCGCCCAGGATGAGGGCCGGAATCAGTGGCATGCCGGGGATGCGCACGATGACGTTGTAGGCGCCGTAGGCCCCCACCGCCATGAAAGCCCCCGAGCCCAGCGAGATCTGGCCGCAGTAGCCCACCAGGATGTTCACGCCCAGCGCAGCCAGCGACATGATGACCAGCGGGATCAGGATGGCGCGGTAGAAGTAGTCCGAGGCGAACATCGGCACCACCAGGAAGGCGGCGGCGATCAGCACCAGGATGGCGATCTTGTCCTGGCGGATGGTGAAGATCTGCTGGTCGGCCCGGTAGCTGGTTTTGAACTGACCGTTCTCACGATAGAACATGTGTGTCTCCTAATTGTTCTGGGGGTGGACCGGTCAGACGCGGTCGATGATCTTTTCGCCAAACAGCCCTTGCGGACGGAACAGCAGGAACACCAGGGCCAGCACGTAGGCGAACCAGATCTCGATGCCGCCGCCCACATAGGGGCCCAGGTAGACCTCGGACAGCTTCTCGCCCACACCGATGATCAGGCCACCGATGATGGCGCCGGGTACTGAGGTCAAACCGCCCAAAATGACCACTGGGAGAGCGCGGAGTGCTACGGTTGTGAGAGTGAACTGCACGCCCAGCTTGGAGCCCCAGATCATCCCGGCCACCAGGGCCACGATGCCGGCCACGCACCAGACGATGACCCAGATGCGGTTCAGCGGAATGCCGATGGACTGGGCGGCCTGGTGGTCGTCGGCCACGGCGCGCAGTGCGCGGCCGGTGCCGGTCTTCTGGAAGAAGATGGACAGGGCGGCCACCAGGCAGGCGGCGATCACGGCCGCGATCACGTCTTCCTGGTTGATCATCACGCCGCCGTCAAACACCGAGTCCAGCACGAACACCGGGTCCTTGGGCATGCCGATGTCGATCTTGTAGATCTCGCTGCCGAACAGCGTCTGGCCCACGCCTTCCATGAAGTAGGTGATGCCCAGCGTCGCCATCAGCAGCGTGGCGGCATCCTGGTTCACCAGGTGGCGCAGCACCAGGCGTTCGATGACCCAGGCGCAGACGAACATGATGGCGGCGGCGATCACAAAGGCCGCGACGTTGGCCACCAGCTTGCTTTCAAGGCCGGTCCACTGCGGAATCCACTCCGCAAAGCGCGCCATCGCCAGGGCCGCGAACAGCACCATGGCGCCTTGGGCGAAGTTGAAGACACCCGAGGCCTTGAAGATCAGCACGAAGCCGAGGGCCACCAGGGCATACAGCATGCCGGCCATCAGGCCGCCAAACAGGGTTTCCAGAAAGAATGCCATTGCGAGTCTCCCGTGTTCCGTGGTGGGTCAGTGGCTGGTGCCCAGATAGGCACGGATCACGTCTTCGTTGTTGCGCACTTCGTCGGGGGCGCCGTCGCCGATCTTCTTGCCGTAGTCCAGCACGACCACGCGGTCCGAGATGTCCATCACCACGCCCATGTCGTGTTCGATCAGCACGATGGTGGTGCCGAATTCGTCGTTCACGTCCAGGATGAAGCGGCACATGTCCTGCTTTTCCTCGACGTTCATGCCGGCCATGGGCTCGTCCAGCAACAGCACCTGCGGCTCCATGGCCAGGGCACGGCCCAGGTCCACGCGCTTTTGCAGGCCGTAGGGCAGCTGGCCCACGGGCGTCTTGCGGAAGGCCTGGATTTCCAGGAAGTCGATGATGTGCTCGACGAATTCGCGGTGCGCGATCTCTTCCTTCTCTGCAGGCCCCAGGCGCAACGCCTGCATCAGGAGGTTGCTTTTGATCTTCAGGTTGCGGCCGGTCATGATGTTGTCGATCACGCTCATGCCCTTGAACAGCGCCAGGTTCTGGAAGGTGCGGGCCACGCCCATTTCGGCCACCTGGCGGCTGTTCATGTGCGAGAAGGTCTGGCCGCGGAAGGTGATGGAGCCTTCGCTGGGCGTGTAGACGCCGTTGATGCAGTTGAGCATGGAGCTCTTGCCGGCGCCGTTGGGGCCGATGATGGAACGGATCTCATGCTCGCGCACATTGAACGAGATGTCGGTCAGCGCCTTCACGCCACCGAAGCGCAGGCTGATGTTCTGGATGTCCAGGATGACATCCCCAATCTTCTTGTCTGTCATGGCTGCTGCTTTCTGGGTGCGGCTCAGGCGGCGACGCGGGATGCGGGATAGGTCTTGGCGTTGAGGATCTGCAGCGTGGCGCTCACGCTGCCGGTGCGCCCGTCTTCGAACTTGACCTGGGTTTCAATGAATTGCTGGGTCTTGTCGCTGTAGAGCGCATCGATCAGGACCGCGTACTTGTCGGCAATGAAGTTGCGGCGCACCTTGCGGGTGCGGGTCAGCTCGTCGTCGTCGGGGTCCAGCTCCTTGTGCAGCACCAGGAAGCGGGCGATCTGGGTGTCGGCCATGCCGGCTTCGGTGGCCAGGTCGGCATTCACCTGGGCCAGGCATTCGCTGATCAGCTCCAGCACCTGGGGCTTGGAGGCCAGGTCCACATAGCCGCCGTAGGGGATGCCCTGGCGCTCGGCCCAGTTGCCCACGGCTTCGTAGTCGATGTTGATGAAGGTGCAGACCTGGTCGCGCAGGTTGCCGAAGCACACGGCCTCCTTGATCTGCGGGAAGAACTTGAGCTTGTTCTCGATGTAGTTGGGCGCGAACATGGCGCCGGTGTTCATCTTGCCCACGTCCTTGGCACGGTCGATGATGCGCAGGTGGCCGTCCTCGTCCAGCACGCCGGCATCGCCGGTGTGGAAGTAGCCTTGCTCGTCGATGACTTCGGCCGTGGCGTCGGGGCGCTTGTAGTACTCCTTGAGCACCGACACGCCCTTGACCAGCACCTCGCCGTTGTCGGCAATCTTCAGCTCGATGCCGGGGGCCGCCTGGCCGACGGTGTTCAGCTTGACGTGGCCGTTCTTCTGGATGCAGACATAGGCGCAGGTCTCGGTCTGGCCGTACAGCTGCTTGAGGTTGATGCCGATGGAGCGGAAGAACTTGAACAGGTCGGGGCCGATGGCCGCGCCGGCGGTGTAGGCCACGCGGATGCGCGACAGGCCCATCACGTTGCGCAGCGGCCCGTAGATCAGCAGGTCGCCCAGCTTGTACTTGAAGCGGTCCAGCGCACTGACGGGCTTGCCGTCCAGGATGTCGGCGCCGACCCGCTTGGCCAGTTGCATGCACTTTTCATACAGCCACTGCTTGGCGGGTGCGGCATCCTCCATGCGGATGGAGACCGAGGTCAGCATGCCTTCGAACACCCGGGGTGGGGCGAAGTAGTAGGTGGGGCCGATTTCGCGCAGGTCGATGTTGACGGTGCTGGCCGATTCCGGGCAGTTGATGGTGAAGCCCGCCACCATCCACTGTGCCAGCGAGAACAGGTGGTCGCCCACCCAGGCGGGGGGCAGGTAGGAAATGATGTTGTCGGCCGGGGTCAGTCCATCGACCTCAACACCGCCCTGGGCCGAGCCGATGAAGCTGGCGTGCGTCTGGCACACGCCCTTGGGCTTGCCGGTGGTGCCCGAGGTGTAGAGGATGACGGACACGTCCTCGGGCTGCACGGCCCGCGCCATGGAGTCCCACACGCCGGGGTGGCTGCGGTCCCACTCGGCGCCCAGTTGCTTGAGCTGCTCGGTGCTGATCAGGCCTGGCTGGTTGTAGTTGCGCAGGCCGCGCGGATCGTCATAGATGATGTGCTGGATGCCGGGGTGCGATTCGCGCACTTCCAGCAGCTTGTCGACCTGCTCCTGGTTTTCCGCGAAGGCGAAGGCAATGTCTGCGTCCTGCATCACAAAGCCCATCTCCTGGGCCACAGCGTCCTGGTACAGCGGAATCGGCACGGCGCCCAGGCTCTGCACGGCGACAAAACCGATGTAGACGTGGGGGCGGTTGTCGCTGATGAAGGCCAGGTTCTGTCCCTTGGCCAGTCCGAGGGCCGCCAGGCCGCAGGCCATTTGGCGCGCATCCCGGGCCACATCGGCCCAGGTCCACGTCTGCCAGATGCCGTATTCTTTTTCGCGCAGGGCAGCAGCGTCGGGCCTCTCGGCGGCATGCTTGAGCAGCAGGTGCGGAAACGTGGTCACCATTGCAAATCCTTACAGCTTGTCAATCTCGAACTCGGCGATGGAGTGCGTCGTGGAGGCGACGACCCAGTCAATGGAGGCGATAGTAGGCAGGGGTTTGACGTTTTCTTGTCTTTACGACGACATTCAGGGGAAAGACCTAATCGGGTAATTACGCGGGTTTTGGCGTTTTTTCTGCGTGCGTTCGCTGTTTTTGACCTGCATCACGAACTGCGGACAAGGGCGGTGCCACTGGTCGTGGCAAACCCGAATGGCATTGCGCCGTGGTCTGCGCACATGCTCGGGTGTATGACTTCACGCACGACCTTGTACCAACGCCGTCGCCTGGCCACCCCGGAAGAGATTGCAGGCATTCCCTGGATGCAGTTGCTGCAGCCGCACGAGCGCGAGCGCGCAGTGGTCGGCCTGCAGGTGACCGAGGCCTGCGTGGGCGAGTTCGTCTGCCATGCGGGACGTCCCGTGAGCTACTGGTTCGGGCTGATCGACGGCCTGCTGAAGATGAGTGCCGACAATGTGGACGGCATGACCATGACCTTCACCGGCGTGCCGCCGGGCGGCTGGTTCGGCGAGGGCACGTGCATCAAGCGCGAGCCCTACCGCTACAACATCCAGGCCCTGCGCAAGAGCGTGATTGCCGGCATTCCCATCGACACCTTCCAGTGGCTGCTGGACAACTCGCTGGGCTTCAACCGCTTCATCATGAACCAGCTCAATGAGCGCCTGGGGCAGTTCATCGCCGCGCGCGAGATCGACCGCATCAGCAACCCCGATGTGCGCGTGGCCCGCAGCCTGGCGGCGCTGTTCAACCCGGTGCTCTACCCCGGTGGTGGCTCGGTGCTGCGCATCACCCAGCAGGAGCTGGCCTACCTGGTGGGGCTGTCACGCCAGCGCGTGAACGAGGCCCTGGCCACACTAGAGGCGCATGGCGCCATCCACGTGGAATACGGCGGCCTGCGCGTCATGGACCTGCAGGCTCTGCGCGACGGGCGCTTCGCCCCTGGCAAGCGGGTGGCGCTGGCGGTCGGGTAAAACGCGTGGGCATCGGCGGCCTGCCGAGCACAACTGGGCCAGCGGGGGGACAATAGCGGACCAACTCCAAGAGCCAACATGTCTTTCAAAGACCAACCCCATTCCCGGGGCCCCTCCAAGCCAGGTGCCCCCCGTTCCGCCAAGCCCGCCGGTGCGCGCCGCGATGGCGAGGACCGCCCCCGTGGTGGTGCACGCGACGAACGTGCGCCCCGCCGTGAAGGCAGCTTTGGCGGCGGTGACCGCCCCCGCTTCAACGACCGCAACGACCGCGGCCCCCGTCCCGAACGCAGCTTTGGCGACCGCCCCCGCCGCGAAGAAGGTGGCTTTGGCCGCTCGGACCGCCCACGCTTCAACAGCGACGAGCGCGGACCACGCCGTGAAGGCGGCGGTTTTGCCGGT
>NZ_BBJR01000071.1 GCF_000739875.1 Comamonas aquatica NBRC 14918
CCTGCGACCGGCATTTATGCAACAACGCCGACCTTCCCTAATCGATTCAATTCAGCACGGTTAAATCGGGAAGAAAAAGTCGCCATTCGGCAATCTCATGCCACGCCAAGCTCAAACACTCCTCATCAATGTGAGGCGATAAAGCAGGTAGTGGACGATCTTGGGTACACAAGGCCAAGTAAACATTGTCACCTTCAGAATTAACACCCCTCCACAGACGCGCATAAGCAATAGTGACGGCACCCTCTGCCACCGTGCAGTCTCCAGACACTGGGCTCCAAGACATCTCGGAAATATGGGAAAAGTTAATCCCACTTCCAATGCATTTGAAGTACGCTTCTTTCAAACACCACAGCTGCAAAATACCACGCTGCTGCGCATCTGGCGTAAGCTCCGCCAACCAAGCACGTTCAGCCTGTGAACATACAAATTCTGCAATCGCCAAAGCATCACGAAATCGAGAAGGCTTTTGAACCTCGATATCAACACCCACTGCCACAGGCGCTTTGACGCAAACCAGCATCCCGCTACTGTGGGAGAGCGAAAGCATAGGCTCTGGTGCATCGCACTTATGCCCATGCTCTACACGTGGTGCATGACCTGAGTGGCTGGATAAACGCCATTTTTCTAGCTGCTCCGCTGACTCCGCCAACAGCAATCGCAAGGCGTAGCGACAGGCCAGAAACATTTGCTGCCGTGCAGAACTCAAGCCTGTCAACCGCTGCAACTCCGAATCACTTAACCACCCAGGTCGAAGCTGCTGCGCTTGCACAAACATCGAGGATTGACTGCCTATCAAAAGCCCCCACGTTGACATCAGTGCTTTTTATTTACCTATGCGAGCATAAGTCCCCTTGAGTGCAACACCCGCCATGATGTTGCCAGCATGGCATTCATAGTTCACCGGGTCCTTGTTCGGGTTCTTTTTGTAGAAGCTGTGCAGGTCCACCACGGCATTGGCACCCTTTTGCTTGGCCGAGGACTGGAATGCAATCAGCGCAGACAGCGCAGCCCAGTTACAGGCAGTGGCATCGTCCTTGCCCACACCATTGGTCTTCTTGTTCGAGGTGTCATCCCCAAGCTTGGCACTCACACGGGGCGTGGCAGCGCCAGACAGGTAGAACTTCACGCTACCGTCCAGCTTGCCTTGGTCCAGACCCAGCTGCACCACGTCTGCCAAAGGCAGCATCACGGTATCGTCGCGCGCCTGCGCCGCAGTGGCAGCGATCAAGGCCAGCAAAGTCAATGCGATTTGTTTCATGATTTTCCTCCTCCCTCAAAGGGCATGGTTGTCAAAAAATGAGTACGGTCCGCTCACACCGTACCAATTCTCAGCATCAGATTGCGAATCCAGCGGTTGTAATTGGGGTGGATTTTGCGAACACCATTGGCTTCCACAAAATCCAGATTCACACTGTTCAGATAGCTGATCTGGTAGCCCGTGGTGTCGTATTGCACGGAGATCGTGACTTGGTGCTTGCCCTGTTTGTCGTAGCGCAGCTCCAGGCGACCATCATCCTCCTTGCTCACCACCCAACCCAATGATTTCCCTGCCGCCACAATGCGGTCCCGCAGCTGCACTTGCGTGGAAGCAACAGCCGGAGTCCACAAAACCTGCGGCGGCTCGTAGATTTCTGTGTTGCGAGCCATCGCACTCCCCACAGCCACGGCCATCACCATGCCAAACGCAATATGACGCATCATCTTCATCATTGTTCGCCCAGTCTTTATGCAGGCCAACGGCGGAAAATCAGCGATGTGTTGATTCCGCCGAAAGCAAAGTTGTTGCTCATCACCACGTCCGTGCGCAAGGCCCGCGGCTTGTCCCTGATGTAGTCCAGTGTGGCACAGCGCGGGTCGGGTTCGGCCAGATTGGCGTTGGCCGCAAACCAACCTTCGCGCATCATCTCAATGCTCATCCAAGCTTCCAGAGCGCCACAAGCCCCCAGCGTGTGGCCCATATAGCCTTTGAGTGTGCTAACCGGCACACGGTCGCCAAACAACTGGTGCGTGGCCTGTGATTCGGCAATATCTCCCTGATCGGTGGCGGTACCGTGGGCGTTGATATAGCCCACTGCTTCCGGCAGCACACCAGCATCGTCCAGCGCCATGCGCATGGCCTGGGCCATGGTGGCGGGGTTCGGATGGGTGACATGGGTGCCGTCGGAATTGCTGGCAAAACCGATTAGCTCCGCGTAGATGCGGGCACCGCGCGCCTGGGCATGCTCCAGCTCTTCGAGCACAAAGGTGCAAGCGCCCTCGCCCAACACCAAGCCATCGCGCTGCGCATCGAAGGGGCGTGGCGTCAGCTCCGGAGTCTCGTTCTTCAGGCTGGTGGCAAACAAGGTGTCAAAGACAGCGGCCTGCGTGGCATCCAACTCCTCTGCGCCCCCCGCCAACATGGCGAGCTGCTTGCCGCTTTGAATGGCCTCGAAGGCATAACCCAGCCCTTGGCTGCCCGAGGTGCAAGCGCTGGAGGTGGTGATGATGCGTCCCGTAGTGCCGAAGAACACACCAATGTTCACCGCCGCTGTGTGCGACATCATCTTGATGTAGGTGTTGGCGTTGATACCCTCGGTACTCTTGTCAGCCATCATGCGGCCGAAGTCGCCAATCGCAGCCGGTGTGCCCGCCGATGAGCCATAGGAAACGCCCATCTGCCCGCTTTTGACAAAAGGGTCGCCCAACAGTCCCGCGTCTTCCAGCGCCAGCTCGCTCGCACGGGTGGCCATCAACGCCACACGGCCCATGCTGCGCATGGTCTTGCGGTTGTAATGCGCGGGCAGATCAAACGCGGGCACGGTGCTGCCCAGCTGCGTGTTCAGGCCTTCATAGACCTTCCACTCATCCATCACGCGAATGGCAGTGAGGCCTGTGCGCAACCGCTCCCGCACCGTCGCCCAGTCATGGCCCAAGGGGCTCAGCGCGCCAATACCGGTGACGACCACGCGCCGCTTGCTTGCTCCACTCATCCGATCATGCCTCCGTTGACAGAGATCACCTGGCGTGTGATGTACGATGCCTCGTTGCCCATCAGAAATGCCACCAGTCCGGCTACTTCATCTACCTTGCCCATTCGCCGCATGGGAATCAGCTCCAGCGCGTGCTCCAGCACATCATCGCTGACCATCTCGGTATCGATCAGGCCTGGCGCCACGCAGTTGACGGTGATCTCGCGCTTGGCCAACTCGATGGCCAGCGACTTGGTCGCAGCAATCACCCCGGCCTTGGCCGCGCTGTAATTGGTCTGTCCGCGGTTGCCCATCAGTGCGGACACCGAAGCCAACGTGACAATGCGCCCCGGCTGGCGTCGACGCACCATGGGCATGACGATGGGGTGCAACACGTTGTAGAACGCATCCAGGTTGGTATGCACTACGGCATCCCATTCCTCACCCGTCATGGCGGGAAATGCGTTGTCCTGGGCAATGCCAGCATTGCAGACCACGCCGTAGTAAGCGCCGTGCGCAGCCATATCAGCGTCCAGCTGCGCGGCACAGCCTGCACGATCGGCCACATCAAACTGCAGCACACGGGCCTGTCTGCCCAGTGCCTGGATGGCATCCGCGGTCTGCTGCGCCTGTTCGCGCCCGCTGCGGCAATGCACCACGATGTCAAAACCATCGCGGGCCAAGCGCAGGGCAATCGCGCGGCCAATGCCCCGGCTGGACCCGGTCACCAACACGGTGGCTGTTTGGGGGGCCTCATTCATGTTGTTCACTCACTCCCTGTTTTTCTAGCGCGTGAATATATGCGCTTCCGTCCTCGGGTTCGTACACAGAGATACGCGCCTGGGCCAGCACATGCTCCTGAGCACCTGCCTCGGCCTGCACGATTTCGCAGGCAAACATTCCCAGGCCGTTATCACCCACCAGCTCGCTGTGCACCCGCACTTGCAGCGTTGTACCCAGTACGAAATGGCTGCATTCGGCTTGGTATTTGCGGGTACCCAGCAAAAAACCCAATTTGACGGACTGCTGGGCTTGCAAAGCCTGCCAGCCTGCCCAAGCGGCCACGGTCTGGGCCATGTATTCCACACCCACCCAGGCCGGCATACCCGCTTCCTGCACAAACAGTCCATCACGGGGTACCGTGACCTGGGCCACGGCCCCCTCCGCATCGGCGTGGACCAGGCGGTCGAGCAGCAGCATCACGCCCCGGTGGGGCACATAGTTCTCGATTGGTAAAAACACATTCATGGGGATCACACCTCAGGCAGCAGCCAGCAGCAACGCACAATTGCTGCCGCCAAAGGCAAAAGAATTGCTCAGCACAGCCCGTGGCGCACGCCCAAGTGTCATGCCTGGTTGCACCACGCGCAACGCGGGCAGTAGAGGGTCTGGCGCACCATCCCACCAGTGCACTGGCAGCAGCCCTTGTGGGTTATCCTGCAGCAGTTGCCAAGCCATGGCGGCCTCCACGGCGCCAGCAGCTGCCAGCGTGTGGCCGGTCAGAGGTTTGGAGGAGCTCACGGGCACCTCGCTGCCCAGCACTTGGTGCACCGCCAAGCTTTCCATAGCATCGTTGTGCACCGTGGCTGTGCCATGCAGATTCACATAATCTACGTCCTGCGGGCGCAAGCCCGCACGCTGCAGTGCCAGTTGCATGGCCGCGACCGCCCCCCGGCCACTGGGATCAGGGGCTGACATATGGTGGGCGTCCTGCGTCTCGCCCCAGCCTGCCAGCCATACAGGGGCTTCTTCGCGCGTCAGCAAACATACAGCAGCGCCCTCGCCCAGGTTGATGCCACGGCGATGGACCGACAACGGGTTGCAGCGCACATCTGATACGGCCTCCAGTGCGCTGAAGCCCGCCACGGTAAAGGCGCACAGTGCATCAACACCGCCTGCAACCACCGCATCGACCAGACCTGCCTGCAACCAGCGCGCAGCCGATGCCAGCGCTTTAGCACCTGAAGAACATGCGGTGGAGATGGTGTGCGCCGGGCCTTGGATACCCAGATGCTGTGCCAAAAAAGCAGCCACATTGCCCATCTCCTGCACCGCGTAATCAAAATCTTGCGGAAAGCACTGCTGGGCGCTCCACATGGCCGCGGCCTGCTCACCTTCTTGCACCCCTGCCGTGCTGGTGCCGACCACCACTGCCACGCGATGTGCGCCCCAACGTTCGATCACCTGATCCACGTTTGTCCGCAGCTGCTGTGCCACATACCAAGCCAGGGCGTTGTTACGCGAGCGTTGCGTGGGCGGTGCGAAATCCAGCACGGGCAGCTGCAGCTGCGCAGGCAAACACCCCAGTGGCAGGCTGCGACCGGGTGAATAGCGGTCTGTCATCTGTAAACTGCACGGGTCTTGCGCAGCCCACATGCCGGCGCGCAAGCTGGCTGCATCCCCCCCTAAGGCACTGCAAACCGCCATGGCCGGGATGTAAACGCGGCTCATAGCGCCTCCTGCGCAGCCATGCACGGCTGCATTCCGCCAGGCGATGCCACCAGCAAACTCCAAGCCGCAGGCGCATATCGAATCTCAAATGCATCCTTTCCCACGGCCTGTACTTCGACACGAAGTTGACCTTGGTGTGTCAACCGGCGCACTTGCGCACCGTCCTGCACCTGCCAGCCAGCAGGCAAGGCCTGTGCAATAGCTGGCGCAGGCCACAGCGCCAGCTGCATATCGCTCAACACCTGAACGGGCGACAGTTGCGCAGGCCACCAGCGTGACAGCTGGGTCTGCAGTTGCTGGCCATCCCAGCTCAGTGCACCCATGCGCTGCCCCAGGTGGAACAAGGCCAGGCGCACGCTCTGCCCATCGACCTCCAGCAGGGCGTCCAGGGTTTGCGCAGACCCGCTTGGTGGTTGCACCGTCAGTTGCTGCTGCACGGCCAAGCTGCAACCCAACGAGACCGGTGCGAGCGTCAGCTGCAACGGTGCAACGCGCTCTACTCTCCCCGTCATTACTGGCGCACTGGCACAGCCTCCCAGCACACACACCACAGCGCTGGCCAGACTGACGGCGCGGTGCAGAGTGAAACCAGTCTTTTTCATCATGCAGGTTCAGCCTGGGTCGAACGGCACAGCTCGCGCAGTACGCCCAGCCGGCGCTGCGGCTCAGCCACATAGGGATTGTTCACATCCCAGGCATATCCCGCCAGAATGGAAGAAATCATGCGTCGAATCTCCTGGCTGCTGTGCTGGTGAAAGATCACGTCCTGGAAGCCACCGTCATACCAGCCTTGCACAAAGGCTCGGAAGGTGTTGACGCCTGCTTGCAGCGGCACGGCATAGTCTTTTTGCCAGTCCACTGTCTCGCCCTGCCACATGCGTGCAATGCAATGGGCAGCCAAACTAGCAGACTTGAAGGCGATGGTCACCCCGCTGGAGAACACAGGGTCGAGAAACTCGCCTGCATTGCCCAGCAAGGCGTAGCCATTACCCCACAGCGATGTCACATTGGCCGAATAGCCGGTGATGGAGCGGCCCGCTGTGTCCCACTGCGAATTGCGCAGCACATGCGACAGGCTGGGCGCCTCGGCAATGATGGCGCGCAGACGCTCGACCTCGGTCCCCTCGTAGCGTGCCAGAAACTCCGGCGTAGCCACCACACCTTGCGAGCAGCGGCCGTTCGAGAACGGAATGGTCCAGAACCACACGTCCTGGTGCTCGGGATGGACCGAGATCAGGATCTTGTTGCGGTCCATGTCCTGGGGGGCGATCCGGTCTTCGATGTGCGTAAACAGCGCGCCGCGCACCGGGAAATCCGAAGGACGCTCCAGATCCAGCATGCGTGGCAGGATGCGGGCAAAGCCGCTGGCATCCAACAGGTAGCGGGCCTGCACCACGTACTCTTCCCCTTCCGGCGAACGCACGGTCACCTGCGGTTGGACACCGGTCACATCCACGGCCACCACGGTGTGGCGGTAGCGGATTTCCGTGCCCGCCTTCTCGGCCGCATCGGCCAGCACTTTGTCGAAGTTCGCGCGCTGCACCTGGTAGGTGGTACCCCAGCCAGGCGAAAATTTATCGCGAAAATCGAAAGCCGAGCGCAACTCGCCCTTAGCAAAAGCCGCGCCGTTTTTGTACTGGAAGCCGGCTTCCACCACATCCTGCAGCATGCCGGCTTGCTCGATGTATTCCATGCTCTGCGGCAGCAGGCTTTCACCAATCGAAAACCGGGGGAAGGTTTCCTTCTCCAGGATCAGCACCTGGCGCCCTTGCTTGCGCAGCAGGCCTGCGGCCACCGCACCCGACGGGCCGGCACCAATGATCAAGATTTCGGTTTGTTCTATGCGTGTCATGTCCTCACTCCTTTTCGGCAAGGGGTTGTACCCCCTCACCCTCTCTGCGTCAGTTGTTCTCGATCAAGCAATGGTGGCGCGCTACCGGCAACTGCAGCCGTTCCTGCACGAAACAGCGGTGCCAGCACCAGCACCAGGGGCAGGCCCAGCATCAGCGTCACGCCAAAAGCGCGCAGTGCAGGTGTGCTCGACAGGCCCAGCAGGCCAAAGGACAGCCAAGTGCTGCCAGCACCAATGACCACCGCCAACCAGGCATGGGGATCGTCCTCGTGTTCCTGCAAAAAAATGCCGTAGTCAATGCCCACGCCCAGCAGCAACATCAGCGCCAGCACATTGAACAGCTGCCAAGGCTGGCCCCAGGCCGCCATCACGGCCACCACGGCCAGGCTGGCCAGCACCGTGGGCACCCACGCCCGCCAGGCTTTGCGGCCAAAGCGCAGCCACAGCGCGCCCAGCACCAGGGCATGGCCCAGCACCAGCAACTCGGTCATCGAGATGCGGTAGCGCTGCAGCAAACCCGAAATTTCGGCGGGTTTGTCCACCCAGGTCACGCCTTCCAGCCCTTGTGCCGCAGCCGCCAGCGCCGGCAGCGCTGCCTGGCCTTGCACGCCGCGCAGCATCAGCATGCTGCGTGTGGCACCGTCGTACGTGCCCAGCCACAACGGGCGCGCTGCCGCGGCTATGGGCTGCGCCAGCCAGTCCTGTACATCCAGCGAGGCAGCTGCTTTCACCGCAGGTGGGGCAAAGGCTTCGCCCAATTGGGCATTGATGCCCTGCAGCACATCGGCCTGCACGCTGCGCACCAACGCCGCATCCTGCGCCTGGCGCTGCGCCGAAGGCACCCAGTCCGACACCGCTGTATAACCCGCCAACTGGTGTTGCAACACCAGTGCATCCAGTCGCGCTTTGAGTGCTTCTTCGCGCTGCAGCACCTGCTGCGCATCGCTGCCCTTGACCAGATAGAACTGCGCCGGACTGGGCAAGCCCAGCATCTCCCCCACCTGGCGCTGCTGCGCGATCAGGCTGGGGTTGCCGTTTTGCAACTGGCGCACATCGTCCTGGATGTTGACGCCGCCGCTCAACCAAATCCCTGCGGCCATCAGCGCGCACAACAAGGCCGATCCCCAGGTCGCAGCACGCCAGCGCGGCCAGGCGTTCAGTGTTTGGCCAATGCGATGGGCAACGCGGCTTTGCGGCACCTGGCCACGGTCCAGCCACGGGAACCAGCACACCACCGTCAGCATTGCGGCGGCCAGCCCCACCACCGAGAACAGTGCCATCTGCCGCAGCCCCGGAAAGGCAGCGGCGCCCAGCGCCACATAAGCGATCACGCTGGTGCCCAACGCCAGCCACAGTGCGGGCTGCAGCGCCCGCATCAGCGCATGGGGCGTGCGGTCTGGCTCGCCCTGGCGAGCCGCGAAATAGTGGATGCCATAGTCTTCGGCCACGCCCACCAGGCTGGCGCCAAACACCAAGGTCAGCAAATGCACCTGGTCAAAAAACAGCGCTGTCACCGACAAGGCAACGGCCGTGCCCACCAGCAGCGACAGGCCCACCAGTGCCACCGGCCGCACCGAGCGAAACGCCAACCACGCCAGCAGCAGCACCCCAGCCAGCGAACCCCAGCCAATGGTGTTGATCTCGCCGTGGGCCTGGGTGGCCGCAGCTTCGGCGTGCAGCGGCACACCAGCCAACAGCAACTGTGCGTCAGGCCATTGCTGGCGCACCTGGGCCAGCGCGGCCTGCATGGTATCTTGCAAGATAGGCTCACCCGACAGGCGGAAAGCCGAGCCCGACAGGCCGTACTGCAGCAGCACCCATTGGCGCTCTTGCGCGGATACCCACAGCTCTCCATCGCGCGGACGCGCCTGGCTCTGGCCAGCGCGGGCGGCCCACCACTGTGTCCACAGCCCCAGAGGATCACTCACCCAATCGGTCAACCTAGCTTGCATGCCGGGCTGGTACAGGTCCTGCAGCGCCTGCTGCACCAAGGCTTCGCGCGGCGTTTTTTGTAGCCGCTCACGCTGCTGCGGGGTGAGCAGCGCCTGGCGCCAGGGCTGGTAGAAGTCCAGCGCTGATTGCATGGAGGTTTGCTGCGCCAGCGGCTCTTCGCGCAACGGTGCCAGCTGCTGCTCGGCCAGGCTTTGACGAAACACCTGGGCCGCGTTGCGGCTATCGGCCCACTGGGCCGTGCCCAACAGCACCACCACCTGGCGCGACAGCTGCTCGGACAGCTGCTGCGTGGCGCGCGCCACATCCGGCGCCTGCTCATTCAGCGGTAACAAGGCCAGCACATCGGTGTCAATGCGGTCCTGCTGCCAAAAGCGCCATTGGTGCCCCGCCACGGCCAGCACCACCAGCAGCCAAGCGAGTGCGGCCCAGCGCCACAGGCGGCCAGGGCCTGCGGCGGCCGGTGCGGAAGAAAACGTGGAATGCATGCGGCTCAGGGCTTACTCAAAAAGTGAAGCATCTTGTGCTCGCAGTGCTTGCTCTGCAGCCGGATTTTGTATCAGTATCTGGCTGCGATCACCGCGCGCTTCCTGCAGCTGCACTTCTTGCACAAACTGCTGACCATGCAAGTCCACGGCCTGCAGCCACTGGGCCAACATAGCGTCGCGCGGCACCAGGTGCAGCGTCCAGCTGTTGCCTTGCACCTGACCCGTCACTTCAAAGTACTGGCTCAGTTGCGCCAGATCAGCCGCCATCACAGCAAACAACATCGCGTTGATGGTGCGCAGCACCGGCTCGTCCTGCGCCTTCATCTGCATGGCCACGCTGCCATCGGCTGCACGCGACAGCAGGCTGTCGGGCTTGACAATCAGCGTGGACGCAAACGGTTGGCGCACCTGCCAGGCAATACCCTTGCCGCGCGCGACCACAAAATCGCCCGAGGATTTGAGCGGCTGCTTGAACCCCTGCACCGTCTTGAGCTGGGTGAACTGGCCGCGCACCACCGGCGCATCCTGCACGCGCTGGCGCACCTTGGCCAGCAGCGCCTGTGCGCTCGACGCTTCGTTTTTTGCAGCTGCTGGCGCAGATGGGGCGCCCTGTACGGGTGAAAAAGCCAACAACTGTGCGCAGGCTACCAGCGCAGCCCCCACACCCCAAACACCGCACGCACCCGACAACGGCACGCGCTTCATGGCTGCACCCCCAGGCGTTCCCACAGCACGGGCGGGCAGACAAAGCACATCTCCTTGGTGTGCATATCGACCGCCACCTGGATGGTGTGGGCCGTGTTGACCTTGTGGCCCGTGGCCGCGTCGCGCATCACATAGTCGATGCGCAAGCGGTTTTCCCACTCGGTGATGGTGGCGCGAATCTTCAGCTTCTGGCCAAACAGCGCCGGGCGCACGTATTTAAGGCGCATGTCCACCACCGGCCAGCCATAGCCAGAATCGCGCATGCGCGGGTAGTCGTAATCAAACTGGGCCAACAGCGCGCTGCGCGCCAGCTCCAGGTAGCGCACATAGTTACCGTGGTAGACGATCTCCATCACGTCGATGTCATAGAAGGCCGGCGTGACCTCGATCTCGTAGCTCAGCCGTTCGCGCGATGCCAGTTCTTGTTCAGTGGGCATACAGGCTCCAGGCGCGGTCACGGATGTCTGCCAGCAAGCGCTGCAGATCCTGGTCCAGCGCGCGGTCCTCCTCGACCAACGGCACGCGCGCGGCCAAATCGGCCACCCAGGCCCGCACGGCTTCGCCCACCGGCACATCGGTCTGCACACGCTGGCGCAGTACCACGGCCTGGCGCGCGGCAATCAGCATGGCGGCCACCACCTGCTCGGTCAGCTCCAGCACGCGCAGTGCATCACGGGCGGCAATCGTGCCCATGCTGACCTTGTCCTGGTTGTGGCATTCTGTGGAGCGCGAGAACACCGATGCCGGCATGGTCAGCTTCAGTGCCTCGGCCGTCCAGGCCGACACGCTGATCTGCACCGCCTTGAGCCCGTGGTTGATGGCTCGGCGCTCGCCCTGCGCGGCCGACAGGTTCGACGGCAGGCCTTGGCTGTAGCGGGTGTCCACCAGCTGTGCCAGTTGGCGATCCAACAGATCGGCCACATTGGCCACGGCGTTCTTGAGCCCGTCCATGGCAAACGCGATGTGGCCGCCATAGAAATGACCGCCGTGCAGCACACGTTCCTGCTCCGGATCGATCAGCGGGTTGTCGTTGGCGGAGTTCAGCTCGCCTTCCACCAGCTGACGCATAAAGGGCAGTGCATCTTCCAGCACGCCGATCACATGCGGGGCGCAGCGCAGGGAATAACGGTCTTGCAAGCGGTGCGAGTTGCGCAGCGGCGCCTCGGCCACCAAGTCGGAGCGGATGCGCGCAGCCACGCGCTGTTGGCCGGGGTGCGGCTTGGCAGCAAACAGGGTTTCATCAAAGTGGTGGGCGTTGCCTGCAATGCCCACCACATTGGCCGCCGTGATGCGGCAAGCCAGCTGGCTCACATACTGGGCGCGCTGCCAGGCCAGGCAGGCCAGGGCCGTCATCACGGCCGTGCCATTCATCAACGCCAGGCCTTCCTTGGGGCGCAGCTTCAACGGTGTGGCGCCGGTCAGCAGCAAGGCCTCTGCGGCGGGAATGCGCTCATTTTTATAGAGCACTTCACGCTCACCACACAAGGCTGCAGCCACATAAGACAGCGGTGTCAGATCACCACTGGCGCCCACCGAACCTTCTGCCGGAATCAGCGGCAGGATGTCGTGCTGCAGCAGGTGTTCAAGCTGCTGCAGCAGCGCCCAGCTCACGCCCGACATTCCTTGCGCCAGCGACGCCATCCGGCACGCCAGCACGGCGCGCGTTTCCACCGGCGTCAGATAGCGCCCGGCACCGCAGCCGTGGTAAGCATACAGGTGGTGGGGCAGCTCGGGCACCAACGCCGGCGGAATCTCCACCGTGCACGAGTCGCCATAGCCTGTAGTCACGCCATAGACCACGCCATCTTCGGCCAGTAGGCGGTCCAGAAAATCCGCACCCTTTTGGATGCGCGCACGAAACGCAGGTTCGGGCGACAGTGCGGCCTGGGCCTGCTGCTGGGCAATGGCCGTGATCTGTTCGATCTGCAGGGGCGTGCCATCAAAAAAGATGAGCGCGGGGCGGGCATTCTGGGTCATGCGGGGTTACTCACGGCAAACAAATCAGGAAGCACAGGAAGCAGATGGGGGCTGCATGGCGGCGGGCCCACCTTGCTCCCAAAACGGAAAAAAGTTGAACCAGTCGTATGGCGCCTGGCACAGCAAGCGCTCCAGTTGCTGGGCATACAACTGGGCGTATTCGGCCAGCACCTCATTGCGGCGCGCGCGCGGGAGCTGCACCTGGGTTGCGATGGGGACAAACTCCACGGCATAGCCCCGGCCCTGGTGCACACAACCCATGAAATACAGCGGGCACTTGAGCAGTGCGGCCAACACATAGGGTCCGCAAGGAAAAGCCGCTTCGTGGCCCAGAAACTGCGCCCGCGTGGTCTTGCTGTCGTGCACCGGCACGCGGTCGCCGGCAATGGCAATGAATTCACCGCACGCCACACGTTCGGCCAGCATCATGGCGGTGGCGGCACTGAAATCAGCCACCTGCAGCAGACGCACACCAGTGTCGGGCGCCAAACGCTGCAGCAGGCGGTTGAACTGCTCGGCATGCTTTGTGTGCACCAGGATATTCAGGCGCAGATTGGGCTGCAGCCTAGCCATAGCCTGGCAAAGCTCGATACAGCCCATGTGGGCGGTGACAATAACAGCCCCCTGCCCATGCTCCAGCAGTTCCAGCAGCGGCTGGTCACCATTGAAACGCACCCGCTCTGTGCGGTAGCGACCAGTCAACGCCAGCAGCTTATCCAGAATCACCTGGGCAAACATGCGAAAGTGCTTCTGGCTGTGCCACCAACCCGGCATGCGCGCCCACAGGCCGTGGGCCTGCTGCATGCGCTGCAAATACTGCAGCGAAGAGCGCCGCGCCAATGGGCGTGTGAGCCAGTAATAGGCCACCACCGGATACAGGCACAGCAAGAACGGCCAGCGCCCCAGCAAGCGGTGCAGGTGGTAGAGCAGCCACATTCCGGCCACAAAAGTGCTCTCCCCAATCTGCGCCCAGTGCGTGGGAGCAGCAGCGCGCTGCGCGGGTGAATCGCTGTGTTGGGGCATGCTCATGCGCCGCGCCTTCCCACCAGCTTGCGGGCCAGCAATCTGGGGCTGCGCCACAGCATGCCGGCAAACAAGCGCGCGTGCATGCCCGAAATCTGCAAGTTGTCGCGCCAGACCTGGAAGTGCGACAGACCATCCAGCGGATAGGTGACAGCGGTGCGCTGGGTCACAAAGCGCATGCCTTGCCAGTGCATGCGCACCAAGACTTCGGTATCAAAGTCCATGCGCTTGCCAATGGCAGCGCTGTCCAGCACCGCCACCGTGGCGGGCAAAGGGTAGATGCGATAGCCGCACATGGAGTCACGAATCTCCAGTGACAGCGTGTTGATCCACACCCACACATGGGTCAGGTAGCGGCCATACAAGCGGCCTTTAGGGACGCTGGCGTCATACACCGGTGCGCCACAAATCATGGCCTGCGGATGCTGGCGGGCCAAGGCCAAAAAAACGGGGATATCCGTAACAGCATGCTGGCCATCGGCGTCGATCTGCAGCACATGGCTGTAACCCTGCGCGTAGACCTGGCGCATGCCGGCCATCACTGCCCCCCCTTTGCCCTGGTTCTGCGCCAAGCGCAGCAGTTGCACCCGGGGTGCATGCTGCGCTGCCAGCGCCTGCAGCACGGCCGCACAGCGCGGCTCACTGCCATCATCCACCAGCAAGCAGGGCAAGCCTGCTTGCAACACGCCCTGCACCATCAGGCCAATGGTGTCCGGGTGGTTATAGACGGGAATCACCGCAATGGGACGAAAGTCCATCACAGCGTCCACTCCAGCAACTTGCCGCTGGCGTGCGCACCACGCGCTGACGTCAGTGCGAATTGCAAGCAACCTTTTTCGGCATGCCACTGCAGTTGCAACTGGACCGTATCGCCTGGCAAGATGGGTTGCTGAAATTTGAGCAGCTGAACATCTGCAAAGCGCGACTTCAGGCCAAACGCCTGTTGTCCCAGGCTGACCACCCAATGCAGCTGGGCCACGCCGGGCACCAGCGTAGCGCCGGGAAAATGGCCTTCCAATACGAGCAGCTGGGGCTGGATATAAAGCTCGGCCACAGCCTGGGTGGTGTTGCGCTCCAGCCAGTGCGGTTGCGGCACCACCGGGTTGAACAAAGCCAATAGGCTCTGCTGCGTAGTCTTGCTCTGGGTGTTGACCGGCAACTGCTCCACATAGCGCCAACTGCGCGGCAGTGCCACACGCTCCACCACGCCCTCCAGAACGCTGCGCAAGGCCTGGCCCACAGCACGGCGGCCTTGCTGCTGCAGCACCTGCCAGCCGCATTCAGCCAACTCCACCACCATGCCCACCCGGGCAGATGCACCATCACCTTCCAGTACCACGGCCCGGGCTTGCTTCACCCAATCGTGGGCTTGCAAGCTACGCTCCATGGCCGTCAGCGACACGCGTTTTTCTGCAATTTTCACCACGCGGTCGGAGCGCCCTAGCAACACAAAGCTATGACCATCTGGACTGGCTTCCACACGATCGGCCGTTTCCCACCAAACAGAGGCCTGGGGCAAATGCGGGGATTGCACGGCCAGGCAACCACTGTCGAGCACACGCAAGGCCACGCCCGGCAGTGTTTGCCAAACATCGCTATGCTCGGCGCGGCGGCGCCAGGCAATGCCGCCGGTTTCTGAGCTGCCAAACACCTCGGTGGGCGAATGGCCCAGCAGTTGCTGGGTGTGCATCGATGCCTCGGCCGACAGCGGCCCACCGGACGAGAACACGCCACGCAAGCCAGTCGTGGCGCCCCCCCAGTCCAGCTGTGCGGGCAGGCGCCCTAGCAGTGCAGGGCTGGACACCAGCAGACCGGAAGGTGTTGCCTGCAATTGCTGCACCAGCTCTTCCGGGTAGCGCGCAAAGTGCGTGCCCAGCAAGCGCCCAGACGACAAAGGCCACAGCAATCGGAACAGCAGCCCGTAAATATGGTGGTGTGACACGGTGGCCAGCACCTGCACACCGGGGGGGGCAAAATCAGCACCAAAGACAGACTGCAGCGCGTGGACCTCTGCATCCAGCTGCGCCAAGTGTTTTTCAATGCGCTCCGGCATGCCGGTCGAACCGGAGGTGAACAGCACCACGCGCGCCTGAGTCATGTTCAACGGCTGGAGCGCTACGGCATCGACCACGGCCGCATCATGCGCGGTGACGATGGCGTTAGGCAGTTGCCCAACACAAGCCGCTACCTGGGGCAGTAACTGTGCCGAGGTCTGAGGATGGACATCGCTGAGCAGCACCGGTGTCTTGCCCGCATGCCACGCCCCCCAGAGCGCAGCGGCAAAGGCCAGCGGCTCGTCCAGGTACAAAGCCACATCCTGCCCGGGCACCTGCTGCAAGGCAGCGCACCACGCTTGCACCTGGCGCACCCATTGCGCATGCGTGACCACGCCCGTGGCCAGCTTTGCCACGGCATGCGTTGCCGCACGGGACTGCGGCAGGGCCACCTGGGCCAATGTCAAGCCTGGATTCACAGGGCGTATATCCTCATTCGTTTGATGCCCCTAGGGCCTGCTCCAATCGATGGCGGCGCTGCACATGCTGGCGCACCAGCCACTCTCCAGCCATCAGCACCCCCATAGCCACATAGGCCAGCAGCCCGTTGTACAGCGCCCAAGTGGCATCGCTGCTGTAGAGCGCTGTATAGGCCGCCACCGTGCCATTCAGCACAAAAAAACTGCACCACAGTGCCGTGACCCGCGCCGTGTAGCCCACGGCAGCCGCTGGCAGATCAGGCGTCTGCAGGCGCGCCAGGCGCTCCACCACCGAGGGTGGGCAGCGCAGGCTCCAGCCAAACACTGCCAGCAGCACGGCGTTGACCAGCACCGGATAGAGCTTCACAGCCTGAGCATCGCCCTGCCACCACGACGACAACCCCAGCACACCCGCCCCAGCAGCCACCAGATACCAGAAACCCTGGCGAGTGCTGACCGCCCGTGCTAGGGACAGCAGCACCATGGCGCCGGCCAACCAGTGCGGCGCCACATGGTCCAAAGCGGCATACACCCCAAATGGGTACAGCAGCGTCAGCACCAGCAAGGCCGCAGTGGCAGCTTTGCGCATGGCGTGGGAGCCTTTAGGCGACGGTGCTGTCTTCGTTGACCAGTTGATGCAGGGCATCCACCACGTCCTGGATAGTGCGCACTGACTTGAAAGCCTCGGCATTCAAACGCTTACCCGCCAGGGGCTTGAGCTGCACGATCAGATCGACCGCGTCAATGCTGTCAATGTCCAGGTCTTCATACAGCTTGGACTCTGGTGTGATGCGCTCGGCCTCGATGTCAAAAGTGTCCTGCAGGATCTGGACAATCCGTTCGTAGATGGCTTCTTTGTTCATAGGATGTTCGTGGTTCAGGACTTAGTGCGCGCGGTGTGCAGCGACGAAGGCGGCCAGTGCCTGGACACTGCGGAAATGCTGGCGGGTCTGCTCGGAGTCGGCCGACATGCTCACGCCATAGCGCTTTTGCAGGGCGAGGCCCAGCTCCAGGGCATCGATGGAGTCCAGCCCGAGACCGTCTACAAACAGCGCGTCGCTGGCGTCGATGTCCTGGGGAGTGATGTCTTCCAGCGCCAGGGAAGAAATGATGAGTTCTTTGATCTCTTGTTCAAGCTGAAGCACGTGAAGGTTCCCTAAAAAGTTGTTCTGACAAGTGTTCCGTCACCTGGCGCGCCGCCAGCACTTCGCTGTGGGCTGCGTCGCAGAAAGGATTGACTGCGATGTCCTCGCGCACCTCAATGGTGAAATGGGGTTTGCGCTGTGGCACCTTCCACCAAGACGTTCCCTTGGTCAGCATAGGTAGACTGCTGTGAATGTGCACCGGCGTGATGGCAATGCGCCCTTTGACTGCCACATGGGCCGCACCACGCTGCAAACGTACCTGGCCCTGCAAAGGGGTGCGCGTGCCTTCCGGAAAAATGATCAGGTTGTTACCTGCCCGCAGCGAATGCAAGCAGTCGTCCAGCAGCTCGGCACCGCCGCTGTTGGTAATAAAGCCTGCTGCAGTGATCGGCCCGCGCGTGAACGGGTTGCGCGCCAGCGCGGCCTTGACGATACAGTCCGCATGGCGCACAAAAGAAATCAGAAACACCACATCGATCAACGAGGGGTGGTTGGCCAGAATCAAAAGTCCACGACGCTGCAAGCGCTCGGAACCTCGCACCTCGTACGACAGTACGCCGACAAAGCGCATCAACGCCACAAACCAGCGGAAGCTGTAATGAATTACAGCCTGTGACAGATGCTGCCTGCGCTCGTTGCTACGCACACACAGCAACAATGCTGGATAAACGAGACAGGGCACGAACAAACCGCCCAACCCAAAAATGGTAAAGCAAAGCCCTGTGGCCAACACACGCCAGCAGCGATTCAACCGATCACCCACCACAGCGCTCCCACCACCAACAACCGGAGCGCTGCTGCTCACCACTACCATGTCTAACGCACAAAGACGCTCGCTCCCGACTTAACAAGAAATGCAGCACCTCAAGGCCGTGAGGCAAGCCTGACTTCAGAGATTGGCAAATATCACTCGCAGTTGCAGGTATGGTCTTAAGGCTAAACCCCAATTCACCTGGTGCAGCCAAAGCAAGCAAAACTGCCCAAGCATAATGAGGCTGAGGCTCATCGTGGAATCTGTCATACGGCGTTGGCAGTGGTGCTTCGTAACACACCAGCATTACTTCCGAAGCACCTTCGTGC
>NZ_BBJR01000070.1 GCF_000739875.1 Comamonas aquatica NBRC 14918
CTGCTGCGCCTGCCACGGAGACCGCAGCGCCTGTGGCCAAGACCGTGCTGGCTCCCCAGGCTGCCTGGCCCTTCCCGACCGGCAACAAGCCCTAAAGCTTCCTGCCCTGCAGCGCCTGCTTGCTGCAGGCACCATAAAAAAACCGGCTCCTCGAAGCCGGTTTTTTATGCCGTGCGCACAGCGGCCGGGGCCCGTACCCAGGGCCAGTCATCGCGCAGTACGATCGCATCGGCATACACCGCATCCTGCTTGCGAATCCACAAACCGGCCGCGCTTTGCTTGAGCACATCGAGCTGCGCGGACTCCCAGCGCATGGGGGCAATCACGTTGTACTGGATCTCTGGCACAGGTGCAGCAGACTCCTGCGTGGCAGCCTCGGCCACCGGCAGGCCCTCGTCCATCCATTGCACACCCTGCTGTGCATCCCAGCCTTGCACCACCGGGGTGAAGGCCCGCAGCTCCAGCGTCCAGACTTCGTGCTTGTGCGGGCTCAGCCAATGCAGCTTCCAGTGGTGGGGCTCGCTGTGCTGCCCGCGCGCCAGCCATTCCAGCACCAGCCAGCCGTCCCCCGCATAGTGCGGGCAGACGCTGGGGCCCACACCGCACAGCACAGCCCCCGACTGTGTGACCAGCACGCCTTCGCAGCGCGCGGCTTCCGGCGCCCACTCGTTGTTCATGTGGTTGGTCAGCCCCCCCCACCACCATGCCGCATCGTGTGAGGCCGGCAGGCGCCAGACATAGTCGCCATCGGCGCAGGGGTGCTGGATCTGGCGCACCTCGCGCCAGCGCGGCAGCAGCTTCCACACGCCTTGCGCGTTCACGCCCACTTCCCGCCATTCGTACGCCGGGGTCCAGCCGGGCTTGGCCAGGTTGACCTCATCGGCCACCTGCAGCGGCCAGCGCCACAAGCCGCTGCTGGCATGGTTGCTGTTGTCCGGACCACAGCCCACCAGCACCAGCAACTGCGCCCGCCCCCGCTGCAGGTGTGGGCGCATGCGCAACACCGGCCAGTGCATCTCGATCGCATTCAGTTGCTTGCCGTCCCAGACCCAGGGCACCGGCTTGGCCCCTTGCAGTGGTGACGGCCCCCAAGGGCACAGCAGCGCCCACTGGCCATCGACCACCAGATGTTCCAGTTCCCACAAGCCGGGCAGTTGGTGCTCGCCCCACTGCACGGCATACGCCGGGGTCGCCCCGGGCTCGTCCTTGGCCTCGTGCACCAGGCTCCAGCTCAGGGGCTGGCCCGCCACCGGCAGGCTCTGCGCCTCCCAGTGCAAGGGGTTGTGTAGATCCCGGCGCCAGCGGAACAACCGCACCGGCAAAGGCTTGACCAGCGGGCGTCCGTCAGGCCGGTGCTGCACCCGTCCCTGCACCGCGTCTCCCACCACGCAGGCGATGCTGCGGCCATCGTGCAGGCGTTCCAGCTGCGGGGTGTCCATCTCCACACACTGCAGCAGTTCCTCGCCCTCCCAGCTCAGCGCGGGATAGCCGGCAGCTTCCTGCGGCAGGTGCAGGTTGACCGTCCAGGGCTTGCGGTCCTCCGGCATCCAGTAAGACCATTGCTGCCGGCCCAGCGCCAGGCTCCACACCCCCAGGCGCATCTTGGGCTTGTGCGCGCTGTCCGTAACCGGGAAACCATAGCTGGCGAAGGCCTGGCCATCCGGGCGCCAGACAAACGGGCTCTGGCTGTCAATCGTCCACTGCTGGGGTTCGCCATTGATCTGCAGTTGCCACTGCGGATGGAGCAAAGGCTCCAGCGGGTCGTCCAGCACCCGCAAGGAGATTGGCCAGTGGCGCTGCACGGCCACCTGGACCACGGCGTTGTCTTGCTGTGCGATCGCGGGCGGGATGGCCTGTGCCTGCACCGGCACACAATCAGCAGGGATCCACAGGTCGCACACCCCGACCAAGGCTTGTGCCTTGCCGCTTACGTGCTTGGCCAGCCAGGCCTCGAAGATGCCGTCGCTGAGCACATGGCGGCCTTCGGCAGCCACGCCGTTGCCCCCCTGGCTTTCACCGTTCCAGCGCGGCAGGCGCCAATGCAAATCGTCCACCAGGCTGGCCTCGGCCACGCTCATCAGCCAGCTGCAGCGGTTCTTGCGGTCCAGCAGGCGTGGTGTGGAATCCCCATACGAGCCGGTCCGAATCCAGCGGCCATCGAATGAAGTGTGAAAGTCCGACTCCCAGACATAAGGCAAGTACACCCCATCGCTGCACAGCACATCCCCGTAGATGGGCCCGCCCATGCCACGCTCGCCGCGCATGCGGAACTTCACATCGCTGTCCGGCGGAGGTGGCGGCTCGGGCTCCATGGCCACGGCGGCTGCGGGCAATGGCTTGGCTCGCTGCGGTGCAGGCTGGCGCGGGCCACGGCTTCGCACCCACCACAGCAGCAACGCCAGTATTGCCAAAATAATGAACAAAACTTGCATCCCTGCATGCTAACCAAGCTCACTGGTTTCAGCGTCTAAGTTGTTACACAAACCGGCATAAAAAAAGCAGCCCTGGGGCTGCTGGTCGGTGACAGTCATGCTCACGTCAGTTTGAAGAACGAGACCGAGCGCTGCAAACGCTGGGCGTTCGTGTTCAGCTGTTCCGCAGAACCCGTGGACTGCTCCACCAAGGCGGCGTTCTGCTGGGTCATGGAATCCAGGTTGGCCACGGCTTCGTTAACCTGGGCAATGCCCTGCGATTGCTCGCGCGTGGCCAGGCTGATTTCACGCACCAGGTGGCTGACGCGTTCCACAGCCTCGACCATGCCGTCGATCGTTTTGCCGGCCGCCTGCATGCGCGCATTGCCGTCGTTGATGCCATCCACGGTCTGGTGGATCAGCACGCTGATTTCCTTGGCCGCCGACGCACTGCGCTGGGCCAGGGCGCGCACTTCGCCCGCCACCACGGCAAAGCCACGGCCCTGCTCGCCGGCACGGGCCGCTTCCACGGCCGCGTTCAAGGCCAGCAGATTGGTCTGGAAGGCGATGCTTTCGATCACGCTGATGATTTCGCTCATGCGGGTCGACGATGCGCGGATACGCTCCATGGCCCCGCCAACATCCTGGATGGCCTGTCCGCTGCGCCCCACGACGGTCTTGCTCTGGTTGCTTTCCTGCTCCATTTGCTGGGCGGTCTCGGCCGTTTGCAGCACCGTGCCGGCGATCTCTTCCATCGACGCGGCCGTCTGCTGCAGGCTGGACGATTGCGACTCCGTGCGCTTGGCCAGGCCCAGGCTGGCGTGCGCCATCTCCTTGGACATGTCGTTGAAGCCCTGGACCTCCGTCAGCACGTCACCGACCACCGCATGCAGATTGATCTGGATCTGTTGCAGGCGGGCCATCAGGGTGCCCACGCTGCCGGTGTAGTTGTGGCTGCAGGTGCTCGACAGGTTGCAACTGGCCATCTGGGCCGCCCAGGCACTGGCCTGTTCGATGCCGCGCACACAGCGTGACTCGAAGCGCCAGGCCACCCAGGCACCGCCCAGCAGCAGCACCGCCAGGCGCGTGCCCCAGGCCGCCACGCCCTGCCAGCCCAGCACATCGGGCAGCAGGGTCAGTGCCGCCACGGTGGCCAGCATCAGCACCATGCGCGCCAGCAGGCCGACATCGCTGCGCTGCGCCCACAGGCCGCGCCAGCCCAGACGGCGTACTTCCCCGGCACGCAGGCGCATGGTTTCGGCACCGGCCTGGGCTTCCTGGTTCATCTGCGCATACAGCGCCTCGGCCGCCTGGATGTCCTGGACCGCCGGCTTGGTGCGCACCGACAGATAGCCCTGGGGCCGGCCCCCTTCCATGATGGGGGTTACGTTGGCGCGCACCCAGTAGTGGTCGCCGTTCTTGCGGCGGTTCTTCACGATCCCCGTCCAGGGGTAGCCGTTGCCGATCGTGCGCCACATGTCCTTGAACGCCCCCTCGGGCATGTCCGGGTGGCGGATCAGGTTGTGCGGCTGCCCGATCAGGTCCTCGTAGGCATAACCACTCACACGCACAAACGCCGGGTTGCAGTGCGTGATCTCGCCCTTGGTATTGGTCACCGATACCAGCAGTTCATCGCCCGGAAAATCGTAATTGTTTTGGGTAACGGGGAAATTCGCTCGCACGCTGCATCTCCAAACTAACTGACACAACTTGCACCCGCACATATTGATTTGCCATAAGCAAACCATGGCCGCGCGCAAGAAAACCTCGCATCATCGCACAACCAGGTTGCAGTTGCTCACAATTGCCACGTTTTTAAGCACCAAACCAGTGCAACCGCCCTGCCGAACCCGACCAGTGCGGGCTAAAACAGCGGCAGCGACAGCGGATCGGCGCTGCCGCCGGCCGGGCGGCGGGCGCCGGGCAGCGGGGGGCCATCGGCCTTGTGCGCCTGGGCATCCCAGTGCACCAGGCTGCCCACGCGCACCCCCAGCAAGCGGATGCTCTGGGCCAGGGGCACGCGCTTGAGGCACTGCCCGGCAATGCGGCGGATCGTGGCTGCATCCTGGGTGTAGTGCTCCACCGTCACCTCGCGCGTCACGCTCTTGAAGTTGGCGTAGCGCAGCTTCACGCCCACCGTGCGGCCGGCATAGCCCTTGCGCTGCAGGTCCTCGGCCACGCGTTCGCACAGGCGCGTGAAGCTGGCGCCCAGCTCCGCCTTGTCCTCGCGCACATGCAGGTCGCGCTCGAAGGTGGTTTCACGGCTCATGCTGACCGGCTCGCTGTGCGTGACCACCGGGCGATCGTCCAGCCCGTGCGACACCGCATGCAGCCAGGCCCCATACGATTTGCCGAAATGCTGCACCAGCCAGGGCAGGCTGCAGGCGGCCAGCTCGCCAATCCGCTGGATACCCAGTTGCTCCAGCCGGGCACCGGCTTTGGGACCGATGCCATTGATCTTGCGGCACGGCAAGGGCCAGATGCGCGTGGCCAGGTCCTGCGGCTGGACGATGGAGATGCCCTGGGGCTTTTCGAATTCGCTGGCCATCTTGGCCAGCAGCTTGTTGGGGGCCACCCCCACGGAACAGGTCAAGCCCGTCTCGGCCCGGATGGCGGCCTGGATGCGCGCGGCCAGCACGCGTCCGCCCTCGTCCTGGCCACCGGGCACCTGGGTGAAGTCGATATAGACCTCGTCCACGCCGCGGTCCTCCATCAGCGGCGCCATCGCGAGGATGACCTGCTTGAAGGCGCGCGAGAACTGGCGGTAGCGCACAAAGTCGATGGGCAGCAGGATGGCCTGCGGGCACAGGCGTGCCGCCTTCATCATGCCCATGGCCGAGCCCACGCCAAACTGCCGCGCCGGGTAGGTGGCGGTGGTGATCACGCCGCGCCCCACATAGCCGCCCAGGCGCGGAAAAGCCTCGACGGGGATGGCCGCCAGCGTGCCCCAGCGGTCCAGCAGGGCCTGCTCATGCTCGGGCGTGTGGCGGCTGCCGCCGATCACCACCGGCAGCCCCTGCAGTTGCGGGTAGCGCAGCAGTTCCACGGACGCAAAGAAGGCGTCCATGTCCAGATGGGCGATACGGCGGGGCAGGTCGGCAGGGCTCACCGCCCTATTGTCGCCAGAGTTTCAGACCCCTTGCAGGCAGATCAGCACCAGGCCCAGCACCATCAGCGCCATGCCCAGCAGCTCGGCGCGGTTGAACTGCTCGCTGAGCATGCGGCGCGACACCAGGTAGCTGAAGACCACCTCCACCATGCCCAGGGTGCGCACCGCCGCCGCGCTTTGCATGGCATAGGCGGTGAACCAGGCCAGCGAGGCCGCCGCGCCCATGGAGCCAGCCAGCAGCGAGATGCGCCAGGCCCGGAAGATGGGCCGGATGCCCTGCGGCGTCTTGAAGGCCACCCAGGCTCCCAGCACGATGCTTTGCAGGGTCTGCGCCACCAACACGCCCCAGGCGCCCGACAGCCACGGCGTCTGCGCCTGCAGCGCCAGCGCACCGCCGCGAAAGCCGATGACCGCAATCGCAAAGCACGCCCCACAGGCCAGACCATATAGCGCCGACTTGCTGAACCAGGCCTGCAGCGACAGCAGTTGCCCGCGCGGCGGCAGCGACAGCAGCAGCACCCCGACGGTGGCAATCACCATGGCCGCCAGTGCCAGGGCCGTGGGCAGCTCGTGCAGGAACACGGCCCCGAACAGGGCGACCTGCAGGATCTCGGTCTTGGACAGCGTGACCGCCACGGCGAAATTGCGTTCCTTCATGGCCAGCAGCAGCGCCGCCGTGGCCGCCACCTGGAACACCGCGCCCAGCGTGATCCAGCCCAGGTAGGCGGCGCTGAAGTGCGGCAGCGCCGGGGGCTGCGCCGGCAGCACGTACAGCAGCAGCAGGAACACGGCCGCAAACGGCAGGCCGTACAGAAAGCGCACCAGCGTGGCGGGCAGCGTGCCCAGCTGCTGGGTCAGGCTGCGCTGGGCCGTGTTGCGCACGGTCTGGGCCAAGGCCGCAAACAGGGTGATGGGCACCCACAGCCACATCCAGGAAACAAGCGATTCAGACATGGGCTGGCAGCATACGGCGCGGGGGCCACACCGTCCCGCACCGATTGGCGACGGCGGGCACAGCCAGCAACGACAGATAAAAAAGAAGCGGCTGGCGCTTGTCAGACCCTGGTTTCAGATACTTTTGACATTAAAACCCAGCTTGCACAAGCGCTAGCCGCTCTTTTTTTCAATATGCCCGCCCACCTGCCACGCAGCGCGGCAGGTACCGGCGCACGGCTCAGCCGCGGTCGTGCCAGGGCTGGGGGTAGGTGCCGGGCAGCAGGATGTCGGTGCCCACGTTGTTGATGTTGGTGTGGCCGCAGAAGGCCATGGTGGTGTCCAGTTCCTTCTGGATGATCTGCAGCGCGCGGGTCACGCCGTCCTGGCCGAAGGCCCCCAGGCCGTACAGGAAGCTGCGCCCGATCAGAGTGCCCTGGGCGCCCAGCGCACGCGCCTTGAGCACGTCCTGGCCGCTGCGGATGCCGCCGTCCATCCACACCTCGATGTCCTTGCCCACGGCCTGCGCAATCGCGGGCAGGGCCTCGATGGACGACGGCGCGCCATCCAGCTGGCGGCCGCCGTGGTTGCTGACGATCAGCGCATCCGCACCGCTTTGCGCGGCCAGGCGGGCATCTTCCACATCCATGATGCCCTTGAGGATGAGCTTGCCGCCCCAGCGCTTTTTGATCCACTCCACGTCGCCCCAGTTCAGGCGCGGGTCGAACTGGTCGGCCGTCCACGACGACAGCGAGGACATGTCGGCCACCCCATCCACATGACCGACGATGTTGCCGAAGCTGCGCCGGCGCGTGCCCAGCATGCCCAGGCACCAGCGGGGCTTGGTGGCCAGGTTGATCAGGTTGGCCAGCGTGGGCTTGGGCGGGGTCGACAGGCCGTTCTTGATGTCCTTGTGGCGCTGGCCCAGGATCTGCAGGTCCAGCGTCAGCTGCAGCGCCGAGCAGTTGGCCGCCTTGGCGCGGTCGATCAGGCGCTCCATGAAGCCGCGGTCGCGCATCACATACAGCTGGAACCAGAAGGGGTGGCGGTCGGTGTGGGTGGCAATGTCTTCCAGCGAGCAGATGCTCATGGTTGACAGCGTGAAGGGGATGCCGAAGGCCTGGGCCGCCTTGGCCGCCAGGATCTCGCCATCCGCGTGCTGCATGCCCGTCAGGCCCGTGGGCGCGATCGCCACCGGCATGGCCACGTCCTGGCCGACCATGGTAGTGCGCGTGCTGCGCCCTTCCATGTTCACCGCCACGCGCTGGCGCAGCTTGATCTTCTGGAACTCTTCCTCGTTGGCACGGTAGGTGCCCTGGGTGTACGAACCCGAATCGGCATAGTCATAGAACATGCGCGGCACGCGGCGCTTGGCGATCACGCGCAGGTCTTCGATACAGGTGATGGTGGACAGGTCATTCATGGCCGCCATTCTTTCAAAAAAACCGGTCTGCGGCGACCCATCCGGTACAGCCAAGGTCACCTGCGGGTCAAGCTTTTCGATAAATTGGTATTACCAATAAACCAAGAAAGCACAAGGTAAACCCCTATATTTATCGCTAAACCGGCTTTTTACAATCACTTCCGCCCGGGAATAGGTAAATTGATCATACCAATCCACGTGGCGCGGATTTCATACGCCGGATTCCAGGAGCCAGCTCGGGAAGCAAGCCACAGCGCGTGCGGCAGGAACCGCCTTCCCAACAACGATCAGGAGTCAAGGCAATGCAAGCAATATGGTCACAGAACTATGACCCGGCCGGCAACGTGTGGGTCTCAGCGCTGGTGGCGCTGATTCCCATCATCTTTTTCTTCATCGCGCTGACCAAGCTGCGCCTCAAGGGCTATGTGGCCGGCACCATCACCGTGGCCCTGGCCCTGTCGGTGGCGCTGTTCTTCTATCAGATGCCTGTCGCCACCGCCCTGGCCTCGGTCGTCTACGGCTTCTTCTACGGTCTGTGGCCGATCGCCTGGATCATCGTCGCGGCGGTGTTCCTCTACAAAATCTCGGTCAAGACCGGGCAGTTTGACGTCATCCGCTCCTCCATCCTGTCGGTGACCGAAGACCAGCGCCTGCAACTGATCCTGGTGGGCTTTTGCTTCGGCGCCTTCCTGGAAGGCGCGGCCGGCTTCGGCGCCCCCGTGGCCATCACGGCAGCGCTGCTGATGGGCCTGGGCTTCAAGCCGCTGTACGCCGCCGGCCTGTGCCTGATCGCCAACACCGCACCCGTGGCCTTTGGTGCCATGGGCATTCCGATCATCGTGGCTGGCCAGGTCTCGGGCGTCGATCCGATGGCCATCAGCCAGATGGCAGGCCGCCAGTTGCCGTTCATGACCATCATCGTGCTGTTCTGGCTGATGGCCATCATGGACGGCTGGCGCGGTGTCAAGGAAACCTGGCCTGCCGTCATCGTCGGCGGCGGCAGCTTTGCGCTGGCGCAGTTCTTCACGGCCAACTACATCGGCCCCGAGCTGCCGGACATCACCTCCGCCATCGTCGCCCTGGTGGTGCTGACGGCCTTCCTGAAGTTCTGGCAACCCAAGCACATCTTCCGCTTCGCCCCCGAAGCCGGCAGCCTGCCCACCGCCGCCACCACCGCGCCCTCCACATCGGTGCCACTGACCACGGGCACGGTGCTCAAGGCATGGTCGCCCTTCATCATCCTGACCGTCATGGTCACGATCTGGAGCGTCAAGCCCTTCAAGGCACTGTTCGCCGCAGGCGGCCCCCTGGCCAGCTGGGTCATCAACATTCCCGTACCCATGCTGCACAACCTGGTTGAAAAGCTGCCGCCAGCCGTCGCCAGCCCCTCGCCCTATGCCGCGGTGTATGCCTTCAACTGGTTCTCGGCCACCGGCACAGCCATCCTGATCGCTGCCGTGCTGACCATCGTCTACCTGCGCATGAAGCCCGCGGACGCGGTCAAGACACTGGGCGAGACCTTCAAGGAACTGGCCCTCCCCATCTACTCCATCGGCATGGTGCTGGCCTTCGCCTTCATCGCCAACTACTCGGGCCTGTCCAGCACGCTGGCGATTGCCCTGGCCCACACCGGCAAGGCCTTCACCTTCTTCTCGCCCTTCCTGGGCTGGATCGGCGTGTTCCTGACGGGGTCGGACACCTCGGCCAACGCCTTGTTTGCGGCCCTGCAGGCCACGACGGCGGCGCAGCTGGGTCTGCCTGAAGTGCTGATGGTGACCGCCAACACAACCGGCGGCGTGACCGGCAAGATGATCTCGCCCCAGTCCATCGCCATCGCCTGTGCGGCCGTCGGCCTGGCGGGCAAGGAGTCGGACCTGTTCCGCTTCACCGTCAAGCACAGCCTGGCCTTCCTGGTCATCATCGGCATCATCTGCACGCTGCAGGCCTATGTGTTTCCGTGGATGATTCCGACCACGTAACACCCCTGAAAAATGCCATGCCCGCTCCGCGCCTGTCCGATCGTGTCGCCCAAAGTCTGCTGGAGCTGATCCAGACCACGCCGCTGCAACCCGGCGAGCGGCTGCCGACCGAGCGGACGCTGGCCGAGCGCATGGGCGTGTCGCGCACGGCGCTGCGCGAGGCGATCCAGAAACTCTCCACCCGGGGCGTGCTGGAAAGCCGGGTGGGTGCGGGCACCTTCGTCTGCGCCCGCGTGCCGCAGTGGCACGAACAGGCCGTGGCCCCCTTCGCCGCCTTGCTGCGCGACGACCCCCAGTACCGCTACGACGTGCTGGAGGCGCGCCAGGCACTGGAGTTGAGCACGGCCTGGTGGGCCGCCCAGCGCGCCACCGCGCAGGACCACGACCGCATCCGCCGCTGCTTTGACGACATGCTGCACCACCAGCAGCGCCAGGATGCGGACAGCGCCGCCCATGCCGACGCCCAGTTCCACCTGGCGATTGCCGAGGCCTCGCACAACGCCGTGCTGGTGCAGCTCATGGGTAGCCTGTTCGAGCTGGTGCTGGGCACCGTGGCGCAGAACCGGCGGCTGATGTTCGTGCACAGCGACCCCGGCACCCTGGACCACCTGACGCAGCAGCACCATGCCCTCATGCAGGCCATCATCGACGGCGAGCCCGAACAGGCCCGGGCCGCCATCAGCGATCACCTGACCTACGTCCACCACCGGCTGAACCAGTCCGATGCCGACACCGCGCGCCGCCAACGGCTGCATCGCTTCGCGGTCACCGCAGGAAACCAACCATGATCATCTCCTCCACCACCGATTACCGTGCGGCAGCGCAAAAGCGCCTGCCGCCTTTCCTGTTTCATTACATCGACGGCGGCGCCTACGCCGAGAAGACCCTGGCGCGCAATGTCAGCGACCTGGCCGATGTGGCCCTGCGCCAGCGCGTGCTCAAGGACATGAGCCAGCTGGACACCAGCATCGAGCTGTTCGGTGAGAAGCTGGCCATCCCCACCGTGCTGGCCCCCGTGGGCCTGACCGGCATGTACGCCCGCCGCGGCGAGGTGCAGGCGGCCACGGCGGCCTGCCAGAAGGGCATTCCCTTCACCATGTCCAGCGTCTCGGTCTGCCCGATCGAGGAAGTGGCGCCCAAGCTGAACCGCCCGATGTGGTTCCAGCTCTACGTGCTCAAGGACCGGGGCTTCATGAAGAACGCGCTGGAGCGGGCGCAGGCCGCAGGCGTCTCCACCCTGGTGTTCACCGTGGACATGCCCGTGCCCGGCGCACGCTACCGCGACGCGCATTCGGGCATGAGCGGCCCCAACGCCGCCATGCGCCGCTACCTGCAGTCCGTCACCCACCCCCAATGGGCGCTGGACGTGGGCCTGCTGGGCCGTCCGCACACGCTGGGCAACATCTCCACCTACCTGGGCAAGAACGTCAGCCTGGAAGACTACATGGGCTACCTGGGCGCGAATTTCGACCCCTCGATCTCCTGGAAGGACCTGGAGTGGATCCGCGACGCCTGGAAGGGCCCGATGGTCATCAAGGGCATCCTGGACCCCGAAGATGCCCGCGACGCCGTGCGCTTTGGCGCGGACGGCATCATCGTCAGCAACCACGGCGGCCGCCAGCTGGACGGCGTGCTCTCCTCGGCCCGGGCGCTGCCCGCCATCGCCGATGCCGTGAAGGGGCAGATCAAGATTCTGGTCGACTCGGGCATCCGCAACGGACTGGACATCGTGCGCATGCTGGCCCTGGGCGCGGACTGCACCATGATCGGACGCGCCTTCATCTATGCCCTGGCGGCCGAGGGCGGCGCCGGCGTGACCAATCTGCTGAACCTGCTGGAAAAGGAAATGCGCGTGGCCATGACCCTGACCAGCGTCAAGCGCGTGTCCGAAATCACCGGTGACCTGCTGGTCCAGGGTGGCTGAGATGCAGCCCTCCCCTTCCCCCTCCACGGCCATCTCCGGCCCGGCCCTGCTGGCCCAGCTGCGCGAGGTGGTCGGCGCACGCCATGTGCTGACCGACGAAGGACAGACCCGCCGTTACCGCAAGGGCTACCGCGCCGGTGAAGGCCAGGTGCTGGCCGTGGTGACGCCGGGCACCCTGCTGGAGCAGTGGCGCGTGCTGCAGGCCGCCGTGGCGGCGGACCGCATCGTCATCATGCAGGCCGCCAACACCGGGCTGACCGGCGGCTCCACCCCGGACGGCAACGACTATGACCGCGAGGTGGTGCTCATCAGCACGCGCCGCATTGCGGGCGTGCAGCTGATCCATGATGGTGCGCAGGCGGTCTGCCTGCCGGGCGCCACCCTGGACGCGCTGGAGCAGGCGCTGGCACCACTGGGGCGCGAGCCACACTCCGTCATCGGCTCGTCGTGCATCGGCGCCTCGGTGCTGGGCGGCGTGTGCAACAACTCGGGCGGCGCCCTGGTCCGACGTGGCCCGGCCTATACGCAGCTGGCGCTGTACGCGCGTGTGGACGCCGACGGCCGCCTGTCCCTGATCAACCACCTGGGCATTGCCCTGGGCGACACGCCCGAGGACATCCTCACCCGCCTGCAGAACGGCCAGTACACGGACAGCGACATCGTGGACGACCCGGCCCGCGCCGCCAGCGATGCGGGCTATGGCACGCACGTCAGCCAGGTGGATGCCGACACCCCGGCCCGCTTCAACGCCGACCCGTCGCGGCTGTTCGAGGCCTCGGGCAGCGCCGGCAAGCTGTGCCTGTTCGCCGTGCGGCTGGACACCTTCCCCAAGGAAGCCAGCACCGTGCTGTACATCGGCAGCAACGACCCGGCCGACCTGACCGCCGTGCGCCGCCACTTCCTGACCCGGCTGCCGCGCCTGCCCATCGCGGGCGAATACATCCACCGCACGGCCTACGACATTGGTGAGCAGTACGGCAAGGACATCTTCCTGGTGATCGACAAGCTGGGCACCAGCCGGGTGCCGGCCATGTTCGCCCTCAAAAGCCGGTGGGATGCCTTCTTTGAACGCTTCGGCTGGCGCGGCGTGACCGACCGACTGCTGCAGTGCGCCGTGCGCCTGCTGCCCAGCCACCTGCCACCGCGCATGCGCGAATGGCGCCAGCGCTTCGAGCACCACCTGCTGGTGCGCGTGTCCAACGACACGCTGGATGCCGCGCGCACCTTCCTGCAGCAGCACTTTGCGCACAGCAGCAGCGGTGCCTATTTCGAGTGCGAGGCCGACGAAGGCCGCAAGGCCTTCCTGCACCGCTTTGCGGTGGCCAGCGCCGCCGTGCGCTACCGCGAGGTCCACCGCCACGAGGTGGAGGACATCGTGCCGCTGGACATCGCGCTGCGCCGCAACGACCGCGACTGGGTGGAACAGCTGCCCGCCACGCTGGAAGGGCAGATCCTGCACAAGCTGTACTACGGGCACTTCTTCTGCCACGTCTTCCACCAGGACTACATCGTCAAGAAGGGGGCCGATCCGCTGGCCATCGAGCATGCGATGTGGGATCTGCTGGACCAACGCGGCGCGGAATACCCGGCGGAACACAACGTCGGCCACCTGTACGTGGCCAAGCCCGCGCTGGCGGGCTTCTACCGCAGCCTGGACCCCAGCAACACCCTCAACCCCGGCATCGGTCACACCAGCCGCCTGCGTGGCTGGGGCGGCGGCGTCTGGCCCGAGGGCTACCGCGAACCACACGGCGCAGAGTCATAAAAAAATAGCTGCCAGCGTTTGATCCTCAAGGCTTTCAGATAATTTTTCATCTGAAATCCTTGCTGGACTTGCGCAAGCAGCTATTTTTTTAAATAACCAGGGTGCCGTGCCACTGCACCGCCCGGCAGCAGACCTCGGTGCCGGCGCCGGAATGATGATGGACACGCGCCGGTTCTCGCGCCGCGCATCTTGGCCTGCACCCTGGGCAAGGGCTTGCTGTGGCCCCAGCCGCGGGGGCTGACCTGCTGGGGCTGCATGCCACCACGCACCATCTGGTCGGCCACGCGCTGCGCACACTACTCGGACAGTGGCTGGTTGTACGCGGCCGGCCCCGTGTCATCGGTATGCCCTTGCATGCTCATCGCCCCGCGCTGGCGCAGCTTGCTCTGCTGGAACGCTTCCTCGTTGGCACGGTAGGTGCCCTGGGTGTACGAACCCGAATCGGCATAGCCATAGCACCTGCGCAGCACGCGGCGCTTGGAGATCACGCCCAGGTCTTCGATACAAGTGATGGTGGACAGGTCGGCCACGGGTCGGCCCTCGCTCATTCGTTGGATGCGCATCGCGCAGTACGCCCGGCCCCACGGCTTCGTGAAGGATTTGGGTGGCGGCTTGAAATTGGCTGCGGCCAGGTCCGGGGCGGCCACGGCCCAGGCCGCCTCAGGCCGCGTCGGGCTCGCCGGTGCGGGTCAGCAGGCTGCTGCGGCCCGCCGCCTCGTACATGCGGATCTGGTGGCGCCCGGCCTGCTTGGCGGCGTACATGGTCATGTCGGCGCAATGCAGCAAGGCGTCCCACGACTGCGCATGCTGCGGGAACAGGGCCACGCCCCCGCTGGCATGCATGGTGTGCGACTGCCCCTCCCAGACGAAAGGCTCGGCACAGGCCTGCTGGATCTTGTGCGCAATGCTCAGCAGGTGCTCCTGCGAGGCCAGCTCGGGCAGCAGCACCACGAATTCGTCGCCCCCCAGGCGGCAGACGGTGTCGCTTTCACGCACCGCGGCCTGCAAGGCCTGGGCGGCATGCACCAGCGCGGCATCGCCGGCCCGGTGGCCCCACTGGTCATTGACCTGCTTGAAGTGGTCCAGGTCCAGGTAGACCACCGCCAGCATGGCGCCGGTGCGCCGGGCATGGACCATGACCTGCTGCGCCCGGTCCTGCAGCAGCAGGCGGTTGGGCAAGCCGGTCAGCACATCGTGGAAGGCCAGTTGCCGCATGCGGGCTTCCTGGGCCGCGGCCTGGGTGACGTCGCGCAGCACCACCACGCCGCCCAGCACCGCACCGCTGGCCGACAGCACCGGGCTGGCGGATTCCTCCATCTCCAGCCGCTGGCCGCTGAGGCGGTGGATCACCGCCGTGCGCACCCGCTCGACCGCATGCCCCCGCGCCAGGGCCTGGCGCAGCGGCGACGCGCTGCTGCTCAGCGCTGCGTCGTCGTGCGGCGCATGCAGCCATTCGATGGGCTGACCCAGCACCTCCTGGGCACTCAGCCCGGTGAGCTGCTTGGCCACCGGGTTCAGGTAGGTGATGCGCCCTTGCGCATCCGTGCACACCACGGCATCGCCAATCGACTGCAGGGTCAGCCGCATGCGTTCCTTTTCCGTGAACAGGTCGGACTCGATGACGGCGCGGCGCGCCAGCTCGCGGCTGAACATGACGGCCAGGCCCACGCAGCTGGCCATCAGCAGCAGCTCAAACAAACCCAGCCACCAGGCACTGCGCACCCAACCCTGGACGATGCTGTCCGTGGACTGCGCCACGTTCACCACCACAGGAAAGCGCCCCACCCGGTGGTGGGTGTACAGGCGCTGCACCCCGTCGATCACGGCCACCGCCACGAAACTGCCCTGCGGGCTGGCCAGGAAACGGGCCAGGTTGTCGGAGCCCGCCAGGGTCTGCGGCGTGTCGCTGTCCAGGTAGGGGAAGCGCGTCAGGATCAGCCCGTCCTCACGGATCACATTCACCCCGCTGTGGGCCCCCAGGTCCATGGTGGACAGCCAGGCGTTGAGTTCCTGCATGCGCAAGGTGCCGACCACCACGCCCACCGGCAGGCCGTACTTGTTGCGCACCTCGCGCGCCACGGGCAGCACGTATTCGCCCATGATCAGCGTGCGCGTGGGCTGGCCGATGAACACCCCCTGGTGGTTGCCGGTGCGAAAGGCCTGGAAAAAATCGTGCGAGACAAACTGCTTGCCCACGCTTTGCACGCCCTGGGCGCGGTGCACCACGCGCCCCTGCAGATCCAGCACCAGGATGTGGCTGGCCTGCATGTCGCGCCACAGCACATCCAGCAGCACGGTCGGCGACGGGGCCTGCCCGCCCTCTTCCAGGGCCTGCGTCTCCTGCAGCGCCACGGCCGTTTTCTGCAGTGACAGGTCGACCGCTTCCAGCGACCACTCCAGGCCCTTGGCCAGGGTGCTGCTGAGGTTGGTGTTGGTGCGCAGCTGGTACGCCCAGTGATCGTCGCGCATGGACCACATCGTGTGGGCGAACAGCGCGCCGATGCCCAGTGACACCACCAACGCCAGCCAGTCCACACGGTGAGAAAAAATGCGGAACATCATAGATTTATGCTTTTTCGGAGCATTTTACGCGGGGGCCCTCGGCCTGCAGGCCCCCACCCTGGCTCAGGGCGTGGCCTTCAGGCCGGCGCCCCGCACCTCCAGCCGCACCTCATCCAGCACCTGTCCGCGCATGTCCTGCAGCCGCACGACATGCCGCCCCGGCCAGGGCGGCCAGGCCAGCTGGCGCCCCTGGCCCAGCAGGCGCTCGCCCAGGTACCAGCGCACGTCGTCGCGGCTGGCCTGCAGCTGCAGGGTCTGGCGCTGGGGCGGAATGTCCGGATCCAGCGCCAGGATGGTGCCGTCCACCGGCCGCAGGATGCGCGCCGATGCCGCGTCCTCGGGCGTGCGCTGGGGCGCCGGCACGTGGAATTGCGCCTGCTGGCTGCCGGTCAGAAACCATTCCTGGCGTGCCGGCTCGGTGGCCTGGCCGGCACTGGCGGGCACAAACTCCACCGCCTGGCGCACCACGCCCTGCGGCGGTGCCGGGGCCCGACTGGACTGGCGGGCATGCAGGCCGGCCATGATGTCGGCCCAGATGGGGGCTGCACCGCTGCTGCCGCTGACACTGTGCATGGCCTCGCCCGAGGCATTGCCCACCCACACACCCACGGTGTAGCGTTGCGACCAGCCCAGGGCCCAGTTGTCGCGCATGTCCTTGCTGGTGCCCGTCTTCACCGCCGTCCAGAAGCGCGTGGCCAGCACGCTGTCCAGCCCGAAAGTGGCGGCGCGCGCCTGGTGGTCGGCCAGCACATCACCGACGATGAAGGCCGAGGCCGCCGACAGCACCGGCTGGCCCACCGGGGCTGGCTGCGGCGTCCGCGGCAGGCGCGGTGCGGCCACCTCCGACCAGCGCCCGCCGTTGGCCAGGGCGCGGTAGGCGTTGGTCAGGTGCAGTAGTGGCACTTCGGCGCTGCCCAGTGCCAGGCTGTAGCCATAAAAGCCCGCGCTCTCGCGCAGGGGCAGGCCCAGCCAGCGCAGCTGATGGAAGAAGGCGTCCGGCGTCACCATCACCAGGGTGCGCACGGCAGGCACGTTCAACGACCCCGCCAGTGCCGAGCGCACGGACACCCAGCCCTTGAACTTGCGGTCGTAGTTCTGCGGGATGTACAGGCCGGACGGCGTGGCGATGTGCGCGGGCGAGTCCTCCAGCAGGGACGCCGCCGTCACCCGCCCTTCCTGCAGCGCCTGGGCATACAGGAACGGTTTGAGCGTGGAGCCCGGCTGGCGCCAGGCCAGCACCCCGTCCACCTCGGCGGCCTGGCTCAGCCCGCCCGACGAGCCCACCCAGGCCAGCACCTCACCGCTGGCGTTGTCCAGCACCAGCACGGCGCCGTCCTCGACATTGCGGCCCTGCAGCTCACGCAGGTGGCGCTGCAGGCTTTCGACCGCCAGGCGCTGCACCGGGGCACTGACCGTGGTCGTCACCCGCGCGGACGGGGCCTGCGCTGCCTCGCGCTGCGACTGCCAGACGCGCTGGGCCCAGTGCGGGGCCAGGCCCTCGCTGGCCGGCCACAGCCGCGCACGCAGGCTCTGCTGCGTGCGCCATTGGATGGCGCCGCAGTCTGCGGCCGGCGGCGCAGCACGCGACTCCCAGGCCTGCATGTCCTGCCAGACCCCGCAGGCCCGCTGGGCCACCACTTCGGGGCTGGCGTTCGGGCCCCGCACCAGGGCGGCGGCGATCGCGGCCTCGACCGCGTCCAGGCCGTGCGCGGCCTTGCCAAACAGGCTGCGGCTGAGCGCATCGATGCCCACCAGCTCACCCCGGAAGGGCAGCAGGTTCAGGTAGGCCTCCAGGATCTGGTCCTTGCGCCACTGGCGCTCCAGCTGCGTGGCGGCCACGGCCTGGCCCAGCTTTTGCCCTACGCTGCGCCCCTGGTTGCTGGCGCGCCAGTCCTCGTCCAGCAAGCCGGCCAGTTGCATGGTGATGGTGCTGGCCCCGCGCGTGCGGCGGTGCCACAGCTGGCCCCAGGCGGCGGCCGACACGGCCTTCCAGTCCACGCCGCTGTGGGCGTAGAAGCGCTTGTCCTCGCTGACCAGCAGCGCCAGGCGCAGCGCGGGCGAGGTATCGCTGAGCGCCACCCACTGGCCACGGCGCACCTGCATGTCGGTGCGCAGGCGCTGCAGCAGCTCGCCCTCGCGCGACAGGATGTAGGTTTCCGAGGGCTGAAAACCGCGGCGCACCTCTTGCGGGCTGGGCAGGGCTTGGGCCACCAGCGGCACCAGCAGGCAGCCCAGCCAGAGCAGGCTGCGCGGCAGCCCCTGCAGTCCGGAACTACGCACCGAGGACAACGCGCACGGGCTGGTGGTCCGACGCCTGGGTCTGGCCATCCACGTCCAGGCTGCGCACCTGCGTGCGCAGGCTGTCGCTGAGCCAGACGAAATCGCAGGCCACGGGATCGGGGCCATAGGTCCGGTCAAACAGCTTGAAGGTGGGCGGCTGGGGCATCTGGGGCGACAGTACCCGCCAGGCATCGTGCCAGCGGGCCCCCACGACCTGTTCGGGCCAGCCGGCATCCAGGCATTCGATCACGCCGGCCTGGGAGCCCATGGCTTCGTACTCGGGCTCATGGGCCTCGAAATTGAAATCCCCGCACAGCACCGCATGCGGCGTGTGGGCCTTGGTCTGGAAGGGCGAGCCATCCTGCGCGGGCTGCGGCGCCCAGCACAGCTGCGACAGCGCCTCCAGGTGCAGGCGGCGCAGGTAGCGCACCTGCGACATGCGCTGGCGCTTGGAGTAGTACTCCAGGTGCGTTGTCAGCACGCGCACGGCGCCCAGCTGCGGGTCCTGCACCGTGACCTGGGTGCACATGCGGGGCATGCTGCGCACGCCCGCGTCGGCCGGATAAGGCAGGGGGTAGTGCTGCACCTGCAGCACCGGCAGGCGCGTGGCGATCAGGTTGCCAAAGCGCTGGCGGCCGGCGGGCGTCCATTCGTCCACGGCCGCGCCAAAGAAGATCTGCCAGTCCGGCAGCAGGGCCTGCAGCTGCGCCAGCTGGTCGCCGGGCTGGCCTGCCAGCTGCGGGTAGTTCACCGCGATTTCCTGCAGGCAGAGCACATCGCAGGGACCCAGGGCCTGCACCGCCTGCACGATGCGCGCAGGATCGGAACGCCCATCCAGGCCACAGCACCATTGGGTATTCCAGGTCACTAAATGCATGATGATCTCTCTGTCGGCAATCTGTCGTCGGCCGCTGGCGGGCGGTGCACCGTCCGGGCCCTGGCCACAGGCCGGGCGCGGGCACGCCCCTTGGCGGCATGGTTTGACATTGTGTGCATATTTTCTGTCTTATGAGCAACTCTTCCACATTCAGCCAGCAGGCCTGGCAACAGAACCTGGCCTTGTTCGAGGCCACGCTGGCCCTGCCCTTCAACCAGACCCTGGCCGATGGCAGCCTGCCGCGCGACGTGTTCCAGCACTACATGATCCAGGACGCGCACTACCTGGTCGCCTTTGGCCGCGCCCTGGCCGTGGCCGCGGCCAAGGCCGACGATGCGCCGGGCGTGGTGCAGTTTGCGGCCGCCGCCCAGGAGGCCGTGGTGGCCGAGCGGGAGCTGCACCACAGCTTCATGCAGACATACGCCGTGAGCGCCGAGCAGTTTGCCCGCACGCCGCTGTCGCCGACCTGCCACCACTACTGCCACTTCCTGCAGTCCGTGGCCTGGAGCCGTTCCTACCCCGTCGCGCTGGCGGCCCTGCTGCCCTGCTTCTGGATCTATGCCGAAGTCGGCGTGCACCTGCAGGCGCGCAGCGTGGCGCACAACCCCTACCAGGGCTGGATCGACACCTATGGCGGGGATGAATTCCACGCCCATGTGCGCGCCGTGCGCGCCACCGTGGATGCCGTGGCCGCGCAGGCCGATGCCCGCACGCAGGCCGAGATGCACGCGGCCTACACCGACGCCGCGCGGCTGGAGTGGATGTTCTGGGACAGCGCCTACCGCCTGCAGACCTGGCCCTGCTGAGCCACGCGGTCAAACACCACACAAAAAAAGAGCGCATGGCGCCCGTTCTACAAGGGTTTCAGCATCGAATGCATCGCAAACCTTGTTTGAACGCGCGCCATGCGCTCTTTTTATAGAAGCTGACTGGGGCGGACCCCGGCAGCCCTCAGGCCGGCTTGGAGGGGTACACCGGCGTGCTGGCCGTGGCGCCCAGCACCGTGCTCCAGGGCTGGATGGTGTGGCTGCGCACCAGGCCGTGCAGGAAGTAGGGGTCGGCCTGCACGAAGTCCTCCACCGTCTGCGCGCTGTCGCAGACAAACACCAGCACCGCGCTGTGGGCCGGGGCACCCACGGTGCCGCCCAGCAGCAACTGGCCGCGCTCATGCGCCTCCCAGCCCAGGCGCAGGTGCTGGTCGCGGTAGGCGCCACGGCGCTCCAGGTAATCGTCGGTGTAGTGGTAGGTCAGCAGGTAGTGCATGGCAGGCCGTTCGCAGCAGGCGGTGAAAAGAAGGCAAGGGTACCGGGATGGGATTGTCAGGGCCCGTGCGGGTCCGGCGCGTCGCGGGATCGACAGCGGGGCTAGGCCCCCCGAACGTGTGGACGCTGGGCCCAGGCGGGCCGTGGGATGCGGATGAGCGGATGAGCGGATGAGCGCCCACCGCAGACCCGGCCGTCGCCACGGCGCGACGGGGTCGTGCCACAGCGCCCCCAGGCAACGCCCGCAGGCCCGGGGTGCATCCGCAGCATGCTCAGGGCTGCGCCACCTTCCAGCGGGCGTTCGGCAGCTCGCCAAACATCTCGGGGGCGTACAAGGCCTCGGCCCGCGTGGGCGGCAGTGCAAAGTCGCCGGCGTTGTTCAGGCGCAGCGTGTACTCGACCACGCTGGTGCCCTTGGGCAGGTAGTCCCAGTACGCGCGGTAGCTGTCCTGACCACGCTCCACAAAGGCCGGCCAGGCCCCTTCCGCGCCCTTGCCTTCACCCTGTTGCGCCACGATGGAGTCGCGCCCCAGGCCGTTGCCCAGGATGGTGGCACCGGCCGGGATCGGGTCGCTCAGCGCCACCCAGGTCATGTCCGCGCTGGCCTGCACTTCCAGGCGCACGCGCACCACGTCGCCGCGCTGCCAGCGCTGGGCATCGGCGCCCTGCACGGCGGTCACGGTCTTGCGCAGCACATAGCCGGCATTCAGCGGCTGGGTGCGCGGCACGGCGGCCACGGACTGCAGGGCCACCCAGGGCTTGCCCGTGCCGCGGTGCTGCACATTGAGCTGGCCCAGACGGCGCTCGCCCCAGGACAGGAACAGCGTGCGGGGTGGCAGGCCCTCGGTCAGCCCGGCACCGCTGCCCGCGGGCAGCGCGGTGGCGCCGGCCGCCGGTGGCGTGACCGCAGCCGCCCAGTGCACGGTCTGGGTGGCAGCGCCCAACAGGGCCGTGGTGTCGCCCGTGACCGCATCGCGCTCGTACTTCTGGGAGAACTGGCGCAGCGCCAGCCCGGCCCAGGTGTTGGCCGTGGTCGTGCCCCAGTGGCCGCGCTGCTGGCGCGCCAGCAGTCCGGTGACCAGGCGCGTGCGCTCGGCATCCCAGGCGGCATCGTCCAGCGTGGTCAGCAGCAGGCGCGCCACGTTCACGTCGGCGCTTTGCATCAGCCACCACCACTGATCCTGGGCATCGGTGCTGAAACCGACCTGGCTGCCCGTGTACGACAACCGGGCCTTGAGCACCTGCTGCGCCTCGGCCAGGCGCTGGTCGTGCTCGGGCACCTGCGGCATCTGCTGCAGGATGCTGAGCCAGTCGATCACCGCGTGCGTCGGCCAGTCCTGCGGCGACAGGCTGATGCTCTGCAGCATGGCCGGGCGGGCCTTGCCGCTGCGCGCCAGCGCCGCAATCGCGGCCAGCTTGCGCACCTCCAGGTCCTTGCGCGGACTCCAGTGCTGGCGCTCGATGCGCCCTTCGACAAAGGCGATCAGGCCGGACTCCATGCGGGCGCGCTCGGCCGCCGGCAGAGCCATTGCCGGCGCCACGCGCTGGAGGCTGTGGTGCACCGACAGCAGGTGGGCCGTCAGGCTGTCACTGCCCCGGGCCTGGTAGCCTCCCTGGGGCGGGAAGTACATGGCCAGGCCGTCATCGTCCAGGTAGGTGGGCAACTTGGCCATGGTGCGCTGCCACAGGTCGGCGTCGTTCAGGCCGATGGCCTTGCCCACGGTCTGCTCCAGGCAGGCATAGGGATAGGCCTGCCACCAGTCGCGCAGCCCGGGCACGCCCTGCTGCGGATCGGCCAGCCGGTCGCTGAAGGCCAGGCGCAGGCCGCCCTTGCCGGGCACGGCCTGCTCGGGCCATTCCAGGGGCTGCTGCCAGTGGCCGTCGATCTGCACCAGGGTGGCCTGCTGCACCGCCAGCGGCACGGCCGGCAGCAGGCGCAGCGTGAAGGCCAGCGCATCCTTGGCGCCGGTCTTGGTATCGCGGCCCTCTAGGCGCCAGTCCCAGGCGCTTTCCGCGGCCTGTGCCAGGGCCGTGGGCACCGTGACGTTCCAGCTCACCTCGCGCGCCTGCTGCGCCGCGATCTCGACGGTCTGGGCCGGCAGCTCCAGGCCATGGGCCTTGGGTTGCAGTTGCACCTGCATGGGTTGCTGCGTGGTGTTGCGCACCGTGACCATGGCACGGAACTGGTCGCCCTCGCGCACCACCGGCGGCAGGCCGCTGATGAGCTGCAGGTCCTGCGTGGTGCGGATGTCGGTGCTACCAGTGCCAAAGCGCTGAACGCCGTCCTCGGCCACCGCGACGATCTGGAAGCTGGTCAGGGCATCGTTGAGCGGCACCTCGACCACGGCCTGGCCCTGGGCATCCAGCTGCACGCGGGGCTGCCACAGCAGCAGCGTGTCCAGCAGTTCGCGCGTGGGGGCGCCATTGCCGCCGCCGCCGCCCGGGGGCGCGGCCTTGCGACCATAGTGGCGCCGGCCCACCACCTCCATCTGGGCCGTGGACGTGGACACCGCCCAGCTGCGGCGCTGCCACATGGCGGCACGCAGGTCCCAAGTGGGGTTGGGCGACAGCTCCAGCAAGGCCTTGTCCACGGCGGCCACGGCCACCTCGGCATAGGCCGCAGGCTTGCCATCCGGCAAGGTGGCGCGGATGGTGACCTTGGCCTTGTCGCGCACCTGGTAGCTGGCCTTGTCGGCCTGCACCGCCACCGTCAGCTGCTGCGAACGGTCCTGCACCTTCAGCTCGGCCACCCCCAGGCGGAAGGCCGGCTTGCTCAGGTCCACCAGGGCCGTGGGCGCCACGTATTCCTTGCCGCCGTACCAGAAGGCGTTCCACCACTGCCGGGGCACCTTGTAGCCCCAGGTGAAGAAGCTGTACCAGGGCACCTCATACAGGCGCCCTCGCAGCGCCAGCACGCTGACGTAGACGTTCGGCCCCCAGCCGGCCTGCACTGGCAGTTCCACCGTAGGGTCCTTGCCCTGCAGGTGCACCACCTGGGTGTGCAGCACGCCTTCGCGTTCCACGCTCAGCAGGGCCGTGGCCTCACGGAAGGGCATGCGTACCTGCAGCTTGGCGGTCTCGCCCGGCGCGTAGCTGGCCTTTTCGGCCAGCACGTCCATGCGGTCATGGTCCTGGCCACCGAACCACAGTTCGCCGCGCCCCGTCACCCAGACGGTGTCGGCGGCACGCGCCACGCGGCCCTGGCCATCCTGGGCCGAAGCGATCAGCTCCACCTCCCCGGCTTCGACCACCTGCACTTCGCACAGCAGCAGGCCGCGGGCATCGCTCTTGCCACTGCACACCGTGCCCAGGTCCTTGCTGCTGCGCTGGTTGTCGTAGCTGTAGAAGCCACCCACCAAGCGCTTGCGCGTGGAGCTGGTGGTGTGGTGCACGGCCTGCACCTTGAGGGGCACGCCCGCCTGGGGATTGCCCTGGGCGTCCACCGCCAGGGCCTGCAGGCGCATCTTGCGGCCCACGGACATCCAGCCCTCGGTGCGCAAGCCGGCCAGCACGGCCGACGGCCACAGGGTGTGGGTGCTGCGCAGGCTCTGGATTTCGCCGTTCGGATCGGCAAAGCTGGCCTCCAGCACCAGATCCTGCGGTGCGGCCACGGCCGGCAGCGATGGCAGCGCCACCTGACCCTGGCCCTGCGCATCCAGCGTCAGTGCCAGCTTGTCGGCCACCAGGCGCGCACCGTCATTGCTGCTGCCCATGTCTTCGCTGTCACGGTCGGCCTGCTCGGGGGCCCGCGGGGCGCTGAAGCTGTAGCCACGCCAGCGCTCGAAAGAGACATAGCGGTCGCGCAGCAAGGCACTGACCTGCACGGCATGGCCGTTGGCGGCACCGCCGTTGAGGAAGTTCAGCTGCACGGCCACGGGCAGGGTCTTGGGCTGCACCAGCACGCCCTTGTCCACGGGCTGCACCGTGCCCAGGAACACGGGCAGGCGGAAGGCTTCTACCCGGAAGCTGCCCGACTCCTGAATCCGCTGGCCCTCGCGGGCCGAAGCGCCCCAGCGCAGCTCCACCGTGTACTGCCCCAGCTTGGCGGCCGCGGGCACGGCCCAGGCGTTGGTGGCGTTGCGCCCGCCATTGCGCGTGTCCACCCAGTCCAGCGGCTGGCGGTATTGCTGGCCACTGCCCACATGGGTGATGACCATCTCGACCGGCCAGTCCGCCGGCAGGGCCAGGCCCTGCAGGTTCTGCAGGCGCACCACGTGCTTCATGGACACGGTTTCCCCGGCACGCACCAGGTTGCGGTCCAGCACCGTGTGTGCCACCAGCTCGGGCCGGTTGCCCCAGGCGACGGGCAGGTTGAAGCGCCAGGGTTCGATGCCGCGCTGCCAGTCGCTCCAGACAAAGGCCACATCCTCCACGCCCTGGGACTGGTGGCGGGCACTGACAAACCATTGGCCGCTGCCCTCGTGCTGGTTGCAGCGCGGGGCCTCCTTGTCCAGATCGGGCAGCTGCAGCAAGCCCTGGGCGTCGGTGGTGCCACGCTGGTGCGACTGCCCCCGGCAGTCGGAGACCTGCACCGTGGCACCCGCCACGGGCTGCCCCTTGTCCAGCGAGGTGACCCAGACGGCCGAACCCTCACGCCCCAGCTTCAGGTGCACGGCCAGGTTGGTGACCAGGGCCGAGGTGCGCACGAACATGCTGCGCGGCTGGCCAAGGCGCTCATCCAGCAGGGCGGCGCCCAGGTGCGGGGACTCGATCTCCAGCACATGCAGGCCGGGTTCCTTGAGCGGGATGCCCACCACCTCCAGGGGGCGCGGATCGGCGCTCGCCTTGGGCAGCTGCGACGTCTGCACGCCCTTCTGGCCCGTCAGCAAGGACAGGGTGCGGGTCTGCACATAGTGCTGGTCCGACTCGTCCACCGGCCGCGGCACAGGCGCCTTCAGTTCGCGCTGGGCCGTCTTACGCGGGATGCTGCCTTGCTCGTAGCGCTGCACCAGGTCCCACCAGCGAATGATGTCGCTGTCGCGCGTCAGCCGCAGGCTGCGCACTTGGGCCCCGGCCCCACTGGCGGGCTGATCGACAGACTCCACCTTGCGCACTGTCACGGGCAGCACGGCCACGCCGTCTTCCCCCTCGGCAAAGCGCTCCAGCACGCCGAACGGCGCCGCCGCAAACTTGGCCAGCGGCGGGGTGTCGCCCATCACCACCGTCAGCGGGAACGAGGCCGCGTTCGCCAGCTTGCGCCCCGCATCGTCCTGCAGCGTGGGCGGCAACACCAGCTGGTACTGCCCGGCCGGGGTGAACGGCGCAGCAAAGCGCAGGCTTTGCACGCGGTCCGTGCCGGCCTCCAGCACCGGGGGCAATGACTTGCCCTGGTGCAGCAGGTGCACCAGGCGCGCCTGGTCCACCGGCACGGGGGCGGTGAACGACAGCGTCACATCGCGGATCGGCAGGCAGCCGGCATTCGCCCGCTCGCGCTGGCACTGCAGCTCGGCGGTGAAGGCCTGGCGCACCTCGAAATCAAAGGTACGACTGGCCTTGTTGGTCACGCCGCTGGCCATCTGTACACCCGCGCCATAGACCAGTTGCACGCGGCTGCCAGCCGTCAGGCGGCGCCCGCATTCCAGGGCGGCATAGTGGCCCTTGGCAGGCAGGTGCAGGGCCTGCACCACCGCGCGCGTCTGCGCGGCATCCAGCACCCGCACGGGAATGCGCTCACCCACGTCCTGCGCCCGGCAATGCACGTGCTGCTGCAGGCTTTGCGGGGTGGCCGCACCATTGAGCTGCAGCACAAAGGTCTGGGATTCGTCCACCGGCTCGTAGGTGGCCGGCCAGGTCTCGCGCACCAGCGGGCCGGCAATCTCAAACTGATAGCTGGAAGCACCAGTCAATGCTTGGCCAGAAGGCAATTTGAAGGATTTTTCCAGCTGCACGCTGCAGCGCGTGCCAGCCGGCAAGGGCTGGTCCAGCTGCCAGACCCATTCGCGCGCATTGGTCCAGCGACCGGTGCCCGCCACGTTGCCGGGCGCGCACTGCACGCGCACCGGGGCCGGGGCCTGGGCATTGCCCAGGCGCACCGCATCGGCCGACATCTGCACCACCACCTGCTGCACTTCGTTGACAGCGCCC
>NZ_BBJR01000069.1 GCF_000739875.1 Comamonas aquatica NBRC 14918
CCGCCGTGGCCGACGCTGGCAAGAGCGCCTTCGTGGGCCGTGAAGTCACCAAGAGCGACCGCCCCGAGCTGACCGCCGCCAAGATCATCGTCTCCGGTGGCCGTGCCCTGGGCAGCGCCGAGAAGTTCAACGAAGTCATCACCCCCCTGGCCGACAAGCTGGGCGCCGCCATCGGTGCCAGCCGTGCGGCGGTCGATGCGGGCTACGCCCCCAATGACCTGCAGGTGGGCCAGACCGGCAAGATTGTGGCGCCCCAGCTGTACATCGCGGCGGGCATCTCGGGTGCGATCCAGCACCTGGCCGGCATGAAGGACTCCAAGGTGATCGTGGCGATCAACAAGGACCCCGAGGCGCCGATCTTCTCGGTGGCCGACTATGGGCTGGAGGCCGACCTGTTTGCGGCCGTGCCCGAGATGGCCGGCAAGCTGTAAAGAACTTTTCAGCGGCTGCGCCGAACGTACAAAAGGAGCCAGGTGGCTCCTTTTGTTTTGATAGCGCCTCGCGCTCGCTGCGCTTGCGCGGAAGGTCCTATGGCCTGGGGCAATCTCAGGGTTCGCATGGGCCGCTCTGCGCCCGCAAGGGCGAGGGCTGGGTGGCAGCCACCCGCGCCCCGCCTGGGCCTCAGTTCAGGCTCAGGTCCAGGCCCAGCGTTTTGGCCAGGGTGAAGGTGAACAGCATCACGCCCAGCAGGGCCAGTATGAAGAGGGCGGCCACCTTGCCGCCCGTGAGCAGCAGGGCGCGCCGGCTCGCCCCTTTTTTCTTACCCTGGTCGTAATGCCACTTGATGGCGAAGAACATGCACGTGACAAAGATGCCTACCTTGAACGTGACGAAGACTACGGGGACCCAATCGATCATTTGAAAACTTCCAAGCTATGCCGTGGCACGGTCTGCCGTGGGGAGATCGGCCACCGAAGGCGGAGGCCCCAACGGTCAGCAAAATCCCTGCAAAGACCGTGTTGCTACCGGCTGTGCAACATACTCTACTGAAAAGCAATTTCCATACATCGCGCGCGCATCTCGGCGTTGAAAACCATGCAAGAGGACTCTTCCCCCCCTTGGTTGCCGCAATTGGCCCGGCAGGGCGGCCCACGTTTTCTGCAGATCGCCGATGCGCTGCAGGCGGCGGTGGCGGCCGGCGCCCTGCAACCCGGTGACCGCCTGCCGCCGCAGCGCCACCTGGCCGCCCAGCTGGGCGTGGACCTGACGACGGTCACGCGCGCCTACGACGAAGCCCGGCGCCGCCACCTGCTGGAGGGGCGCGGCGCCCGCGGCACCTACGTGGCAGCGCCCAAGGTCGAACTGGCGCCCATCCTCGATCTGAGCATGAACACCCCGCCACCGCCCGATGGCGTGGACTTCGGCGACCTGCTCCGGCAAGGGCTGGCCCAGGTGCTGATGCGGGCCGATGCGCCACTGCTGATGACCTACCACCTGGGCGGGGGCAGCGACGCCGACCGCCAGGCGGGTGCGCAATGGCTGGCGCCGATGTTTGGCCCGCTGGAGGCCGCGCAGGTGCTGGTCTGCCCGGGGGCGCAAGCAGCGATCGCGGCCCTGATCCTGGCGCTGACGGCGCCTGGCGATGTGATCCTGGCCGAGCCCGCCAGCTACCCCGGCCTGCGCACCGCCGCCACCCAGTTCGGGCGGCGCATTGTGGCGGTGGACGCGGACCACCATGGCATGCTGCCGCAGTCGCTGGAGCAAGCCTGCCGCGCGCACCAGTCCAAGCTGGTCTACCTCAACCCGACCTTGCAGAACCCGACGGCCATCACCATGCCGCAGCCCCGGCGCCAGGAGATTGCCCGCATCGCCCAGCGCTGCCAGGTGCGCATCGTCGAGGACGACCCCTACTGGCTGCTGGCCGAGGCCCCGCCGCCGCCGATTGCCACCTGGGCGCCGGCGCAGGTGATCTACATCTCGACCCTGTCGAAGTGCCTGACCCCCGGCCTGCGGGTCGCCTTCGTGCGCATCCACGACCCGCAGGAGCGCGAGCGCTTCCTGGTTGCGCTCCGGTCGTTTGCGCTGATGGTCGCACCGTTGACGGCCGCCCTGGCCACGCAGTGGATCCTGGACGGTTCGGCGCAGGGCTTGATGGCGGGCGTGCGCCAGGAGGCGCGCCTGCGCCACCGGATGGCCAGGGATGTGCTGGCGGGGCGCTACAGCGGCGCGGGCGACGGCCTGCATGTCTGGCTGGAGTTGCCGGGCTACTGGAGCTCCGCGCAGCTGGCGCAGGCGGCCGGGCGCGAGGGCATCGCCGTCACACCCGCGCAAGCCTTTGCCACCGGGGACCCCGGCCGCGCCTCCGTGAATGCCATCCGCATCTCTCTGGGCAGCACCCAGGACCGGGGCCGGCTGAAGGCCGGGCTGCAACGGCTGTCGGACCTGCTGGCACGCCGGCCCGAGCCCTTCAGCCCTGCAGTGGTGTAGCGGGCCCGGTCCCATATGCGGCCGGCTGTGTGGGCGCTGCTGAGCACCGAGGCCGGCGGTGGCTGGCGGCGCCGTGCAACGTCTGTCCCACCGCGTGCGGGGGCCGAGGGTATGGGCACGGCGCTGTGCACTCCCAACTGCCAGCCCCACACCAGTCCATTACAAACAAAAATAGCCTCCAGCGCAGGTGTGCCCTGCGCCAGAAGCTATGGTTGGAGTAGCGACAAGGCGCCCCGCAAGGCCCCTTGCGCCACCAGGTGGTCCCCCCTTAGAAGGTGTGGCGCACGCCCACTTGCAGGCCTTGCTGCTTGCCGCTGTCGCTCAGCAGGGCGGCGGGCTCCAGGCTCATGCCGCCCACGGCCGCGTCGTAGTCCTTGTTCTTCAGGAACGCGTAGGTGCCGTAGACCGCGGTGCGCTTGGACAGGTTGTGCTCATAGCCCAGGGACAGCTGGTCGGCCTTGAGCTTGGTGGCCACGCCCACGGGCTGGTACTGGTAGTGGTTGTACGCCGCCTTGACCACGCCGGCCGCACCCACGGGGGCCGAGGCGCCCAGGGTGTAGGTCTCGCTCTTCACGGTGGACTGGCCCTCGGGCGTGTTGCGCGCCTGGCGGTACGCACCCAGCAGCTTGAAGCTGCCGAAGTCATAGCCGGTGCCCACGGCGTAGGCGCGCTGGCGGATGTTGGCGCCGCCGAAGTCGACGTTGTTCTGCTGCTCGGCCGCCAGGCTGGCGGACCAGGGGCCCTGGTCGTACGACACGGCTGCGTCGTAGTAGGCCTTGGTCTTCCAGGTGCTCTGGTTGGTTTCGCCGAAGGCGTAGTTGGCCGAGAAGGTCACGCCGCCGAAGCTGGGCGAGACATAGCCGATCAGGTTGTCCTTGCGCTTGTCGTCGTTGTTGCCGATACCCCAGGCCTGCGAGCCGCCGATGCCGGCGTGGTGGAACACGTCGTAGCGCTTCATGGTCTTATAGGCAGCTGTTTCATCGCGGCCCAGGTTCACTTCACCGAAGTTGCCCATCAGGCCGACGGTGGCGCGACGCTTGAAGTCCACGCCACTGCCGGAGTCGCCCGCGCCGGTGTCGGCGTTGATGCCCGATTCCAGCCAGAACTGGGCCTTCAGCCCACCGCCCAGGTCCTCGACGCCGCGCAGGCCGAAATAGCTGTCCTTGTTGCCGCCAGAGTTCAGGCCCGACCAGGTGTTGTGGCCATCGACCACCGTGGCCGCAGCATCCACGTTACCGAACAGGGTGACGGAAGACTGTGCAAAGGCCGAGCCGGTGGCAGCCACCGCCAGCAGGGGCAGGGTGACCATGATTTTCTTCTTCATTCAGGAACTCCAATCGAGAAATTGACTTGCACGGGGTTGGTGCTCGCTGTCGTGCGGAAGTTCGTGGATTCAACAAAGTGTTGCAGACGTTTGCACACCGTTTACCTGGCCGTGACCGTCGACCTGCGGCGGCGCACAACGGGGTGGCCGTGGGCGTGCAGGCATGAAAAAAGCTGCCGGAGGGGCAGCTTTTTGGGGGAGGGCGCGTGCTCGCGCAGGCTTACATCAGCAGGTGTTCACCGGCGTTGTCACCGCCCAGGATCACGTAGTTGACCTTGCGGATGTCCATCAGCTTGGTGCCACCAGCGTAGCTGATCGAGGACTGCACGTCCTGCTCCATCTCGATCAGCGTGTTCTTCAGCGGGCCCTTCACGGGTTCCAGAATGCGCTTGCCTTCGACGTGCTTGTACTCGCCCTTGTTGAAGTCCGAGGCCGAGCCGTAGTACTCCTTGAACAGCTCGCCATCGACTTCCACGGTCTTGCCGGGCGATTCCTCGTGGCCGGCAAACAGCGAACCGATCATCACCATGGTGGCGCCGAAGCGGATGCTCTTGGCGATGTCGCCGTGGCTGCGGATGCCGCCGTCGGCAATGATGGGCTTGGTGGCCACGCGGGCACACCACTTCAGCGCCGACAGCTGCCAGCCGCCCGTGCCAAAACCGGTCTTGAGCTTGGTGATGCACACCTTGCCGGGGCCCACACCCACCTTGGTGGCGTCGGCGCCCCAGGCTTCCAGGTCGATCACGGCTTCGGGCGTAGCCACGTTGCCGGCGATCACGAAGGCGTCGGGAATCTTGGCCTTCAGGTACTGGATCATGTTCTTCACGCTGTCGGCATGGCCGTGGGCGATGTCGATGGTGATGTACTCGGGGCAGATGTCGTCGGCGACGAAGCGGTCCACGGTGGCGTAGTCCGCAGGCTTGACGCCCAGCGAGATCGAGGCGTACAGGCCCTGCGACTGCATGGCCTTGGTGAAGGCCACGTTGTCGATGTCAAAGCGGTGCATCACGTAAAAGTAGCCGTGCTGCGCCAGGAATTTGCAGATCTTCTCGTCCAGCACGGTCTTCATGTTGGCGGGCACGACGGGCAGGCGGAAGGTACGGCCCCCCAGCTCCACGCTGGCGTCGCATTCCGAGCGGCTTTCCACGCGGCACTTGCGGGGCAGCAGCAGGATGTTGTCGTAGTCGAAGATTTCCATGGTTCCAAGCTCCGGAAAGGTCACGGTGGGAATCTCACCCACCTCAATTTTCGAGGGTAGGCGCTTGGCTTGGAGACCGGTTTGTGCGGCGCTGGCAGACAGCGGGCAAAAAAAACCGGACCTCAAAAAACTTGGGCCCGGTGATTGATTCTACCCGGCGCACGGGTTCGCTGCTTGCCCCGAAATGCATGGGGGGTATATTGGAAACCGAATGTGGCGCGTGCCGCCAGCGCTCAGCAGGGGCTGCCGGCACGCTCCATGCGCTTACTCCGGCTTGATCTTGGCGCGGCGCACCACTTCGCCGTAGCCCACCAGGCGGTCGGCCATCATCTTCTCGAAGGCGGCGGGCTTCATGTCTTCGGGGACGATCACGGCCCGGTCATTCAACTGCTTGACCATGGCCGGCTCGGTCGCGGCCTGGCGGATGGCCTTGAACAGAATGTCCTGGATGTCCGCGGGCACGTTCTGCGGGGCGGCGATGCCGGTCCAGGACGTCTGGTTGAGCATGGGCTGGTTCAGCTCGCCGAAGGTGGGCACATCGGGCAGCTGGGCCAGGCGCTCGGGCGCGGCCACGGCGAGTGCGCGCAGCTTGCCGGCCTTGATGTGTTCCAGGAAGATCACCAGGTTGTCGAACGCAAACTGCACTTCGTTGGCCAGCACGGCGGTGATCAGTGGCGAGCCACCCTTGTAGGGAATGTGCATGGCCTGGACGCCGTACTGCATCAGCATGGCCTCGGCATTGAGCTGGCCCATGCTGCCGGCACCGGCGCTGCAGAAGTTCACCTGACCCGGACGCGCCTTGAGGTAGGCCACAAATTCCTGCATGTTCTTCACTGGCAGGCTGGGGTGGACGACAACGACGTTGGGCTGGCGGCCGAGCATGGCCAGGTTGGCAAAGTCCTTGATGGGGTCGTAGCCCAGGTTGGGCTGCACCAAGGGGTTGGCCAGGTGGCTGCTCTGCGAGGACACGACCAGCGTGTAGCCATCGGGCTTGGCGCGGGCCACGTATTGCGTGCCGATGGAGCCGCCGGCACCCGGCTTGTTCTCAATCACCATGGGCACGCCCAGGATGCGGGACAGCGCGTCGCTGTACATGCGCGCCATCACGTCCACCGAGCCGCCGGGCGGGAAGGGCACGACCAGCGTGATCGGCCGGCTGGGGTATTTATCGCTCTGCGCCAGGGCTGGCAGTGTGGTGCTGCCGGCCAGGGCCAGGCCAGCGCCCAGCAGGTGGCGTCGGGAGAGGGTGGTCATGGGGTGGTGGGAGGAAGGCATGCGGAAATCCGGCAAGGGTCAAACAGGTTCAGCGGCCGGCACAAGGGCCTGCCACTGAAGGGGAGAGAGGAACAACGTGTCAACCCAGTGCCTGCAGCGTCAGCAGCAGCGCCTGGGCGCGCGGCACGAAGGTAGTCAGGTCGCAGAATTCACGCTCGCTGTGGGGATAGCCACCGACCGGGCCCACGGCGCACAGCGAGGGGATGCCCATGGAGGAGGTGATGCCGCTGTCGGCCGCGCCCCCGGTGAATTCACCATCGACCTCGAAGCCCACCTGGGCCGCGCTGCGGCGGTAGGCCTGCAGCAGGGCGTCGGGGGTGCGCGCCATCGGCAAGGTGCCGGTCATGGCGGTGATGCGGCCTTGGGTGCGGGGCAGGTGCTCGGCTTCAATGACGGCCCGCACCTGCTCCAGTGCATGCTCCAGATTATTTTCAGCGGTGTAGCGGATGTCCAGGTGGGCCTTGGCCAGCGGTGCCACCACGTTCGAGGCCATCCCCCCTTCGATGAAGCCGACATTCAGATGCAGTCCGGGCTGGGCCTCGGTCAGCGCATGCAGTGCAAGCACCTTGTGCGCCAGGGCGGCAATCGCGCTGGCGCCCTGCTGCGGATTGACCCCGGCATGGGCGGCCACACCCTGGACTTCAAAGTCGATGCGGTACGAGCCCTTGCGCTCGTTGACGACATTGCCGCTGATGCGGCCGGGTTCGGCATTGAGCACGGCGCGTGCACCCTGCGAGATTTCGCGGATGCGCCCGCGGCAGGCGGGGGAGCCGACTTCTTCATCGCAGGAAAAGAACAGCTGCACCGGGGACGCGTTGCCCCCGAAGCGCGCCAGGGCCTCCAGCACAAACACGTTCATCACCAAGCCGGACTTCATGTCGGCCACGCCGGGGCCGTAGGCCCGGCCGGCTTCGACACGGAACGGGCGTTGCGCCGCCGTGCCACGCGGGAAGACCGTGTCCATGTGCCCCATCAACTGCAGATGGCCTGTGGCTGCGGGGTTGTGGCCGGGGACACGGGCCAGCAGGCATTCGCCCCAGCCGGGCTCCGGCAGGGTCTGGACGGCAATGCCGGCGGCCTCCAGGCGTGCGCGCAGCAATGCGGCCACGCGCTGTACGCCTTCGACATCGCCGCTGCCGCTGTCGGTATCCACCACTTGCTGCAGCAGTTCCTGCATGGCGCTGGCCTGTTCGGCCAGCCATTGCAGCGCGGCCGCTGTGGCGTCGGGGGAGGGGGGGGAAGAGGGCGCGGTTGAGAGGGACATGGCAATGTTTATGAAATGAAAATTTCAATAATCATAAAAATTATGTGAAATTGGAAAATCATTATTCCGACAAGTCGTCAGGAATTGCAAGCCGGTGAAGCATGGGGCATGGACCGGTCAGTTCGGGCTTGCCTGGCGGCGTGCCATGCAGGACCATCCCCCGGATGCACGCCGTTGCCCGGCGGGGTGCACACGATTTCTTTCCCTTGACCTGAGTCCGCTGCCTATGTTTTTGCCGCAACGTATTGATCTGTATGCCGATGCACTCACCGCGAGTGAGCGCAACCTGGCCGCCTCGCTGCGCCAGCGCTACCCCGAAGGCCTGCTCGACCCGGCCAGCGTGATGGCGGCTGCGGCCGGAACCAGCGCGCCGACGGTGGTGCGCTTCTTTGCCAAATTGGGCTATCCCAGCATGGCCGAGGTGCGGCGTGAGGCGCGCACCCAGCTGACGGCGGCACTGCCCAATCCCTCGCAGCGCAGCAACTTCACGATTGGCGGTGAACGCAGCCTGTCCGAGTGTGTGGACGACACCGTGCTGCACGATTTGCACAACGTACAGGCCACGTTCCAGCAGCTGGACATGGCGGCCTTCCAGGCCATGGTGCAGGCCATCTGCCAGTGCCAGGGCCGGATTTATGTGGTCGCTGGCGAAAACAGCTCGCCGGTGGCCATGTACTTGACCACGCACCTGAACATCTGCCGCCCTGGGGTGGCCGACCTCGGCAGCCGGGCCCCATTTCCGGTGGACCGCCTGCTGTGGGTGGCACCGGAAGATGTGCTGATTGCCTATTCGATCCGCCGCTATGCCCAGGACACGCTGCAGGCCGCCCGGTATTTTCGGGAGTGCGGGGCCACGGTGTTGGGCATTTGCGACAGCATGGCCGCTCCAGTGGTGCGCCATGCCCAGCACAGCCTGCTGGTGTCCACCCACAATGCCTCGCCTTTCGACTCGTACACCGCGACCTTTGCACTGTGCAATGCCCTGGTCTCGGCCGTGGCCCAGCAGCTCAAGGACGGCGTGTCGCAATCGCTGCAAAAGCGCGACAGTCTGTGGGCGAAGATGCAGGCACAAGCAGGCGCCGCGGCAGGCCCATCGCCGCGCCGTTCCGCGCGTTCCAAGGGCAAGTGACCCCCGTGCCGGCGCGGAAAGCCGTGGTTTTGCGGCACGCAAAGCACTTGCAGGCCGCTGGCGGGCTCTGGTTTTTTAGAATGGGGGCATGTTTCCGCTAGACCTGCTCGATGCTGCCGCCCCCGGCACCCCGCCTTCCCAGAATTCGCCCCTGTTGCAGGGCCTCAATGCCGAGCAGCTGGCCGCGGTGACCCTGCCGGCTGGCCACGCGCTGGTGCTGGCGGGGGCGGGCTCGGGCAAGACCCGCGTGCTGACCACGCGCATCGCCTGGCTGCTGCAGACCGGCCAGGTCTCGCCCGGCGGCATCCTGGCCGTGACCTTCACCAACAAGGCCGCCAAGGAGATGACGGCACGCCTGTCGGCCATGCTGCCCTACAACGTGCGCGGCATGTGGATCGGCACCTTCCACGGCCTGTGCAACCGCCTGCTGCGCGCCCACCATGTGGCGGCTGGCCTGCCCGCCACCTTCCAGATCCTGGACACGCAGGACCAGCTGTCGGCCATCAAGCGCCTGTGCAAGCAGTACAACGTGGACGAGGAACGCTTTCCGCCCAAGCAGCTGGGCTGGTTCATCGCCGGCTGCAAGGAAGAGGGCATGCGCCCCCGCGACGTGCCCACGCAGGACCCGGACACCAAGAAGAAGGTGGAGCTGTACCAGCTGTACGAGGACCAGTGCCAGCGCGAAGGCGTGGTGGATTTTGGCGAGCTGATGCTGCGCAGCTTCGAGCTGCTGCGTGATGACGCGGCGCTGCGCGCGCACTACCAGCGGCGCTTCCGTTTCATCCTGGTCGATGAGTTCCAGGACACCAACAAGCTGCAGTACGCCTGGCTCAAGCAGCTGGCGGGCGAGGTGGTGAACGGCCACATGCAGTCCACCAGCAGCGTGCTGGCCGTGGGCGATGACGACCAGAGCATTTATGCCTTCCGCGGCGCGCGCGTGGGCAATATGAGCGACTTCGTGCGCGAGTTCGACGTGCAGCACCAGATCAAGCTGGAGCAGAACTACCGCAGCTACGGCCACATCCTGGACAGCGCGAACGCGCTGATCGAGCACAACAGCCAGCGCCTGGGCAAGAACCTGCGCACCGACCAGGGCGCCGGCGAGCCGGTGCGCGTGCTGGAAGCCCCGACCGACCTGGACGAGGCCAGCTGGATGGTGGGCGAGATCAAGGACCTGGTGCGCAACGACGGTTACAGCCGCCAGGAGATCGCCGTGCTGTACCGCAGCAATGCGCAAAGCCGGGTGATCGAAAGCAAGCTGTTCAACGCCGGCATTCCCTACCGTGTGTACGGCGGCATGCGCTTCTTCGAGCGGGCCGAGGTGAAGCACGCCCTGGCCTACCTGCGCCTGATCGAGAACCCGCACGACGACACCAGCTTCATGCGCGTGGTGAATTTCCCGGCGCGCGGCATTGGCGCGCGCAGCGTGGAAACGCTGCAGGAAACGGCGCGCGCCGCGGGCTGCTCGCTGTCCGATGCGGTCACCGCCGTGGGCGGGGCCGCGGGCACCAAGCTGCAGGGCTTTGTTGCCAAGATCGACGTGCTGCGCGAGGAGACCCAGGGCAAGACGCTGCGCCAGACCATCGAGCGGATGTTGGAGGTCAGCGGCCTGGTGGACTTCTACCTGAGCGACAAGGAAGGCCAGGACCGCATCGAGAACTTGAAGGAACTGGTGAACGCGGCCGAGAGCTTTGTGACCCAGGAAGGCTTTGGCAAGGATGCGGTGGCCCTGCCCGTCGACGAAACCGGGGCGCCGCTGACGCAGAGCCTGGCCAGCCAGGGCGTGGACACGGCGCGGCCGCTGCTGGACCTGCCGCTGGGGGGCACCGACGTGGAGACGGGCGAGACCCTGTCGCCGCTGCAAGCCTTTCTGGTGCACGCCGCCCTGGAGGCCGGGGACAACCAGGCCCAGGCCGGCCAGGACGCGGTGCAGCTGATGACGGTGCACGCCAGCAAGGGCCTGGAGTTCGACGTGGTCTTCATCGGCGGGCTGGAAGAGGGCCTGTTCCCCCACGAGAACGCCATGAGCGACCGCGGCGGCCTGGAGGAGGAGCGCCGCCTGATGTACGTGGCCATCACCCGCGCGCGCAAGCGCCTGTACCTGAGCCACTCGCAAAGCCGCATGCTGCACGGGCGCACCACCTTCAATCTGCCCAGCCGCTTCATCGACGAGCTGCCCGAGGCCTCGCTCAAATGGCTCAGCGCCAAGGGTGGTTTTGGCAGTTTTGCTCCCAAAAGCGCAGCTGGTGGCGCTTGGCAGTCGGGCGCCAGAGGCCAATTTGGAACTTATACGCCCAAGGGGCCGGAAATCTTTGCCAGCCCGCCGGTGCCGGTGCAAAAAGCGGTGCCGGGCCACGGCATCGTCAAGGGTAAGACGGTGTTCCACACCAAGTTTGGCGAGGGCAAGGTGCTGGCGGTGGAAGGCACGGGCGACGATGCGCGTGCGCAGATCAACTTCCCGCGCCATGGCACCAAGTGGCTGGCACTGGCGATTGCCAAGCTGACCGTGGTGGATTAGGCCCGGGTCTTGATGCAAGTCATGGCATAACCCAGCTTCACCTTGGACAGTTGGGGTGTGGGTTGCGCGGAAGCCTTGCCCTCCGCGCAGTGTGTTTTCATTTGGAATGAGGAGCACAGCATGGCACGGATGATGAAAGCCGCCGCCTTTATCGACAAAGGCCGGATCGAGATTGTCGAGAAACCCGTCCCCGACGTGGGTCCCAATGATGCGCTGGTCCGCATCACCACCACCACCATCTGCGGCACCGACGTGCACATCCTCAAGGGGGAGTACCCGGTGGCCCAGGGCCTGACCGTGGGCCACGAGCCGGTGGGTGTGATCGAGAAGCTGGGCAGTGCCGTGCAGGGCTACACCGAGGGCCAGCGCGTGATCGCCGGGGCCATCTGCCCCAACTTCAACAGCTATGCGGCCCAGGACGGCTACCCCAGCCAGGACGGCAGCTACCTGGTGGCGCGCGGCCTGTGCGGCTGCCACGGTTACAAGGCCACGGCCGGCTGGCGCTTTGGCAACCTGATCGACGGCACCCAGGCCGAGTACGTGCTGGTGCCCGACGCCCAGGCCAATCTGGCCCCCATCCCCGATGGCCTGACCGACGAGCAGGTGCTGATGTGTCCGGACATCATGTCCACGGGCTTCAAGGGGGCGGAGAACGCCAACATCAAGATCGGTGACACCGTGGTGGTGCTGGCCCAGGGCCCCATCGGTCTGTGCGCCACGGCCGGCGCGCGCCTGCTGGGCGCGACCACCATCATCGCCGTCGATGGCAACGACCACCGCCTGGGCATCGCCAAGAAGATGGGCGCCGATGTGATGCTGAACTTCCGCAACGTGGACATCGTGGACGAGGTGATGAAGCTCACCGGCGGGAAGGGTGCGGACAGCTCCATCGAGGCCCTGGGCACGCAGACCACGTTTGCCCAGGCCATGAAGGTGCTCAAGCCCGGCGGCACGCTGTCCAGCCTGGGCGTGTACTCGGAAGACCTGTCCATCCCGCTGGCGCAGTTTGCCGCGGGCCTGGGCGACCACACCATCCGCACGGCCCTGTGCCCTGGCGGCAAGGAGCGCATGCGCCGACTGATGAACGTGATTGCCGCCCAACGCCTGGACCTGGGCGTGCTGGTCACGCACCAGCGCAAGCTGGATGACATCGTCGAGGCCTACGACCTGTTTGCGCACCAGCGCGATGGGGTGCTGAAGATCGCCATCAAGCCCTGAGCGGGGCTGCCAGCAAAAAAGGGACGCCTCGGCGTCCCTTTTTCATGCGTGCTCTGCCCGCTTACTTGTAGTCGTAGGTCACGTCGTCCACGTGCAGGCTGCGTTCGCCGTCGGGCGGCGAGAAGCAGTCGCGGAAGGTGAACACGGCCGAGGTCAGGAACATGGTGACCAGGCCCATGCCCAGCATGATGGTCAGGATGTTGGCTACCAGGGCCACGGCCGAGCCCAGCAGCAGCGACAGCACCAGCGTCACCAGGGACAGGACCAGGCCCGCAGCGATCGCCAGGCCCAGCCAGCCCAGGGCGTACATGAAGAAGGCGCGGAAGTTGCGCACGCAGGCCACGACGCTGAAGAACACCGCCTTGACGGGCGAGACGCCGTGCCACTGCACCAGCGCCGGGGCGTGCCACATCAGCATGGCCAGCAGGTTGTAGAGCACGAAGCCGCTCCACAGCGCGATCTGGAAGCCCGGTTGCTGCACCAGTTCCTCGGCTACTTCGGGGGTGATGGGATCGTTGCTCAGCGACAGGCGCGCCAGGCTGCCGTCGTCGAACAGCGAGGTCAGGCTGACGATCAGCAGGATGCCCAGCATGTAGAACAGGCCCAGGATGGCCAGCGCCTGGATGCGCGACTGGCCGCTGCGAAACGGCGCCAGGATCAGGCTGGGGCGGGGGATGCGGTCCTGCGAGGCCTCGGCGGCGCCCAGCATCATCACCAGGAACACGGTGGGCATCAGGATCAGCGCCAGGTAGGACCCGATCACCGGCAGCATGCCCAGCAAGGAGACGGCCGCCATGCTGAGGAACAGCAGGGCCGTCAGTGCCATGGGCTGGCGCCAGAAGGTTTGCATGCCAAGCTTGACCCATTGCAGGCCGGTGCTGGCGGGAACGATGTGGAGTTTCATGTCTGTGGGGCGCAGGAAGGTGCGGCTGCGGGCTGGGCGCCCGGCATGCGCACAACTGTACCCCACGGCTGCGGCGCAGCAGTCCGTGGGGCTGATCGTGCAGGGCTCAGTGTGGGGCGGCGCTGCCCAGGTCCACGGGGTAGGCCACGCGCTGGCGCAGCACGCGCTCGAAGTGCGTGGGGTCGTGCGGCACCAGCATGGAGGCTTCGCGCGGCAGGTAGAAGTCCCACAGGCGCGAGATCCAGAAGCGCAGCGCGCCGGCCCGCAGCATGGCGTTGAACAGCTGGCGCTCGGCCGCTTCCAGCGGGCGCACGGCCTGGTAGGCCTGCAGCATGGCCTGGGCGTTGTCGGCGCGGTGGGCGCCGCTGGCATGGTCGATGCACCAGTCATTCAGGCACACGCACAGGTCGAACAGGAAGGTGTCGGTGCCGGCGAAGTAGAAGTCGAAGAAGCCGGTGAGCTGCTCGCCGTCGAACATCACGTTGTCGCGGAACAGGTCGGCGTGCACCGGGCCGCGTGGCAGGGCGCGGTAGGCGCTCGAGGCCGCCGTGTGGTTCTGGAAGGCCAGTTCGGCCTGCAGCAGCTCGGCCGCGCCGCTTTCCAGGTGGGGCAGGACCACGGGCACGGTCTGGTTCCACCAGGCCAGGCCGCGCAGGTTGGGCTGCTCGCGCGCGTAGTCGCGGCCGGCCAGGTGCATTTTGGCGAGCATTTCGCCCACGGCGGCGCAGTGCACGGGCTGGGGCTGCAGCTGGCTCTTGCCGCGCAGCTTCTGCACGATGGCGGCGGGTTTGCCGCAGACCTTGTGCAGGATGTCGCCGCTCTTGGCATCGGCCTGCGGGTCGGGCACCGGGATGCCCTTGTGGGCCAGGTGCTTCATCAGGTGCAGGTAGAAGGGCAGCTGTTCGGCCGTCAAGCGCTCGAACAAAGTCAGTACCCACTCTCCTTGATCGGTCGTCAGGAAGTAGTTGGTATTTTCAATGCCGCCTTGAATGCCACGCAACTCGGTCAATTGGCCCAGGGGAACGCGGCGCAGCAGGTCGCGCGCGTCTTTGTCAGAGACTTCGGTAAAAACAGCCATCGCTCAGGATGTAGAAAGGGAACATCCCACCACCGCCATGGGCGGTGGTGGGGCAGTGGACGCGGGGTCCGCTCAGAACTGCAGTGCGCGCCAGACCCGGCGGCCGTTGGTGCCGTCGGTGCCTTCGTTGTTCTTGGGGTCGACCTCGTAGGCGGGCAGATTACCCACCTTGGGTTGCACGGTAATGCTCTTGGTTTCGCCGCCGACGCGCAGTTCATCCACGCGGCTGCCACCATCCTCGACGCGGATGCGTTCGATGCGTTGGTTGCCCTTGTCACCCTTTTGCTCTGCATTTTGCAGCTGTTGGGGTGATTGAGCATTGGGTTGGGGCGAGTTTTCGCCATTGGCCTGGGCCAGCACGGGGGCGGCGGTCAGGAGCGAGGTGAGGAGGAGGGTGGCGGCGCGCATGCCCAAATTGTAGGCGTTGTTGCCCCGGTGCATGTGCAGCCTGCGCACCGGCGCCGGGGACAGCTGCGGGCAGGCCCTGGCGCTGGGCAAGACCATGTCCGTTCCCGCCGGCCCTGGCGACAGGCACAATTCCCGCCATGAGCAATTCCAAGACATTGGTGCTGGTCGACGGCTCCAGCTATCTGTACCGCGCCTACCATGCCATGCCCGACCTGCGGGCCGTGCCCGGGGACCCCAGCAGCCCGGCCACCGGGGCCATCCGCGGCATGGTGAACATGATGCAGTCGCTGCGCAAGGATGTGGCGGCCGATTACGCCGTCTGCGTGTTCGATGCCTCGGGCCCGACCTTCCGCGACGCCATGTACGACCAGTACAAGGCCACGCGCTCGCCCATGCCCGACGATCTGCGCAGCCAGATCGCCCCCATCCACGAGGTGGTGGACCTGCTGGGCTGGAAGGTGCTGACCGTGCCCGGCGTGGAGGCCGACGATGTGATCGCCACGTTGGCGCAGCTGGCGGCGGCGCAGGGCATTGACGTCATCGTCTCCAGCGGCGACAAGGACCTGAGCCAGCTGGTCAACGAGCGCGTGACCATCATCGACACCATGAATGGCAAGAAGCGCGACGTGGCCGGCGTGACGGCCGAGTTCGGTGTGCCGCCGTCGCTGATGGTGGACTACCAGGCCCTGGTCGGCGACACCGTGGACAACGTACCCGGTGTGACCAAGGTCGGACCCAAGACGGCCGCCAAGTGGCTGGAGGAATACGGCACCCTGGACAACCTGATTGCCCACGCCGACGCCATCAAGGGCGTGGCGGGCCAGAACCTGCGCGATGCCATCGCCAGCGGCCAGCTGGCGCTGAGCCGCCAGCTGGTGACCATGAAGACCGACTGCGACCTGAGCGCCCATGTGCCGGGCCTGCCGGCGCTGGACGACATCACCCTGGATGCGCCGGACACCGAGGGCCTGCGGCCTTTCTATGAGAAATATGGCTTCAAGGGCTTGGCACGGGCGCTGGGTGCTCCTGCTTCAGAAGCGCCGGAGGTCGCACCTGCCAGTGCCCAGGGCGGGCTGTTTGACGCCGACGATGCGGCCGCCACCGAGCTGGCCGTGGCCGCCCAGCAGCGCGAGGTGGTCTACACCACCATCCTGACCGAGGAGCAGTTCCAGCTGTGGCTGGCCAAGATCCACGCAGCGGCGCTGACGGCCATCGACACCGAAACCGATTCGCTGGACGAGATGCAGGCGCAGATCGTCGGCATCTCCCTGAGCGTGCAGGTGGGCGAGGCGGCCTACATCCCGCTGCGCCACGAGGGCATGGACGTGCCCCAGCAACTGCCGCTGGACTGGGTGCTGGCGCAGCTCCAGCCCTGGCTGGAGGACGCAAGCAAGAAAAAGCTGGGCCAGCACGTCAAGTACGACCAGCATGTGTTTGCCAACCACGGCATCACCGTGCGCGGCTATGCGCACGACACCATGCTGCAGTCCTATGTGCTGGAAGTGCACCGCCCGCACAACCTGGGCAGCCTGGCGCTGCGCCATGTGAACCGCACCGGCATCAGCTACGAGGACCTGTGCGGCAAGGGCAAGAACCAGATTCCGTTTGCCCAGGTGTCCGTGGACAAGGCGGCGGCGTACAGCTGCGAAGATTCCGACCAGACGCTGGATGTGCACGGCGTGCTGTGGCCGCAGCTGGAGGCCGATGCCAAGCTGCGCCACATCTACGAGCTGGAGATGGCGACCAGCGAGGCGCTGTTCCGCATCGAGCGCAACGGTGTGCGCATCGACGCCGGGGCGCTGGCGCGCCAGAGCAACGACCTGGGCGCGCGCATCCTGCAGCTGGAAAACGAGGCCTATGAAATCGCTGGCCAGCCCTTCAACCTGGCCAGCCCCAAGCAGTTGGGCGAGATCTTCTTCGACAAGCTGGGCCTGCCGGTGGTCAAGAAGACCGCCACTGGCGCGCGCAGCACCGACGAGGAGGTGCTGGAAAAGCTGGCCGAGGATTACCCCCTGCCCGCCAAGCTGCTGGAGCACCGCAGCCTGTCCAAGCTCAAGGGCACCTACACCGACAAGCTGGCGCAGATGGCGCTGCCGCGCACTGGCCGCGTGCACACCCACTACGCCCAGGCCGTGGCCGTGACCGGGCGCCTGTCCAGCAACGACCCCAACCTGCAGAACATCCCCGTGCGCACGCCCGAGGGCCGCCGCGTGCGCGAGGCCTTTGTGGCGCCCGAGGGCAAGCTGATCGCCAGCGCCGACTACTCGCAGATCGAGCTGCGCATCATGGCCCACCTGAGCGGTGACGAGGCCCTGCTGCGCGCCTTCCGCGATGGCCTGGACGTGCACCGCGCCACGGCGGCCGAAGTCTTCGGCGTGGCCGTGGACCAGGTCAGCAGCGAGCAGCGCCGTTATGCCAAGGTCATCAACTTCGGCCTGATCTACGGCATGAGCAGCTTCGGCCTGGCCAAGAACTTAGGGATAGAGACCAAGGCCGCTGCGGCCTACATCGACAAGTACTTCCAGCGCTACCCCGGCGTGAAGCGCTACATGGAGCAGACCGTGGAGCTGGCCCATGCCCAGGGCTATGTGGAGACCGTTTTCGGCCGGCGCCTGTACCTGCCCGAGATCAACGGCGGCAGCGGCCCGCGCAAGAAGGCGGCCGAGCGCGCCGCCATCAACGCGCCCATGCAGGGCACGGCGGCCGACCTGATCAAGAAGGCCATGGTGGCCGTGCAGGCCCGGCTGGATGCCGAGCGCCCCGAGGTGCAGGTCATCATGCAGGTGCACGACGAACTGGTGTTCGAGCTGCCGGTGGCCGCGCGCGACTGGGTGCAGGCCGAAATCCCCGCCCTCATGGCCGGCGTGGCCGATCTGTCCGTGCCGCTGCTGGCCGAGATCGGCTTTGGCCCGAACTGGGAGCAGGCGCACTGAGTGGGGCATCCCCGTCGATGCCTTTAAAAAGAGAGCGGCAGGCGCATGTCAATTCAGCCTTTCAGCCACTTTTGTGGCTGAAAGGCTTGAAATGCATGCGCTGAGTGCTCCTGAAAACCAATCCAAGGAATGCCGTGTCAACTGGCTTTGCACTGACGCCCGCCGTGCGCATGGGGCTGTCGATTTCTGTGGCGACGGGGCTGTATGGCATCTCGTTCGGGGCCCTGGCCGTGGCGGCAGGCCTGCATGTCTGGCAGGCGCTGGCGCTGAGCGCGCTGATGTTCACCGGCGGCTCGCAGTTCGCCTTCATCGGCGTGATCGCGGGCGGGGGCGCTGGCTCGGCCGCGGTCGGCGCGGCCACCTTGCTGGGCGTGCGCAACGCCGTCTACGGCATGCAGATGAACCGATTGCTGCAGCCCCGGGGCTGGCGCAAGTGGCTGGCCGCCCACCTGACCATCGACGAGTCGGCTGCCACCGCGTCCGGCCAGATCGATGCAGCCGAGCAGCAGCGCGGCTTCTGGACCGCCGGCGTCGGCGTGTTCGTGCTGTGGAATGCCTTCACCCTGTGCGGGGCCCTGCTGGGCGATGCCCTGGGCGACCCGCGCCAGTGGGGGCTGGACGGTGCGGCCGTTGCCGCCTTCCTGGGCCTGCTGTGGCCGCGCCTGCAGCAGCGCGAACCCGTGGCCCTGGCCGTGCTGTGCGGCGTGGTCACGGCCCTGGCCGTGCCCCTGCTGCCGCCGGGCCTGCCGATCTTGCTGGCGGCCCTGGTCGGTGCCGCCTGGGGCTGGTGGCGCAGCGCGCGCCTGCAGCAGGATGGGAGGCCCGCATGAGCCTGTGGCACTGGATCGTACTGGCCAGCGCCGCCGCGCTGCTGACCAAGCTACTGGGCTATGCCGTGCCGGCGCGTTTCTTGCACAACCCGCGCATGACCCAGGTGGCGGCCTGCATGACGGTGGCCCTGCTGGCCGCCCTGACGGTGATGAACACCTTCTCGCACGGCCAGACGCTGGTGCTGGATGCGCGGCTGGCCGCTCTGGGCGTGGCCGCCCTAGCCCTGTGGCTGCGCGCCCCCTTTTTGCTGGTGGTGGTGCTGGGGGCGGTCAGCGCCGCCATGGTGCGCTGGCTGGCGGGCTGACGGCGGGGGGCTTGACAGCTTGTGTACGCTGGAACGTCATGGGGTTGAAGCGGGCGCGCAAGCAGCCCCGCTGACGACTCAGTCAGCGCGCAGCGGCGCAGCAAGCCGCCGCGTCTTTAGCGAAAATGCGAAGCAGTTCGGGCCACCGCCCTGAAAGAAAACAGTTGTTATGACATTGGTCGCCATCATCGTGGCCACCCTGGCTTCCGGCATCGGCAGCGTTTGGGTGGCTAACTTTCTTTTGCAAGCCGGTTTCGGCCAGCGCGCCAGCAGCCGCGCGCAGCAAGGCCTGCTCAGCCTGGCCGCCGGTGCCTTGCTGGCCACGGCCTTCATGCACCTGCTGCCCGAAGCCTTCAACAGCGAGGCCAGCGCCCAGGATCTGTTCATGACGCTGCTGATCGGCGTTGTGTTCTTCTTCCTGCTGACCAAGGCCGAGCTGTGGCACCACGGCCATGAGCATGCCCACGAGCATGAGCACCATGTGCATGACCACACCCACGCCCACCCCGGGCACACGGGGCACCACCACCATGCCAAGAGCAGCGGCTGGTCGCTGCTGACCGGTGACAGCGTGCACTGCTTTGGCGATGGCATCCTGATTGCCTCGGCCTTTGTCGCCGACATCCGCCTTGGCCTGATTGCCGCCGTGTCGGTGATGGCGCACGAGGTGCCGCACCACATCGGCGATCTGGTGGTGCTGCGCAACAGCGCCCACCGCAATCTGGCGCTGTTCAAGGTGTCGCTGGCCGGTGCGGTCACGGCGCTGGGCGGGCTGACCGGCTACTTCCTGCTGGGCCACCTGGAAACCTGGCAGCCCTACTTCCTGGTGGTGGCCTCCAGCAGCTTTGTGTATGTGGCCCTGTCCGACTTGATCCCGCAGCTGCAAAAGCGCTTGTCGGCCCGCGAGTCGCTGGTGCAGGTGGCCTGGCTGTTGACCGGCATCGTGCTGGTCACCGCGGTCAGCGGACTGGCGCACGGCGGCCACGGCCACTGAGCCGTGCGCACACCAGAGCGCTTTCCCCCCCAACAAAAAAGGCACCGTACGGTGCCTTTTTTGCGGCGGCAGTGCTCACTGGCTCATGCCGGTTCCGTCTGCTGGTGTTCGGGGCGGCGCGTGCCCTGCAGCACGGAGCGCACGGCCGACAGCTGGCGGCGCGACACCTGCAGCATCTCGGGCACGCTGTGCAGGCGCATGGCCCAGCATTCGCCTTCCTCGTCGGTGTACTGCTTCTCCAGCATCCGCATCTGGCTGGGGTTGACCAGGGCGTTGCGGTGCAGGCGCAGGAACTGGCCGGAGTAGCGCTGCTCCAGCTCGCTCAAGGAGTTGTCGAGGATGTAGGTGCGCGAGGCGGTGCGCACGGTGACGTATTTCTGCTCGGCCTTGAGGTAGACGACCTGGTGCAGGGGTACGCGCTCGGCACGGCCACGGTCGCGGATCACCAGCGCCGGGGCAGATTCGCTGCTGCTTGGCGAGCCTTCGAGGGCACGGATGCGGCGCAGCTTGGCAATGGCCTGCTGCAGGCGCTCCAGGCGCACGGGCTTGGTCAGGTAGTCGATCGCTTCCACCTCGAAGGCGCTGGCGGCGTACATGGAATGGGCCGTGACGAAGACGATGGCCGGGGGCTTGGGCAGGTTGCGCAGGGTCTGCGCCAGCACCATGCCGTCGGGGCCGGGCATCTGGATGTCGAGCAGCACCAGGTCCAACGGCAAGGGGCTGCGGTGCACAAACTCCAGCGCCTGGGCAACGTTGGCAGCTTCTTCAATGGTGAACGGCGCGGAGGGGTCTTCGCTTTCACTCAGCAGCACCCGCAACCGGTTGCGGGCCAGCAGTTCATCATCAACGATGAGGATGTGCATCTCTTATCTCCGGATGGTTATGTACTTCTTAACTGAGCGGTAGAGATATCAAAACTTCGAAACGGCCTTCCTTGCGCGTGGCGCTGAAGCTGGCCTGCACGTCGTGCAGCAGGCGCAGTCGCCGTTCCACGTTCTTCAGGGCCATGCCCTGGCCCTGTGGTGCAGTGGCCTTGTCGCCGAGGCGTCGGGACGGATTCAGTGTATTGGTGACGCGTAACAAAATGAATTTTTTCTGAGTGAGTTGCGCGGAGATTGTTACTTTTGCGCCAATTTCAGAGGGTTCTACCCCATGTTTGACGGCGTTTTCCACCAAGGGCTGCAACAGCAGCGGCGGCAGGTGGGCGTCGAGCGCCGCAGGGTCCAGGTCCCAGTGCACCTGCAGCCGATCGCCGAAGCGTATTTGCTCGATGTCGAGGTAGCGTTGCGCCAGCTCAATCTCTTCCGACAGGGCGATCTTGCTGCGGGGGTCCCGCAAGGTGGCGCGGAACAGGTCGCTCAGGTCCTGCAGCAGGCGCTCGGCCTTGCCCGGGTGCTCACGCACCAGGGCGATCGCGCTGTTGAGGGCGTTGAACAGGAAGTGCGGGCGAATGTGGGCCTGCAGCGCGGTCAACTGTGCCTTGGTGGCCGCCGGGGTGCGGCCCTCGGCGCGCAGCACCAGGTAGCCGACCAGCACGGCGGCCATCACGCCGCCGGAGATGGCGTTCGCCAGCCAGTGCAGGTGCGCCACGTCGCCGTTGATCGCCAGCATGGCCGTGGCGTAGAGGCCGGCCACCATGCCCAGCACGATGCCGATCGCGTACTGGTGCGGGCCTTCCATGCGGTGCAGCACGCGCTTGAGGCTGCAGGCCATCAGCAGCCACACCAGCGTGCCCGGCAGGCCGCCACTGGTCAGCCAGGCCATCTGCAGCAGCCACTCCCAGCCGTTGGCCCCTTGGTAGAGCGCGGCCAGGGCGAGCACCAGCTCCACGCCCAGCACGGCGCGCAGCACCACCCCCAGATGGCACGCATCGAAGATCAGAACCGGCAGCGCTGCAGTAGGCTGAGGGGTTGTCCCTTCTGCGGATTCGGAGGAAGGTGATTGGCTCGATAAAATTTCAGGCTTGTGCATAGGGCATCCGGGTGTTCCGGGTGTCTGTCGTAACCGGAAATTCTGCCCTCCCATGTCTGATAACACCACCACGCAGCCCTCCCACAACCAACTCGACACCAAGGCGCAGGCGTGGTCCGCGTTGTTTTCCGAGCCCATGAGCGATCTGGTCAAGCGCTACACCTCGAGCGTGTTCTTCGACCAGCGCATGTGGAAGGCCGACATCACCGGCAGCCTGGCGCACGCGGAAATGCTGGCAGCCCAGGGCGTGATCGGTCAGGACGATTACGCCGCCATCCAGAAGGGCATGGCGCAGATCCAGCAAGAGATCGAGTCCGGTGCGTTCGAGTGGAAGCTGGACCTGGAAGACGTGCACCTGAACATCGAGGCGCGCCTGACGGCCCTGGTCGGCGATGCCGGCAAGCGCCTGCACACCGGCCGCAGCCGCAACGACCAGGTGGCCACCGATGTGCGCCTGTGGCTGCGCGACGAGATCGATCTGATCGAAGGCCTGCTGAAGGAGCTGCAGCTGTCGCTGGTGGAAGTGGCCGAACAGAACGTGGACGTGATCCTGCCCGGTTTCACCCACCTACAAGTGGCCCAGCCCGTGAGCTTCGGCCACCATATGCTGGCCTATGTGGAAATGTTCAAGCGCGACGCCGAGCGCATGCTGGACGTTCGCAAGCGCGTCAACGTGCTGCCCCTGGGCTCGGCCGCCCTGGCCGGTACTACCTACCCGCTGGACCGCGAGCGCGTGGCCAAGACCCTGGGCATGGAAGGCGTGAGCCAGAACTCGCTGGACGGCGTGTCCGACCGCGACTTCGCCATCGAATTCACCGCGGCGGCCAGCCTGTGCATGGTGCACGTCTCGCGCCTGTCGGAAGAGCTGATCGTGTGGATGAGCCAGAACTTCGGCTTCATCAAGATCGCCGACCGCTTCACCACCGGTTCGTCCATCATGCCGCAGAAGAAGAACCCCGACGTGCCCGAGCTGGCGCGCGGCAAGACCGGTCGTGTGGTGGGCCACCTGATGGGCCTGATCACCCTGATGAAGGGTCAGCCCCTGGCCTACAACAAGGACAACCAGGAAGACAAGGAACCGCTGTTCGACACCGTCGATACGCTGAAGGACACGCTGCGCATCTTTGCCGAAATGATCGGCGGCCAGATCAATCCGGTGACCGGCGCCAAGGAAGGCGGCATCACCGTGAACGCTGCCAACATGCGCGCCGCGGCACTCAAGGGCTATGCCACGGCCACCGATCTGGCCGACTACCTGGTGAAGAAGGGCCTGCCCTTCCGTGACGCCCACGAAACCGTGGCACATGCCGTGAAGCTGGCAACGGCCAAGGGTGTGGACCTGAGCGAGTTGCCCCTGGCCGAGCTGCAGTCCTTCAACTCGAATGTGCAGGCCGACGTGTTTGACGTGCTGAGCCTGGAAGGCTCGCTGAACGCGCGCAACACCCTGGGCGGCACCGCCCCTGCACAAGTGCGCATCCAGCTGGCCAAGCACCGCGCACGCCTGGCGTAAGCAGCCAGCCACCCGGCCTGGGCGGGCCGAGTCCATCCACCGCACAAGGGACGCAGCCGCGTCCCTTTTTTTGGGGGCCGCAAGGCTAATGCGGTGCGCAGCGATGCGCTACCTCGCCAAAAGCTATCCAATTTTGAAGCTGTCGGCGGGCTGGGGGCTGATAAGCTCGCAGATGGCCGTGTATGGCTTTTTCTGTTTTTGATTGTTGGAGAAATTCGTGACCCACGCATCCCGTCGTCGCTTCCTGGTCCAAACTGCGCCGCAAGCCGCAGTGCTGGCTGCCGCCAGCGTGGCCGGATGGCGATGGTCGTGGGCCTCCGAAAAACCCCTGCGCATCCTGGTGGGCTTTCCGCCCGGCGGTGGCACGGACGTGATCGCCCGCCTGTTGCAGGAGCCTCTGGGCCGCCGCCTGGGGCGCACCGTCATCATCGAGAACAAGCCTGGTGCCGGCGGGCAGATTGCCGCGCAGCAGCTCAAGACCTCGGTGCCCGATGGCAGCACGCTGTTCCTCACCCACGACCACAGCATTTCCATCCTGCCGCAGGTGGTGCGCCATGCGGGCTTCGATCCGGCGGCGGACTTCGAGCCGGTGGGGGGCTTTGCCTCCTTCGTCAACACCTTCGCTGTCTCGGGACTGCATCCGGCCCGCAGCTTCGAGGAGTACCTGAAGTGGGTGCGCAAGAGCTCGCACGGGCGCAGCGCCGTGGGCATTCCCGCGCCAGCCTCCACGCCCGAGTTCCTGGTCAAGCAGCTGGCACAGCGCTACGACCTGGACCTGCAATCCGTGCCCTACAAGGGCAGTGCGCCCATGATTGGCGACATGCTGGGCCGGCAGATCGAGGCCGGGATTGGCTCGGTGCAGGACTTCGTGCACTACCACAAGGAGGGCAAGCTGCGCGTGCTGGCCGTGCTGGGCGGGCGCCGCCAGCCCCTGTTGCCCGAGGTGCCGACGTTCAGCGAACTGGGGCTCAAGGGCCTGGAGGACATGCCCTACTACGGCATCTATGCCCCCAAGGGTGTGCCTGCAGCGTTCATCCAGCAGTTCGCCAAGGCCCTGGCGGACAGCGTGCAGGAGCCCGCCATCCGCCAGCAACTCGAGGCGATCGGCCTGGTGGTCGATGCCATGGGGCCCGAGCAGCTGGCGCAGCGCGAGAAGGCCTACACCGCGGTCTGGAAGCGCATCATCCAGGACAGCGGCTTCCAGCCCCAGTAAGGCGGGACACCAGCCCGGGGTGGACTGCGGTCAGCGCTGCAGTTGCACTTTGTGCGCCTTCTTGTGCACGAAATCGCCCAGGCGCTGCTGCACGTCGTGCCCCTGCTGGATCATGGCCATCACCAGTCCTTCGGTGAAGAGCCCGTCCGTGGCGGACATGTCGGCAATCCGGCTGATGGCGCTGACGATGGCGTAGTTGGACAGCGGCGCGTTGCCGGCAATTTTCTCGGCCAGCTGCAACGCCAGATCCGGTGCCGGGGTGTCACCCTGGGCGGTGTCGCAGACATAGTGGGTCAGACCCAGTTGGCGACCTTCCTGGGCATCCAGGACGCGGCCGGTGAGCATCATCTCCACCATGCGCGGCGCGGAAATGATGCGTGCCGTGCGCACCGTGGCGCCGCCGCCGGTGAAAATGCCGCGCGTGCCCTCGGGCAGGGCAAAGAAGGTGCTGCTGTCGGCCACGCGCACATGGGCCGCGCTGGCCAGCTCCAGGCCCCCGCCGACCACCGCCCCCTGCAGGCAGGCGATGACGGGAATGCCGCCGTGCTGGATCTTGTCGAACGCGCGGTGCCAGCCCTGGCACACGCGCATGAACTCGACGCCGCTGCGCGCCTTGGCATGGTGTTCCTTCAGGTCCAGGCCCGCGCAGAAATGCTCGCCCCGGGCCATCAGCACGATGGCACGGATGTGTGCGGGCACGGCCGAGAAGTAGGCATCGATCGCGGCAATCGCCTCCTCGTTCAGCGCGTTGCGCTTGTGGGCCATGTTCAGGGTGAGGATGCCGATGGGGCCTTGCTCGGACGTCAACACGAGGGGTTCGGTCATGGAAATGCTCCTTGAGGGCTGCGGGAGAAGACGGCGTCGCGGCCGGGTGCTGGCATGGCGACGGGCGGGGTGTGCGGGTCTTGCAGCCATACCGGTGTCATGCACATGCGAATCACGCCATTCACTGCAGGCGCAGGCTTGCACCACCGCAGTCGCCATGTTCCTGGGTGACTGAGGTGGGTGTGCCACGCTGTGTGTGAAGATCGCAACATTTGCAGGTTGTATGCACTAGGATGGATGAGAGAGATGCGATTTGCAGATCACGGGCCAGGGGACAACTGGATCTCACATGCCTCCAGCATAGGCAGCAGCGGTGGAGCTTCCAATCACCAATCGCGCCGGGTAATGTGCAAAAACTGACAAGAAGAGGGCAAGCCATGGAATCCCGTCAAGGGGCTGCTGTTGCGGCCACGGTGTCGCTGGAGCTGGTGCAGGACTGGCTGGACAGCTTGCAGCGGCTGTGTCCGGAGCCGCTGCTCGACGACTGCCTCAAGCAGGCGGGCATCGTTAAGGCCTTCCTTGGCCGCCCCGGGGCACGGCTGACGCATGACCAGTGCGTCGGCCTGTACCAGCGCAGTGCCGCCGCCACGGGCGACGAGATGATGGGTTTGTGGAGTCGCCCGGTGCGCGCCGGCGCCCTCAAATACATCATGCGGGCGGTGCTGGATGCGCCCAGCATCCAGGTGGCGCTGTACCGCTTCACGCAGTTCTGGAACCTGTTGCTCGATGACTACCGGCTGCAGCTGCACGACGCGGGCACCACGCTGTGCCTGGCACTGGTGGCGCGCAGCCCTGCGGCCGGGCTGAATCGCTTCGGCCATGCGCTGATGCTCAAGCTGACCCATGGCATCGTCTCCTGGCTGGTCGGGCGCGAGGTGCCGGTGCAGCAGGTGGGCTTTGCCTTTGCCCCGCCCGTGTTTGCAGCCGACTATGCGGTGCTGTTCCCGGCGCCGGTGGTGTTCGACGCCGCGCATTCGCAGATCGTGTTCGCGGCCGAGCTGGGCAAGGCCCGGCCCGTGCGCAGCCGCACCGAGGTGCGGGCCTTCCTGGTGCGGGCCCCCCGGGACTGGATCTTCACCGCCTACCACGAGCATGCGTTGCGGCTGAAGGTGCGCGAGCTGCTGTACATGGAACTGGGCCGCAGCCTGGAGGATGTGGCCGCGCGCCTGCACATGTCGTCGCGCACCTTGATCCGCAAGCTGCGCCAGGAGGGGCTGTCCTTCCAGGGCATCAAGGACGATCTGCGCCGCGACCTGGCCATCCTGCAATTGGCACGCGGCGAGGTGGCGCTGGGTGAAATCGCCTATGCGCTGGGTTTCAGCTCCGTCGCGGTGTTTCACCGCGCCTTTCGGCACTGGACGGGCATGACGCCCGGCGCCTACCGCGCCGCACAGCGCCAACTGGCCTGAAGAGGCCACCCGATGCCGGCATGTGCGCGGCCGTGCACCGGCTTGGTGCTACGCTGTGCGCAATTTTTATCGTTTTGAGGGAGCATCAGGTGTTGCAAGGACGTTGGAGCAAAAGGTGGGGGTGGGCGCTGGGGCTGGTCGCAGGCATTCCCTGGGCGGCACAGGCGGTCCAGATCAGCCAGGTGACGCCGCA
>NZ_BBJR01000068.1 GCF_000739875.1 Comamonas aquatica NBRC 14918
TGATGGAGTTTTCCTGGGTGATGTACTTGTTTGCAGTTATTTTGCTGGCAACAGGTATAAAAATGCTCATTATGGTGGATCATCAACCAGATATTGCCAACAACCCCGTGCTCCGTTTTTTAAAATCCCACATGCGGGTGACAGAGACATTGCACGGCCAAGCGTTTACTGTGCGACAAGTTAACCAAAATACTGGAAAAACCGTCCTATTTGCAACCCCCTTGCTGTTGTGCTTGATACTGGTTGAAATCGCTGATTTGGTGTTTGCGATTGACTCTGTACCCGCTATCTTTGCGATCACACCTGATCCATTCATTGTTTATACCAGCAATATCTTTGCAATCCTAGGCTTGAGAGCACTGTACTTTGCTTTGGCTGCTATGGTGCACAGATTCCACTACCTCAAGTATGCGTTGGCTTTGGTTCTGATATTTATTGGCGCCAAAATATTCTTGGGAGACTTTATGTTTGATGGGAAGGTGCCGGCCTCTATCAGCTTGGCAGTCACAGGTGGTCTTTTGGCTGCAGGTATTGTTTTCTCACTATTTAAAACTAGGAATAAAAACAGTAGCAACTAATTAATCTAATCAATTCAATGGGGCTTTAAGCCCCATTGAATTTTTGGAATCCGGCCACAGCGTGGTCAATGTCTCACTTCCTGGAGGCGTGAGTACACATAGCGGTGGTGTCGATGGCGATCGCCCGCTGACACTGGTGATGCATGGCAGGGGGCCTTATAGCAGGTACCACGTTGTCAAGCTGCTGCGACGTGGGGGATCGAAGGCCCAAAAAGCTTAAGACCGAAGAGCACGCTCACGAGGCGTTGCAGCCGCTATGGCTGCGCCTCATCTGCAGGAGCAGCCATAACGGCCATGGCGCCCAATACCGCCTGGGTCACAGGCATGGCTTGCACATAGAGTTGAGAGATGTCCCTCCCGTCACTCCCCGAAGTTGGACGTTTTCTGGGAAAAGCTGGCCGGTTCACACAGGCTAGGTGGAGCCCCCAGCAACCCGATCTCCAGGTCGCCCCTTTAGACTGGCAGCCTCGCCCACGCATGCCACTGGGTGTTTCTCCCGACAGGCCAGACGCTGCAACAACCATCGATGAAAACTGACTCGCACACCTATGAGCCCCGCAAAGGGCACGGACTGCCGCATGACCCCTTCAACGCCATCGTCGGGCCGCGACCAATCGGATGGATTTCGAGCAGGAGCGCAAGCGGGCAGGTCAATCTGGCACCCTACAGCTTCTTTAACGCCTTCAACTACGTCCCTCCCATCATCGGCTTCTCCAGCATCGGATGGAAAGACACGGTGCGCAACATCCAGGAGACCGGAGAGTTCGCTTGGAATCTGGCCACACGTGAGTTGGCCGAGGCCATGAACCAGACCTGTGCTGCCGTCCCTCCGGAGGTGGATGAATTCGAACTGGCAGGGCTAGAGGCCGTGGATTCGGAGTTGATACAGGTACCCAGAGTTGCACGAAGCCCGGTGACCTTCGAATGCCGTTTGACGGACATCCACCAGTTGCGGACCGCCAGCCATGAGCCGATTCCGTCCTGGCTTGTGCTTGGGGAAGTGGTCAAGGTCTACATCGATCGTCGGCTGCTCAAGGATGGGGTGTTCGACACGGCCAATTCCGGGGCGATCCTGCGCGCGGGGGGCCCCGCAGACTATTTCGCCATCGGCGATGCGCAGAAGTTCCGCATGTATCGTCCCTGATAGCAGCTGGCATTCGCCTGCCCTTGCAAGCCAGCTAAATCCCAATGCCGGTCGCTCAGGTAGCGGCACTACGGCCGATCACGCGGGTCCAAGACATCGCTGCGACAGGCGGCCATCAGCAACGGAAGTGCTGAAGACTGCAGCGGGCCAAACTTATTCGCCAGAGCACCACCACAGGCCGCTGCGACGCCCATGCGCGGCTACAGCACCACCCGATCTTCCTCGAACGCCTTGCCCCAGGTGCGCAGCACATACTGGCGTGCGCCGCTGAGGTAGTACGGGTCTTGCTCGATCAGCGCCACAGCCCGGGCACGGTCGGGCACTTCCAGCACCCACAGGCCGCCGACGTAGTCGCCGCCGGCATCGCTGCGGCAGCCACCCGCCAGCACGATCTCGGCCTTGTGCCGCGCCAGAAAATCCAGGTGGGCCTGGCCCTGCTGGGCCCTTACGGCCAGCATGGCGGGGGTGTCGGTGAAGATGGCAATCCAGCGCATGTCGGGCTTTCTTGAAATTCAGTGGGGCCGCACGGCGGCATGCACACCCCCGATGGCGCGCAGGCTTCAGGCGGCCCTGCCCCCACAGGGCGACTGCGACGGAAGGCGACGGGGGTGCCGCCTTGGAGGCCCACCGCCAGCGGGTTCGGCGTTGCGCGGGGCCTCAGCCCAGCGCGGCGATCACTTCGGCCGGGGCCTGCACCAGCTCGATCAGCACGCCCTCCCCGGCAATCGGGAATTCGTCGTTGCTCTTGGGGTGCAAGAAGGTGATGTCATAACCGGCCGCGCCTTTGCGGATCCCGCCCGGAGCAAAGCGCACGCCGTGGGCGGTCAGCCATTCCACGGCCTTGGGCAGGTCGTCGATCCACAGGCCGATGTGGTTCAGCGGCGTGGCGTGGACAGCGGGCTTTTTCTCGATGTCCATGGGCTGCATGATGTCCACTTCCACCTTCATGGCGCCTTGGCCCATGGCCAGGATGTCCTCGTCCACGTTCTCGCGCTCGCTCTGGAAGGTGCCGGTCTGCTCCAGGCCCAGCATGTCCACCCACAAGCGCTTCATGCGCTGCTTGTCGGTGCCGCCGATGGCGACCTGCTGGATGCCCAGGACTTTGAAGGGACGTTGGTCCATGGTGTGACTCCTTATTGAATAGCTGTCAGCGCAGGCACAGCAAGCGCTGGACGTTGTTTTGATGGTTGAAATCCTCAGACTTCGCGCAGCACCCAGCTGCTGGCCATGGCGAAATACTCGCGCAGCCAGGCGTTGAAACGCGTGGCCAGCGGCGTGGGGGCGGCCACGGGGTACATCTGGCTCAGCCCCTGGCGCTGGGCAATGCGCAGCGCGCGCATCAGGTGAAAGTCGCTGCTGACCAGGGCCGTGGGCGCATCCGCCGCCACGCCGCGCGCGGCCAGCAGCGGGCGGCTGAGCTGCAGGTTCAGCTCCGTGCTGGTGCTGAGCTTTTCCAGCACCAGGCGCTCGGGCGCAATGCCGTGGCGCTGCTGCAGGTAGCGCGCCATGACCTCGGCCTCGGATTCGGTCTCGCCCCAGTCCACGCCGCCGCACACGGCGATCAGCGCCCCGGGCTGCAGCCGGGCCAGCTCGGCCGCGGTGTCCAGCCGCTGGGCCAGCATCGGGCGCGGCTGCCCGTCCAGGGTGCCGCTGCCCAGCACCACGATGGCCTGCACGGCGGGCACCTGCGGTGGTTCCAGCCCCAGGCTGAACAAACGGCTCCAGAACCACAGCACGCTCAGCACCCACAGGGCCAGCAGCACCCAGGCGGCGCGCCACATGCGGTGGCGCCAGGGCCGGGCCTGGCGCCAGACCTGCACCGCCGGCCACTGCCAGGCCAGCACCAGCGCGCTGGCGCCCAGCACGGCCGGCACCTGCACGCCAACGTTGAAGTGGCCCAGGGCGATCAGCACCAGCGCATCCAGCAGCAGCACCGCCCCCACGACGGCCAGCAGCCCGCGGGCCACTTGCGCGCCGCGGGAGGAAGAACGTTGTGCTTGCAAAGCCATAGCTGTCTGCGCAGGCTGGATCAGCGTTGAGGGGGAATTTGGCATAAATGGTCAGAGAAGGAAAAACCCGCACAGCCTAAGCCATGCGGGCCCTGCCTGTCAGCCCTGGTGCACAGGCGCAAGCCGCCATGTCGGCGCCGCGCACCGGGGCCCATACCCGCGCATCACTCGAATTCGAGGATCACGTCGTCCACGGCCAGGGAATCGCCCTTGCCGGCGCTGACCTTGCTGACCACCCCATCCTGCGTGGCGAACAGGATGTTTTCCATCTTCATGGCCTCGATCACGGCCAGCTTTTCGCCGGCCTGCACCTTCTGGCCGACCTGCACGGCCACATCCACCAGCAGGCCGGGCATGGGCGAGAGCAGGAACTTGGACAGATCGGGCGGCGCCTTGTAGGGCATCAGCTGGTGCAACTGGGCGCCGCGGGGCGACAGCACCATGGCGTCGATCTGCGTGCCGTTGTGCGTGATGCGCAGGGCCAGCGGGTTCTTGGGCGTGCCGCGCTCCACTTGCACGGTGAAGGGCTGGCCGTTGCAACTGCCTTGCAGGCGCAGCTCGCGCATGGCGCTGAAGCTCTGGAACTCATAGCGCTTGCCGTTCAGCGTGACCGTGCTCTTGCGGCTATCGTACTCGAAGTCGCTCACGGTCACGGGGTGGTGCTGGTTCTGCCCTTCGGCGCCCAGCACGACCACGGTGTAGTCCGCCGAGACCACCACCTCGTGGCCACGCATCTGGCCGCTGATGGTGGAGGCGCGCGCGCGGTAGCGGCGGTTCATGTGGGCGGCCAGGGCCACCAGGAAGTCCGGGTCGCTGTGCGGCACGTCGCTGCTGTTGAAGCCGTGCGCATAGTGCTCGGCGATAAAGCCGGTGTTGAAGTCGCCGCTCTGGAATTTGGGGTGGGCCAGCAGCGCCGCCTGGAACGGGATGTTGGAGCTGATGCCACGGATGACAAAGCCGTTCAGGGCTTCGCGCATCTTGGCGATCGCCTCGGCGCGGTCCTTGCCGTGCACGATGAGCTTGGCGATCATCGAGTCGTAGAACATCGGGATCTCGCCGCCCTCGTACACCCCGGTGTCCACGCGCACGCCGTGCAGGTGCGCGGTGTCGCCCTGCCACATGCTCTGCTCGGGCGGGTTGAAGCGCACCAAGCGGCCGGTGGAAGGCAGGAAGTTGCGGAACGGGTCTTCGGCGTTGATGCGGCACTCCATGGCCCAGCCGTCGCGCTTGACGTCTTCCTGGCGGATCGTCAGCGCCTCGCCGGCGGCCACGCGGATCATCTGCTCCACCAGGTCCAGGCCGGTGATGCACTCGGTCACGGGGTGCTCCACCTGCAGGCGGGTGTTCATCTCCAGGAAATAGAAGTCCTGGTTCTTGCCGACCACGAACTCCACCGTGCCGGCCGACTGGTACTGCACGGCCTTGGCCAGGGCCACGGCCTGCTCGCCCATGGCCTTGCGTGTGGCGTCGCTGATGAAGGGGCTGGGCGCCTCCTCGATCACCTTCTGGTGGCGGCGCTGGATGGAGCATTCGCGCTCGTTCAGGTAGATGACGTTGCCGTGGCTGTCACCCAGGATCTGGATTTCGATGTGGCGTGGCTGTTCGACAAACTTCTCGATGAAGATGCGGTCATCGCCAAAGCTGTTGCGCGCTTCGTTCTGGCACGACGCAAAGCCTTCGAAGGCTTCCTTGTCGTTGAAGGCCACGCGCAGGCCCTTGCCGCCGCCGCCGGCCGAGGCCTTGATCATCACGGGGTAGCCGATGCCCTTGGCGATCTCCACCGCCTGCTCGGGGCCGGCGATGGGGTCGTTGTACCCGGGGATGGTGTTGACCTGGGCCTCGTTGGCCAGCTTCTTGGAGGCGATCTTGTCGCCCATGGCGGCAATCGAGTGCGCCTTGGGGCCGATGAAGGCGATGCCCTCGTCCTCGCAGCGCTTGGCGAAGGCCTCGTTCTCGCTCAGAAAGCCGTAGCCGGGGTGGATGGCCTGGGCACCGGTCTGCTTGGCGGCGGCGATGATGCGGTCGGCCACCAGGTAGGACTCGCGGCTGGGCGCGGCACCGATGTGCACGGCCTCATCGGCCAGCTTGACGTGGCGCGCCTCCTTGTCAGCGTCGGAATAGACGGCGACGGTGGCAATGCCCATCTTCTGGGCGGTGGCGATGACGCGGCAGGCAATTTCGCCGCGGTTGGCGATCAGGATTTTGGTAAACATGGTGTGCGATCTCCTGGTTGTTCTTGTTGTGCTCACAAAGGGATGTTTCCGTGCTTGCGCCAGGGGTTCTCCAGCTCCTTGTTCTTGAGCATCTCCAGCGAGCGGCAGATGCGCTTGCGCGTCTCGTGCGGCTGGATCACATCGTCAATAAAGCCACGGGCACCGGCCACAAAAGGATTCGCAAAACGGGCCTTGTATTCGGCCTCGCGGGCGGCCAGCTTGGCGGGATCGTTCTTGTCCTCGCGGAAGATGATTTCCACTGCGCCCTTGGCGCCCATCACGGCGATCTCGGCGTTGGGCCAGGCCAGGTTGACGTCACCGCGCAAGTGCTTGGAGGCCATCACGTCGTACGCGCCGCCGTAGGCCTTGCGCGTGATGACGGTGATCTTGGGCACCGTGGCTTCGGCATACGCGTACAGCAGCTTGGCGCCGTGCTTGATGATGCCGCCGTACTCCTGGCTGGTGCCGGGCATGAAGCCGGGCACGTCGACAAAGGTGATGACGGGGATGTTGAAGGCGTCGCAAAAGCGCACGAAGCGCGCCGCCTTGATGGACGACTTGATGTCCAGGCAGCCGGCCAGCACCAGGGGCTGGTTGGCCACGATGCCCACGGTCTGCCCGGCCATGCGCGCAAAACCGATGAGGATGTTCTTGGCGTAGTCGGGTTGCAGCTCGAAGAAGTCGCCATCGTCCACGGTCTTGAGGATCAGCTCCTTCATGTCGTAGGGCTTGTTGGGGTTCTCGGGCACCAGGCTGTCCAGCGACTTGTCGGCGCGACCCACGGGGTCGGTGGTGCTGCGGATGGGCGCCTTTTCCTTGTTGTTCAAGGGCAGGTAGTTGTACAGGCGGCGCAGCATCATCAGCGCCTCGACGTCGTTGTCGAAGGCCATGTCGGCCACGCCGCTCTTGCTGGTGTGGGTGACGGCACCACCCAGTTCCTCGGCCGTGACCTCCTCGTGCGTCACGGTCTTGACCACCTCGGGGCCGGTCACGAACATGTAGCTGCTGTCCTTGACCATGAAGATGAAGTCGGTCATGGCCGGCGAGTACACGGCGCCACCGGCGCAGGGGCCCATGATCATGGAGATCTGCGGCACCACGCCGCTGGCCAGCACGTTCTTCTGGAACACGTCGGCATAACCGCCCAGCGAGGCCACGCCCTCTTGGATGCGCGCACCGCCCGAGTCGTTCAGGCCGATCACGGGGGCGCCGACCTTCATCGCCTGGTCCATGACCTTGCAAATCTTCTCGGCATGGGTTTCGGACAGCGCACCGCCGAACACGGTGAAATCCTGGCTGAACACGAACACCAGACGGCCGTTGATCATGCCGTAGCCTGTCACGACGCCGTCGCCGGGGATCTTGGTGTTCTCCATGCCGAAGTCGGTGCAGCGGTGCTCGACGAACATGTCCCATTCTTCGAAGGTGCCGTCGTCCAGCAGCAGCTCGATGCGCTCACGTGCGGTGAGCTTGCCCTTCTTGTGCTGGGCATCGATGCGCTTTTGGCCGCCTCCCAGACGGGCGAGTTCACGTTTCTTCTCCAGTTGCTGGAGGATGTTGTCAGCTTGTTCCATGCTTGTCTTCCTCGGTTCCTTGTTGGGACGGTATTTCAATTACATGTAATGTGGATTCAAGAATCTCGGGCCGCAGCGCATGCTCTCATGGACCTGCCTGCGCCGCCAGCAACTGGCGCGCGGCGGTGCTGGCGGCCAGGCGGCCGCTGGACACCTCGCCCACCACCTGTGGCAGCAAGGCCTGGACCTTGGGGTGCTGCTGGAAGGCTTGTTTGAGCCCGGCGTCGATGCGCTCCCACATCCATGCCAGGGATTGCTGCTCGCGCCGGCGCGCCAGCCGGCCGTTGGCGGTCTGCAGCTGGCGGAAATCCTGCACGGACTGCCAGAACTGCTCCACCCCTTCGGCCTTCAGCGCGCTGAGTTGCAGCACCCGGGGCTGCCACAGCTCCTCGTTGTGGGCCGCGTGTTCAGGGTGGCCGTGCATGCCCAGCAGGCGCAGGCTGGACGTGATCTGCGCCTGGGCGCGGGTGGCGGCGTGCGGGTCGATGTCGGCCTTGTTGATCACCACCAGGTCGGCGCGCTCCATCACGCCCTTCTTGATGGCCTGCAGGTCATCGCCAGCGTTGGGCAGTTGCAGCACGCAGTACATGTCGGTCATGCCATGCACGGCGATCTCGCTCTGCCCCACGCCCACGGTCTCGACGATCACCACGTCGTAGCCCGCGGCCTCGCAGACCAGCATGGCTTCGCGGGTTTTCTCGGCCACGCCGCCCAGGGTACCGCTGGACGGGCTGGGCCGGATGTAGGCGTTCGGGTCCACGGACAGCTGCTCCATGCGGGTCTTGTCGCCCAGGATGGAGCCGCCGGACACGGTGGACGATGGGTCGATGGCCAGCACCGCGACCCGGTGCCCCTGGCGTGTCAGGAACAGGCCCAGGGCCTCAATGAAGGTGGATTTACCCACCCCCGGCACACCGCTGATGCCCAAGCGCAAGGCCTGGCCGGTGTGCGGCAGCAAGCCGGTCAGCAAGGCATCGGCCTGCACCCGGTGGTCGGGGCGGGTCGATTCCAGCAAGGTGATGGCCTTGGCCATGGCCCGGCGCTGCACCGCAGGGTTGCCCTGCAGGATGCCGTGTTGAATTTGCTCAGGCGTCACGCGCGCTGTCCTCTTTTTCGTCGAACGGACCAGGGATGGTTACAGCGCATTCGCCTTCTTGATCTGTTCCAGCACATGCTTGGCGCTGGCCGGAATCGGGGTGCCGGGACCGTACACGCCCTTGACGCCCGCGTTGTAGAGGAAGTCGTAGTCCTGGGCCGGCACTACCCCGCCCACGAAGACGATGATGTCGTCCGCGCCCTGCTCCTTGAGCGCCTGGATGATGGCGGGCACCAGGGTCTTGTGACCGGCGGCCAGCGTAGAGACGCCCACGGCGTGCACGTCGTTCTCGATGGCCTGGCGGGCACATTCCTCGGGCGTCTGGAACAGCGGGCCCATGTCCACGTCGTAGCCCAGGTCGGCAAAGGCCGTGGCCACCACCTTGGCACCGCGGTCATGGCCATCCTGGCCCAGCTTGGCGATCATCACGCGGGGGCGGCGGCCCAACTGCTCGGCGGCGTTGTCGATTTCGGACTTGAGCTTTTCCCAGCCTTCGGCCGAGTCGTAAGCGGCAGCGTACACACCGGTCACCTTTTGCGTATCGGCGCGGTGGCGGCCGAAGATTTTTTCCAGGGCGTCGGAGACCTCGCCCACCGTGGCGCGCAGGCGCACGGCCTGGATGGCCAGATCCAGCAGGTTGCCCTCGCCGGTCTGCGCTGCAGTTGTGAGAGCATCCAACGCTTGCTGCACCTTGGCTGCATCGCGTTTTTGCTTCAAATCCTTGAGGCGGGCAATCTGGCTGTCGCGCACCTTGACGTTGTCCACGTCCAGGATTTCGATGGGGTCTTCCTTGGCCAGCTTGTACTTGTTGACGCCCACGATGACTTCCTTGCCGGAGTCGATGCGGGCCTGCTTCTCGGCGGCCGCGGCTTCGATCTTGAGCTTGGCCCAGCCGCTGTCCACCGCCTGGGTCATGCCGCCCATGGCGTCGACCTCTTCGATGATGGCCCAGGCCTTGTCGGCCATGTCCTGGGTCAGCTTTTCCATCATGTAGGAGCCGGCCCAGGGGTCGATCACGTTGGTGATGTGGGTCTCTTCCTGGATGATCAGCTGCGTGTTGCGGGCGATGCGCGCCGAGAACTCGGTGGGCAGCGCGATGGCTTCGTCCAGCGCATTGGTGTGCAGCGACTGGGTGCCGCCGAACACGGCCGCCATGGCTTCGATGGTGGTGCGCACCACGTTGTTGTAGGGGTCCTGCTCGGTCAGCGACCAGCCCGAGGTCTGGCAGTGCGTGCGCAGCATCAGGCTCTTGGGGTTCTTGGCGTTGAAGCCCTGCATGATGCGGCACCACAGCAGGCGCGCTGCGCGCATCTTGGCGACTTCCAGGTAGAAATTCATGCCGATGGCCCAGAAGAAGGACAGGCGGCCGGCGAATTCGTCCACGTCCATGCCCTTGGCGATCGCGGTCTTCACATATTCCTTGCCATCGGCCAGGGTGAAGGCCAGCTCCAGTGCCTGGTTGGCCCCGGCTTCCTGCATGTGGTAGCCCGAGATGGAGATCGAGTTGAACTTCGGCATGTGCTTGGCCGTGTACTCGATGATGTCGCCGATGATCTTCATCGACGGCTGGGGCGGATAGATGTAGGTGTTGCGCACCATGAACTCTTTCAGAATGTCGTTCTGAATGGTTCCGGACAGCTTGTCCTGGCTCACGCCCTGCTCTTCCGCCGCCACCACGTAGCCGGCCAGCACGGGCAGCACGGCGCCGTTCATGGTCATGGAGACCGAGACCTTGTCCAGCGGGATCTGGTCGAACAGCACCTTCATGTCCTCGACCGAGTCGATGGCGACGCCGGCCTTGCCCACGTCGCCCGTCACACGGGGATGGTCGGAGTCATAGCCACGGTGCGTGGCCAGGTCGAACGCCACGGACACGCCCTGGCCACCGGCCGCCAGCGCCTTGCGGTAGAAGGCATTCGATTCCTCGGCGGTGGAGAACCCGGCGTACTGGCGGATGGTCCAGGGGCGGCCGGCGTACATGGTGGCCTGGGGGCCACGGATGTAGGGGGCAAAACCCGGCAAGGTGTTGGCATAGGGCAGATCGGCCGTGTCGGCCGCGGTGTACAGGGGCTTGACCTCGATACCGTCCGGCGTGACCCAGTTCAGGTTGCGCAGATCCCCCTGGGGGGCCGCCTTGCTGGCCGCCTTCTCCCAGTCCGTCAGGCTGGCGGTGGGAAATTCCTCGGGAGTTCCTGTGGCCGCCGCTTGGCCTTGCTTTGCATCGATGCCCATGGGTAAAACAATCTCCGTGATGGTCATGTTCTGGAAAACGCCAGTTCTCCGGAACTTTTCGTGATTCATAATTATTGATTCATAACCATGACGAAACTTATGGGGTTAGCCCTAATACATCCATGACTGACACCACCACCCTGCTCACGCCCAAACCGCTGTACGTCGAGGTGGCCGAATTGATTCGGCAGCGCATCTACAGCCGCGAGCTGGAGCCCGGCAGCTGGATCGACGAGATGAAGATGGCCGAGGCCTTCGGCATCAGCCGCACTCCTCTGCGCGAGGCACTGAAGGTGCTGGCCGCCGAAGGCCTGGTCACCATGAAGGTGCGGCGGGGCGCCTATGTGACGGAAGTGTCGGAGAAAGACCTGCGCGATGTCTATCACCTGCTGTCCCTGCTGGAAAGCGATGCCGCGGCCACCGTGGCCGAACAGGCCACGGCTGCGCAGCTTGAGCAACTGCAGCGGCTGCACCAGGAACTGGAAGCGGCGGTCGCCGATGCCGACCAGTTCTTCCGCGTGAACGAAGCCTTCCACATGCAACTGCTGGCCTTGTGCGACAACCGCTTCCTGTCGCAGGTGGTGGCCGACCTGCGCAAGGTGATGAAGCTCAACCGCCACCAATCCCTCTTCAAGCGGGGGCGCATCGAGGACAGCCTGCAAGAACATGCCGCCATCGTGCAGGCCCTGGCCCAGCGCAACCCCGCTGCGGCACGGCAGGCCATGCACACGCACTTTGCGAATGGGCTGGCTGCAGCCAAAAACCAACCCCTGCCGGCCGCATGACCGATTTCCCTGGAAAAACCATACCAGCCCGCAGAAATTGCCCTGTTGTTTCCAGACTGGGTTGTGAGCGATCTATTTGTGGGATTGGCAGACGCTGCATGTAATGTAGATTCAAGAGCCCGTCATCGGCCTTGACCATGGCGCCCGAGGCCTCTCACCATGCTGGATCTCCTGATCTTTGACGCTTCCTCCCTGGCTGCCGACGGGTAGTCGGCCAGCCACGACGCCAGTCTGATGGCCTTGTCGCTGGCGGTGGCATTCACCAGCAGTTGTGCCACCTTCTACATCGCCCAGACCAATCGGCAGGCCAGCAGTCCCCGCCACCGACACCTGCCCCTGCTGTGCGCCAGCCTGGTGCTGGGTCTGGGCATCTGGGCCATGCACTTCATCGGCATGCTGGCTATGAAATTGCACCCGCCCGTCAGCTACAACCTGCAGTGGACCGCCCTGTCCATCATGCCGGGACTGGGGGCGGCGTGGCTGGCCATGTGGTCGCTGCAAGGCCCCCGCCCCACGAACACCCGGCTGGTCGCCAGCGGCTGCCTGGTGGGCCTGGGGATTGCCACCATGGACCAGCCCGGGCACCTGCAGTTCGGCGGCCCCCTGTTTCTGCTGTCGCTGCTGACCGGGCTGGTGTTTTCCGTGGCTGCGTTTGCGCTGTACCGCCGCCTGCGCACCCAGGCACCGCCCACGCGCGGGCCCTGGTGCTGCGCCCCCGCAGCCCTGTTGACGGCGGCCATGGCCAGCATGCATTACCTGTCCATGCTGTCGCTGCGCCTGGAGCATGCGGCCGTGCATCCCGCCGCAAAGCCCCAGCTGATGCCCGAGACCCTGGCCCTGATCGTGGCCTTGGTGAGCTTGCTGGTGGTGGTGGTGGTGCTGGGACTGGCCTGCACCATCCTGCGCTACCGCGACCTGTGGCAGGCAGTGACCGTCCGCGACGCGCTGCTGGCGGCCATGATCAACACCGCCAGCCATGGGGTGATCACTATCAACGCCCAGGGACTGGTGCAGGACATCAACCCCGCGGCGCAGCAGATCTTTGGCTACAGCCGGGACGAGGTGCTGGGCCGCAATGTGTCCATGCTGATGCCCTCCCCCTGGCGGAGCAGCACGATGCCCATGTACAAAAGCACATCAACCAGCCCGACAAACCCATCGGCGCCCACAGCCGCGAGGTGCTGGGCCTGCGCAAGGACGGGCGCCTGATTCCCATCGAGCTGACCATCGGCAAGGCCCAGACCCCATCGGGCACCATTTTTGTCGGCTATCTGCAGGACATCTCCGAGCGCAAGCGCACCGATGCACAGCTGCGCATTGCCGCCAGCGTGTTCCAGCACGTGCGCGAAGGGGTAGCGATCGTGGACGCCAACCACAACATCTCCGAGGCCAATCCCGCCTTTCTGCGCCTGATGGAGCAAACCCGTGACAGCTGCATCGGCAAGCCACTGGAGGCGCTCTACGAGGATGCCGACCTGCCGCCCGACACAGGCAAACTCTGGAAAACCGTGGCCACCGCGCATTACTGGCAGGACGAGATCACGCTCACGCGCCGCGACAGCAGCGCCTGGGTGCTGCGGCTGTCGATCTCGCCGGTGCTCAACGAACTGCAGCGCCCCCACCATTTCATTGCCGTGGCCAGCGACGTGACCGAGCGCCCCGGCCTGGAGGCGCAGCTGCCGCACGATGCCCTGCACGACGCGGCCACCGGCCTGCCCAACCCGCAGTTGTTCATGGCGCGCCTGGGCAGCCAGCTGCAGCACAGCCAGCGTAAATCGACCTTTCTGGGGGTGGCCATTGTCCATCTGTCCCCGCAGGCCCGCCCCGCCACCCAGCCCACAACAGCCAACCACGACGCAGCCATGGCCTGGCTGGCGCAATGGCTGCACCAGCAGCTGCGCAGCCCCGACAAGCTGGCGCGCTGGCAGGACCACCAGCTGGCGCTGGCCCTGCCGGGCATCCAGGACCCCGCCGCCTGGCTGCACATGACCCAGCGCATGGCCCAGACCCTGGTGGAGACACAGCAGCTGTGCCAGCCCTACGGCATCCAGTCGCTGCAGCTGCACCCTGGTGCCGGTGGGCACCGTGGCCGAGCTGGTGGAGCGCGCCGGTGCCGACCTGCAGCCGCTGCCCGCCAGCCCACCGCCCACGCCCGCCAATGCGGCGCAGATCAAGGAAAATCCCTGAGTCGCCCGGGTTGCCGGACGCCCCCCCCCGCGGCCCGCCGCCTGTTTGCTTGCCCTGAATGCCCGACCTGATTGCCCCGCCCCCACCGGCCCCTGCACTGCCGCCCTTGCGCGGCGAGCACGTGTTTGACCACTGGCTGCTGCACTGCGGCCAGAACCCCTGGTCGCCCCTCAGCCCCGAGGCGGCCAAGCCCTACAGCTTCATCTGGCAATCGTGGCTGCGCTTTCTGGCCGGCCACGCGGCGGGGGACGAGCAGGCCTGGGCCCACGCCAGCGCCGTGCAGGTGCTGGACTTCATCAACCACAGCCCGCAAAGCCCCAAGCAGGCCCAGCCCAGCGACATCACGCGCCGCCGCTACTGGCGCGTGCTGGACCGCGTGTACGACCATGCCCTGCTGCAAGGCTGGATCCGCAGCAATCCGGCCCAGGGCATCACCGCCCAGGACATGCCGCCCAGCGAAGACCCCAAGGGCGCCATCCTGTCGCCGCGCATGTGGCGCGCGCTGCAGCGCCAGCTGCCCGCCCCGGACGACCTGGTCAGCAGCCGCGACCGTGCCGTGCTGGTGCTGTTGATGGAGCTGGGCCTGACGCCCGAGGAAGTGCGCCTGCTGGAAATTGGCCACCTGCGCTGGAGCGACGGCACGCCGCGCGTGATCGAGGCCATCGATGTGGTGGGGCAGCGCGACCGCCAATCGCGCAGCCTGCCGGTGTCGGCCCATTTGCACAGCGCACTCAGCGCCTGGCTGCAGGCGCGCGCCGGCTACCACGCCATGCAGGGACAAAGCGCCCTGTTTTGCACGCGCAAGGCGCCACAGCTGTCCAACCACACCTTGCTGCACCTGGTGACCAAGACCTTGCAGCAGGCCGCCCAGCGCCACGACCTGCCCGAGCCCGCACGCATGGGCCCACAGGTGCTGCGCAACACCGTGCTGGTGCAGTGGCTGGATGCGGGCTGCAGCGTGGACGAGGTCCTGCAGCGCGCCGGCATGAAGCACCCGAATGCCCTGCAGCATTTGCGCGCCTACTTCGGCGACGACACCACTGCCGCGGCCTAGTGCCGCCACTTGGCCCATAAAAAAAAGAGCGGTTCGCGCTGGTATTCACAAGGTTTTAGGTGCTTTTCAACCTGAAAACTTCATGGCTACAGCGCGAACCGCTCATTTTTTAGGGGGCTGCACCGCTGTGCAGCCCCAGACCACTCAGTGGCGCTCCCCGGCCTTGCGCGCCGCGAAATACTCGCGGGTCAGCCGCGCCACCACGGGCGACAGCAGCAGCAGCGAAATCAGGTTGGGGATCGCCATCAGCGCGTTCAGCGTATCGGCCACCAGCCAGGCCACGTCCAGCGTGACCACGGCGCCCACGAACACCCCCAGCACCCACAGCAGTCGGAACGGCTTCTCGCACACCGGGCCGACCAAGTAGTTCCAGCACTTCTCGCCGTAATAGGCCCAGCCCAGGATGGTGGTGAAGGCAAACAGCGCCAGCGAGATCGCCAGCAGGTACTTGCCCACGCCGGGCATGGCCGCCTCGAAACTCTGCGTGCTCAGCAAGGCGCCGCTGGCGCCGCTGTCCCACACGCCGCTGACCACGATGGCCAGACCGGTCATGGTGCAAACGATGATGGTGTCGATGAAGGTGCCCATCATGCCGACCACGCCGGAGAACACGGGATCGTTGCTCTTGCCGGCCGCCTGCGCGATACCGGCCGTGCCCAGGCCCGCCTCGTTCGAGAAAATGCCGCGCGCCACACCCATGCGGATGGCCATCAGCACGGTCGAGCCGGCAAAGCCGCCCACGGCAGCCGTGGGGTTGAAGGCCTGTTCGACAATCAGCACCAGCGCACCCGGGATTTGCTCATAGAAATGCGCCAGCACCCACAGCACGCAGACGATGTAGACCACGCACATCGAGGGCACCAGCTTTTCCGCCACCGCACCGATGCGCTGGATGCCGCCCAGCACCACCGCCGCCGTCAGCGCCGCCACCACCAGGCCGGTGATCCAGGTGTCCAGGCCGAAGGCACCATGCATGGCCGAGGAAATGCCGTTGGCCTGCACCATGGCGCCAATACCGAAGCCGGCAAAGCCGCCGAACACGGCAAAGGCCGTGGCCAGCCAGCGCCAGCGCGGACCCAGGCCGTTCTTGATCGCATACATGGGGCCGCCCACCCACTGGCCCTTGGCGTTCTTCTCGCGGTACTTCACCGCCACCACCACCTCAGCGTACTTGGTGGCCATGCCGACCAGGGCCGTCATCCACATCCAGAACACGGCACCGGGGCCGCCGACAGCGATGGCCGTGGCCACACCGGCGATATTGCCGGTCCCCACCGTGGCCGACAGGGCCGTCATCAAGGCGGCGTAGGGAGAAATGTCGCCGTGGTGCTGGTCGTCCACCGAGCGACTCTTCCAGATCATCCGGAAACCGTAGCCAATATTGCGCAAAGGCATCAGGCCCAGGCGCAGTTGCAGATAAAAACCCGTTCCCAGGATCAGCACGATCATGGGAACGCCCCAGACCCATCCGTTCAAGGCCTGGAGCCATTCAGTCAGTTGTTGCATACCGTGTTTTTCTTTAATTGAGTCACTGCGCAGCCGGGCCGCCCAACGCCACCCTCGCCAAACGCAAGGGCGACATTCTCCTCCCACGATGGACCCTGCGCAGCCAGTTATGCGTTAAACCTCAGTCCAAGCTCTACTCTGGCGCATAACTTGCTTGTTTTTTGCACCGTTTGACCCCGCCTCACACCCATGCCCACGCTCTACATCGTCAAGACCGGCAACACCTTTGACCACATCGCCCAGTCGCTGGGGGATTTTGAGCAGTGGATTGCCGAAGGACTGCACCCGCCGGAGCTGTTGCCGGCCGAGCGGCTGCGGCTGGCCGTGATCCATGCCCCCAGCTTCCGCTATGCGGCCCTGCACTACCCCGAGGCAACGGACTGCGCCGGCGTGGTGATCAGCGGCTCGCACGCCATGGTCACAGACCATGCCCCCTGGATGCAGGACCTGGAGGGCTGGCTGCGGCCCGTGTGCGATGCCGGCGTGCCCGTACTGGGCATCTGCTTTGGCCACCAGATCCTGGCGCACCTGCTGGGCGGTGAGGTCGGCCCCCATCCCGCAGGCCTGGAACTGGGCACCATCCCCGTTGCCGTGCAGGCCGATGTCAGCCACGACCCGCTGTGGCGGCACATGCCCGGCTGCTTTGAGGCCCAGGCCGTGCACTACCAGAGCGTGCGCCGGCTGCCCCCCGAGGTCCGCGTGCTGGCCGGCAACTCACACGAAGCGCACCACGCCTTCCGCTGGCGCCACAACGTCTGGGGCGTGCAGTTCCACCCGGAGTTCACCGCCGCCGCCATGCAGGCCTACATCGACCACATCCCGCCCGCAGCCTGGCCGCGCAGCGGCCGCGGCCGCCCGCGGTGTGACGACACGCCACAAGCTGCCCTGCTGCTGCAGCACTTTGCGCGGCACGTGCAGCAGCAGGCCGCCCTGCGCGCGCACAGTCTGGCGCACTAAAACACAAGGGCCATGGACAGTCCCAGGGTGCTGAACGCCAGACAAGAGGGCCTTGTCCGACGCCAGGCCCTCACTCGCGCCCCTAGAGTGGCAGCATTGCAACCATCTCTAGGAGAGTGCGTTCATGATGTCCTTGCTGGGAACCTTGTTGGTCGGATTCATCGTGGGCCTGATTGCCCGCGCCCTCAAACCGGGCGATGACAGCATGGGCTGGATCATGACCATCGTGCTGGGCGTGGTCGGCTCGATGCTGGCCAGCTATGCCGGCGCCGCCATGGGCTGGTACCCGGCCGGCAGCAGCGCCGGCTGGATCGCCTCCATCATTGGCGCCATCGTGCTGCTGTTCCTCTACAACCTGGTGCGCGGCAAAGGCAAGTCCTGAGCACCGCCATGCACGCCGATGCCCAGTCACCGCCGCCGCGGCTGGGTGCCATGCCCCGCGATGCCCAGGCGCTGCAACAGGCCCAGCAGCGCAGTCGGGCCTTGCTGCACCAGCGGGCGCTGGTGGCTGCGGCCGTCAGTGCCGTACCCATCCCGGGGCTGGACTGGGCCGTGGATGCTGCCTTGCTGTCCAAGCTGCTGCCGCAGATCAGCGAGCACTTCGGCCTCAGCCCCGAGCAGCTGGACGCCCTGGACCCCGACCTGCGTGCGCACGTGCAAAAAGCCGTGGCCATGGTCGGCTCCGTGTTCATTGGCAAGCTGCTGACGCGCCAGATGATCCTGCGCCTGGCGCGCACCGTGGGCCTGCGCATGGGCAGCAAGCAGTGGGCCAAGTTCATCCCCTTTGCCGGCCAGGCCATCGCTGCCGCTGTGGGCTATGGCGCGCTGCGCTATCTGGGGGAGCGCCACATCCAGGACTGCGTGCGGGTGGTGCAGCAGGCCCAGGCCGTACAGGCCGGGGCGCAGCCCCCAGGGTCACCACCGTGAACACCGGCGCGGCCAGGCCTGCAATGCTTAAATAGCGCCATGACGACGCCGCACTACTGGCTCATGAAGAATGAGCCCGACGAATACTCCATCGATCACGCCCTGAACGCCCCTGGCCAGCTCATGCCTTGGAGCGGCGTGCGCAACTACCAGGCGCGCAATTTCATGCGCGACCAGATGCAGGTCGGCGACGGCGTGCTGTACTGGCATTCCAGCTGCGCCGACCCGGGCATCCACGGCATTGCGCGCATTGCGGGCCATCTGCGTGTGGACCCGACCCAGTTCGACCCCGCCGATCCCTACTACGACCCCAAGTCCTCCCCCGACCAGCCGCGCTGGCTGATGCTGGACGTGCAGGCGCTGCGCAAGACGCGCTACGTGTCGATCGCCGAGCTGCGCGAACACCCGGCGCTGGCCAACATGCGCGTGCTGCAGCGCGGCAACCGCCTGTCCATCACCCCGGTCACGCCCGAGGAGTGGGATTACATCCTGCACACGGTGCTGCAGTCCCCACGCTGAGTGCCCCACTCGGCCCCCGGGCTGCACGCTGCGCCGTGGCCCGCCCCAGTACAGCCCTGTATGCACGTACAGATTCACGTATGCTGCAGCCCATGCAACGCACCAATGCCTTCCCGACCGACCATGGCCAACCCCTGATGCTCACCACGGAGCAGCAGGCCATCGTACACAGCCAGGCAGCCTCGGCCATCATCGCCGCACTGGCCGGCACCGGCAAAACCACCACCCTCGCCTGCTGTGCGGTGCAGGCCCTGCGCGCCCAGCCGGATGCCCGCATCCTGGTGCTGGCCCACTCCCGGGCCGGGATCCAGGCCTTCCAGCACCGCTTGCGCGCGCTGGTGCACCAGGTGCCCGGCCAGCTGCAGGTCACCACACTGGAGCGCTGGAGCGCCCGCACCCTGCGCCAGCGCGATGCCGGCGTGCGCTTTGTGGCCGACCCGGTGGAGCTGCGCCAACAGGCCCAGCAGGCACTGCTGGAGCTGGAAGCCCAGCTGCAGCGCCAGCCCGACGAGCGCATCAGCATGCCGGCGGAAGTGGACATGCAGGCCTTCTGGGCCTTCAACCGCGCGGCCAAGCAGTCCCTGCTGCTGCAGCGCGTGCAGGATGCCGGCGGCGACCTGGCCGCGTTCTGCGAAGAGCACCTGCTGGACTACACGCTGGCGCGCATCTTCTGCGCCTACGAGCGCCTGCGCCTGGATACCTGTGGCGATGTGCGCTATTACGCCGAGGGCGACTGCACCTACGCCCTGGCGCAGGAGGAAGGCAGCCCGCTGCCCGCGCCCTATGACCTGGTGCTGTTTGATGAAATGCACGACCTGGACCTGGCCGCGCTGACGGTCTTGCGCCGCCTGCTGCACGACCCGGCCACCCGTTTTCTGGGTGCCGGAGACTTCAACCAGCACATCGACACCCAGGCCTGGTCCGTGTTCCGCAACCAGCTGCACCAGCTGGCCGACTTCCTGCCGCAGACCACGGCCACCCTGCCGCTGACCCAGTCGCGCCGCTTTGGCCCGGCCGTGGCCCAGGCGGTCAACCGCTGGTTTCCCGTGGGCATGCAGGCCTCCACCAAGCGCTACAGCACGGTCTACCAATGGTCGTATCAGGACGATGCCGATTGCATCCGCCAGTTGCTACAAGCCCAGGCCAGCCTGAGCGCGCGCGACGGCGCCACGCCTGCCCCGCTGACGGTGATCCTGCGCCACCCGCACGAGGCCGCCGCGCTGGAATGGGCCGTGGCCGCCGCCGGCCAAGTGGCCAGCCTGCACGGCCTGCCGCACTTTTACGAAGAGCGCGAGCTGGCGCTGCTGCTGGGCCTGATGTACGCCCACGGCCTGCAGGCCCCCGACTGGAAAAGCAGCCCCTGCCCGCTGGGGCCACAGATTCTGGAGCGCTTCATCGACGGGGCCCTGTACTTTGGCAAAGGCCGGGTCGATACGCGCCAGGAAGACAGCGACCTGCCGACCATGGCCGCCCAGATGCACCAGCACCCGCAAGGCATCTGGCGCTTTCTGATCGGCGAGCACACCGCGCAAGGCGGCCGGCGCAACTTTGCCGCCTTCGGCAACTTCCTGCACCTGCCGCTGGCCCTGCAGGACAACGCCCAGGCCCTGCTGCAACAGGCCGATGTCTGGGGCCTGTTTGCAGCCACACCCATGCCGCACGCCGAGGCACAGCGCCTGCGCACCCGGGTGCAGGGCTTCATCGACCTGGTGGCGGGGCTGTCCGTGCCCCAGGTGCTGCAGCAAATTGCCAGCATGGTGCAGCGCCGGCAACGGCTGCAGCACACCGGCCAGCCCGCGCATTTCCAGATCCTGAGCATCGAGCAGGCCAAGGGCCAGGAATTCGAGGCCGTGGCCATTCCCTTTCTGGCACCGGGCCGCTTTCCAGCGCCGGTGCCGCACGCCCTCGCCTTTGTGGAGCGCAACCGCCTGTACGTGGCCATGACCCGCGCGCGCCAGCGCCTGTGGCTGCTGGAAGATGCACGCCACCCCATCCAGGCCTTCGAGGCCTGATGGCTTGGGCACAATGGCGTTTTTCCTCTGCTTTTGATTTTTGATAAGGATTGCCCGCATGGCCTTCGCCGACAACCTCCAGCAACTGCCCTCCATCGACCACCTGGCCGAATTGCGCCTGATGGATGCCCAGGGCCAGGTCGCCGCCGTCATCCCCAACCAGCCGGGCAAGGCCGGCTCGCTGCGCCTGTACGCAGCCCTGGCCGCCAAGCATGGCAGCCTGAACGCGGCCGCCGCCCAGGAAGGGCTGGAACTGTTTGCCGAGCACACGGAGTCGGCCCGCCAGCACCCCGGCAGCCATCCGAACATCGACCGCCTGTTCGAGATCATCGCCACGGGCCAGGGCTACACCGTCGAGCTGGTGGCAGCCTGAATCGCTACGCCCCGGTCGTGCACAAACCGCACACAAAAAAGGCTCCAGCAGGAGCCTTTTTTCATAGCTATTGGCGCGCACTGGACAAGGGCCAAAGGCCAATTTGACACCAAAGACAGGGCATTGCACCCTCGATGACCATGCCACACATGACGCCTGGGCCACGCAGCGCGCACTGGACCGTGCAGACAAAGAAAAAGCCCAGTTCGCTTGCACGAACCGGGCTGGATGTCTTGGCAGGGGAGGAAGGACTCGAACCCTCGCATGCCGGAATCAAAATCCGGTGCCTTAACCAACTTGGCGACTCCCCTACGGCGCTCTGACCTGCTTGCGCAGACCAGAACTAATCTGGCAGGGGAGGAAGGACTCGAACCCTCGCATGCCGGAATCAAAATCCGGTGCCTTAACCAACTTGGCGACTCCCCTTGAGAGAAGTCGAGATTATGCCGCGAGTTTTGGACACCCACAGCGAAAAACGAAACTTTTTATGCACAAACTGCCTGGACTGCTCACTTTTTCATCAAAACGGCAGTCCATGGACTTCGGTATGCCGGGCTCTGCCGCTCCGTCTCTCACAAAGAACGCACTCGCACTGAGCGCTGCCAACACCGCCATGCACATCTTCGATTGGCGATTGGCACGGGGAACGAAGCTGCAGCCAGAACAAGTAGTGCGACAAGGCTGAGCAACGACGTATCCAGGGGGGGGTGAGCAGGTCTTATGCGCCGCTTGCCGTGGTTTGTAAAGCAAGGGCCGCAAGCCCATGCCCGGCACGCATGCATCGCCGTGACCGCTGGAGCGCGGTTGTAACGAATGCCTACACTGACCGCCATGGACACTTTGCTGACGGCCGATTTCTGGATCGGCATCTTCAAGATCATCTGGATCGACGTCATCCTCTCCGGCGACAACGCCGTGGTGATTGCCCTGGCGGCACGGGCCCTGCCCCCGGAACAGCAACGCAAGGCCATCCTGTGGGGCTGTGGGTTTGCGATTGCCTTGCGCGTGGCCCTGACCGTGGTGGCCGCGCAGCTGATGCAGCTGCCCCTGCTCGAAATCCTGGGCGGCTGCCTGCTGCTGTGGATCGGCGTGGGCCTGCTCCAGGGGGAAGCCCCCAGCACCACCAGCACGCATACGCCCCACCGCCACGCGGGCATGTTCACCGCCATCCGCACCATCCTGCTGGCCGACTTGGTGATGTGCCTGGACAACGTGATCGCCGTCGCCGCTACGGCCCAGGGCGACATGGTGCTGCTGGTCTTCGGCCTGGCGCTGAGCATTCCGCTGGTGCTGTTTGGCTCCACGCTGATGATCCGTCTGATGGAGCGCCTCCCCTGGATCGTGCTGGTGGGCGCGGCCCTGATCGGCTGGGTGGCCGGGGAAACCATCGTCAACGACCAGCTCTTGCTGGGCGTGAGCCAGCAGCATCCAGCGCTGAAGTACATCGCGGCGGTGTGCGGCGCAGCCCTGGTGCTCGCAGTGGGCCAGCGCCTCAAACAGCGCCAGCCCAGCGCCACTGACTGAAGGCCGCCGCGTTCCTTTGCGGTGCCCGTTGGCGCCGCAGACGCCGCCGCGTCACAATCGGGGGCTATCGTGCACTTTCCGTGCCCCCCCTTTCCGGCGCTTGTGCGCACGACCATCAGCCATGTTCCGCCCCCCCACCACGCTGCCTCCACCTGCCCCTGCATGGCGCAGGACGCTGGAAGTGTTTGCCATTTTTTTGCGACTGGGGCTGACGTCCTTTGGTGGACCCACCGCCCACCTGGGCTATTTCCAGACCGAGTTCGTCCAGCGCCGGCGCTGGCTCAGCGATGCGCACTATGCCGAACTGGTGGCGCTGTGCCAGTTTCTGCCCGGACCTGCCAGCAGCCAGGTCGGCATGGCCTTGGGGCAATGGCGCGCCGGCTGGGCCGGCATGGCGGCGGCCTGGCTGGGTTTCACCCTGCCTTCGGCGCTGGCCCTGGTGGCCCTGGCCGTGGGGCTGGCCCACGCCCCGCACCTGGCCCAGTCCGGGCTGCTGCACGGACTCAAGCTGGTGGCCGTGGCCGTGGTCGCCCATGCTGTCTGGGGCATGGCCCGCAGCCTGTGCCCCGACCTGTGGCGCCGCGCCCTGGCTGTCGTGGCCTGCGCCGCCCTGCTGGCCTGGCCCCAGGCCAGCGTGCAACTGGGCGTGATCGCCCTGGGCGCCGCCGCGGCCCTGCTGCGCCAGCCCACCGAGCACCCCGTCAACACCAGCGCCTGGCCCACCTCCAGCCGGGCGCGGCGCACCGGCTATGCCCTGCTGTACCTGTTTGCGCTGCTGCTGATCGCCCTGCCCGTGGCTGCGGCCCTGTGGCCACACACCGCCTTGCAGGCGTTTGCGGCCTTCTACCAGGCCGGGGCGCTGGTGTTTGGCGGCGGCCACATGGTGCTGCCACTGCTGCAAACGGCCGTGGTGCCCAACGGCTGGGTGGCGGCCGACAGCTTTGTCGCCGGCTACGCGGCGGCCCAGGCCGTGCCCGGCCCCCTGTTCACCCTGGCCGCCTACCTGGGCGCGCTGCTGCCGCTGGGGCCGGCGTGGTCACCCTGGATGGGCGGCCTGCTGATGCTGCTGGCCATCTTCCTGCCCGCAACCTTGCTGGTGGCCGGCGCCCTGCCGCTGTGGGCCCAGTTGCGGCAACGCCCGCACATGCGCCAGGCCGTCACCGGCATCAATGCCGTGGTGGTCGGCATCCTGGCCGCCACCTGGTACCACCCGGTGCTCACCAGCGCCATCGGCAGCCTGCTGGATGTGGGAGTGGCCCTGCTCTACCTGGGTCTGCTGCTGTGGCGACTGCCGCCTGTGGCGGTGGTGGCGCTGGCGGCCGGGTTGGGGTGGGTGCTGGCCTAGCCCCAGACCTTGGTCATCCGCATGAAAAATGCCGCCTGGGCAGGCGGCATGGGCGCAGACTGCTATCCCTTTCAGCAGCCTGTGGCGAGGCATCCGCCTCAGGTCGGCTGCGGCCCCAGCTTGGCCAGCACCGCCTTTTCCTTGGCCGTGGATTCGATGGCGAACTGGCGGTAGGCCTTGCTGTCCATGTAGATGGGCAGCATTTCAAAGCGCTGCAGCATGGTCTGGTAGCTGTCCATCTCCATCGCCTGCTTGAAAGCATCGTGCAGGCGGGTCTGGATGTCGGCGGGCATGCCCTTGGGGCCGACGAGGCCAAACGGCGAGTACTGCGTGGTGGGCAGGCCGAGCTCAAGCAGCGTGGGCGTGTTGGGCAGTGTAGGCAGGCGCTTTTCGGTCCAGACGTTCAAGGCCACCATGCGCCCCTGGTCCACATACGGGATCACGGCACTGGTGTCGGCGCCCACCATGACTTCGCCCGCCATGGTGGCGCGCATCAGTTCGGCCGAACCCTTGTAGGGCACGTGCACCACGTCCAGGCCCAGTTGCTGGGCGATGATGGCCGAGGTGATGTGCGGCGAGGTGTAGGTGCCGGTGTTGCCGATGGTCAGCTTGCCGGGATTGGCCTTGGCCCAGGCCACCACGTCCTGCCAGCTCTTGAGTCCGGACTGCGTGCTGGCGACCATGCAGAAGGCATAGCCGGTCACGTTCAGGATGTAGCTCAGGTCATCCACCGGGTTCCATTTCAGGCCGGTGGTGAACGGCAGGCGCATCACGCTCATGGGCAACTGGGCGATGGTGTAGCCGTCGGCCGGCGTGGACTGCAGTTGCGACGCAGGCAGTGAGCCCGCTGCGCCGGGGCGGTTTTCCACGATGATGGGCTGGCCCAGGATCTTGGAGGCGTTTTCCGCCAACTGGCGCATGGTCAGGTCGGTGGGACCGCCTGCGGGGAAGGCCACCACCAGTTTGATGGCGCGGGTCGGAAAGGCTTTGCCGGACTGGGCCAGTGCGGGGGCACCGGCCATCCAGGCGCCCGCCACGGCGGACACCCCTGCCTGCAGGCAGGTTCTGCGCGAAATGCTCATTGTCTTTGTCTCCCTGTTGTTCATTTAGCGACAATGAGTGTAGAAGCCCCTCCTGCACACCCATCCCCAGGGAAACCCTTGCGCGCCGAAAAGAGCAGCATAAAAACCGGCTCTAGCGCTGATGTAGCAAGCGCAAAGCGCTCACATTTCAGCACATTAACCCCAGCCTTTGCAGGTCTGTCGGCACGATCGGGCGTGCCGCCGCCCTGCCAGGTGCACCGCACCATCCCGAGTGGCGCGGCACACTCACGGCGCCTGGTACACCACCACGCCTTCCTTGATGGTCTGCAGCACCTGGAGCTGGCTCAGCTGGCCGGGCGGCATGGTCAGGGGGTTGCCAGACAGCACAGCGAAGTCCGCCAGCTTGCCCAGCTCGATCGAGCCCTTGTGGTCCTCTTCAAAGTGCTGGTAGGCGGCCCACAAAGTCATGGCCTGCAGCGCCACCCAGGGCGTCACGCGGTGCTCCGGCCCCAGCACCTGGCCGCTGCGCGTGCGGCGATTGACGGTGGCATCCAGCACGCGGATGGACGACGGCAGCACCACCGGCGCGTCGTGGTGCGTGGTGAAGCGCAGGCCCTGGGCCAGCACCCAGCCGGTGGGCGAGATGTTCTGCGCACGCGGTTCCCCCAGCACCTCGCTGCGGTGCCAGTCCCCCCAGTAGTAGGTGTGCATGGGAAACAGCGAGGGGAAGATGCCCAGCCGGCGCAGCGCAGCCACCTGATCGTGGCGCAAGGTCTGGCCGTGGATCAGCACTGGTCGCCGGTCGCGCATCGGCGGGGCCCCGTCGTAGCGGGCCCGTGCCGCCTGCACGGCCAGGATCATTTGGTCGATGGCCGCGTCGCCGTTCGCATGCACCAGGATCTGCCAGTTGTGGGCAAAGGCCTTCTCCATCTGCGCCGTGGCCTGGGCGTCGCTCATCACGCCATAGCCAGCGTAGCTGCGCGGCTGGCCGGCCGGTGGCTGCACATAGGGCTGGGTCAGCCAGGCGGTCTTGCCCTGGGGCGAGCCATCGAGCGTCAGCTTCACCCCGCCAATCCGGAAGTGCTGGCGGTAGCTGCGGCTGTAATACGGCCCCTGCATGAAGCGGCCCTCGCCCAGGGTGAGGATGTCCGGGTAGGAAACCACGTCGACCTTGAACTTGCCCTGCTGGGCCGCCGCCACGGCCGTGGCCACGCCCCCCGGGTCGGCCCGGCCGTCCTGCACGGTGGTGTAGCCGAACTGCAGGTACAGCGCCTGGGATTTTTCCAGCCAGCGGATGGCCTGGGCCTCGCTCAGCGCGGGCATCAGGTGCTGCAGTGCGCCAAAGTAGGCGTTTTCCTCCAGCACGCCATCGGGCTCGCGCGAGCCCGGACGCCGGCGGATGATGCCGCCTTGCGGATCCGGCGTGTCGGCCGTGATGCGCGCGCGCTCCAGGGCCTTGCTGTTGAGCGCGGCAAAGTGCCCGGACTGGTGGATGGCGACAATCGGCACGCGGGTCGACACGGCATCCAGCTCGTCGCGCGTGGGGTGCCGGTGCTCCGCCAGTTGGGAATCGTCATAGCCAAAGCCAAATGCCATCTGCAACTCGCGCGCATCGGGCGAGGTGGCGATGTACTGGCGCAGCGTGTCCTGCAACTGGGCAATGCCGGTGCTGGGCCCATCCGGCGGCGGCAGCAGGTTGGCCGCAATCGCCTGCAGCCCCACCCCACCCAGGTGGCTGTGCGGATCCACAAAACCGGGGATCAGGGTGCGCCCCTGCAAGTCCACCACCTGCGTGGCGGCGCCCTGCCAGCGGGCCACCTCGTCACGGCGCCCCAGCGCCACGATCCGGCCCGCGTGCACAGCCACGGCTTCCACCTGGGGCTGGGCATCGTTCATGGTCAGGATGGGACCGCCCCAATACAGCAGCTGCGCCCCTCCGGGTGGAATGGCAACGCGGGGCGCCCCCAGCGTGCTGCACCCTGTGAGGCCCAAGACCCCCAGGCCGGTGGTCGCCGCCAAGGCGGCGGCAAACTGTCTGCGCAACATGGCCATCGTGTACTCCCTGCTATGCATGTTGGTGGTGTGAACGGCTGGCAATCGCCAGGCCCACAGCCTAGCAGCCCGGGCTGGCCGCAGGCGACAGGCGCGCCGTAAATCCCAGCGCAGACCTCGGCAGCCCTGGCCCTGCTGCGCTGGCACTGAAAACAGCGCCACGTGGTCACGGCTAGCACAGGGCTTCAGCGGCAAGGCTTGTATCTTTTATTGCCGGACTGTAAAAAAGGGTTAAATCAAGCCCAGGGGGAAGCTCCCTAAAATTGCAGTGATGGCACACTTCGGCACACGCATGAGTCACACAGCCCCCGGTTAGGCCCCTGCCTCTGCAGTCGCCATATCGGTCGGAGGCCGGTTCGGGATTGCGGCGAACAATCGTTGCGATGGCGGATTCGGCACGGTCGTCACAACGCCCGTTGCTGTAGTTTCTGATGGGCTATGCCGTATTGCCATAAGCGCCAGCCTTCCCAGGAAGCCTGGCGCTTTGGTTTATCCCAAACAGAAATCACACACTTATGAGACAGCACGCTGGAGAATATCTGAGCTTTCAGCTCGGTGGTGAGCAATATGGCATCGATATCCTAAAAGTCCAGGAAATCCGTGGCTATGAAGCGCCGACCCGCATCGCCAATGCCCCATCCTTCATCCTGGGGGTTCTGAATCTCCGCGGCGTCATCGTGCCGATCTGGGATATGCGCATCAAGCTGCGCATGGACCGCGCGGACTACGACAGCCACACCGTGACCATCGTGTTGAATGTGGGCGAGCGCGTCATCGGTCTGGTCGTTGACGCGGTGCAGGATGTGGTGGCCCTGAAGGCCGAAGACATCAAGCCTGCCCCCGAATTCAGCAGCACCCTGGCCTCCCAGCACTTGATTGGCATTGCCACGCTGGAGCAGGCCGAAGCGGCGCGCATGCTGATCCTGATGGACATCGAGCAATTCATTGCCGGCGCGGACACCGGTGAATTGGCCAGCACCGACCTGGCGGTTTAAAAATCACCGTAACAATGAAAAACACCAAAATATCCCACAGGCTGAATATCGGCTTTGCGCTGATCATTCTG
>NZ_BBJR01000067.1 GCF_000739875.1 Comamonas aquatica NBRC 14918
ACGTTCGAATTTTTCCTTTGCCATTGCAAATTCTCCAAATAAAAGAGCAAACCTGTGTGGGGTTTTAAGGTCTGCATCGCATTGCTGATTCACTTCGCACAGGAAACAAAGTGGCACGCGATCGCAGACCGGCAATCTGTATTGAAAGCGCCACGAGGGCGCTTTCAACCAAGCCGTCGATTATGACCGATTTGCTAATTACTTAGCGCGGGCAGCCACGATGGCTTCGGCCACATTACGAGGAGCTTCAGCGTAGTGCTTGAATTCCATCGTGTAGGTCGCACGGCCTTGTGTCTGCGAACGCAGCGAGGTGGCGTAACCGAACATTTCGGACAGAGGCACTTCGGCCTTGATGGCCTTGCCGCCACCGACCATGTCGTCCATGCCCTGCACCATGCCGCGACGCGAAGACAAGTCACCCATCACGGTACCGGCGTAGTCTTCAGGCGTTTCCACTTCCACAGCCATCATGGGTTCCAGGATGACAGGGCTGGCCTTCTTGGCGGCTTCCTTGAAACCGAAGATGGCAGCCATCTTGAACGCCTGTTCGGACGAGTCCACATCGTGGTACGAACCGAAGGTCAGCGTGACCTTCACGTCCACCACGGGGTAGCCAGCCAGCACGCCGGAAGTCAGGGCTTCGATCACGCCCTTTTCCACGGCAGGGATGTATTCGCGAGGCACCACACCGCCCTTGATGGCGTCGACGAACTCGAAGCCCTTGCCGGCTTCTTGGGGCTCGACCGTGAACACCACGTGACCGTACTGACCCTTACCGCCGGACTGGCGCACGAACTTGCCGTCGACGTCCACCACCTTCTGGCGAATGGTTTCGCGGTAGGCCACCTGGGGCTTGCCCACGTTGGCTTCCACGTTGAATTCGCGCTTCATGCGGTCCACGATGATTTCCAGGTGCAGCTCGCCCATACCGGCGATGATGGTCTGACCGGATTCTTCGTCGGTACGCACGCGGAAGGATGGATCTTCTGCAGCCAGGCGCGACAGGGCGATACCCATCTTTTCCTGGTCGGCCTTGGACTTGGGTTCCACAGCCTGTGCAATCACGGGCTCGGGGAACACCATGCGTTCCAGCACGATGGGAGCGTCTTGCGAGCACAGGGTTTCGCCGGTGGTCACGTCCTTCAGACCCACGCAGGCAGCGATGTCGCCAGCACGGATTTCTTCCACTTCCACGCGGTCGTTGGCCATCATCTGCACGATACGGCCGATACGTTCCTTCTTGCCCTTCACAGAGTTCAGAACGGATTCACCCTTGGTCAGAACGCCCGAGTACACGCGCACGAAAGTCAGCTGACCCACGAACGGGTCGGTCATCAGCTTGAACGCCAGCGCCGAGAACTTCTCTTCGTCATCGGCCTTGCGCGACAGCTTGGTTTCTTCGTTGTCGGGATCGGTGCCTTCCACGTCAGGAATGTCGATGGGCGAAGGCAGGTAGTCAATCACAGCGTCGAGCATGCGCTGCACGCCCTTGTTCTTGAAGGCGGTACCGCACAGCATGGGCTGAATTTCCACAGCCAGGGTACGGGCGCGCAGGCCGGCCTTGATCTCTTCTTCCGACAGCGTACCTTCTTCCAGGTACTTGTTCATCAGGTCTTCGCTGGCTTCGGCAGCCGCTTCGATCATGTTTTCGCGCCACTTTTCGGCAGTTTCCTGCACGTCAGCGGGGATCTCGGCATAGTCGAACTTCATGCCCTGGGACGCTTCGTCCCAGATGATGGCCTTCATCTTCAGCAGGTCCACGACACCCTTGAAGTTGTCTTCGGCACCGATTGGCACCACGACAGGCACGGGGTTGCCCTTCAGGCGGGTCTTGATCTGGTCCACGACCTTGAAGAAGTTGGCGCCGGTACGGTCCATCTTGTTCACGAAGGCCAGACGAGGCACCTTGTACTTGTTAGCCTGACGCCACACGGTTTCCGACTGGGGCTGCACGCCGCCCACTGCGCAGTACACCATGCAAGCGCCGTCCAGCACGCGCATGGAACGCTCCACTTCGATCGTGAAGTCCACGTGGCCGGGGGTGTCGATGATGTTGAAACGGTGCTCGGGGTAGGACAGGTCCATACCCTTCCAGAAGCAGGTCACGGCAGCGGAGGTGATTGTGATGCCGCGCTCTTGCTCTTGCTCCATCCAGTCCGTGGTCGCAGCGCCATCGTGCACTTCACCCAGCTTGTGGGTCACGCCTGTGTAAAACAGGATACGTTCAGTGGTAGTGGTCTTACCTGCGTCAATGTGGGCCGAGATACCGATGTTGCGATAACGGCCAATGGGGGTCTTGCGAGCCATGATTGATCCTTGATTGATCGTATGGGAGAGAGTCTGCGATCACCCTGCCTTGTGCGCCGGGGCCAGCAGTTCTATATAAGGGTGCCTTGAATCGAGACAAGGCCGCCGGCAAAAATTGCGAGCGGCCCGTCTGATTCAATCTGCGATTCGCAGATTAGAAGCGGAAGTGGCTGAATGCCTTGTTGGCTTCGGCCATGCGGTGCACTTCGTCACGCTTCTTCATGGCGCCGCCACGACCTTCGGTCGCTTCCAGCAGTTCGTTGGCCAGGCGCTGGGCCATGGACTTCTCACCACGCTTGCGGGCGGCTTCCTTGATCCAGCGCATGGACAGAGCCAGACGACGGACGGGACGCACTTCAACGGGCACCTGGTAGTTGGCGCCACCCACGCGGCGGGACTTCACTTCCACCATGGGCTTCACGTTGTTGATGGCAGTGACGAACACTTCCAGAGCTTCCTTTTCAGGCTGCTTCTTGGCGATCAGATCCAGGGCACCGTAGATGATGCGCTCTGCAACCGCCTTCTTGCCGCCTTCCATGATCACGTTCATGAATTTGGACAGCTCGACATTGCCGAACTTAGGATCCGGCAGGATTTCACGTTTGGGGACTTCGCGACGACGTGGCATTTTTTACCTCTATCTTTGCTTCAGTTGGTGTCTTTTCAGGCACCGCGAGAGCCATTCAACAAAACTCTCACTTACTCGACCCACGCAAGACATTTGCGCTTTGGGCCACTACGTTTGACCGCGCCAGTCAGGCGAATCAAACACCGATTGCTTTCAAGCCAGGGCTGATTACTTGGCCTTAGGCTTCTTGGCACCGTACTTGGAACGGGCTTGCTTACGGTCCTTGACGCCTTGCAGGTCCAGGGAACCGCGCACGATGTGGTAACGCACACCAGGCAAGTCCTTCACACGGCCGCCGCGCACCAGCACCACGCTGTGCTCTTGCAGGTTGTGGCCTTCACCGCCGATGTACGAGATCACCTCGAAACCATTGGTCAGACGCACCTTGGCCACCTTACGCAAAGCCGAGTTAGGCTTCTTGGGTGTGGTGGTGTACACACGGGTGCACACGCCACGGCGTTGGGGGCAGTTTTCCATAGCAGGGCTCTTGGATTTGATAACTTCGACCGTGCGGCCCTGACGCACGAGTTGGTTAATGGTTGGCATATATACGTCCCTAAACGTAAAAAACGAAAACGTGAAACCCTTCGGAAATTCCGAAAAGCCCTCGAATGTACCAGTTTGGCAACCCCGGGGCAAGTCGCACGTGATTAACGGCAGCACCCCCAGGAGCCCAGAGGTGCTGCCGTCGGCCTGGAGCCGTTACCGGATCCAGAGACGGATGGAGTCCCACAGGCGGCGGAAGAAGCCACCTTCATTCACGGCCTCCAGGGCCAACACCGGCAGCTCGGCCGCCACCTGGTCGCCGACCAGCACCTTCAAGGTACCTACCTGCTGGCCCTTGGTGATCGGCGCCATCAGCGGATCGGTGCGCACCAGTTGGGTGGTCACCTTGCCGGCGCTGCCCGAAGGCACGGTCACCACGGTCGCGGCTTCGCGGCCCACCTTGATGGTGCCTTGCGAGCCCTTCCAGATCTGCGCTTCTTCCATGGGCTGGCCGGCATCGAACAGCTTGACGGCGTCGTAGGCGGTGTAGCCCCAGTTCAGCAGCTTCTGGCTTTCGTTGGCCCGCGCGTTGTCGCTGGCCGCGCCCAGCAAAATGGAGAGCAGTCGACGCCCGCCCACATTGGGGATTTCGCGGTTGGCGGTCGACACCAGGCAGTAGCCCGCGGCATTGGTGTGGCCGGTCTTGAGGCCGTCCACCGAGGGGTCGCGGAACAGCAGGGTGTTGCGGTTGCGGCTGTTGGCGGCCGGCGTGCCCTGGTAACGGTATTCCTTGATGGAGTAGTAGTGGGTGTACTCGGGGAAGTCGCGCATCAGGCGTATGGCCAGGATGGACAGGTCGCGCGCCGTGGTGTAGTGCCCGGCCTCGGTCAGGCCCTCGGGGTTCTTGTAGCTGGTGCCGGTCATGCCCAGCGCCTTGGCCTGCTCGTTCATCAGGCGCACGAAGTTATCCTTGGTACCGCCCACGCCTTCGGCCAGCGCCATGGTGGCGTCATTGCCGGACTGCACGATCATGCCCTTGAGCAGGTCTTCCACCGCCACCTGCATTTTGGGGTCGATGAACATCCGCGAGCCAGGCATCTTCCAGGCCAGCTCGCTGACGGGCAGGCGCTGCTCCAGCGTGATCTTCTTGGCACGCAGGGCATCGAACACCAGGTAGGCCGTCATCAGCTTGGTCAGCGAAGCGGGCTCCACCTGGGCGTCCACATCCTTGGAGGCCAGCACCTGGTTGGCGGTCACATCCACCAGCATGTAGGTGTGCGCGGCAATTTCAGGGGGCTGCAGCGGGGCGATTTGGGCGCTGGCCCACAGGGGCGCCAGCGCCGCGGTCAGGGCCAGCGTGCGCAAGGAGGAGAAAACAGGCTTCATGAACAACTCGGTTTATCAAAGAATCAACAAGGGGCTAGCGGTCACGTTGGCACGTGACCGGCGCTCAGGTGGCGGACCACCAGCCCTTTGAGCAACGGCAATTGTCCGTGGAAGAAATGACCTCCATCGGGCACAACTGTTACAGGCAGTATCTGCGGGCGCGCCCAGTCCATCACGGACTGCAGCGGCACGGTGTCGTCCTTTTCGCCATGCAGCACCAGGGTGCGCGCGTGCGCCGCCGGTGGCAGGGTGGCGGGTTCAAAGCGGCTGGCCGCCGTGCCCACCAGCACCACCTGCTCGACGCGGCCCTCGTCCCACAGGGCGGCCACGGCATGCGTGGTGACGAAGGCCCCGAACGAGAAGCCGGCCAGCGCCAGCGGGCCCTGGGGGGCCACCTGGCGCACCACCTCCACCAGGTCCTGGGCTTCGCCGCGCCCGGCGTCGTGCACGCCAGCGCTGGCGCCCACGCCGCGGAAGTTGAAGCGGATGGTCTCCCAACCGCTTTGCACGAAGGCACGCGCCAGGGTCTGCACCACCTTGTTGTCCATGGTGCCGCCATACAGCGGGTGCGGGTGGGCAATCACCGCCACGCCCCGGGAGGTGCCCACCGGGCGGTCGCGCAGGGCTTCGATGGCGCCTGCGGCGCCGGTCAGGGTGAATCGTTCGGTTTGGGCGTTCACAGCAAACTACCTAATTCATAGCTGTCTGCGCTTGTCAGATCAGCGCAAACTGCCAAAAACACTTGCAATGCGGCGTCTGAGTCGGTTTCAGCGGCCAAGTTCCGGCGGCACCAGCAAACGCTCCACCACCTGGCCATGCTTGAGGTGCGATTCGACGATTTCGTCGATGTCGGCCGTGTCCACGAAGGTGTACCAAGTGCCTTCGGGATAGACCACGGCCACGGGGCCAGCGGCGCAGCGGTCCAGGCAGCCGGCCTTGTTCACCCGCACCTGGCCCTTGCCGGCCAGGCCGGCGTCCTTCACCGCCCGCTTGCAGTGGTCAAAGCCTTCCTTGGCGCCGTGCAGGTGGCAGCAGTCTTCACCGTTGGGGCGCTCGTTGAGGCAGAAAAAAATGTGGCGGCTGTAGTAGCCGGGGGCAGTGTTGTCGCTCATGGTGCTGTGCATTCTAGGAGTCGCCCTGGCGCTGGGACAGGCGCAAGGCCACATACGCGAGCACGGCATAGGGCCAGAGCCATCCCAGCCACTGACCCAGCCCGTAAAAGCGCATGAACCGACCCTGCTCCCAGGACTGCAGGGTGTCGGCGAAATACGGGTTCAGCGGCGCCTGGTTGAGCCAGTTCAGCTGCCACATCAGCACCAGCAGCAACAGCACCGCGCACCAGCGGCGCCCGATGGGCAGCAGGCAGACGGCAAACAGCGCCGCCGCCACCATGCCGGCCTGGGTCGGCAGGGTCAGCCAGGCCCAGGCATGCACCGGCCCATAGGCCATGGCCGAGGACAGCGCCGTCGCCGCCACGCCGGCCACCCCGGTCAGCAGCGCGAACACCGCGCGCCGGCCGCGGTGGACGATCAGCAGGTAGCCCAGCAGGCAGGGCGCCAGCAGGCCCAGCATGACGCACAGCATTTCGGCGCTGGGCATCAGCGGCACCAGCGGGGCCTCGCGCAGCGGCAGCCAGTCCATGAAGGGCGTGCCTTCCAGCCATTCGTCCAGCGTGGTGTCCAGGCGCTCCAGCACCTGCCCCAGGCCGAAGGGCAGCGCCGGCGGGAACAGCAGGGCCAGCGGCCACAGGCCGATCAGCACCAGGCCACCATGCGGCTGGTGGCCGAACCAGCGCTCGCGGAACACGCTCCAGCGCTCCAGCAGGCCCAGCCACTCCAGGCCCGCCGCCAGCACCGCGCCCACCAGGGCGCCTGCGGCGTTGAGCACGAAGTCCATGTTGGACGGCACGCGCCGCGGCAGGTAGATCTGCAGGAACTCCATGCTCAGCGACAGCACGGCCCCGCACAGCGCCGCCCACAGGATGGCCCAGGCGCGCATGCCGCTGCGCACGCCGCCCAGCGCCAGCAGAAAACCCAGGGGCACATAGCCGATGATGTTGGTGTTGACGTCGAACCACGTCCAGTACGGCGGCGGCAGCGGCGCCGTGGCGAACACCCAGGGAGAGATGCCCTGCACCCGCCAGCCTTCGAACGGGAACAGGCTGGCGAACACGATCAGCAGGGTGTACAGCAGGGCCAGCGGCCATGCCGAGGTTTTGAACACAAACAGCCCCTTTCCAGCCCGGGCTCAGACGGTTGCGAGAATTAGAACGGCTTGACCACCGCGAGGACCACGATGCCCATCAACAGGAGCACGGGCAGCTCGTTGTACCAGCGGAACCAGCGGTGGCTGCGCGGGCAGGTCTCGGCCATCAGCTGGCGCAGCAGGCGGCCGCAGCTGTAGTGGTAGGCCAGCACCAGCGCCACCAGCGCCAGCTTGGCATGCACCCAGCCGCCCGACTGCCAGAAGCCATAGCCGAACAGCAGCCACAGACCCAGTCCCACGGCGGGCACCGCCAGCAGGGTGGTGAAACGCAGCAGCCGCTGGGACATGCCGATCAGGCGCTCGCGCTCGGCCACCGAGCCGGGCGGCACCATGGCCAGGTTCACAAAGATGCGCGGCAGATAGAACAAACCCGCAAACCAGCTGGTCACGAAGACGATATGAAAAGCTTTGACCCACAACATGGGCACAGTGTAAGCCCGCCCCTGGCCTGGGCTGGCGCACAAAAAAAGGCCCGGCATGCAGCCGGGCCGAGAAATTCCTCTGGAAGAGGCCTGCTCAGGGAGGTGAAGCAGGGAAAGCAGCAAGCCGCTTTCGAGGCGAAATCTAGCACCCCGCCGCCCCCGGCACACGGGGACTATCCCCAAGGCATGCCCCAGCGGCGCCCTGCGCAATCCCTCGCCAGCGCCGACCGACAGGCGCACAATGCACGGCATGCATCTGTCGAACCCTACCCCTTTCCCGCAAAGCCGTCCGCGCCGCCTGCGCCGCGACGCCTTCACCCGTAACCTGGTGCGCGAAAACCGCCTGACAGCCCATGACTTCATCTACCCGGTGTTCGTGCACGAGGGCACGCAGCTGCGCCAGGCCGTGCCGTCCATGCCCGGCGTGGACCGCCTGAGCCTGGACCTGCTGCTGCCCGTGGCCGAGGAGTGCGTGAAGCTGGAGATCCCCTATCTGGCGCTGTTCCCCGCCATCGACGCCAGCCTCAAGACCCCCGACGGCAAGGAGGCCCTGAACCCCGACGGCCTGATCCCCCGCGTGGTGCGCGCGCTGAAAAAGGAATTTCCCCAGCTCGGCGTGATGACCGACGTGGCCCTGGACCCCTACACCAGCCACGGCCAGGACGGCATTCTCGACGAGAGCGGCTACATCATCAACGATGAGACCGTGGAAGTGCTGGTCGGCCAGGCCCTGGCCCATGCCGAAGCCGGCGTGGACATGGTCGCCCCCAGCGACATGATGGACGGGCGCATTGGCGCCATCCGCGAGGCGCTGGAGCTGCAAGGCCACATCCACACCCGCATCATGGCCTACAGCGCCAAGTACGCCAGCGCGTTCTACGGCCCCTTCCGCGACGCCGTGGGCACGCGCGGCGCCCTGGGCAAGGCCGACAAAAACGTCTACCAGATGGACCCCGCCAACTCCGACGAAGCCCTGCGCGAAGTGGCGCTGGACATCGCCGAAGGCGCGGACATGGTCATGGTCAAGCCCGGCCTGCCGTACCTGGACATCGTGCGCCGCGTCAAGGACGAGTTCGGCGTGCCCACCTTCGCCTACCAGGTCAGCGGCGAGTACGCCATGCTCAAGGCCGCGGCCGCCAACGGCTGGCTGGACCACGACGCCGTGATGATGGAAAGCCTGCTGGCCTTCAAGCGCGCCGGGGCCGATGGCATCCTGACCTACTTCGCCATCGACGCCGCCAAGCGGCTGCGCGGCCTGTAAGCGGCCCCTCGCCCGTGTCTGCGTGCGCGCAGACACGGTTTGGATCGCTGCCAGCGCCTGTACAGTCTGCGTTTTGCGGCCATTTGACCTTGTAGCTATGCGACTGCTGCTGATCCAGCCTGCCACCAAGCAGGTGCTCGACCTGGGCACCTGGCCTGCGTCCGACGCCCCCCTGCCCGCGCCCGAGGCCGGCAGCTTCTACTGGCTGTCGTGCGAGCGCACCGAGTTCGAGACCCAGATCGCGGCCGTGCAGCGCCTGCTGCTGCAGCTGTGCGGCACACCCCTGGTGGACCTGCACATCTCCGACCTGCTGAACGCCCAGATCCCGTCCACCTTCGACTACACCTCGGACTACGACGTGATGCTGTTCCGGCGCCTGGACCTGCCGCCGCCACCCGCAACCGGCAGCGCAGACGCCGGCGCCCGCCCTGCCAGCGCCCCACTGCTGAAGAACCTGGACACCGCCCCCGTCGGCTTTGCCGTGTTCGACCAGCTGCTGTTCAGCGTCCACCCCGGCGAATGCCCGGTGCGCTCCCACCATGTGCAGCGCCTGCTGGCCCCGGGCACAACGCCGGAAAAGCGCGCCGGCAGCCGCCTGCCCGCCAGCAGCGCCGACCTGATGCTGCGCCAGCTGGACCTGATGGTGGACGGTTTCCTCAGCCTGCGCCGCGACATGGCCAAACAGATGGACCAGTGGCAGATGGCCCTGCTCAACCCCAACTCGCGCTTCCACGACTGGGGCAAGGTGCTGCAGGCGCAGCTGGGCCTGCACCAGCTCAACGAAATCTGCGAAGACCAGCGCGGCGCCGTGCAGGACTGGATCGACATGCTGGAGAGCTGGCCCGAGGAAAGCGAGACGGCCGAGCGCCGCGCACGCGAGCTGCTGCGCGTGCGCTCGCGCGACGTGCTGGAGCACATCGAGCGCGTCAGCCACCACGTGCACCGCATGGAGCTGAGCGCCGAGGCCGCAGTGCAGATGCACTTCTCGGCCCAGAGCAACCGCGCCAACGACATCATGCGCACGCTGACTACGCTGACCGCCATCTTCCTGCCGCTGAACCTGATCGCCGCCGTGTTCGGCATGAACTTCGACGTGCTGCCCCTGGTGCACAAGGAAGACGGTTTCTGGTGGGCCATGGGCGCCATGGCCGGCATCGGCCTGGCCCTGCTGGTGTTCTTCCTGCGCCGCCGCTACATCGAGCGCGACACCCTGATGGGCGAGAACACCTGAAAAACTGCGAGCAACCCGCGCTCACCCTCGCTGGGTTTGCGAGTCAAAACACGCCAGAACCCAAGCATGGCGCGCGCCAACCGCTCTTCTTGTGCATCAGACCCGCATCAGGCCCGCGCCAAGTGCTGGTCGAAGAAAGCCAGCGTGCGGTCCTTGGCCTGGATGGCGCTGGTCTCGTCGTAGCTGCCGCGTTGGTCGCAGTTGAAGCCATGGTCGGCGTCGTACACATGCACCTGCACCACGGGGTGCACCCGGCTGAAGGCCTGCACGCCGTCCAGCGCAATGTGCGCATCGCGCGCGCCAAAGTGGGCCAGCACCGGCACGCGCGGCGTGCGCGCCACCTCCGGCGACACGGTCATGCCCCCGCCGTAGTAGCACACGGCGGCCGACAGCTCGCTCACCCGCTCGGCCGCGCGCCAGGCCAGCAGCCCGCCCCAGCAAAAGCCCACCATGCCCACGCCGGCCACGCCGTCCTGCTGCAAGGCCCATTGCGCCGCGGCGCGGATGTCCTGCAGCACGCCCTCACCCGGCAGGGCCTCGGCCGCGGCCTTCAAGGCCTTGCCGCGCGCCATGCCCTCGACGTCATAGCCCAGTTGCACATCGAACTCCAGCCGCGTGAACAGCGCCGGGGCGATCGCCACGAAACCGCGTGCGGCCAGGCGGTCGGTCACGGCGCGGATGTGGCTGTTGACGCCGAAAATCTCCTGCGCCACCACCACGGCCCCGCGCACCGGGCCCTCGGGCTGGGCCACCCAGGCCGGCACCGCCGTGCCGTCGGCGGCGGTCAGTGAAATAAAGCTGCCCATGGATCGCATCTCCTTGTTATCGTTGGGCGACCTGCCGTGTCCCTGCCGGCCGCAACACTGGCAACTTTAAGCAATCTGCGTTCCACTTAGGACCTGTCCACCCTTCCCCGCACTGCCCGCCCATGGATCTGAAACCGCTGATCACCCTGGTTGCCATCGTCAATCCGCTGGCCATCGTGCCGTTTTTCATCCACTACACGCAAGGCTTCGATGCTGCGCAGCGTGCCCAGACCATCCGCACGGCGTCGTTCAGCGCCTTCGTGGTGATCGCCGCCTGCGCGCTGATCGGCCTGCAGGTGCTGGATTTCTTCAACATCTCGCTGCAGAGCTTCCAGGTCGGCGGCGGCCTGCTGCTGCTGATCAGCGCGATGAACATGCTCAACGCGCGCCCGGCCGAAGACCGGCGCCACGAGGACACGCTGGAAGCGGGGGTCGAGAAGGCCGCCATGGGCAACAGCATCGCCGTGGTGCCGCTGACGATCCCGCTGCTCACCGGGCCGGCCGCCATGTCGACCGTGGTGATCTACGCCGACCAGGCGGCCACCTTCTGGCAGCACCTGGCCCTGGTGGGCTATGGGGTGGTGGTGGCGGCCGCGGTGTGGGCCAGCTTTTCCATGGCCGAACCGATTGCCCGCGTGCTGGGCAAGACCGGCATCAACGTGATGACGCGGCTGATGGGCCTGATCCTGGCCGCCCTGGCCGTGGAAGTGATGGCCGGGGGCCTGATGAAGATTTTCCCCGCGCTGGCGGGCTGACACCGTGTGCCGGCCCGCGCGGGGGCGGCACTCAGACCGCCGACTGCGCCACCTTGTCGGCCTGGGCGCCGTGCTGGCCGTGGTCGTCCGGGGTGGAGCAGGCCCCGCCGCAGCCGCTGATGGGCTGCGCCGGCAGGGCATCGCTGTGCAGCAGGGCGCCGCTGGCGGGGTCAAAGCCCACGCTCTGCATGTGCTGGGCCAGGGCCGCATCCATGGTCTGGGCGTGGTAGCTGAACCAGGAGGCCAGCTCCGGCGTCATGCCGCGGATCATGCTGTAGTCCCCCTCGTCCCCGCGCTTGCCGCCTTCGCGCATGATGTCCAGCACCACCTTGTGCTGCGTGGCGTGGCAGTTGCCCGTGGCAAAGCCGGTGGCCAGCATCCAGCGGTCTTCCTGCCCGAAGTGCTCCTCGGTGTGCGCCACCAGCGCCTGCCACACCGGCATCAGGGCCTCGTCCGGCGTGGCTTCCACCTGCGCCATCAGGTCCACGAACTCCTTGTGCGTTTCGTCCATGACTGGAACGTTCAACTCCAGGGCCGTGCTCCATTCCAATGTCGCCATAGCGCCCTCCTTCGTCCAAACTGTGCAAAGCCGAAAGCTTACGAAGCCTATCTCGTAGGGGTTTGAGACAGGTCAAAGCCCGGCCGACACAGGGCCACGGCCTACAGGCACCACCGGGCCAGACGGCAAAAAGCCCCGCATGCGGGGCTGGGGCTGAGACAGGGTGGGTGCGCACCTGCGGGCGGAATTGCGGCCGGAGGCGGCGTCCCCTTGCGGGCGACTATGGATCAGCGGTCAAAACGGAAGTCGGGGTGGCGCTTGTGCCATTCGGCCAGCTGCTTTTCCGCCTCTTCCTTGGCCAGGCCATGGCGCTCCTGCAGCTTGCCCAGGAACTGGTCGCGCTTGCCGGCGATCACGTCCACATCGTCGTCGGTCAGCTTGCCCCACTGCTCGCGAATCTTGCCCTTGAATTGCTTCCAGTTTCCTTGGATACGGTCTTCATTCATGGAATTTTCCTCAGCGTGAAATCAATATTTGCTGCACATGGAATGCGTAAAAATCAACACATTCACATTCCTGCAGCGCGAAAAGTCACTTTAAAAAAAATTCATGGCGCAGCGTGTCGTCGATGCGGGACAGGGCCGGTCGGACCAGACCGACCCGGTGTGCCAGAGAGCGTTTAACGCTTGGACACGGTTTGCAGCCACTGGGTGAGGGTGCCCCCCAGCACATCCACCCCCTGGGCCAGGGCCTGCACCCCGGCCGCGGCGTTCGGTGCCGACGCGGGCTGGCGCACCTCCAGCACCCGCTGGGCCAACAGCACATCGCCCTGCGGCGCGGGGTCCACCAGGGTGGCGCGCACGCGCACCCAGCCCACGCTGTCCTGGGCGGTGGTGAAGACATGGCTGAACTCCTCCAGCGCCAGGCGCAACACAGGCACCTGCCGCCCCTGCACGCTGGGCGGGGCTTCGCCCGGGGCCGCCGACAGCACCACGCGCCCACCCTGGGTCAGGTGTTCGCGCAAGCGCTGCTGCACCATCTGCGCAGGCGGCACGCTCCAGCGCGCCTGGGTGTAGGCGCGCAAAACCTGCGCATCCGCATACGCCAAGCGGTAATGCACCAGGGTGCTGCCATCGGACAGCAAGGGCGCCTGCACGGGCCCCAGCGCCACGGCCGGCAAGGCCACGGCCGGCGGCGCCGCCAGCGCGGCCGGTGCCCCCAGGTCATAGCGGGTCACGGCCTGGGGCGGCCGGGGCAGGGTGCTGCAGCCCGCCAGCCAGACGACCGCCGCCCAGCACCAGGCGCGGCGTGGAGTGATCAGTGCGCGCATATGCATCTTCCTTACTGGGCCGCAGGGGCCACAAAACCGGGCTCGCCGGGCCCAGGCTGTCCGGCATCCACCCCATACAACAGGGACTGGGGGTTGTCGCCAATCCCCGCCGCGGCACTGCCCATGCGGCGCGCGGCCGAGGAGACATCGCTGGCAGCCTGGCTGATGCCGGGCAAGGTGGCACGGTCCAGGCGCTCGGCCGCCCGTGCCATGGCCTGCGAGCCTTCGGTGATCCGCGCCAGGGCGCCGTCCGGGCCTTGCACGGTCGTGGCCATGCGCCGCACCTCCTGCGCCAGCGCGCCGGCTTCCTGCCCGGCCTTTTCCATGGCCTGCAGGGCACGGCGTGCATCCTGGGTCATGCCGGGCAGCTCCTGCTGCAAGGTGGTGTGCATGGAGCGGGTCACGCCGCTGACATTGCTGGCCGCATCCGAGAGGTTGAGCAGCAGGCTGCTGAAGCGCTCCTGGTTGTCATCCCCCAGCAACTGGTTGATGCGCCGGGTGGCCTCGTCGACCTTGCTCAGGATGGTCATGCCCTGGTCGGCCAGCACGCTCAGCGGCGAGGACTTCATCAACAGCCGCGGAATGCCGTCGGGGCCCTCGGGCAGGGCCGCCATGGGCTCGGTCACGTCGTCCAGCTGGATGTGCGCAATCCCGGTCACGCCCTGGTAGCCCAGCATGCCGAAGGTGGTGGTGGGCGAGACCGGGGCCTTGCTGTCAACCGCGATGCGGATCAGCACATTGCCCTGCTGCGCCTGGTCGAAGGTGATCTCGGTCACCTTGCCCACGGCCACGCCCTTGTAGCGCACCGTGGCCTGGTTCTGCAGGCCGCTGATGGTGTCGCCGGTGGACATTTCGTACAAGGTGTAGTCGTGGCGGTCGCGCGTCAGCCACAGGGCCAGCGCCCCCAGCAGGACCAGCAGCGCCAGCACGAAGCTGCCGGCCGCCATGGCGTGTGATTTGTTTTCCATTGCTCAATGCCCTCCTTGCGGAGCGGGTGCCATGGCACGGCGACCCCGCTCGCCCTGGAAGAAAGTGGTGATGAAGGGGTGCGGAAATTGCGCCACCTCCTGCGGCGTTCCGGTCACCAGCACGCGTTTCTCGGCCAGCACCGCCACGCGGCTGGACAAGGCAAACAGCGTGTCCAGGTCGTGCGTGACCATGACCACGGTCAGCCCCAACTCGACACGCAGCTCGCGCAGCAGGGCGCAGAACTCGTCGGAGCTGGTCGGGTCCAGCCCGGCCGTCGGCTCGTCCAGCAGCAGCAGCGGCGGGTCCATGATCAGGGCACGCGCCAAGGCCACCCGCTTGACCATACCACCGGACAGGTCGGCCGGCATGCGCGTGGCGTGCTCGGGCTGGAGGCCGACCATGCGCAGCTTGACCATGGCGGCCTCGTCAACCATGGCCGCGGGCAGCGTGCCCAGCTCGCGCAGGGCAAAGCCGATGTTCTCCAGCACGTTGAAGGCCGAGTACAGCGCCCCGTGCTGGAACAGCATGCCGACGCGGGTGGCTGCGCCTTCGGTGCACAGCTCGGCCGCCGGCCGCCCCAGCGTGGTCACCGTGCCGCGCCCCGGCTGCAGCAGCCCCAGGATCTGGCGCAGCAGCACCGTCTTGCCCGTGCCCGAGCCACCGACGATGGACAGCATGTCGCCCTGGTACACGGTCAGGTCCAGGTCCTGGTGCACGGCAAAGGCGTTGTCGCCCTCGCCGAACACGCTCCACAGCTTGTCGACCTGCACCATGGCGCGGGGCGTCTGCGGGCGGGGGGATGCGGCTGCAGTCATGGCTCAGAACCCCACATCCTTGAAAGCGATGGCGAACAGGGCGTCGACCACGATCACCATGGTGATGGACGACACCACCGAGGCCGTCGTGCCCGCGCCCAGGCTCTGGGTGTTGGGCTGCACGCGCAGCCCCCAGTGGCAGCCGATCAGCGCGATGAACACCCCGAACACCACCGACTTGGCCATGGCCAGCACCAGGTTGCCGATCTCCACCGCATCCGGCAGCGCCTGCAGAAAGTAGCCGGCCGAGATGCCCATGGTCATGTCGGCCGCCAGCATGCCGCCCGCCAGCGCTGCCAGCGTGGTCCACAGGCTGATCAGCGGCATGGCCAGCGCCAGCGCCAGCGCGCGTGGCATGACCAGGCGAAAGCCATGGCGGATGCCCATGACCTGCATGGCGTCCAGCTCCTCGGTCACGCGCATCACGCCGATCTGCGCCGTGATGGCCGAACCCGAGCGCCCGGCCACCAGGATGGCGCCCAGCAGCGGCCCCAGCTCGCGGATCAGCGAGATGCCCAGGATGTTCACGATGAAGGCCTCGGCGCCGAACTGGCGCAGTTGCAGCGCCATCAGGTAGGCCAGCACCACGCCGATCAGAAAGCCCACCAGGGCCGTGATCGGCAGCGCCGTGGCCCCCATGCTGTACAGGTGGCCGGAAAAATCGCGCCAAGGCCCTTTGCGCGGATCGCGCAGCAGGCGGACTATGTCCAGCACCAACTGCCCCACCAGCTCCACCAGGTGCTGGAAATGGTCCAGCGCGTGCAGCACCAGCAGGCCCAGCTGGTTCACCCGGTCCATCATGCACAGCGGGGCCGGTGCCGGCACGGGTGCCTGGCGCAGGGCGGCCACGCGCGCCAGCATGGTGCGCTGGGCATCGGTCAGGCGCACCCGCTGCGGCCAGGCGTACTGCCAGTGGCGCCACAGCAGCTGGGCGCCGATGTGGTCCAGCCATTGCAGTGCCTGCAGGTCCCAGCCCGTGGCGGCATCCGCCGGATGGCTGCGCAGGGCGCGCTGCAGCTGTTGCCACACCGGGCGCTGGCCCAACTCCGCCGCGCCCCAGCGCCCCTGCAACTGCACCCAGGCGCCTTCGGCGTCCTGGAGGGTCTGCAAACGGGGAAGGGTATCGGTCATGGCGTGAAAAAAGTCGAAGCGCTGCCAGCTTACAAGCTTTGGCCCCGGCCGCGAACCACGGAACGCAAGCCAGCAGCCGGTGCATTTTGCAGTGCAACACCGAAATCGTCAGACCAAGACTACACGCTTTCCCTATCGACAGCCCCGGGGCATTCCACACAATGGAACCACGGTTTCCAATCCGGAGGCCGATTGATGCCCGGTCACACGGGCTTGCTTCATGAGTGACACCTCTTTCGACTACATCGTCATCGGAGGCGGCACTGCAGGCGCCCTGCTGTGCAACCGCCTCAGCGCCGACCGCAACGTGCGCGTCCTGCTGATCGAAGCCGGCCGCAAGGACGATTACCACTGGATCCACATTCCCGTCGGCTACCTGCACTGCATCGGCAACCCCCGCACCGACTGGCTCTACCAGACCGAGGCCGACGCCGGGCTCAACGGCCGCAGCCTGCGCTACCCGCGCGGCAAGACGCTGGGCGGCTGCTCCAGCATCAACGGCATGATCTACATGCGCGGCCAGGCGCGCGACTACGACCAGTGGGCCGGACTGACCGGCGACGACAGCTGGCGCTGGGAGCAGGTGCTGCCGGCCTTCATGAAACACGAAAGCCACTGGCGCCTGGACGAGGGCCAGCCGCCCAACCCGGCCTTCGCCAGCCTGCACGGCCACAAGGGCGAGTGGCGCGTCGAGAAGCAGCGCCTGCGCTGGGACATCCTGGATGCGTTCTCCCAGGCGGCGCAGCAGGCCGGCATCCCGGCCACGCAGGACTTCAACGGCGGTGACAACGAGGGCGTGGGCTATTTCGAAGTGAACCAGAAGGACGGCTGGCGCTGGAACACGGCCAAGGCCTTTCTGCGCCCCAAGTGCTATGGCCGCCCCAACTTCGAGATGTGGACCATGGCCCAGGCCACGCGCCTGGTGGTGGAGCGCCAGGCCGATGGCGCGCTGCGCTGCACCGGCGTCAAGGTCTGGACCGGCGACGAACTGGCCCACCTGACGGCCACCGAGGAAGTGATCGTCTGCGCCGGGGCCGTCAACTCGCCGCAACTGCTGCAGCTGTCGGGCATCGGCCCGGCCCAGGTGCTGCACCAGGCCGGCATCCCGGTCACGCTGGACCTGCCCGGCGTGGGCGCCAACCTGCAGGACCACCTGCAGATCCGCTCGGTCTACAAGGTGCGCGATGCGCTCACCCTCAACACCCTGGCGGCCAGCCCCTGGGGCAAGCTGCGCATCGGCATGGAATACCTGCTGCGCCGCACCGGCCCGATGAGCATGGCGCCCTCGCAGCTGGGCGCCTTCACGCGCAGCCGCCCCGAGCTGGAGCACCCCAACCTGCAGTACCACGTGCAACCCCTGTCGCTGGATGCGTTTGGCGAGCCGCTGCACAGCTTCCCGGCCTTCACCGCCAGCGTCTGCAACCTCAACCCCACCAGCCGTGGCACGGTGCACATCAAGAGCCCGAACTTCGAGGACGCGCCGGCAATTGCACCCAACTACCTGAGCACCGCCCAGGACCAGCAGGTGGCGGCCGACAGCCTGCGCGTGACGCGCCGCATCGTCAGCCAGCCGGCACTGGCGCAGTATGCCCCCGAGGAATGGAAGCCCGGCACCCAGTACCAGAGCGACGAGGAGCTGATCCGCCTGGCAGGCGACATTGCCACCACCATCTTCCACCCCGTGGGCACCACCAAGATGGGCCGCGACGACGACCCCATGGCCGTGCTGGACAGCCGCCTGCGCGTGCGCGGCGTGCAGGCGCTGCGCGTGGTGGATGCCGGGGCCATGCCCACCATCACCAGCGGCAACACCAACAGCCCGACGCTGATGCTGGCGGAAAAGGCCGCCGGCTGGATCCGCGCCGAACGCAAGGCGCGCGAGGGCCAGACGCCCCTGGCGGCGGCCGCCCCCGAAGCACCGGCCCAGGCGCTGACCGTGTGAACGGTCCCGCTGCCGTCGGCAAGATTAAAAAGTGAGCTGCCTGCGCTGATCAAAAGCCAACTTCGGCACTAAACAGCGCTGAAATCTAGACTTTCCGTGCGCAACCAGCTCCTTTTTCAGGACTCCCCCGCTACCGCAACCCGCCGATGTAGCGCCCGGCCTCGTCGCCCGGCGGGGCCGCATCGCGCAGGCGGTGCGCCACACGCTCCACCAGCGGCACCGCCGGGGCGGGGGCCGCTGCCCCGGCGTCCAGCAGGGCCGCCAGCCGGTCGGCCAGCCCGGCCAGCGCGGCATCGCCGTCCTCCGCCGCGCGGGCCCGCGCCACGCGCACGATCTCGCGGGCGTACTCGTCGTTGAGCGCCATCCAGTCGGTATCGGTCACGCGGCCCGCCTTGCGCCGCAGCGCCACGTGCAGGTGGGCGGCTGCGGCCATGCGTTCGGTGTTCGCCATCGGCATCCTCCTTGTGCTGGCGGCCCAGGCCGCCGGGTGGGTCAGGCGCCCACGTGTTCGCGGTGCTCGCTGATGTCCAGGCCCTGCTGCTCGGCCTGGGCATCCACGCGCACGCCCACCAGGCGGTCGGTCAGCCACATCAGCACACAGGTGGCGGCAAAGCTGAACGCCGCCACCGCGACCACCGCCACGGACTGCGCCAGCAGGTTGCCGCTGGCCCCGGAAATCGTGCCGCTGACCAGCACCCCGGTCAGCAGCGAACCGACGATGCCGCCGATGCCATGCACGCCGAACACATCCAGCGAGTCATCGGCCCCCAGCCAGCGCTTGAAACCCGTGGCCCCCCAGTAGCAGACCAGCCCGGCGATGGCGCCGATCAGCAGGCCCGCGCCCATGTCCACAAAGCCCGCCGCCGGGGTCACTGCCACCAGCCCGGCCACCAGCCCCGAGCACAGGCCCAGCACCGACATGCGGCGGTGCAGCAGCCATTCGCCCAGCGCCCAGCCCAGGGCACCACCGGCCGCGGCCAGGTGCGTGACCACCATGGCCAGGGCCGCGCGCCCGTCGGCCGCCAGGGCCGAGCCGCCGTTGAAGCCGAACCAGCCCACCCACAACAGGCAGGCGCCCAGCATGGTCCAGCCCAGGTTGTAGGGCTGGAAGGCCTCGCGCCCATAGCCCGTGCGCTTGCCCAGGTAGCAGGCGCAGGCCAGGCCCGCCGCGCCGGCGTTCACGTGCACCACGGCGCCGCCGGCGAAGTCCAGCGCGCCCATGCGCGCCAGCCAGCCGCCCGGCTCCCACACCCAGTGCGCCACGGGCACGTAGACCAGCAGGGTCCACAGCGCCATGAACAGCATCAGCGCCACAAAGCGCATGCGCTCCACCAGGGCGCCGACGATCAGGGCCGCCGTGATGATGGCGAAGGTCAGCTGGAACAGGGCGTAGGCCGCCTCGGGGATGTGCGGCGCCATGTGGCTGACCGCCAGTTGCTGCTGCGCCAGCTGGTAGTCCAGGCCCCCGAACCACAACCGCTCCAGCCCGCCAATCCAGCGCGAGGACGGGGTGAACGCCAGCGAATAGCCCACGGCAAACCACACCACGCTGACCACACAGGCCGCGCCCAGCACCGCCGCCAGGGTGTTGAGCACATTCTTGCGGCGCACCATGCCCGCGTAGAACAGGGCCACGCCGGGCAGCGTCATCAGCAGCACCAGGGCCGTGGCCACCAGCACCCAGACCGTGTCGGCCTTGTCGATGGCCGCAAACCCCACCATCTGCTGGGCCTGCCCGGCCGCTGGCAGCAGGGCCAGCAGCGCCACGCCCGAGGCCAGACGGCCCCACCTGCTTCGCATCTCCATGTCGCTCCCCCGCAGTGTTGTTGCCGCCAGCCAAGCACAAGCCATGCCTGCACACCGGCCGCCAAACACCCACCGCGCACAGTGTCATTCGGCCGTCACACACCGCACCACCAGCTTGCGGGAAATCCCCGATGCACCAAACCAACGCAGGGTCTACAGTCCACACCACTCTAGCGCGCACCAAGGTGCAGCAAGGAGGGCCCGAGGAGACAACTCGATCCACAACCAGACCAATATCTATAAAGCATCCACCAATGAGATGCCTTTCCCCCAGCGCCGGCCAGACCGGCGCTTTTTATTTGTGTTTTAGCGCTCCGTGAACAGCGCACAATCAGCGCCCATCATGGAATGGATTTTTGTCTCTCTGGCTTCGGCCCTGGCCGGTTTCGTGGATGCCATCGTGGGTGGTGGCGGACTGATTCTGGTGCCCGCAATGTTTGCCGCCTTCCCGCACGCGGCCCCCGCCACCCTGTTTGGCACCAACAAGAGCGCCGCCGTCTGGGGCACGGCGATGTCGACCTGGCAGTACAGCCGGCGCATCAGCATCACCTGGCCGATGATCATCCCCGGCATCGTGGCTGCCGGGGTGGGCGCATTCAGCGGCGCCTGGGCAGTCACCCTGGTCAACCCCGACTTCCTGCGCAAGCTGCTGCCCTTCATCCTGCTGGGCGTGCTGCTCTACACCCTGGCCAAGAAGGAGCTGGGGCGCGAGCACACCCCCATGCACAGCCTGCGCACCACGCAATCGCTGACGGCCGGCATCGGCCTGGTCATTGGCTTTTACGACGGCTTCTTCGGCCCGGGCACGGGCAGCTTCTTCGTCTTCCTGCTGGTGCGTCTGCTGGGCTATGACTTCCTGAATGCGTCAATCAACGCCAAGCTGATGAACGTCACCACCAACCTGGCGGCCATCGTGCTGTTCGCGCTCAAGGGCCATGTCTGGTGGCACTTTGCCGTGCCGCTGGCGATCGCCAACGTGCTGGGCAGCGTGCTGGGCACCTGGATGGCGCTGCGCCACGGCGCCGGCTTTGTGCGCGTGATCTTCATCGTGGTGGTCAGCCTGCTGATCTGCAAAACCGGCTGGGACGCCTTCGGCGCCTGAGCCGGCGCGGCACATCCCCCGTCAGTGGCGAGGCCTGCCGTCTGCACGGACGCTGGCCGGCTTTTATAATGGCAGCCTGCTTCGCCTGACGAGCCGCACATTCTTGGTGCATGCGCACCACCGCTTTGCGGCGTAGCCCGGCCCACCGCTGTGATGGTCTGATGTCCTCAGACCGGCGGTCCGGCGGCTACAGCCCCCTCCTTTCTTGACCGCTGCATCGCTGTGAGCGGCGCCCCATCCGCATGGGGCCGGGGCCCTTGCCAGCGCGATGGCGCCAGGAGCACCTCTTTCATGCAACGCTTTTCCGTCATTGCCGCCGCTGCGCTGGCTCTGCTGGGCACCTCGGTAGCCCAGGCACGTCCCCTTGAAGCCATCCAGAAGGACGGCACCCTGCGTCTGGCCACCGAAGGCTACTACGCCCCCTTCGCCTACTTTGAGGGCAAGAAGCTGACCGGCTTCGAAGTCGATCTGGCCGAACACCTGGCCCAGAAGATGGGCCTGAAGTTCGAGTGGAAGACGATTTCCTTCGATGCCCTGCTGACCGGCCTGAAGCAGGACCGCTGGGACCTGGTCATCTCGTCGCACGGCATCACGCCCGAGCGCGAGAAGGCCATCACCTTCACCGCCCCGCACTACTGCTCGGGTGCGCAGGTGATCGCCCGCGACGCCAGCATCCAGGGCGCCAAGGACCTGGCCGGCAAGACCGTGTCGGCCCAGACCGGCACCACCTACCTGGACTACGTGCAAAAGAACGTGCCCGGCGTGAAGCGCGTGGTGAACTTCCCCACCAACGAAGCCGCGATGAACGCCCTGATGACCCAGCGCGCCGACGCCTGGGTGACCGAGCGCTTCCTGGCCAAGGAAATGCTGGCCAAGAACCCCAAGATCAAGTTCCACCAGGGCGAGCTGCTGTTCGTCGAGCGCATTGCCGCCGCCGTGGCCAAGGACAACCAGCCCCTGGCCGCCGCCTGGAACCAGGCCTTTGCCGCCTCCCTGAAGGACGGCAGCTACGCCAAGATCTCGCACAAGTGGTTCCAGGAAGACATTCGCTGCCCACAATAAAACCTGCCCGGGCGGTGTGATCGCCAGGCCGGGTGCCTGGCACGCCGCCCCATGACGCCCTGAGGCTTTGGCCCCCAGGGCGTTTTTGCGTTGTTTAACCTGCTGTTCTTTCCATGCTCACTGCACTTTGGCCCTCGCACTGGAGCCGCACCCAGCGCAGCAATGCCACCCTGGTCACCGCCCTGTTGCTGATGGTGGTGGTCGTCGCCCTGCTGGGCGAGCTGCTGGCCCTGCTGCCCGAACCCATCGGCGACCACGCCGCCGAATTTGCCGATGGCGCCCGCACCACGCTGTACCTGACCCTGGTCAGCGGCGCGGCCGGCCTGCTGTTGGGCGTGCTGGCCGCCGTGGCGCGCACCTCTGGCCATGCCGTGCTGCGCAGCGTGGCCGGCGCCTATGTCTGGATCATCCGTGGCACGCCGCTGCTGGTGCAGATCCTGTTCATGTACTTCGCCCTGCCGGTGCTGGTGCCGGGCCTGAACCTGCCGGACTTTGCCGCCGCCTGCGTGGCCCTGGCGCTGAACGTCGGTGCCTACAACGCCGAAGCCGTGCGCGCCGGCCTGAACGCCGTGCCGCGCGGCCAGACCGAGGCCGCCCGTGCCCTGGGCCTGCCCAAGGGGCGGGTGTTCCTGGACGTGGTCTTTCCCCAGGCGTTCAAGATTGCGCTGCCGCCCCTGGTCAGCAACTTCGTGGCCCTGCTCAAGGACTCGTCGCTGGCCTACGCCATCGGCGTGGTGGAGCTGACCAACGTCGGCAACCGCATCCAGTCGTCCACCTTCCAGCCGGTGGAGACGCTGATCACCGTCGGCCTCACCTACCTGGTGCTGACCACGCTGGTGACCCAGGTCACCGCCGCCATCGAATACCGCTTTGACGTGGAGGGCCGCCAGAAGTGAGCCATGCTGCCAACACCCGCACGCCCTACATCGTCTGCGAGCGTGTCACCAAGTCGTTTGGTGCGCACCAGGTGCTGAAGGGCGTGTCCACCCAGTTCTGCCAGGGCGAGGTGACCGTGATCATCGGCGCCTCGGGCTCGGGCAAGTCCACGCTGCTGCGCGCGCTGAACCGCCTGGAGCCGCACGACGGCGGGCGCATCACCATCGCCGGCGTGGAGGTCACGGACCACGAGGCCACGCTGCAGCAACAGCGCTGCGAAGTCGGCATGGTGTTCCAGCAGTTCAACCTGTTCGGCCACATGACCGTGCTGGACAACGTGACCCTGGCGCCGCGCCGCATCCGCAAGACGCCGCGCGCCACGGCCAACGCCCAGGCCCTGCAGCTGCTGGAGCGCGTGGGCATGGCCGCCCATGCGCACAAGTACCCCTGGCAGCTGTCCGGCGGCCAGCAGCAGCGCGTGGCGATTGCGCGCGCCCTGGCCATGCAGCCGCAGGTCATGCTGTTCGACGAGCCCACCAGCGCCCTGGACCCGGAGATGGTGCAGGAGGTGCTGGAGGTGATGCGCGGCCTGGCCCGCGAGGGCATGACCATGATCGTCGTCACCCACGAGATGGGCTTTGCCCGCGAGGTGGCCGACCGCGTGATGTTCTTCGACCAGGGCCAGATCGCGCACGAGGCCCCGCCGGCCGAGTTCTTTGCCCGCCCGGGCAACGAACGCATCGCCGCCTTCATCGGCCGCATGGCCCACTAGGCGCACCCCGCCATCACCATAATCAGGAGCAGTTGGCGCTTGTCATTCCTGGATTTCAGACTGTTTAGACCATGAAACCCAGCAAATGCGCGCGCAAACCGCTCCTTTTTTCACACATCGCATGCGCACCGAACGCCTGGGCCTGGCGGCCCTGCTGACCGTCACCGTGGTCTGGGGCACCACCTTCCCCGCCATGAAGCAGCTGTCCACCGACCTGTCGGCGCTGCAGATCATCTGGCTGCGCTTCGGCCTGGCGGCCCTGGTACTGCTGCCGCTGTGGCGCGGCATCCGGCGTGCCGAATGGCGCTGGGGCCTGGGCCTGGGGGTGCTGAACTTCCTGGCCTTCTGGCTGCAGATCGAAGGCCTGGCGCTGACCACCAGCAACCGCAACGCCTTCGTCACTGGACTGAACGTGCTGCTGGTGCCGTTGATCGCCTGGCTGGTGCTGCGCCGCCGCACCGGCTGGCAGGTCTGGGCCGCCTGCGCCCTGGCCGTGGCCGGCATGTGCCTGATGTTCTTCGAGGACACGCCCTGGAACCGGGGCGACACGCTGACGCTGTGCAGCGCCGTGGTCTACGCCCTGTACATCCTCGGGCTGGAGGCCGCCGCGCGGCGCCACCAGGCGGCCCCCCTGCGCGCCACGCGCATGGCGGCGGCGCTGGCCGGCTCGATGTGGACCTGCACCACGCTGATGCTGTGGCTGCAGCCCCAGGGGTTCGAGCGGCTGCAGACGCAGGCACAGGCCCTGTCCCCCGACGCCTGGCTGGCCATCGCCTACCTGGGCCTGGTGGCCAGCGCCCTGGTGGTGGTGCTGCAGGCCTGGGGCCAGCAGCGGCTGGACGCCATGCGCAGCGCCATCGTCTTCGGGCTGGAGCCGGTGTTTGCCGCGCTGACCGCCTGGTGGCTGATCGACGAGCGCATGGGCGCGCTGGCCCTGTGCGGCGCAGCGCTGATGGTGGTGGCGCTGATCTTCAGCCAGTCGACGCCACCGCAGGCTGCACCACGTGCCCGCAGCCTGCCTCCGGCCACGGCAAAGCCCAACGCCTGACGCCTGACGCCCAATACCGTGCTGCAGGCGGGGTGCGCACGCGCCTGTGCTGCGCGCCATGCAAGGCTGAGCACCCGATCCCGTAGAAGGACTGGCGCTTGTGCCCTGCAGGGACAACGCCCGCCACGCGGTATTGGCGGCATGCGCGCCTGCATGGCCCCAGCGCCTGGGGCCGTCGATCCTGCCGTGGCGGGAGATGGCGTGCGGCCGACTGCCAGCGTCTGCGCGCGTGGGCGGGGCAGCACCATCCCGGACGGCACGCCCGGTGCGGCACATCGCGCCCGACCTGCCGGTGCTGGATGTGCCCCCCATCGGTGACTGCCTGCAAGGGCTGGCGCTGCGGCCCACGCGGCGCCCGGATAGCCCAAGCTGTCCGGCCCACCCGGACTGGCGCTCAGTCCTCGACCTCGGGCTCGGCCGGATTGCTGTCCTGTGCGTGCGGCACCGCCAGGTCGCCGCCGCTCAAGGTTTCGAGGGCGCGCGGCGCCCTCAGGCTGGGCAGGTCCACGCGCTCGTAGCGGGCCATCATCTCCTTGCCACTGCGTGGTGTGCCAATGGGGGTGGTGGCCTGGCCCTTGCGCATGGCAGCCATGTCTTCTTCGCTGGGGTAATGGTCCAGCAACCAGTAGTCGAAGACCCGCCGCGCAATCGGCGCGGCCGCAGCGGCGCCGAAGCCCGCGTTTTCCACGATCAGCGCCAGGGCGATCTTGGGGTTTTCGGCCGGGGCATAGGCCATGTACAGCGAGTGGTCGCGCTGGTGCTCGGCCAGCTTGGCCGCGTTGTACTTGTCCTTCTGGCCAATGGTCACGGCCTGCGCCGTCCCCGTCTTGCCGCCCGAGGTGTAGGGCGCCCCGGCGAACACACGGCGAGCCGTGCCTTCGACCGTCACGGCTGCCACCGCGCTGCGCACGGCTTCGACGTGCTCGGGCTTGTAGCCCATGGGCGTGCCCGGCTCCTTGTACAGCGCCTCGTACTGGCGCGAGACCGCCCCCAGCGTCGCCTTGCCCAGGTGCGGGCGGTGCTGCACGCCATGGTTGGCCAGCATGGCGGTGGCGTTGGCCACCTGCAGCAGGGTGAAGTGGTTGTAGCCCTGGCCGATACCCAGGGAGATGGTTTCGCCCGCATACCACTTGCGCTGCTCGGGGCGCTTGTAGGTGTTGCGCTTCCACTCGGTGCTAGGCAGCACGCCACGGCCTTCGCCCTGCACATCGATGCCGGTCGGCCTGCCAAAGCCCATGGGCGAGAGGTAGTCGTGGATCATGTCCACGCCCATGTCGTTGGCCAGCATGTAGTAGTACACGTTGGACGATTTGATGATGGAGCGGCGCAGGTTGGTCGGCCCGTTGGGGTGGCCTGAGCGGAAGGTGTGGCCGCCAAAGGTCCAGCTGCCGTTGTCCTGGATGGTGGTGTCCACCTTGCGCTTGCCCGACTCCAGGCCGGCCAAGGCCATGAACGGCTTGTAGGTGGAACCTGGCGGGTAGGTGCCACGCAGCGCACGGTTGAGCAGCGGGCGGTCGATGGAGTTGTTCAGCAGGTCCCAGTTTTCCTGGTCGATACCGTCGACGAACAGGTTCAGGTCGTAGGACGGCTTGCTGACCATGGCCAGCACTTCGCCATTGCGCGGGTCGATGGCCACCAGCGCGCCGCGGCGCTCGCCATACAGGTCTTCCACCAGCTTTTGCAGGCCCACATCCAGGGTCAGCACCACCGAGTCGCCCGGCGTGGCCGGACGGCTGTTGAGGCGGCGCACGGCAAAGCCGCCGGCCGTGGTCTCCAACTGCTCCCAGCCGGTCAGGCCGTGCAGCTGCTTTTCGTAGCTTTGCTCGATGCCCAGCTTGCCGATGACTTCGGTGCCGCGGTAGTTCGCATAGTCGTCGCTGTCCTCCAGCGCTTCCTGCTCTTTCTGGTTGATGCGGCCGATGTAGCCCACCACGTGGCCGGCCACGTCCTGCAACGGGTAGTTGCGGAACCAGCGGGCCTTGATGTCCACGCCGGGAAAGCGCCAGCGCTGGGCCGCGAAGCGCGCCACTTCCTCGTCGGACAGGCGGCTGCGCAGCGGCACGGACTCGAAGCGCTTGGAATCCTCCATCAGGCGGCGGAACTTGCGCCGGTCGCGGGGCGTGATCTCCACCAGCTCAGACAGGGCGTCGATGGTCTCGTCCATGTCCTTGACCTTGGAACGCGTGATCTCCAGCGTGTAGGCCGAATAGTTGGTCGCCAGCACGATGCCGTTGCGGTCCAGGATCTGGCCCCGGTTGGGCACGATGGGCACCACGGCCGTGCGGTTGTTCTCGGCGCGCTCGGCAAAGGCGTCGTGGCGCACCACCTGCAGCACGAACAGGCGGAACAGCAGAATGCAGAACAGCAGCAGCACCAGCAAGGCCACCGCGCCGACGCGCAGCCGGAACTTGTACTGCTCGGCTTCGCTGTTGCGTACCTCAAACCGGCCCATGGCAGCTCCTGCAAGTGCCCAGGGCGGGAAGAAAGCGGAAGAAGCCCGGCATCAGACAGCCCTTACAGCGGACGGTTGCTGTCCGCATCGGGGGCGCGGCGCTGCGGCGCCAGCAGCACGGCGCTCAGCAGGGGCCACAGCAGTGTCTCCAGCACCGGGGCCAGGGCCACCGAGAAGCCGGGGAACATGCCACCCGCCACCATGCGGATCAGCATCTGCAGCAGGTGGGCGCCGGCAAACATGGGCAGCACCTGCAGCGCCTGGGTCAGCGGCGAGAACCACATCATGCGCCGGCTGGCACGCTGCGAGGCATAGACCACCAACACATAAGTAAGCGCATGCTGACCCAGCAAGGCCGTCTGCTGCACATCGACCCCCAGGCCCAGCACAAACGCCACCCCCATGCCCAGGCGGTGCGGATGGTGCAGCGCCCAGAAGGCCAGCACCATCATCAGCAGATCGGGCATCCAGACAAAGCCGCCCAGGGGCAGCAGGCTCAGCAGAAACACCAGGGCAATGCTGAAGACGATGAAACCGGGCTTGACCGGCATCAGCAGTTGCTGACCGCGCGGCATGATCATGGCTGGGCTCCTGGTCCTGGCAGGTTGCTGGCGCCGGCACGGCGCTGGGCAGATTTGTCTTCGCGCTGCGCCTTGGCCTCCTGCGGCGTGGGCACGCTGGGCTGCACCTCGGGCACATGGGCGGCCTTCAGCACGTTCAGCGGCGTCAGCACCATCACGTGGCGCGCGCCGTCCAGGCGGGCCACGGGTTCGCAGTAGATGCGCATGAAGGGCGACTGGTTGCGCCGCTCGACCTCGATCACGCGGGCCACCGGCAAGCCGGCCATGTAGACACCGTCCACGCCACTGGTGACCAGTTCGTCGCCCACCTGCACATCCGCATCATTGGGCATGAAGCGCAGCTCCATGCCGTCGGTGCGCAGGTTGGAGGCATCGCCATAGGCCACGCCCCGCACGCCAGTGCGCTCCACCATCACCGGAATCACCTGGTCCCGGTCGGACAGCAGGGTCACCTCGCTGGAGAACGGCTGCACGCGGGTCACCTGCCCCAGCACCCCGACATCGTCCATCACCGGGCTGCCGGGCTCGACGCCGGCCACCTGGCCCTTGTCCAGCACCACGCGGCGCGTGTAGCTGTCCGGGGTTTCGTACATGACCTCGGCTGCCACGGTGGGCACCACCAGGCGGGGACGCAGGCCCAGCAGGCTGCGCAGTTGCTGGTTTTCTTCCAGCAGCTGCTCGGCATTGTGGGCCTTGATGGTCATCTCGGTCATCAGGCGGCGTGCCTCCACGGCCTCGGCCTGGGCGGCATGCAGATCGCCGAAATAGGCCTTGCCGCTGGACAGCCAGCCCACGGGCTGCATCACCGCCCATTGCAGGGGAAACAGCACCACGGAGACGGCCTGGCGCACGGGCTCGGTGAGCTTGAAGCGCACGTCGGCCAGCATCAGCATCACGGACAGGGCGCTGAGCAGCAGCACCCGTGTCGTGGGCGAGGTGCCGTGCTTGAAGAGGGAGGGCGCGTCGCGCTCCAGCGTTCTCAGGCTCATGCCGCCCCCCTCATGGGATGTGGCATTTCACGAACGGGCAAACCGCCCGACCTGCTGACTGCGCGAGCTTTCACAGAGAACATGGAGAACCATTCCAATCAGGGCCTACCGCCAGGGCATCCAGGGCCGCGCGGCAGGCCGTCAAGCGCATCAGTCGCTGGTGAAGATGCTGCCTTGGCGGTCCAGGCTGTCCAGCGCCATGCCGCAACCGCGCACCACGCAGGTCAGGGGCTCTTCGGCCACCAGTACGGGCAGGCCGGTTTCCTCGGCCAGCAGGCGGTCCAGGTCACGCAGCAGCGCGCCACCACCGGTCAGCATCATGCCGCGCTCGGCAATGTCGGCGCCCAGTTCGGGCGGCGTCTGCTCCAGCGCGTTCTTCACGGCCGACACGATCTGGTTCAGCGGCTCGGTCAGGGCTTCCAGCACCTCGTTGGAGCTGATGGTGAAGCTGCGGGGCACACCTTCGGACAGGTTGCGGCCCTTGACTTCCAGTTCCTTGACTTCGGAGCCGGGGAAGGCCGAGCCGATCTGCTTCTTGATCAGTTCCGCCGTGGGTTCGCCGATCAGCATGCCGTAGTTGCGGCGGATGTAGCTGATGATGGCTTCGTCGAACTTGTCACCACCGACGCGCACCGAGCCCTTGTAGACCATGCCACCCAGCGAGATCACGCCCACTTCGGTGGTGCCGCCACCGATGTCCACCACCATCGAACCGGAGGCTTCCGACACGGGCAGACCGGCGCCGATACCGGCAGCCATGGGTTCCTCGATCAGGTACACGGCCGTGGCACCGGCTGCTTCGGCGGCGTCCTTGATGGCGCGGCGCTCCACCTGGGTTGAGCCGCAGGGCACGCAGATGATGATGCGCGGGCTGGGCGTCATCACATTGCGGGGGTGCACCATCTTGATGAACTGCTTGATCATCTGCTCGGTGATCACGAAGTCGGCGATCACACCGTCTTTCATCGGGCGGATAGCTTCGATGTTGCCGGGCACCTTGCCCAGCATGGCCTTGGCTTCGGCGCCGACGGCCTGGATCACCTTCTTGCCGTGGGGACCGCCTTCGTGGCGGATGGCGACCACGGAAGGCTCGTCCAGCACAATGCCCTTGTCGCGGGCGAAGATCAGGGTGTTGGCAGTGCCAAGGTCAATGGCCAGATCGGTGGAGAAGTACCGACGGAAAGCTCCGAACATTCAATTTTCCTCTCAGGCACAGCATGCGCTTCGGCCTGCCATCGCCGGGGTGTAGATCAACAGGAATCAGGGGGAATCAGGGATTGGCTTTTCTACACAATCACCACCCTGCTGGGGTGCGAATCGTGCAAAGACAAGATAATACCGTATCCCCTGTGAATAACTCATGGCGGCGCATGCCGTCTGACAGCTTTACATCCGGTTTCGAACCGCAGAAAACCTATGGCACTCACCTCCCAAGACATTGACCGCATCGCCAACTTGGCGCGGCTTGCCCTCTCTCCAAAAGAAAGTGAGCGCATGCTATCGCAATTGAACGGATTTTTCGGCATCGTCGAGAAAATGCAGGCTGTGGATACCTCGGGCGTGCAGCCGCTGGCCCACCCCGTGGCAGCCATCCAGGACATCGCCCTGCGCCTGCGCGAGGATGTGGCCAGTGAACCCAACCAGCGTGAGGCCAATATGCGCAACGCCCCTGCGCAAGGCGAGGGCTTGTTCCTCGTGCCCAAGGTCATCGAATAAGCGCAAGGCACAGCATTTCCCATGAGCACTACCGAACTGCACCACCTGAGCGTGGCCGAGCTGGCCGCCCAGCTGAAGAACAAACACGTCTCCGCCGTCGAAGCGGCCCAGCATTTCCTGGCACGCGCCCAGGCGCACCAAAACCTTGGTGCCTTTGTGGCTATCGACGAAGCCACCACCCTGGCCCAGGCCCGGGCGGCCGATGCGCTGATCGCCTCCGGCCAGGGCGGCCGCCTGGCTGGCGTGCCGATCGCGCACAAGGACATCTTCGTCACCCAGGACTTCCCCACCACCGCCGCCAGCAAGATGCTGGCCGGCTACCAGTCGCCGTTTGACGCCACCGTGGTGCGCAAGCTGGGTGTCACGGAAGGTGGCGCCGGCATGGTGACCCTGGGCAAGCTCAACTGCGACGAATTCGCCATGGGCGGCGCCAACGAGAACTCCGCCATCGCCCCCGTGGGGTTTAATGCGCCCCAGCCCGTGCGCAACCCCTGGAACCCCGAGCGCGTGCCCGGTGGTTCCTCCGGAGGTTCCGCCGCCGCCGTGGCTGCCCGTCTGGCCCCTGCGGTCACCGGCACCGACACCGGTGGATCGATCCGCCAGCCCGCCTCGTTCTGCGGCATCACCGGCATCAAACCCACCTATGGCCGCGCTAGCCGCTACGGCATGATCGCGTTTGCCTCGTCGCTCGACCAGGCTGGCCCCATGGGCCGCAGTGCCGAAGACTGCGCGCTGCTGCTGTCCGAGATGTGCGGCCCCGACCTGGACCGTGACTCCACCAGCCTCGACGTGCCTGCCGAAGACTTCACGGCCAAGCTCAACGACAGCATCGAAGGCCTGCGCATTGGCGTGCCTGCAGAGTTCTTTGGTGAAGGTTTGAGCGCCGACGTGCGCACTGCCGTGGATGCTGCGCTGAAGGAATACGAAAAGCTGGGCGCCAAGCTGGTGACGATCAGCCTGCCCCGCACCGAACTGTCCGTGCCCGTGTACTACATCCTGGCGCCGGCCGAGGCCTCGTCCAACCTGTCGCGCTTTGACGGTGTGAAGTTCGGCCACCGCGCCAAAAACTTTGCCGACCTGAACGACATGTACAAGAAGACCCGTGCCGAAGGCTTTGGCGATGAGGTCAAGCGCCGCATCATGATCGGCGCCTATGTACTGAGCGAAGGCTACTACGACGCCTACTACCTGCAGGCGCAGAAGATCCGCCGCATGATTGCCGACGACTTCCAGGCCGCGTTCAAGGAATGCGACGTGATTGCCGGTGCCGCCGCGCCCACCACCGCCTGGGCGATTGGTGGCAAGGCCGACCCCGTCAGCAACTACCTGGCCGACGTGTTCACCCTGCCCGCCTCGCTGGCCGGCCTGCCCGGTTTGAGCCTGCCCGCCGGTTTTGGCGACGGCGGCCTGCCCGTGGGCCTGCAGCTGATCGGCAACTACTTTGCCGAGGGCAAGCTGCTCAACGCTGCGCACCGCTTCCAGCAGGCCACGGACTTTCACCTGCAGCGCCCCGCAGGCATTTAAAACTTCATAGCTGCCAGTGCAGGCTGCATCAGCGCCAGAGGCCAAAAACACCCACAATGCCTCGCGCCCAGCCTGCCCTGCCAGCCCCGATTGATTGCAGCAAGGACACGTTCACAACATGACTGCGAAACTGATCCACGGGTACGAAGTCGTCATCGGCTTTGAAACCCACGCCCAACTGGCGACCCACTCCAAAATCTTCAGCCGCGCCAGCACCGCCTTTGGTGCCGAGCCCAACACACAAGCCTGCTCCGTGGACCTGGCCCTGCCCGGCACCCTGCCGGTGATGAACAAAAAAGCCGTGGAATGCGCCATCAAGCTCGGCTTGGCGCTGGGCAGCCACATTGCGCCCCGCTCGATCTTCGCGCGCAAAAACTACTTCTACCCCGACCTGCCCAAGGGCTACCAGATCTCCCAGTTCGAGATTCCCGTGGTGCAAGGCGGTGAGGTCAGCTTCTACGTCGGCGACAAGCTGCACACCGTGCGCCTGGTGCGCGCCCACCTGGAAGAAGACGCGGGCAAGTCCGTGCACGACCAGTTCCCCACCGAATCTGGCATTGACCTGAACCGTGCGGGCACGCCCCTGCTGGAAATCGTGACCGAGCCCGATATCCGCAGCACCGAAGAAGCCGTGGCCTACGCCAAGGAACTGCACAAGATCGTGACCTGGATTGGCATTTGCGACGGCAACATGCAGGAAGGCAGCTTCCGCTGCGACGCCAACGTGTCCGTGCGCAAGCCCGGCCAGCCGCTGGGCACCCGCCGCGAGATCAAGAACTTGAACTCGTTCAAGAACATGCAGATCGCCATCGACTACGAAATTCGCTGGCAGATCGAGCAGATTGAAGACGGCTACGAGATCCAGCAGGCCACCGTGCTGTTCAACCCCGACACGGGCGAAACCCGCGCCATGCGCACCAAGGAAGACGCGGCCGACTACCGCTACTTCCCCGACCCCGACCTGCCACCGCTGGTCGTGGCCGACAGCTGGGTGCAGGAAGTCAAGAGCGCGATGCCCGAGCTGCCCCGCGCCATGGCCGCCCGCTTTGTGGAGCAATACGCGCTGCCCGAGTACGATGCCACCACACTGACCCAGTCGCAAGCCATGGCCGCCTACTTTGAGCGCACCGCCCAGGCCTGCGGCCAGGCCAAGCTGGCCAGCAACTGGGTGATGGGCGAAATCTCGCGCCGCCTGAACACCGAGGAAATCGGCATGGACGCGGTCAAGGTCAGCAGCGAACAGCTGGCCGCCCTGATCGGCCGCATCAGCGACGGCACGATCAGCAACAACGCCGCCAAGCAGGTGTTTGAAGCGCTGTGGACCGGTGAAGGCCGCGATGTCGACGCCGTGATTGAAGCCAAGGGCCTCAAGCAAATGAACGACACCGGCGCGCTGGAAGCCATCATCGACGAGGTGATCGCCGCCAACCCCGGCAACGTGGAGCAATACCGCGCGGGCAAGGACAAGGCGTTCAACGCCCTGGTGGGGCAGGTGATGAAGGCGTCCAAGGGCAAGGCGAACCCTGGGCAGGTCAATGAGCTGCTCAAGGCCAAGCTGGCATAAGCCTGTAGCTTGCTGGTTGCAGCTGCTGTGCTGCACAAAAAAAGCCTCCTTCGGGAGGCTTTTTTATTGGTCGTGCACAGATTGATAGCTGCTGGCGCTTGCTTGTATTGACCCAGCGGTTTCTGCACAGGTCAGGCTGCTAAAGCATAAGCCTCAGCGGGAGTCTTCATGCCCAGCGCCTGATGAGGGCGCCGGTGGTTATAAAAGCCGATCCAATCTGCGATCACACGACTGGCGTGCTGCAGTGTCTCGAAGCGGTGGCGGTGTACGCATTGGTCTTTGAGCGTTCTGATCACGCGCTCGACCATGCCGTTTTGCTCCGGGCTATACGGGGTGATGAACTCCTGCTGCAGGCCATAGCTTTTGACCAAGGCCGTGTAGCTGCGGCTGGTGAACACCAGT
>NZ_BBJR01000066.1 GCF_000739875.1 Comamonas aquatica NBRC 14918
CACTGAGGTCACCACCGGCTATTCGATCAGCTGCTTGCACGGCCTGTGCCAAGGGAGCAGTGATCGAGCGAATGAGCCACGCCGCTGCCAGGAACACCAAAATCACTGCACCAATAGAAACAGCAACCACGGTATTTTTTGCGGAAGCGTAAGTCTCAGTTGCAGACTTCGCCGCTGCAGCTGCACCTTGCGCATTGAGCTGCACAAGTTTGTCTGTCAATGACTTGAGTGCAAGGTACAAGGGGCGCGACTCTTGGCTCATGATTGCTGTCGCAGCGACGTTCTCGTTCTTGCGCGACAGCTGCAAGGCTTTGTTGTTGACCTCCACATACTTGGTCCAGCCGGTAACGAATTCCTCGTAGATTTTTTTCTCTTCCAGGCTGCTGATCATTGCCTCGTACCGTTTGCGAACTTCTGCCAGTTGAGTACGTTGCTCTTCAATCTGCTTGTCCAATGAGGCCATGTTGGCTTCGTCTGTGGCCATCACATGGGCCAAGATCGTCAATCGCAGATTTGCTATTTCAGCATCTATGGCATTGACAGCTTGCACGCTGGGCAGCCAATTCTCTGCGACAGCATCGGAGTTCTTATGCAAATCGCCCAACTGCATTAGTGAGGTGGCTGCCAGTGTTAGCAGCATTGCCAGCAGCAAGCCAAACGAACCGATCAGTCGCGTAGAGATTTTTAAATTTCGCATGTTTTGCAGAGAGGGATCTGGTGTTTTTATCTTAAGAGCTCTTGACGTTTGTCACGATCTAAATTATCGCTGTCGAGCAACTACCTGCTGAGTCTCATGCAATATCCAGATTGTTAAAAAAGATGGCTATTAATTCTTCAGATTCATGGATTGACAGTGAATTGAAGAGATTCTTAAGAGTGGCTAACACCACTTCCCGTGAGAGCCCGTCAGAGCGGTTATGCTCGCAGCCCTCATGGCACGACGACCCGTAAGCAAAGAACTGTGGCGACAACTACAACCCCTGATCCCGGCCTTTGTGCCTTCTGCCAAAGGCGGTGCACGCAAGCTCGCAATCAGCGATGAAGCCGCCCTCAACGGTATCTTGTTCGTGCTGCAAACAGGCATTCCCTGGGAAGACCTTCCCCAATCTCTTGGGTACGGCAGCGGTATGACTTGCTGGCGGCGCCTGCGCGACTGGAATGCCGCGGGTGTCTGGGAGCAGTTGCACCAGGCCATGCTGACTCGCTTGCGTGAACATGACCAAATCGATTGGAGCCGGGCCAGCATTGATGGCTCCTCGGTACCAAGCCCCCGGGGGGCCAGGAAACAGGGCCCAACCCCACGGACAGAGGCAAGCTCGGCTCCAAGCGACACATCGTTGTAGACGCCAGAGGCATCCCGCTGGTGATCTTGGTAAGCGGGGCGAACAGGCATGACTCCAAGATGTTCGAGAAGTGTGTGGATGCGATTCCTGCGATTGCAGGCTTGGCAGGACGCCCCCGTAAAAGGCCAGCCAAGCTGCACGCTGACAAAGGCTACGACTTCAAGCGATACCGAGCCCACCTGAGGCAGAGGGGCATCATTGGCCGGATTGCCAGACGAGGCATTGAAAGCAGCGAGCGGCTGGGCAAGCACCGGTGGGTGGTGGAGAGGACGCACAGCTGGTTTGCAGGCTTTGGCAAGCTGCGAATCCGCTTTGAAAGACGGCTGGATATCCACGAGGCGCTGCTGAAGTTGGCGGCAGCGATCATCTGTGCGCGCTTCGTGGATCGGTGGTGTTAGCCACTCTAAATCTGAATACGAATCGTCTATCTTTAATATCGTTAAAGAGACGAAATTCCATGGTTAGGTAGCCATGCAGTAAACGCTGTTGGATTCAACCCCGCCTAGGTGTGGCTGCACTTGGAAGGAGTGAAGAGACTGAAGGCTCTTTTCAGGAGCCCCAGTCATGGCCAATTCCCTCTACGCGCGCGGCAAGCAGCGCATTCTCGAAAAGCAGATCAGCTTCAAGGACGACGACATTCAGGTGTTGCTTGTCTCCGCGGACTACATCCCCGACCTGAACGTCCATGAGTTCTTGTCTGATGTGCAGGCCTACGCCCTGGGCGGTGGCGCCAAACCCCTGACGGACAAGACCACCGCACTGGGCGTCTTCGACGCCGCCGATGTGAGCTGGTTGAAAGTGACCGCTGGCGCCACGGCCAAGGCGGTGATCCTGTTCAAGAGCACTGGCGAGGCGGGCACATCGCCGCTGCTGGGCTACGTGGACACCATCACGGGCTTCCCGGTCGCCACCAACGGTTCGGACATTACCGTGCAGTGGGACAACGGCTCCTTCAAGATTTTCAGCTTGTAAGCGGGGTGCCCCATGCCAAGTTTTAACGACTGCATCGTGGTGCCCTTCGGGCTGGCCGAGCTGGCGGGGGCATCCAGCGCCGTCGGCGTGCTGGCCTATGCCGATGGCCAGTACCTGCCTGCCATGTCGGCCGCACCGGTCAACCAGCACACGGTATTCGTGGCCCACTCGCGCAACGGCAAGTTTGTGGCGTGCCTGTGCCGTGTCTTGTCGGAAACCCAGTATCCGCCCTCTGTGTCGTTTTCCAACACGGCCTATCAGGTCGATGTGTACGACACCGACAGCTGGCAGCGCGTGCACACCATCGACCCACTGGAGGGTGGCGCGAACTTTCCGAATGCCGTGGTGGTGAGCAATGCCGGGGTGGTGGCGATTGCTGCTGCCGGTGACGGCGTGCGCGTGGTGGATGCCGTGGGCAAGGCCGAGCTGGCCGTGCTGACGTTTGCCGATGGCCCGCCCGCGACCTACATGGGCACCAACATGGCCCAGGTGCTGGACTTCAGCCCCAACGAGGATTACCTGTTCGTGGCCCGCGTGGCCTACGGCGTGGCTGCCTTCAAGACCGCCGACTGGACGCGTGATGCTGCCATGAAGCTGGATGCGGCGTTCTATGACCCGGAGGCCGGTGACGATGGTGCGATGCAGTCGCCGACCAACTGGCTGAAGTTCAGCCCTGCCGGTGATGCCGTCTACCTGTACGGCCCGGAGCATGGGTTTCGCGGCAAGTCCTGGCCCGCGCTGCAGCCGCTGACCCTGCCAGCTTTCAACATGGGCGGCTCCGTGCGCGACCTGGGGTTCTCGCCGGACGGCCAGACCCTGTTCTACACCCTGGCCGCCGATGGTTCGGGCGTGGGGACGCTGACCAAGCTGAACCTGGCGGACGCCGGCGCCGAGCCAGTGGATGTGCTGGTGACCGCTGCGGACACCTTCAAGTCCATGGCCAATGTCGGCTTCAGCCTGAGCGCGGACGGCACCAAGGTGGCCTTGATGGGCTATGTGCCCGGCAACCTGGTGAATCGGGAGTACGGCGGCGCTGACCAAGCGGCCACCGTGATCGTTGCGGACGCCGGCACCGGCGCGGTGGAGAAAACCACCTTGTGGACGATCCGCGGCTTCCTGCTCGATACGTTTTGCCGCTTTGCGGTGTGGCTGCCCGTGGCCAAGCTGCAGCTGGTGACCGGCCTGATCAAAGACGAGGCCGGCGCCGGTGTGGCGCGCACCGTGGTGCTGCAGCCGCGCGAGCAGGACAGCCCGATGCAGCCGTACTGGACCCAAAGCGATGCCACGGGACGCTTCAAGGTGCCGGTGGCTGCGACCGGCAAAGTGCTCAACCGCATTGCGCTGGACAGCACGGGCACCTTCAACGACCTGATCGACAAGGTGCAGGTGTAAGCATGGTCCTGGCTGCTGATCAAGCCGGTGGGGCCTGGCAGGCCGGCCCCCGCTACAGCCCCTTGCTGGCGCTGGATGCGGGCAGCAGCTGGGCCGTGTCCGCAGAGCTGCCCCAGGTGCCCGGCTATGACCCCCTGCTGCCGGCCGAGGCCGGGGCCACCTGGCGCGGCGCCCAGCCGTACCACGCCCTGGCCGCTGCAGCAGCTGGTGGGCAGTGGCTCCCGGCAGACACCGGCGGCGAGGACTTCACGCCCTATGTGCCCCTGGCCGCTGATGGTGCAGGGGCTTCCTGGCAGGGCAGCAAACCCTCTCAGCCGTTGCCTGCTGGCGCTGCTGGCGGGCAGTGGATGCGCACGGGCGGCACGGCCGAGCCCGAGCCTTACGCGCCGCTGCCCCTGGGGGCGGCCGATGGCTCTTGGCAGGGTGCCCAGGCTTACCAGCCGCTGTCGGCCAGCACTGCCGGCGCGCAGTTCGCCCACCCCAAGCCCGCAGCCCCGGTGTACCGGCCCCTGGCCGCAGCCAGTGCCGACGCTTCCTGGCTGGGGGCCCAGCCCTATGTCGCCCTGCAGCCGGACAGCGCCGATGCCCAGTGGCAGCAGCAGACGCCCGCCGAGCCCACCGGCCATGCGGCCACAGGTTTCCAGGCCACCAAGTTCGGCACGCCCGAGCGCTGGATTGCGCCCCCGGCCACGCTGGTGCGCGCCCAGGGGTGGCAGACGGGCAGCTTCGGCACCCCCAATGTGCCGCACCAGGCCCTGCCCATCATGGGCGGCGCCTCCTTTGGCACGCCCCAGGCCACGTTCCACACGGACATTGGCGGTGGTGGGGAGCCCGTCACCGTGCAGGCGCGCGGCTGGCGCAGTGGCAGCTTCGGCCGCCCCGCGGCCCAGGCACAGCTGCAGGTGCAGGCCCAGGGCTGGCAGAGCGCCCAGTTTGGCCAGCCCGTCGCCCGGCAGACCGTGCACGCGGCAGCCATCGCGCCGGCCACGGCCTTCGGCACGCCAGCGGCCCAGCTGCAGCTGCAGGCCCAGGCACGCGGCTGGCAGGTGGCCCGCTTTGGCACGCCCCTGGTGCAGCGCCAGGGCAATGCCCAGGGCTTTGCCGTCACCAAGTTCGGCACGCCCACCGCCGGGGCCGCCTTCGGGGCCCAGGCCCAGGGCTTTCAGGCCAGCACCTGGGGCACGCCCGCCATGGCCGTCCGGGTGCATGCCCTGCCGATTGCGCCGGGTACACGCTTTGGCCGGCCCACACGCACATGGAGCACCGAATGCTGAAACTCAAAGACTGGCGCGGCATCAACAACGTGTCCGAGCCCGAATGCATGAAAAACCAGGAGCTGGCCGTGGCCCTGGACGTGGATGTGGGCCTGGACCGCGAGATTCGCCGCCGCGACGGCTATGCGCAGCTGTCCGAGGCCTGCCACAAGAACGTGCACGAAGGCCAGGGCTACGTCCTGGCCACCCGCCTGGGCGGGGAGCTGGTGGCGTGGCCCGATGGTGCACCGCCCGAAGCGGCCACCAGCTTGCACCCCTCGCTGGGCATCGCCCGGGTCTGGTACTGCAACCTGCCCGATGGGCGCACCGCCTTCACCAATGGCCTGATCAACGGCATCACCGATGGCCAGCGCGCCAGTGACTGGGGCGTGCCCGTGCCCCAGGAGCTGGGCGGCAGCACACAGGTGGCAGGCAAGCTGCCCCAGGGGGAATACCGCTACGCACTGACCTACACCCGGCTGGCCGATGGCCTGGAGGGTGGGGCGGTCTACAGCACGCCCCTGGTGCTGGACGAGGGCGGCTTGCTGCTGATGGGCCTGCCCGTGCTGGAGGGCTACCAGATCAACGTGTACCTCACGCCCCCCAACAGTGACCATGCCTATCACGCCGGCGTGGCCCGGGGCGACAGCTGGAGCTACATGGGCGAGGTGGATGCGCTGACGCTGCCATGCCGCACAGCGTTCCTGCAGCCGGCGCCGGTGGGCACCGTGCTGGCGTTCTGGCGTGGCCGGGTGCTGGTGGCCGTAGGCAACGTGCTGTATGCCTCGCTGCACGCCGAGTGGGAGCTGTTCGACCTGCAGCGCGACTACAAGCAGTTTGGCGCGGCCATCACCCTGATCCAGCCGGTCGATGACGGCATTTACGTGGGCACCGAGCGGGGGTTGGTGTTCCTGGCCGGCACGGAGTTCGACAGCCTGCAGTACGTGCCCCTGCTGCCCGAACCCGTGGTGCTGGGCTCCGGCGTGGCCGTGCGCGGCGACCTGGTGGCGCTGGGCGATGGCCGGGGCAATGGCGCGGCCATGCTGTGCATCGTGGGCGGTGGCGTGCTGGCCGGCTTCAACTCCGGGGCCGTGAACCGGCTGACCCACCAGCGCTACCGCACCGCGGCGCGCGAGGTGGCGGCCACCTTCCGGGAAGTGGGCGGCATGCCCCAGTACATCGCCATCCCGCAATGAGCTTGTTGAACACCCCCTTCTGGCAAGACCTGGGCGGCAACCCCCGCACGGGCGTGAACCCGCCATCGCTGGTGGTGCGCAGCGGGCGCCTGACGCCGCAGCGCCACGGGGAAATCCAGCAGATTTACATGCGCTTCAGCATGGCCAAGCTGACGGCCGTGGGCGATTTTTTCGTGTTCAACCGGGTGCTGACCGATGGTACCCGGGTGCGCATCGAGTCCATGCAGGGCCGGGACCGGGTGATGGTGTGGGCCAGCGACGCCGAGCAAGCGTCTGAATGGGACTACGGCTGGTGCCTGGTGCCGGCCGATGCGCAGTCGCTGCAAGGCTATGTGCGCCGTGCTGGCACATCCGGCAGCCTGCTGCGCCAGAACTTCAGGGCGCCCACAGGCCAGGACGTGGACCCCAAGGTGTTCACCTTTGTGGACGGACGCACGGGAAAGCGCCATGTGGGTGACAGCCGCGTGGGCGGCAACCGCGTCTGGCGTGGCCCGCCCGGCAAGGCCTTGGTGCTGACCTACGAGGGCGACACGGTGTATGTCGCGGGCAAGAAGACCAAGCTGGACTTTTTTGGCAGCGAAGGCTTTACCACCGGCATTGATGGCGCGGCCATTGCCCTGCGTGAGCAAGAACCATGGCTGGTGATGATCACCCAGTCGGTCGAGCGCACGGGCTTGGTGGTGGCGGCCATCAGGGTCAAAGACCTGAAGGCGGTGAACCGCGAGTATGTGGAGTGCGGCCCCGCCGTGGTCCCCAGCGGGGATGCCAATATGCCCATCGTGGCCTGGAATTTCTCGCCCGATGGTTTGAAGGCCATCGCCTTGGGCGGTGTTCCCGTGCTGGGCGGCAATATCCCGGGTTCGCTGAACCTTATTTACCGGGTGGAGCTGACGCCGATTAATGGCACCACGCCGTTTTCTGTCAAGCGCAGCACGCAAGAGCAGCAGGATATTGGCGTCACCCGGGTGGGCAGCAGCTTCAACCCCGAGGCGGCCACGCGCAATCTGCATTGGGAAGGGTGGCGGGATTTTTACGCCCGGCTGGCGCGCAATTACTACGCGGCCTACCACCACCAGGTGGAAGGGCAGTTTGGGCAGGAGCGGGATTATCAGGAAAAGGACACCTGGAACATCAATCCCACCATCGTGGCCGAGGGGGCGGGCGATACGCCGTTTCAGGCGCCGGTGTTCTATGACCCGATTTTGAGCGTTGTCACGTTTTCCACCAAGGGCGGGCAAGACAACATTCCGTTTTTCCCGGACCGGGACACGCAGGAAATTTCAACGCAGGCCCCGGTGGTGATTCCCAAGGCCGCATTCCTGTTTGACGATGGCGACGTGCCAGACAGTGGCATCCACTACACCCGCGAGCTGGTGCGCGACGAGGACCGGCCAGGGCAGAACGTCACCCTCCCGCCGCCGCTGGACGAGAACCAGGTGGCGGTCCGGCCCGAGGGCGCAGGCGGGTGGTTTGTGCAGTCGTACCGTGCCACCAACTGGATCAAGAATATCTTTGAATATTCGCTGGAGCCGCAAAAGGTGCGCTGCAAGGTGCGATTGATTGGCCTGGTCGTCAAATATGTGATGCCCAGGGTGCCGACGCCCACCTTTGATTCCCTGCAGCAGCTGGCCAGCCATTTCGATATGCGCTGGAGTGACGTGGCATTCAGCAGCGCCTCGCTGGGCACGTCCATTAACGGCTATTACGGCGCCTTGGTGGCCAAAAGCGACTACCCCCGGTTGACCGATGCAGCGCGCTATCTGAGCGGCCTTGCGGACAATTTGATGGATAGGCACCAGCAGCGCGACCTTGTTAATGACACTGTAGGCGTGGGTGCCCACCGGGTATTCAATCTGCGCGGCAGTGAGTTTGAGGCCGGGGATTCTGTTCCTGAATATGGCAGCAATGAGTATGAGATTGGGGGCGTGTATTACCGCACCAGTCCGGGATTCAGATACGCAGAATCCAATACCACCGGCCAATACAAGCCGTTTGGCCTGAAGGCAGATTTTTACGCCACGCCCAAATTCAAGAATCACTACACCACCAGCTGGCATTTTTCCTGCCAGGTGGCGCTGACCGGCCGGTGCTTGCTGGCGGCCGGCTATGACCGGCAGGGCCAGGAGCGTTTCATCTACTTTGAGGGCGACGAGGCGCGCACGCTGCGCTACACCGCCAGCGTGCTGGCCGACGACGAGGCCATTCCCCAGCGCAGCGTGGCGTACTCCGGCGAGCTGGGGTGCGTGCTGAAGGTGGGCAGCCAGGTGGTGGGTCAGACCAGCTACGCCGTGGCCGATGCCTTTGGCGGCCCCCTGGAAGAACACGATGCCCGGTGGTGGACCCATTCAGGAACTGGCCCTGCCATCACGGTGAAAAACCTGATCGTGTACGACCTGGATGTGGCCCTGGGCCACGTGCTGTGCCGGGAGGTGCGCGAGGTGTTCAGCGCCACCGGCGAACCTGCGCAGGCGCGCCCCACCCAGTACGAGCTAGCGATCAAGGATTTTTTGCACACGCCCACCGCCGTGCACGAGCTGGGCCAGGGGCGCAGCTACGCCGATGGCGCCCGTGTGCTGGACGAGGCCGTGCGGTATTTCGCCTCGACGGCCGCGATGTTCGGCAAGACCTGCCTGCATTTCATTCCGGACGGGGAGCTGGAGGTGGGGCCCAGTCATTTCCTGCGCGATGGCCCCGCCAACCAGTTCTACGCCGCGCTCTTGCCGCTGGTGCCCAGCAGCCAGCGCAACCCGGCCGCCAACGCCTACGGCTGGAATGACAACAACTTTGAAACGGTGTGGGCGCGTGACGCCTTGTTTCTCTACCCGGGCAGGGATGGCCGGACCTTCCACTACACCGGCACCGTGCTGCACATGAACGTCTACACCCAGCTGGAGCTGGCCATGAAGCCTGCGGGGGCGCATGCCGTGCCACCGCGCGCCACGCTGCAGCTGCGGTCCTTCAGCGATGACACCTGGATGGTTTGCTACTGCCAGGAGCAATACACCGCGGTGGCCGACAAGCCGACCACGCAGGCGCGGTACTTCATCAAGTGCGGCAAGAAGTCCCCCGTGACCGAGGTGGACGCTGCAGCCGCTTTCCCTTTTCTTCTTGCCGATTCGCCCAGCCTGCAGCGGGTGGGCTTTTACTTTGGAGCCAAGCCATGAATGCCATCGTCATGAACACCTTGAATGGGGCGGTCACGGAATACAGCCGTTTCGCCTTCCAGTCCATCACCCCCAGGCTGGCCGGCTCTGCCCTGGGCCTGTTCCAGCTGGGGGGCGACACCGACGCTGGCGAGCCCATCGCCGGGCGCATCGACACCGGCGCGCGCGACTGGGGCGGCACGCAGATGAAGGGGGTGGCCGCGGCCTACTTCTCCCTGCGCCAGACCAGCGGCGAGGCGCTCTTTGCCGTGGGGGTGGAGGGCGGCAGCGTCTATCCCTACCCCGTGGCCCTGCGTGCCAAGGGCGTGTCCCGGGCAGACCCCGGCCGCGGCATCCGGGAAAACTTTCTCTCGTTCGGCTTCGAGGTTCCAGGCGGGCAGGCCTTCGTGCTGTCTGTCATCGAGGTGGACATTCGCGCATCCAAGACACGGAGGGTTGCTTAAATGGCATCCGCACAAGAAATCGTCAATCAGGTCTACCGCACCGCCGAGGAATACGCCCAGAAGGCGCAGACCCAGCTGGGCGCTTTCACCAACGCGCTGAACGCTGCGATCTACACGCCGCCCACGGTGTCGTTCAAGTGAGAAACCCCGGCCGCGCCCACGATCCGCGCCATCCCGGACGCGCCCGAGCTGCCCGAAGTCAGCTTCAACCCGGCCAACCTGCTGGCCCGCCCGGCGCCCTTCAGCGCCACCGTACCCGAGCTGGGCGTGAACCGGTTTGAGCTGGATGACCTGGAAATCACGATCCCCGCCGCGCCGAGCCTGAGCTACGGCGCCATCCCCGCGATCCCCTCTATCCGGGACGTGGCCACGCCCGACGCCCCGGTGGTGGTCATGCCGGACCAGCCGGTCTACATGGAGGTGGGCACGGTCACGTTCGCCGGCGTGGACTTGCGCGAGGACTGGCTGGACGGGCTGGAGAGCCGGCCCACGCTGGAGCTGCTGGAGCCTACGCCCTACCAGTATGTGGCGGGGCCGGAGTACGCATCGCAGCTGCTGGAGCAACTGAAGGCCGTGATTGCCCGGCGCATGCAGGGCGGCACCGGGTTGGCGCCCGCCGTGGAGCAGGCCATCTGGGACCGTGGGCGCAGCCGTGAGACAAACATTGCCTTGGCCAAGTCCCGTGAGCTGCAGCGCACGGCTGATGGGGCGGGTTTCCCGCTGCCCACGGGCGCGCTGGTAGTGGGGCTGCAGCAGGTCAACAAGGAATACTACGACCAGCTTTCCACCCTGAGCCGGGAGGTATCCATCAAGCAGGCCGAGCTGGAGCAGGAGAACCTGCGCCAGTCGATTGCCGAGGGCATGCAGCTGGAGGCCAAGCTGATCGACTACAGCTACCAGATGGAGCGCCACGCCTTTGAATCGGCCAAGGCCGCGGCAGAGAACGCGATTGCGCTGCACAACGCGGCCATCCAGAAGTTCAACGGGCTGCTGCAGGGCTACCAGACCTACGCCAGCGTCTACAAGACCATCATCGACGGCCAGCTGGCCAAGGTGGAAGTCTTCAAGGCGCAGCTGCAAGCTGAAATGTCCAAGGCGGAAATCAACAAGCTGCGCGTGGAGCAGTTCAAGGCCGAGATCGAGGCCCGCATGTCCACCGTGGAGATCTTCAAGGCCCAGGTGGGCGCCGCGCAGACCCTGGTGGAAATCGAGAAGGCCAAGATCAGCGCCGCCGGCGAGCAGGTGCGCGGCTACGTGGCCCAGGTGAACGCCGAAACCGCCAAGATCGAGGCCTTCAAGGCCCAGGTGCAGGGCGAGGCCACCAAGGCCGAGGTCTACAAAGCCAAGGCGGCAGCCTATGCCTCCCAGGTGGGGGCTGAGGCCGAGATCTCCCGGGCACACGTGGCGCGCTACCAGGCGTTGATCACGGCCAAGACCCAGGAATGGGATGCCTACCGTGCCAGCCTGCAGGCCGAATCCACGCGCATCGATGCCGTGGCCCGCCAAAGCGGCGCCATGCTGGATGGTTACCGGGCAGAGACCGCAGCCGCGACGGCCGAGGCGCAATCGCAGCTCAAGCACTGGGAGGCTGTGGTGCAGCAGTACGCGGCCGGCGTGCAGGGCGCGCTGCAGACAGCCCGCATCAACAACGACGCTACCAATGCCGCGAACGCCGCGCGCCTGGATGCTGCCAAGGCTGGCACCCAGGTCTATGCGCAGCTGACCAGCGCGGCCTACTCGATGATGAACGTCAGCGCAGGCATCAGCGGTTCCGCCAGCATGAGCGTGGGCTACAGCTACGGCGGCGAGGTGTCTTCCAGCGTGCCCCCTATCAGTTCGATCGGATAGCGCCCCGGCTAGGGCTAGGAATTCCTGGCCCTTGCCAAGACACAGCACTACAGAATCATCACCGCCATCGGCACGCTACTACCGCGGTGGTCGTGCAACTTGTGGCGAGCAAAGAAGGCCGCATCTCAAGCTCATGCACGAGGCAAGTGTGGCACCTTTGCGAAATCCTCAGTCCTCGAGATGCGGCAGGGGAACCGGGCTGACCACAAAGGTATCGCCGTTGTTGTCTTGCTTGATCACGAAGCCGGGACGCAAGGCGTCATCGACCGGTTGCCACAGCACGCAGGGTGGGTGCCTAAAGTCGCCTTCCCAACCCACCTCAGCGGCGGCAATCTTGGCGGACTCCCAGAGGTCAATGAATTCGCTGTACGAGAGCCCAGGGCTGGAGTCCTCGCCATAACGAACCAGGTTTTCTGCTTCAATTTTTGCGAGGGTGACTGCCACACTCTCGACGGTGGGCAGGAGGTCCCAGTTGAAGTCGATGGGCACTAGCTCGGAATAGACATACCAGCTCATAGATTCCTCCATGTTTGCTGGTTTTAGATGCTAACAGCGGCGTGGCGTGCAGCTGTGACGACACGCGCTGCCTGTGTTGCGCCCGTGCACCGATCGCTTGCTTGGGGGCCGGCCTTCGCGTCGCCCCGGCTAGGGTTAGGCATTCCTGCCCCCGGCCGAGACACTGCTCCGCAGAAGGCAGTCCACCCCCCAACCGCCGCCTTCGGGCGGTTTTTTTACGCCCGAACACCATGAAAGTCGAAACAGCCATCGAAGCCGCCAACGCCGCAGCCATCGGCAGCAAAACCACCCTGGCGGGATCTGCAACGGCAGGTGTGGGCTGGGCCACCTCCAGCGCGTTCTTTGGCTGGGTGGGCGTGATCATCGCGCTGCTGGGCCTGGGGGTGAACTACTACTTTCGGCGCAAGGAGCATGAGCTGCGCTTGCGCGATGACGCACGCAAGGAGGCCGAGCACCTGGCGCGCATGCAAGCCATTCAGGGAGGGTGCGATGTCTAGCAAAGCCAAACTCATCGCCGCCATTGGCGCGGCCGCCACCGCGCTGGTCGTGCCGCTGGTGGCCAGGTACGAGGGCACGGTGCTGCGCACCTACCGCGACCCCATCGGCATCATCACCGCGTGCACCGGCCACACCGGGCCTGAGCTGCGCATGGGCCAGACCTTCACCCGCCAGCAGTGCGAGGCCATGCTGTACCAGGACCTGGCCCAGCATGCCGATGCCTTGGGCTGCATCTACCAGCCGCTGACCGACGGCCAGCGCGCCGCCTTCCTCAGCTTTGCCTTCAACGTGGGGGAGGGGGCATTTTGCCAATCCACCCTGGTGCGCAAGGCGAACGCTGGCGACCTACACGGCGCGTGCGCAGAACTGAGTCGCTGGACCTATGCCGGTGGCAAGCAACTGCCCGGCCTGGTGCAGCGCCGCGCGGCAGAGCGCCAGTTGTGCGAAGGGGGGCTGGCATGAGTGCCCGGGCCCTGGTGGCCGCCGTGGGCGCGGCCTTGGTGTTTGGGGCGGGCTGGGTGGCCAACGGCTGGCGCCTGGATGGCCAGCACGCCGCGGAGCTGGCCCAGCGTGACCGCCAAGCCCTGGCCGTGGCCGAGCAGGTGATGGCGATTGGGCGTGCAGCGAATGCCGCCATCTCAACCGCAGACGCGAAAGCGTGGAAAGGACTGGAAGATGACAAGAAAGAGCTACGCCGCCTGCGCGGCTGTGTCGCTGATAGCACTTGCGGGGTGCACCTCATCGCCGGCGAAAGTGGTCACGGGCCCAGCGATCCAGGCGCCGGCAGTGTGGGCCATGACACCGTCGAACTCGATTCAGACGTTCAACGCCGTGTTCTCGACCACCGAGAAGCCATCGGGGAAGACGCCAGAAAACTAGAGTACCTGCAGGCGTATGCACGACAGTGCTGGCGCGCCACCGACGGTGATGATGGGCCTAGCCGGTGATTGGCTTCGCTGACTGCAATTCGACCCAAAAGAGACATTCATAGGGATGTCAACGTCGATGCTGCCCCATATGTTGCTCCTTGCTTAGGAGGTGATGAACAACTCAGCATAGGGTGATAAAAAATAAAAAATGAATTTGTGACGCACATACGCACAATGATGCAAAAAAGCATACAATGCATACATGACGCACGCACTCACAATTGATATGAAAAATCAAAAAACTACCGTTGAATTCACTCTTCAAGACATCAAAGGTGAGTTGAGGCACTACATGATGGCCCTCACTATGGTGATCGGAGATTTCTTTGGCCAACACGCTATTGCAGGAGTTCTAGGTCTTCAAGAGCGCGATGAGTCTCTTTTAAGCACAGAAGATATTTCCCACTTGGCAGTCTTTGAGCGCCTAGAGGAAGCCTACGACTATGCATTCCTCGGATATGAAGGCGGCTTTGCCCTTGAAACCTATTTCGAGCTCCTGAAAGACCTCTTGCAAATGTTCGCTTGCAACGATTTATTGGAAGTCGCGTACTGCGACTCTAATGTTCAAGCTGGCATCGAGTATTCCAAGGGAGGCTTGGAAAAGCTGGTTTCTATGGGATATGCCAGGATTAACTTGGATGGCACATTTCCATGTTCTGATGACCTTGATGCCAAACAGATTGCATTGCTGGCGGGAATCACTGAGCGTAGCGTTCAAAACGCCTTTTCTTTGAAAGGAGAGGCTCGGCTTAACGCTTCCAAGTCTTCTACTGGTGGCTACTACGTAGCAGCAAAGGAGGCTCTTCGCTGGCTAAAAGACAAAAAGGGCTTCGTCCCCACTCGATCACGCGTGCCTCTGTCCGATGATCAGCAGTGGCCATCAACGATTTCCTCACTATCAGAACTGCGAGACATGCTCCATCAGAAGATGAACGGCATGGGACTATCTATTGAAGAGTTGGCCGAGGCTATCGGGCAAAGCCAAGAGCTTGTTCGCGGTAAGTTAACTAAAGCTACACAGATCACATTTCAAGACGCTTTGCCATTTGCAAAGGCGCTGAAAATTGATCCACAGATATTGCTATTGCAGATCATGTCCTTGTGCCACCCTGAAGAAGCACGGCTTATGGTGACAGCGAAATAAGAACCAAAAATTTTGAGAAATTTGAGAAAATGAATACAGATCTAATTACCCGCTTTGCTCCCGTCATTCGTGCCCTGACACCCTCTGAAATCAATGACTCCAAAGTCTTGCAACAGAAACTTGAAATTGCACGGCAAGATCGAATCCAAGTCTGCTACACCCCATTTGAATACTTGAATAAAGATGCGCGAGTTGTCATCGTTGGCATCACTCCTGGTGCGACTCAACTAATGAATGCTGTTAAGGAAGTGCGCCGCCAACTAGATATGAAAAGTTCATATGAGAATGCACTTAAAGAAGCGAAGGCAACTGGAGCATTCAGTGGCGCTATTCGCCCAAACTTGACAGGAATGCTTGACTCAGTAGGTATCGCTGGTTGGTTGGGAATTAAAAGCTGCGATGAGTTGTTTACAAGCTCAAAGCACTTGGTTCAAACATCGTCCGCTCTTCGCAATGCAGTTTTCGTTGATGGAGAAAATTACAGCGGTAGTCCCAACATGGTTCGTACTTCTGTTCTGCGCGACCAATTACTCAGTCAATTTGCACATGAGGCTCAAGCACTCTCAAAGGCTGTATTCATTCCACTGGGCGACAAAGTATCCGAAGCACTTCACTTTCTAGCCAAAGAAGGAATCCTATCGTCAGACCACATCCTAGATGGCCTGCCACACCCTTCAGGAGCTAATGCGGAGCGCATCGCATATTTCCTAGGACGCAAAGAACGCTCAGCACTGTCTGCCAAAACGAATCCTGAGAAAATTGATTTAGCTCGTGCTGAACTGATATCAAAAATTAAGGCATTAAAGCGTTGACCTTGTCCTTGTGACTGACTGCTGGAAAGACAGCACCTTTCGTTTTGTTGTTTCGGCAACTTTGGCGTGGAGCTAAAAACTCCACGTTTTTTTTACATTCATCAAGTCAAAAAAATCTCGCCAACTCCGATGGCGTTGCCTCGCTTTCTGTAACTCTGTGCTTAGAGTGGCTAACACGACCCAGCAAACCCAAGGTTTGCGGTCGAGACGAGGCGTGAAGCTGCAGGCAGTACAAAAGTACGACAAAGCGACACAATGATGTATCGAGGGTGGTGTTAGCGGCTCTTAGAGTCAATTTCGATAGCTGCTTCTGGCCGTAAGCCGTCAGCCCACCAAAGCCCCGTCCTTCGGGGCATTTTCACGCCCTCGCAATCGGTATCTTGTTCAGCTTGGTGCTGTACGTCAGCGAAAGCGCAAGCAAGCCCGCCCGGGTAGAGCCGTGGCGGGCTTCACTTTTCATCGCAGCTGCAAGCTGCCCTGCTGCGGTGCGGCCACCACGTTTCGCGCTGCCATGCGGCCCAGGCGGGCGGTGCAGGTGGATGCGAGTTGGGTCAGCGTCTGCACATCCACTGCCAAGCTGTCTTCGATCGCGCAGTGGAAGCGGTCAATCGGCATCACGTAGGCGTTGCGGTCCACAGGCTTGACGCGCGCGACCGCACCTTCCTCGGCGGTCACATCAAAGCGCAGCATGTACCGGTTGAGCTGCCAGTCCTGGGCGTGCATCACGGCATCAAACACGGATTGGTAGACCTCAGCCGTGGCCACCAGAGCGGCTCGGTGGGCGAGGGCGATCTGGTCGGGGTCGTAGGCGGGCTTTTGCAGCTCGGCCTCCATGCGGTTGAAGGCGGTTAGGTACGCCACTTTCCACGCCGCAGCCTCTTTGCCCGTGAAGCCCATGGCCAAGAAAACAAAGCCATCGCGGGTGATGCGGTAGGCCGGGTCTTGGCGCGTGCGGCCAACGCCCAAGTCAGTGACGATTTGTATGGGTGCAAAATTGCACTCATAGAAATCTGCGTCCACCGTGTTGCGCAAATTGCGAATGGCGCGCATCACAATTTTGTGCTCTTTGCCAAAGTGTTTGGCAATCTGGTTGCTGGTGGTGGTGACGTGGCCTTCAAAGATTTGAAGGCTAGGGGCTGCGATGGCAACGGACGTGCCTGTGGTGGCTTGCGACATGACGCTCTCCTGTTTGAGATTCGAAGCCTCATCGAAGCGTTCTTACGCACTTCAATGAGGCGGCCGGGAGGTTAAGAACCTGCAAACAGACAGGCGGACTTCTTCCCCTTGCGGGTGTTGTATCCGTCGCCCTCCCGGCCATAAATCAAGCATCTGTCAAAGTACAGATGTGCAATGTCCGGACGCAAAAAAACCGCCTAACTTTCGGGTGCGGTTCTTCCGCTGTTTGAAGGAGTTCTTACGCTCCATCCCTTTCGAGACCGCGCCAGTATAGCGCGAGTGGCTGGATACGGCAGTTTGCCGCCTGTCGGGCAACGCCTGTTGAATTGCGCCAATATGGTGCTAATTATTTGATTTTTAATATAAATCTTATAGCTTGATGCGTATGTTTGATGCGCGATGGGGCTAAAAAAACTGGTTTCAGTGATAGACGTGAAGGCCTTATTTGGTTACTGTCTGTGTCCTTTTTTACAGTGATTTCAGGCGGGCTTGGTGTCTGAAGCACGGCGTACACCTATTTACAGCCAATAGCTGATTCACATGAACCACATTTATCGATCGATTTGGAACGCCACATTGGGCTGCTGGGTGGCCGCCCCTGAGACTGCAAGCACGGGCGGCAAGGTCAGCCGCTCCCGTACCATCTGCCAGCCACCAGTGGATGGGATGCGGACAAGCGCCCCCCGTTCCTGCCTGCGCCAGCGCGCCCCCGTGTGGGTGGCTGTACTGGCACTTTGCGGGCCAGCTTCCGCCGCGGACATCGAACTCAGCACTGTGGGTGATTCCCACGACATTTCCGCCACGGGCAGCCAGACCGTCGATAACTTCAGCGGCGTAGTGGGAACCACACTCATGCTGGGGGGCAGCACACTGACCTTCGGCACGGCGACCAGCGGAACCTTCGCCGGCTCGATCAGCGGCACCGGCGGGCTGGTGAAGCAGGGCGCAGGCACGCAAACCTTATCCGGCGCC
>NZ_BBJR01000065.1 GCF_000739875.1 Comamonas aquatica NBRC 14918
CGATTCACCCTGAACGTGGCCGCGATGGACGACGACCAGTTTGATCGTCTGTCCGAGGCTGAAAAGCGTCGTTTGCGCGGCGACTGATCGCCGTGTGAGCCCAGGCAGTAGCAGACCCGCCACCTGCTACTGCGCCCAATTTCTGGCGTTTTCGTCCGTAGGCCGTGACGTAAAAGGGCCTGGCCTCTTGACTGCCCATGTCATGTCATTCGCTTGAGGGCGGCGCATGTCCCAAGAACCCGACCATTCTTAGGAGCAAGACATGCTGACGAATTTTGGCGCTTTGACACCCCAGCAAAAGCTGGTGTGGAGCCGTGATACCTGGAGCGCAGCGCGCGACCAGATGTTCCTCAAGCGTTTCATGGGCAAGACCCAAAACGCCATGATCCAGGTGATCAAGGAACTGACCAAGACCGAAAAGGGTGACCAGGCCCTCATCCAGCTGGTGGCCGATCTGGTGGAAGACGGCGTGATCGGGGACAACGAGCGCGAAGGCAACGAAGAGGCCATGCAGTCGTACAGCCAGGTGATCTCGCTGGACCTGATGACCCACTCGGTACGCAACCAGGGCAAGCTGGCCGACCAGCGCACGGTGATCAGCTTCCGTGAGCAGGGCCGCGACAAGCTGGCCTACTGGCTGGGCAATCGCTTCGACCAACTGGGCTTTCTGACCATGTCGGGCATCAGCTACGAGTTCAAGAACAACGGTGCGCGCCGCACAAACTCGCCCTTCCCGAAGCTGGCGTTCGCGGCAGACGTTGCTGCGCCCACCTCCAAGCGCTCGCTGATGTGGGATGGCCAGAGCCTGGAGTTCTCCAACACCGGCAGCATCACCAAGGACTGCCTGCCCAGCTACAAGATGATCGTGGACCTGATCGCCTATGCCAAGGAGCACTACGTGCGCCCCTTGAAGGATGGCGGCAAGGATTACTTCGTCCTGCTGGTGGCGCCGGGCACCCTGGCCAACCTCAAGAAGGACCCCGACTACCAGCGCGCGGTGGTGGCCGTGGCGACCAAGGCTGGCACCGATTCCCCTTGGTTCACGGGTTCGACCGTGACCGTGGACGGCGCGGTGATCCATGAGCACAACCTGGTCTACACCACCAAGGGCGCGCCGGCTGGCAGCAAGTGGGGCGCGGGCGGCAATGTGAACGGCACCCGCACCTTGCTGTGCGGTGCACAGGCCATGGCCATGGTGGACCTGGGCGCGCCGGACTGGGTGGAAAAGCTGTTCGACTACGACAGCCGCCAGGGCATCAACATCGACAAGATGCTGGGCCTGCTCAAGCCCCAGTTCTACAGCATCTACGACGAGTCGGTCGAGGACTTCGGGATCATCGGTCTCGATCACTACATCGGCTAACCCTTTCAGCGCCCAGGCCCGCACCGCGCGGGCTGCGGGCGAAGTGGTTCCTTTTGTTGTTGAACAAGGAGAGCAGCAATGCCTATCAAGAAAAACTCCGGCCGCCAGGACCTGCTGGTGGCCTTTGTGGATGTGAAGTTCAGTGATCTGGCACCAGGTGCCAACCCCGCCATCGAGGTGCCCCACGGCGCCGTGCTGGTGGGCGGCGATGTGGTGGTGACGACGCCTTTCAACTCGGCCACCTCGGCCACAGGCACCGTGGGCGACCAGGGCGATGCGGACCGTTACGGCACCGTGGACCTGAAGCAGGCCGGCCGCACCGCGCTGACCATCACCGGCCACAAGCACAGCGTGGCAGATAGCGTGCTGCTGGGCTTTGCCCAGGTGGGCAGCGCGACGGCCGGGGCCTTGCGCCTGACCCTGCACTACTACGTGGAAGGCCGCGCCGCCTTCAGCCAGGGCTGAAACACAGTGGTGGGGCTTCGCGCCCCTTTGGCCCGGTGACCGGTGGCCCCTGTCACCGGGGTTTTTGAGCATCCCAGACCGTTGATTTCCAAGAGGTGATCCATGAAATTCCGCAGCCCAGGCGAGCAGCCTTTGCACATTGGCCTGACCAGTGGCCACACGCTGGTGATTCCCCCCGAGGGCGTTGAAGTGCCCGATATGTTCCGCCGCGAAGCCATCTCGCGCGGGGCTGAGCCCTTGGCCGATTCGGGCGCCTCGATCGCTCCCGTTGGCGATGCGGCCCAGGCCGGCAGCGGCCAGGCCGCCGCCGACAAGCGCTTTGACCTGATCAAGGAGGCCTTGCGCACCATGCTCAACGGAGCCAATGAAGAAGACTTCACCGACGGTGGCAAGCCTGCCCTGCAGCGCCTGAAGGCGGTGGCGGGCTTCAACATCACGCGCGCGGAAGCGGATGAAGCCTGGGCCCAGGTCCAAGCCGAAGAAGCCGAAGCCGGCAACAGCTGATCCAGGCAGGGCGCGCCATGAACCTCCAAGAGCTGATCAACGAACTGCGCATCGCGCTGGCGGATGAGGTGGAGCCTTGTCTGTGGAGCGATGAGGCGCTGACCAGCTACCTCAACGAGGCCGTGCAGGAATCCTGCGAGCGGGCACTACTCATTGAGGACATGACGACAGAGGCGGTATGCCGCATTGCCCTGCAGCCAGGGCAGGCCGTGTACCGCCTTCACCCGTCCGTTTTGAAGGTGGAGCGCGCCCTGGTGGATGGCAAGCCACTGACCGAGACCAGCATTGAACGGCTGGACGAGGGCATGTCCAACTGGGAGGCGCGCCGCGGTGAGCCACGCCAGTATGTGTTTGTGCAAGCTGGCGGTGCTGGCCAGCCGGCCATCCAGCTGGTGCCCGAGCCTGTTGCACCTGGGCTGCTGAAGCTGCGGGTGTACCGTGGCGCCTTGGTGCCGATGGCAGCGGCTGCAGCAGAGACCGACGCGCCGGAAATCCCTGTGCGCCACCATCGCAAGCTGATGAACTGGGCCCTGCGCTGTGCCTATCTGCGCCCCGATGCGGATGGCTATGACCGGGACCGGGCCCAAGTGCACGAAGCCATGTTTGAACGGGACTTCGGCGCGCGCCCGGATGCGAACGTGCAGCGCAAGCAGCGCGACAAGCGCCCGCGCCTGGTCAGATCCCACTGGTAACCCCGCCTAGGGTTTGAGCCGCGAGGGTGCTTTGCTGACACTGCCAGCCAGTGAAACCAGCAAAGGCACGTCATGGCCACCGATCAAGAACGCCAGCAACTGATTAACCAGATCCCGACCGAGCAGGGCCGTGCAGCACCGGCTGCGAAGCGGCTGGGCAGCTTGAGCACCTCGGAAGTCGGGCGCAACCTGACCAACACCGCCATGGCCTTGCCGGCAGTCGGGGGCGCAGTGCGTGCGGCTGCAGCAGCGCCGGCGGTGTCCCGTCTGGTGGGAGGCAGCATCGCTGGGGCGGGCAGTGTGGCCGGGGCCGCCAAGGCTGCAGCCCCTTACATCACCCCAGGCGCAGGCCTGGCTGCGGTGTCTGCTGCATCGGAAGCGGAGCGCCCAGCAGCCGCGCAGCGCTTGGCCACCTACCAGCCCCAGGGCGCGCCGCCCCAGCAGCCGGCCGCCGCGTCACCGGCGCCGGCACAAACCGCCGCCGCGGCAATCCCGAACGCTCAGACCGGCCAGATCGAGTTTGATGCGGCCACCAATACCTATTCCGGCAAGGATGTGGGCGCTGGGGCGCAGATCTTGAATGGGCGTGGCGGTGGGGCAATCAGTGCACAGAACCAGCAAGCCGCTGATCGGCTGGCCCAAATGCAGCAGTTTGAGAGCGTGGCGCGCGTGGCCGGCAGCGACAACGTGCCGCAAAGCCCCCAGCGGGGCATGCTGGCCGTGCCGACGGCCACCCACAGCGGCAACGATTGGCGGGCGCGCGAGACTCTGCGCCGTCTGAAGATGGATGCCGACAGCCTGATCCACAAGGATCCAAGGGCGCGCCGGCAGGCCCAGGCGGCGTACCAGCAGGCGGCAACGGCCGATGTGGCGGCCATGACCGGTGGGCAGACCAACATCGATGCGAAGGCGATGGAGCTGGATGCTGGGCTACAGCGCGAAGGCATGCAGCAGCAAGGGGCGAACCACCGCGCCGGCATTGGGGCCCGCGCGGCGGCTTTGAGGCTGGCCATGGATGGCCGGCGCTTGAACCTGGAGGAAACGACGCAGGGTTTCCAGAACCGCCAGGCCCAGCGGGTGGAGCAGGCCCAAGCTGCGTATCTGACTGCAGAGACCGACGAGGCGCGCAACGTGGCGCAAAAGCGGCTTGCCACGCTGACCGGGCGCGCCGATGCGGCTGACTGGGGCGTGCAGGTGACGCCGACCACCAAGAACGTGGACGGATCCACCACCCAGGGTAGCGTGATCCGCTACAACAAGCGGACCGGGGATGTGCAGCGCGTGGATGAGGGCGGCAGCGCGCCCGCGGCGCCGGAGACGGCCAACGCTGCGCAGCGTGTGCTGGGGCAGGTGTACACCGCACCGAATGGCCAGCGCGTGCGGTGGACGAAGGAGGGTTGGCAGGCTGCTTGAGTGAGGTGGAAGGGGCGGGCACAGATGAAGTGAAGCTGCCTGACACTACAAGCGAGATTGGCGTGGTGGTGTTAGGGGGTAAGGTGTTGCGCAAGTATCCAAAGCTAGCGGCCCAGTTCCATGCCTAGTACGGCCAGGGGGCCGCAGTGCGGTACTTAGCATGGTCGCTAAGAGCCGTAGTCGTCAGCGGTGGCCTGCGAGATGTGGTGTCGAAAGGTGTTGCAAGAGTGTCCAGTTTGGGCGTGAAAGTGCCATATTTGCACTGTTGAGTACAAAGTCATGTAGCGTTTGCTAAGATTCACGCTATGAAATATCCAACGCTGTTCAACGAGAAGAGGACTGCACAAGCTGCGGCTTTCTTGCTGCACCGTGCTGGAGGTAAGTTGCCTCTGTTGAAGCTCATGAAGCTGATGTACTTGGCTGAGCGTGAGTCGTTGCGCAGATTCGGTGAGCCAATTACAGGCGACAAGCTAGTTTCCATGCCCCATGGCCCGGTACTCTCGATGACGTACGAGTACATGAATGGCAACATCACCAGCAAGGAAGGTGGCTGGGCCACGTGGATTGAAGACCGTGCTGGTCATGATGTGGCTCTGCGCGATCAGAGCATGCTTCGCTCTCCTGAAGAGGATTTGCTTGAGCTGAGTGAAGATGACCTGGCGATCCTTGAAGAGACTTGGCGCCAGTTTGGACACTTGAGCAAGTTTGCCTTGAGAGACTACACCCATAGCGGTGCCTGCCCTGAATGGGTTGATCCACAAGGATCAAGTGCTGCGATTCCTTTGGATCGTTTGTTCTCAGCCCTTGGTTTCAGCCCTGAAGGTATTACTTCGGCGGTCAAGCACCTGACTGAGCAAGCACAGTTGAACGCTGCATTTAGCTGATATGCCGTGGAGCTGTGAGCAAGGAGCTTGTTTACTCGTGCCGTCTGGGCCGGAAGAGTACAAGCACTTGTTTGCAATAGCGGTGGGCCCCAAAGCTTTGGATGGCTACGGGACACAACCACACGTGATCATGGTCAGCGTGACCACAGTGAAACCGCAGTTCCCGCACGATCCTGCCTGTGTGATTAGGGCCGGAGAGCATCCATTTGTCACCCACGACAGTTACGTCTACTACCGTGACCCTCGCGTTGAGTCAGTCGCGCACGTACAGAACATGGTGGATAACGCTGTTTGGCAGGCTCGTGAACCATGCAGTCCAGAGCTGCTGCAAAAAATTCGCGCCGGCTTGCTTGCTTCGACGCGGGTTCCCAGGTACATCAAGCAGCTGATCGCTGAGTAAAAAGCCCTCGTAAGAGGGCTTTTTTGTTATGCGCCAAGCTTAAAGCGTTCGTCACTGGTGGCCTGTGCAGCTGCTAACTCCCGCTTTAGCTCAGCCAGCTCCTCTATGGTGGAGATGTACTCGATCTCAATCTCTCGCAACCAGCCTATTTCATCAGACAGGCGACTCTCGAGCATGCGAGCCTTTTTGCCATCTTCTTCGGCCTCTGCTTTCGCCAAATTTGCTTCGATCTGACTAATCGCGTCTTGAACCTTGTTTACTTTGCTCTTGGCAATTCTCGCCTGCGACTCAAGCGCTGCAATTGCCAGTTGAAGCCTCATTCCCTCGCTAAGTGCGTCTATTACGTGAGGCTTGGCGTAGGAGGTGCCAGCCGCAGGCGGCGTGTGTTCAGAGCGAGTCTTGAAGGTCTGCTCAAGACGGGCAACAACCTCAGCCGTCAACGAGCGCTTGTTCTCTAGGGCTGCAGCATCAAGCGCATCCTTGAGAGTTTGAGGTATGCGCATGTAGATGGTTGGGTCATTTCTTGCCATCTATGCACTGTGCCATGAAAAGCACTTGCAATGTTCTAAGCACCGTGTATAGAATGCATCGTGCACAGATGGTGCATAGAAAAAACTAGGAGCATTAAATGCAAGTAGGACGTGGATCACCGGCGGTTATTGTTCGCATGACTGACGAAATGAAAGCGTGGCTAAAGCACCAAGCTATTGATAACCGACGCTCACTTAATGCAGAAATACTGCATCGCTTGGAGCAAAGCCGCAAAGCAGAAGAGGTCCTGCATGAAAAGCAGGCCTGAAAAAGGAAACGCCTCTGGAGGTAGGAGTCCAGAGGCGTCGATTGTCAAAAACCAACTTCTCACAGAAGGCATCAACATGTCCGATTCTAAAGCACTGACCGTGGCAGGTACAACCGTTCGCCAAGTGGGTGGGCTCTATTCGCTGAATGACCTGCACAAAGCAGCTGGCGGAGAACCGAAGCATCAACCCGGGAAATTCTCTAGCCTTGAACAAACCAAGGCACTTATCGCTGAGCTTGGAAACTCTCCAGATTCGGAGAGTTTAAAAATCACTAACGGCCGTAATGGCGGCACCTACGCCTGCAAAGAGCTGGTGATCGCCTATGCCGCCTGGATCAGCGCAGCGTTCCACCTGAAGGTGATCCGCGTGTTTCTGGATGCGGTGCAGCCGGCCGCGCCGGCCATCGACTACGCGCGCATCAACCCCGCACAAAAGCAGGACCTGCGCGAGATCGTGCAGGCGATTGTGGATGCGGGTGTGCAAAAGCATGCCGAGACCTGGGCGCGCTTTCAAAAGAAGTTCCGCATCAACAGCTATGAGGAGCTGCCGGCCAGCCGCTATGAAGAGGCGCGGGCCTACCTGATTGCCAAGCTGCCCAACGGGTATGCCGGCGAGGTGGTGAGCGAGGTGCCCGCGCCCCAGCTGAGTTTGGACGATGCGGTGCGGTTGGACATGGCGTTCAACTTGGCCACGCAGGCCGCAGCGCAGATGCAGCGCGAGGTGTTCAAGGGGGTGATGGCGGGTGACGCCAGCTGGAAGCACGGGCGGTTGATGTTGTCGTTTGATGCAACGGGTGAGGGTGGCTTGGTATCGAACGTCAAACCGATTGATCACAATGCCTATGTGATGCCGCTGGAGCACTTTCACTGCGCGGTGGAGGATGCCCTGTTTGTGGACGCGCCGACGCTGGCCAAGCTGGTGAGTGTGTGCACCACGCGCCTGAGCCGGATGGCTGCACGTGCGCCGGGCGCGGCGCTGGCCTGAGTCGCCCTGTGTTCACATGAACCCGCTGCGGCGGGTTTTTTGTTGCACCCCGCCTAGGCGTAGGCCAAACAGACCGCCTGCGCGAATCTGGTGGGATGGCACAAGATACATCGCAAGAGCGCGGCGCAGCAGCACCGAAGCGCATTTATTCAGACGCAGAACTGGGCTTTGGGGCCAGCGGTACAGGGGCGCAGCCCACCAGCGCGCCCAAGGTCTACACCGATGCAGAGCTGGGCTTTGCCCCCCAGGCACCGAGCCTGGGGCGCTCGGTGGGCGACTCAGCGATTGCACTGGGCACCGGGGTGGCCCAGGGCGTCAAGATGGTGTCGGACGCCTTTGGGGCCAACAACGCGGTGTCGCGCCTGATGGGCAAGGGGATCCAGGCGGCCGAAGGCCTGGAGTCCGACTACCGCAAGGCAGAAAAGCAAGAGCGCGCCCGCAAGATCAAGGCCGCCGAGGATTCCGGCAGCACCTGGGAAGAGGTGAAGGCCTATGCCGGCAGCATGGTCGATGCACCGCTGGACACGACGCTGAATGCCGTGGGCTCAGTGGTGCCGACCCTGGCCGCGGCGGCGCTGACGGGTGGCGGCAGTGCGGCGGCCCAACTGGCCGCGCGCGCTGCACCGGTGGCGATTGGTGCGGTGCAGGGGGCCGGTGCGGTCAAGGGTGGCATCTACGACGCGGTGGAGCAGCGGCACTTGGAGGCCGGTGCCACCCCGGAGCAGGCCGCCGAGCGCGCCGGCGCCGCCCAGGCCTATACCGGCGACAACCTGGGCAGCATTGCCGCCGGCGCTGGGCTGGGCATGCTGGCGGGATCGACCGGGGCAGAGGCCGCAGTGCGCCGCCTGGCACGCGTGGGGGCAGCCAAGCAGGCCGCCGACGCATCGGCCGTGGGAATCGCCAAGGGGGCCGCAGTGGGCGCCGCCAAAGAAGCGCCGATGGAGGCCGTGCAGGGTGGCCAGGAGCGACTGGCCGCCAACCTGGCAGAGCAGGGCGAAGGGTTTGACACACCGACGATGCGCGGTGTCTTGGGTCAGGCTGCGCTGGAAGGCATGGCCGCCGCGCCCCTGGGCGGTGGGCTGGGCGCTGTGGAGGCCAGCGGCCGCGCTGGGCGTGCCGACCCTGCCGCTGCACGGCACAACGCCGAGGCGGCAGCGCAGGATGCCCAGGCCAAGACCGATGCCCAGCTGGCGGACGATGCGATGGTGGCCGATGCCCAGCTGCAGGCCCAGCAGCGCGCCCAGGAGCTGGCCGAGCAAGAGGCGCGCACCCCGGAGGTGCCCCAGACCCCGCCACCGGATGGGGCCGCAGCCCTGCGTGCCCAGCAGGAAGCCGCGGCAGCCGCGCGCCAGCAGGCGCTGGAGATCAGCCGCGCCGTGCAAGAGCCCGACGACGAAATCCTGCAATCCACCGGCCAGGCCGAGCCCGTGCGCCCCAGCGAAGCCATGGGCCTGCGTGCAGATGCCGGTGGCCTGGAGTCGGTGGCCGCCATGGCTGTGGATGCTGGACTGACCGAGCAGTTGCAGGCCCAGACGGCGGCACAGCAACCCGAAGCACAGCAAAAACAAGAGCAATCAGCGCAAGACCAACAAGGCATCAACGCCGAAACGGGCGAGGTGTCTGACGCGACGCGCGAGCAGCAGATCCGCGAGCGCCTGGACTTCCTGGGCCAGCAGGGGCGCGCCCAGGGCTGGTCGCCCGAAGCGGTGGCCCAGCGCGATGCCTTGCAGCAGGAGCTGGACTTGCTGAGCCCAGGCCAGCGCATCGAGCAGCTGAATGCCCAGGCGGATGCCGCTGCGGCCGAAGCCACCGATTGGGCGGGGCGCCAGTACAAGCCCAACCCCCAGGAGCTGCCAGAACACGCCGCGCAGGGCGGGCCGGCGGATGTGGGTGAGGCGAACGAGCAGCGCCGCCTCAAAAAAGTGGTGCAGGCCAAGGGGAAGGAAGCCAGCGCGCGTTCCCAGGCCGATGCGCTGCAGGCGCAGGGCAATGCAGCGGCCCAGCTGGCCGCCAAGCACGACCTGGCAGCCCTGCGCCGCAAGAAAACCGACGAGATGAGCACCGAGGAACTGCAGGCCCTGGCCGCAGACCTGGGCCCCCGGCATGTGCGTGCCAAGCGGTTGCAACAAGCGATTGCAGAGCGCGAGGCCCAGCCGCAGCCAGCTATCAACCAGGGAGTGAATGACCGTGGCCCTCAAACCGATCAAACCCAGCAAGCAAGCCCGCAACAGCCGCAAGCAGGCGCAGCGCCGGGCCTTGCAATCGACAGCGGCGCGCCAGCAGCTGGAGCGCAAGCAGCCAAGCTGATCGCCCAGGAAGGCAACCAGCGCCGTGAAGCCGAGCAGCAGCGCAAGCTGCAGGCCTCCGAGCGCTGGACGCGCATGACCACGGTGGAGCGCCAGGCCGCGGCCGAGCAGGCCCATGGCCTGAATGCGGTGGCCAAGAAGAACCTGCACAGCCGCGCCTGGGCGGACATCTCAGAAAAGAACCGCAAGGCGCTGCTGGACGTGGTGGTGCCCCAGGCCGAGGCGGCCAGCGACATGCAGGCCTTTGCGCCGGAAACAGGCACGCTGGGCATCCCGCGCGACCAGATGCCCCAGGTGCCCACCCAGTCGCACGGGGGCCTGGTCAAGCACCTGAACGCCCAGGGCATTGCCCACGAAACCACGACCGTGGACGCAGCCGCGCTCAAGCCCACCCAGGCGGAATACTCGCCCAGCAAGGTGGCACAGGCCAAGCAAGCCACGGGCGGCCGGGCGGTGATCGTGTCCAACGACGGTCACATCATCGACGGGCACCACCAGGCCATGGCTGCGGCCGAGGACGGCAAGCCTGTGAAGGCCATTGTGCTGGACGCGCCCGTGGAGCAGGCCCTGGAGGCGGTGAAGGCTTCGCCGAGTGTGCAAAACAGCGCGCAGAAGCAAGAAGCGCCGCCGACACCAGACGGCGCGGGCAATCTGCCGTTGTTCAGCAGCCGCTCAACGGCGCCAAAAACACAGCTTGCGCTGGAGCGTGTGCAGCAGATGGTGGAAACGGCCCTGGCGGACATCCCCGGCACGCCACCAGTCCACGTCGTGCGCGGCCCCGCTGACCTCGGCCTGGTCGTGGCGGGGGAGGACGTGCATTCGGGCGTCACCCTCCGCAGTGGGGACATTTACGTGTTTCAGTCCGGTGTAGGGTCTGAACTCGATGTGCTGAAGACGGTTTTTCATGAGTTGTTCCATCGAGGGCTGCGAAACATCTTGCCGACCGATCAGTATGTGCAAACCATGCTGGATCTGGCCAAGCGCGATAACCGTGTGCAGTCCAATGCTAACGCATGGAAGCGCCTGCCGATTGCTGCCGAGCAGCGGGCTGAACTGGCAAAACTGGGGTTTGCCGGCAGTGAGTTGCAGGCACGCTACGAGGCCCTGGCCATCGAGGAAGGCCTGGCCGTGGTGGCCGAGGAACTCAAGGCCGAGCGCCAGGCCGGCACGCGGTCGGTGCGGCTGCGTGCCCTGGCCGGCTGGGTGGCGGGGATTGCTGACAAGCTGGGCTTGCAGCGGGTGGGGCATGCCATTCGCCGCATGAGCTACAACGAGGCAGAGCGCTTTGTGTTGTCTGCGATCGAGGCATCTGGCCAGTCCGTGGCCACCAGCACGCAGCCCCCGGCATCGTTCCGGCGGGCAGGCACCGGCACACCGCAAGAGTTTGATGTGCCCGGCTTCTTGAAGGCGATGAACCAGGGCCGCCCGGACGTGACCGAGCACGCACGGGCCCAGGCGGTGCAGCGCGTGCAGGCGACGGCCGATGCCATCCGCAAGGCCTGGGCGAATGGGCCGGAGGTGGTGGTGGCCTTCGATATGGCCGACCCCGCCATTCCGTCCGCTGTGCGCCAGGCGGACCTGCAGCAGCGCAGCGGCGGCGCCAGCGGCGACCCTGAAGGCTTCTACTACGAGGGCAAGGCATACCTGCTGGCCAGTCAGCTGCAAACACCGAACGATGCGGCGCGCGTGCTGTTCCACGAATCCTTGGGTCACCATGGCCTGCGAGGCGCATTTGGCAAGGCGCTGGACGGCATCCTGGACGAGATCGCCACGATGCGCAAAGCGGATGTGGACGCGAAGATCCAAGAATACGGCCTGCGCGGTGGGAAGGCCCTGGACCACCGGATCGCGGCCGAGGAAGTGCTGGCCGAGATGGCGCAGAGCCAGCCCCACATCGGGTTTGTGAAGCGCGCGGTGGCGGCCATCCGGGCCTGGCTGCGCGCGCACGTGCCAGGGTTCAACAACCTGAAGGTGTCCGATGCGGAGCTGATCCGCAATTACATCCTGCCGGCGCGCGCCTGGGTGGAGCGGGGCGGCTTGCCTGCGTTGGCACAGTCAGACGTCGGGTTCAGCCGCAGTGCGATGAAATCCGTGGATGCCAATGTGGCGCGCGGCCGGCGTGCGATGCAGAAAGTGTTGCTGGACAAGGCAGACCAGCATCGCGCCATGTTTCGCAACGGCTTGGGGTGGGTGGACTTTACTTGGGGCGACAGCAAGCGCGGGGTGGCACACATCATCAAGCGCCGGATGGAGTCGGACGGTATGAGCCTGGAGAACGTTCAGCGCATGCTGCTGGACAAGGTCGTGGAGACCATCGCCGCTGGGACAGAGGTCAGGCGCACCGAAAGTGGGCTGGCGACACGTTTGGTCCTGGACCACAACGGGAATGAAGCCGTGTTGGTCAAACGCAAGGGTGCCAATGGCTGGCTGCTGACCGCTTATGAAATGGTGCCCGGTGCATCGGCGGGGGGTGCGACCCGACCCTCTGCTACGCAATCCAGCGCTACACGTTCTCGAGATGAATTGGGCGCGGGCACGCCAACTATTCTGAAGAAGAACAAGGATGTTGGCAAGAAGGACGCAACACAGGCCCAAAACGCAAAGCCGCTTGGGGAACGCACCGGGCCCAGTGCGCCAACTGTCAAAGACAGCTCTCCTTATCCCAGGAGCCAAAGCGGCGAATCAAGTTTACCGCCAGCGTCCCAAACTGACAACGACGCGCCGATGTTCAGCCGCTCCAAGCTGGCGGACCTTAAAACCAAGGGCCTGGAGCTGGCCCACAACGCGATGACCCACCCTGGCAAGATCAGCCTGTGGGACAAGACGGTGGGCACCATGCGGCACATCGCCCAGCGCTACCCGGCCTTCAAGCCGGTGTTTGAGTCGGCCCAGCAGTTCATCGATGACGTGTCCAGCGTGGCCAACGAGGCCGCCCAGATGGCCCCGCGCCTGATTCCCCGGGTGGAGAGCCTGGGCGACCTGGCCAAGAAGCCGATTTCTGTGGCGGACAACCAGGCGATTGGCAAGGCGCTGTTTGCCGGCACGCTGGACTGGGGCCGCGACCAGCACGGCAAGGCCATGCCCATGGAGGCGCTGCGCGCGAAGTACCGGGGCCTGACCACCGAGCAAAAGGCCGAGGTGCTGCTGGCTGCCAAGAAGATCGAGCCCAAGATGCTGGCGGCCTTGCGGGGCAAGAAGCTGGAGCAGTTCGACACCCTGATTAACAACAAGTTTGAGAGCACGATTCTCAAAGCGGGTGCGGCGTTCAACCACACAGAGCTGAAAGAGTTCTTCGGGCTCAATGACCAGCAGATCAGTCTGTACGACGAAGCCCGCGCGACCGTGGACAAGTCGCTGGACATCACCGCCCGCGCGGAGATGCTGCGCACGCTGGGCCGGGACTGGGACGGGATGCGAGAGATCGTGATGGACGCGCCCACGCTGACCGAGGCCTGGCAGCTGCTGGACGACGAGCTGGAGCAGCGCGCCAAGCAGCACCCGGACACGCGCGATCGGCAGGCCACGCTGATGCAGCAGCTGTCCACCACCGTGGCCAAGGCCAAGGAGCTGATGGACCATGGCTACATGCCGCTGCAGCGGTTTGGCAAGTACACGGTGGACGTGGTGGATGCGGCCGGCGAGCGCGTCTACTTCGGGATGTTTGAGAGCAAGGCCGAGAGCCACCGCATGGCCCGTGCCATGGAGCGTGAGTACCCCGGCGCCGCCGTGACCCAGGGCACCATCAACGACCAGCAGTTCAAGCTGTTTGCCGGCATCACGCCGGAGACGGCCGAGCTGTTTGGCGCGATGCTGGGCCTGGACGCCGAGGGCAACCAGGCCAAGGACCAGGCGTTCCAGGAGTACCTGAAGCTGGCCAAGAACAACCACAGCGCCATGAAGCGGTTGATCCACCGCAAGGGGATTGCCGGCTACAGCGAGGACGTGGGCCGGGTGCTGGCCAGCTTTGTGTACTCCAACGCGCGCGCTGCGGCCACGGGGCTGAACGCCGGCAAGATGGAGGCGGCGATCCACACCCTGAACACCGAGCACAAGGACCTGGGTGAGCTGGGCGAGATTGCGGCCAAGCTGCGCAGCTACATCCAGGATCCGCAGGAAGAGGGCCAGGTCATCCGGGGCATGCTCTTTGCCCAGTACCTGGGCGGCTCCATCGCTTCGGCCATGGTCAACATGACCCAGCCGTTTGCAGTGACCATGCCCTGGCTGAGCCAGTACGGCGGCATGGCCAAGGCCGGGCGCTTCATGGCCGGTGCTTTGCAGGACATGAGCAAGAGCGCCATGGACAAGGGGTTCCGGTACGCGCCGGATCTGGCCCATGCCCTGAAGATGGCCGAGGACGACGGCGTGGTCTCGCCCCAGGAAATCCACCAACTGATGGCCCAGGCGCGCGGTGCCGGGGGGCTGCGCAGCGGCGACGGCACCAAACTGGGCGATGCGCGCGCCAAGGCCTCGAACTTGTGGGAGAAGGGCAAGGTGGCCTGGGGCCAGCCCTTCGCGCTGGCCGAGCAGTTCAACCGCCGCAGCACCTTCATTGCGGCCTATCGGCTGGCCAAGGACCAGGGCATGGACAACCCGGCCCAGTTTGCCCGGGATGCCGTGGTGGAAACGCAGTTCCTGTACACCAAGGCCAACAAGCCCCAGTGGGCGCGTGGGGCCATCGGCGGGACCTTGTTCACCTTCAAGACCTATTCCGTCAGCTTCCTGGAGTTGATGCAGCGCACCTGGAACGGCGGCGAGCCTGGCAGCCCTGAGCGCGCCGCCGGCCGGCGGGCCGTGGGCTGGGCCATGTTGATGCTGATGCTCATGGGCGGCGCTGGGGGACTGCCGTTTGTGGAGGATCTGGAGGATGTGATCGACGGCGCGGGCCAGGCCATGGGCTACAACCTCAGCAGCAAGCAGTGGCGCCAGGAGTTCATGGCCGAGTGGCTGGGCCAGGAGCTGGCAGGCTTTCTGGAGCAGGGCCTGTCAGGCCTGCCGGGCGCGCCCATCGATGTGTCGGGCCGCCTGGGCATGGGCAACCTGATTCCGGGCACGGGTCTGGCCCTCAGCAAGCAAAGCAACGCGCGCGACCTGGTGGAAATGGTGGGCCCGGCCGGGGATCTGATCAAGCGCGGCTTCACCGGCGCGGGCGACGTGCTCAAGGGCATCGCCACGCTGGACGCCGCCAGCGTGGGGCGCGGTGCCCTGGAGGTGATGCCCAACGCCGTGCGCAACGCCGTCAAGGGCGCGGACATGGCCGCCAGCGGCATCTACAAGGACAGCAAGGGCTACAAGGTGATCGACACCACCTTGGACGAAGCCGTGTTCAAGATGATTGGCTTTCAGCCGCGCAGCGTGGCCGAGGTGCAGGAGGCCAACAGCTTCATGCAGCGCAGCAAGTCCTTCTACATCCAGACCTCCAACGAGATCCGCGCCCAGTGGGCCAAGGCCCTGTTTGAGAAGGACGACGCTGCCGTGGCTGCCGCGCGCGCCCGCCTGGAGCGCTGGAACAGCCTGAACCCGGATCAGCCCATCCGCATCAACATGCCGGACGTGTGGAAGCGGGCGCGGGAGATGGGCAAGGACCGCACACAGCGGATTGCGGAGACTGCGCCGACGGCGATCCGGCAGCAGATGCGGGCGGTAGCGCTAGAGCAGGGGCGGTGAGGTGCTGGGGGCGAGGGGCGTCTCTACCTTCGCCCACCTGCTGCAGTGGCGTCCAAGCAGTCACCTGCGCTTAGAAGCTCTCCCAATCATCGTTGCTGCTCCCGTTGTTGATGGGGGATTCCTGCGCTGTAGACGTACTACTTGTTGATTTAGAAGCCACTGTTGTGGCGGTGAGTTTGCCTTGGCTTTTGCTGGGCTTCAGCGGCGCCTTTGTTGCCGTGCCCGCGCTCTTTAACGCGTGATTGCTAGGTGTGGTGTATGTCGGTGTAGATACTGGGGTGTTCCCACCAACCTTAGGAGTGTTCGCATTTAGCTTGAACACGGCGACTGCCGTCACTAGCTCACCAGCCTGGGAGTTCAACGAGCTTGCTGCTGCAGCCATTTGTTCCACCAATGCAGCGTTTTGCTGTGTGGCTTGGTCCATCTGTGTGACAGCTTCGCCGACTTGGCTCACCCCTGCGCTTTGCTGACTGCTTGCAGCGCTGATCTCTCCCATGATGTCCGTCACCCGCCGGATGGATGCAACAACTTCGGTCATGGTAGCTCCGGCTTTGTCCACCAGTGCAGAGCCTTGCCCCACGCTTTCAACGCTGGCAGCGATCAAGCTCTTGATTTCCTTGGCGGCTTCGGCCGAACGGCCGGCCAGGCTGCGCACTTCGGCGGCGACTACGGCAAATCCGCGTCCCTGCTCGCCGGCGCGGGCAGCCTCGACCGCAGCGTTCAGCGCCAGGATGTTGGTCTGGAAGGCAATGCCGTCTATGACGCTGATGATGTCGGCAATCTTGCTACTGCTGGAGTTGATGCCCTTCATGGTTTCGACCACTTCGGCTACGACGTCACCACCTTGCACAGCAATGGTTGAGGCATTGACCGCCAACTCGTTCGCTGTTCGAGCGTTGTCGGCATTTTGGCGAACCGTGGAACTCAGTTCTTCCATAGAAGCTGCGGTTTCTTCCAGTGCGCTGGCCTGCTGTTCTGTGCGTGCCGACAGATCGTTATTTCCTGAGGCAATTTGCGAACTGGCGGAGGCAACGCCTTCGGCGTTCTGGCGTACTGAGCTCACAATATTGACCAAGCTTTGCTGCATACGCTGCAGCGCTTGCAGCAAGAGTCCGGTTTCGTCTTTGGATTGCACGACGATCTGA
>NZ_BBJR01000064.1 GCF_000739875.1 Comamonas aquatica NBRC 14918
GCGCTCGAACTTTTCTTTTGCCATTTTTTCGACTCCGAAAAAAATCAAATGCTAACGATGTTTCGGCGCAACCATCTGACACAGAAGCACCACTAATTGGTGCCCATGGGCAGGATCGAACTGCCGACCTCTCCCTTACCAAGGGAGTGCTCTACCACTGAGCCACATGGGCATAAGCCTGCACAAGCAAACTTATGAATCTTGGAGCGGGAGACGGGAATCGAACCCGCGTCATTAGCTTGGAAGGCTAGGGTTCTACCATTGAACTACTCCCGCAAACTTGGGTTTGCGCGCACCGCCAAGCGATGCTTAAATCTCTTCACCTCGAAAGGTGGTGGAGGGAGCTGGATTCGAACCAGCGTAGGCGTAAGCCAACAGATTTACAGTCTGCCCCCTTTAGCCACTCGGGCATCCCTCCGAAGAGATTTAGATTGTAGCAGATTTTTTTATCGCAAAAATATTTTTAGGTATTTTCTTGAGTTTGTTTGGCGCGGCTGGCGGGGATCGAACCCACGACCCTTGGCTTCGGAGGCCAATACTCTATCCACTGAGCTACAGCCGCTAACGACACCCGCTACACGCGAACTACCAAAAAATCTGCAGCCCGCATTCTAACCCGCACTTTTGCGCCGCTTCAGGGAATCACGCAATTTCTTTTTGCAAATCGAACCCCAACCCCTTCAAGTACAGCGCAACAGCCAGCATCCCCTCCGCCTCCAGATCAAAAGATTGCCCATCCTGCAGCAACCAGAAATGCAGCACACCATCAAAGATAGCCTGCAACCCCCGCGCCGCATTTTGACCAGACACAGGCAAGCACACACCTTCTTGCTGAGCGGCCAACAACAACGCCTGCTCTATCTGCAGCGCAAACCGAAGTGCACCCTCTATGCGCCGCTGGCGCACATCCAAGAGCTCACCCACACACTCAACCTTGTACAAAGCAATATCAAATACACGCCGAGTTGCCGTGTCAGTACTCACAGACCTGAACACCATGCGCAGAACACCCAGGATCTCGGGCAGCACCGCACCGTGCTGCATGAACTTGGCTTGGCCAGCCTCCCACGCCTGCTCGAACGGCAAAGTTGTCCTTTGCATCAAGGCATCAAAAAGGTCCACCTTGTCCTTGAAGTGCCAATAAATAGCACCTCGCGTCAAGCCTGCAGCTTGCGCCACTTCCGACAACGAGGCGCCCGCCACCCCCTTGGCAAAAAACACCTCCGCGGCAGCATCCAGCAACTTGTTGCGCGTTGCCTCCGCATCCTCTTTGGTACGACGAGCCACAAATCGCCCCTTTCAAGCAAAAATCATCACCGCATCACCCCCAACATCAGCAAGGTCGGGATGACTTGTCATTAATTATACATTCGCGTATGTATGTATAATTTCCAGACTAACCCGGCCTTTACACTTTGTGCAGAGGCCTATTTTTGTTCTGATCTGTCCCATCCAACCGTACGGCCGCCCACTCTCCCTTCCATGAGGATGTCCATGAACCGCTTCCCCCCTCCTTTTGCACTCCGCCGTCCGATGATTGGCGCATTGGCTTTGGCATCTCTCCTGGCATTGACAGCCTGTGGCAAGAGCGACCAGCCAGCCGGTCATGCAGGCGGTGAAACGCCCGCTCCCCAAGTGGGCGTGGTGGTCGCTCAGCCCTCGGACGTGGCCCTGGTCACTGAACTGCCGGGCCGTGTCGAGGCCTCGCGCACCGCCGAAGTCCGTGCTCGCGTCTCGGGCATCCTGCTCAAGCGCCTGTTCCGTGAAGGCAGCGACGTCAAGGCCGGCCAGCCTCTGTTCGAAATCGATGCTGCACCCTACCGCGCCACACTGCAGAGCGCACAGGCCTCGGTAGCACGCGCCGAAGCCACGGTGGCCCAGGCCAAAGCCCTGACCGAACGCTACAAGCCCCTGGTGGAAGCCAATGCCATCAGCAAACAGGACTACACCACGGCCGTGGCCGCCCAGAAACAGGCCGAAGCCGATCTGGCATCGGCCAAGGCCGCCGTGGAAACCGCCCGTATCAACCTGGGCTATGCCTCGGTGACAGCCCCCATATCGGGCCGCATCGGCCGCGCCCTGGTGACCGAAGGTGCGCTGGTAGGCCAGGGTGAAGTCACCCAACTGGCCACCATCCAGCAGATCCATCCCGTCTATGTGAACTTCACGCAGTCGGCCTCGGACGTCATGCGTTTGCGCAGTGCCATGGACGCCGGCCAGCTCAAGAAGGTCAGCGGCCAGGATGCGGCCAGCGTGCGCATCGTGCTGGACGACGGCACGGAATATGGCCAGACCGGCAAACTGCTGTTTTCGGACCTGACGGTGGACTCCACCTCGGGCCAGATCACGCTGCGCGCCGAAGTGCCCAACCCCGGCGGCCAGTTGCTGCCCGGCCTGTACGTGCGTGTGCGCCTGGAGCAGGCCCAGGCAGCCGATGCCATCCTCGTGCCCCAGCAGGCCGTGACCCGCAGCGACCAGGGCGACAGCGTCATGGTGGTCGATGCCGAAGGCAAGGTTGCTCCACGCAAGGTGCGCATCGGTTCGGCCAAGGGCACGAACTGGGTGGTGCTTGAAGGCCTGAAGCAAGGCGAGCAGGTGATGGTCGACGGCTTCCAGAAGCTGCGCGGCGCGCCCAAGGTCCAACCCGTGCCATGGCAGCCCGACGCCGCCAAGGCCAACGGTGCCCAGCCCGCCGCCGCGCCTGCGGCCGAAGCGGCCAAGGCAGACAACAAGTAAGGAGCGCCGCAGATGGCCAAGTTCTTTATCGACAGACCCATCTTTGCATGGGTCATCACCATCTTCCTGATGGTGATCGGGGCGGTGTCCATCACCAAGCTGCCCGTCGCCCAGTACCCCGCCGTGGCGCCGCCGACCATCCAGGTCTCGGTGGCCTACCCCGGCGCCACCGCCCAGACGCTGGAAGACAGCGTGCTCGCCGTCATCGAACGTGAGATGAACGGCGCCACAGGCCTGGCCTATGTGGAAACCACCAGCCAGGCCAACGGCACAGGTACGGTGGTGCTGAGCTTCGAGCCCGGCACCAATTCCGACCTGGCCCAGGTGGATGTGCAAAACCGCCTGTCGCGCGCCACCCCGCGCCTGCCTGCCGCGGTGACACAGCAGGGCGTGCGTGTGGAGCAGTCCCGCTCCAACTTCCTGCTGTTCTCGATGATCACCACAGAGAACCCTAACTTCAGCCTGGACGCCCTGAACGACTACGCCGCACGCAACATCGTGCCCGAGCTGCAGCGCGTCACGGGCGTGGGTTCGGTCACGCAGTTCGGCGCCGAGCGCGCCATGCGCGTCTGGGTCGATCCAGCCAAGCTCAAGGGCTTCAAGCTGTCCATCGACCAGGTCAGCGCCGCCATCAAGGCCCAGAACGCCCAGGTGTCCGCCGGCAACCTCGGTGACCTGCCTGCCGTCAGCGACCAGCCCATCGCCGCCACGATCGTCGTGCGCGGCCAGCTGAGCACGCCCGAGCAGTTCGGCAACATCGTGCTGCGCGCCAACACCGACGGCTCGTCGGTGCGCCTCAAGGACGTGGCCCGCGTCGAGTTGGGCTCGCAAAGCTACAGCACCTCGGCCCGTCTGAACGGCAAGTCGGCCGTGGGCCTGGGCGTGCAGCTCACGCCCTCGGCCAACGCCCTGGCCACGGCCACGGCCACGGCCGTGAAGGACAAGCTCGCCGAGCTGCAGAAGTTCTTCCCTGAAGGCGTGTCCTTCTCTGTGCCCTACGACACCTCGACCTTCATTTCGGTCTCGATCGAGAAGGTGGTCCACACCCTGCTGGAAGCCGTGGTGCTGGTGTTCCTGGTGATGTACCTGTTCCTGCAGAACATCCGCTACACCCTGATCCCGACCATCGTGGTGCCCGTGGCCCTGCTGGGCACGTTTGCCGCGCTGTTCGCCATGGGCTTCTCGATCAACGTGCTCACCATGTTCGGCATGGTGCTGGTGATCGGTATCGTGGTGGACGACGCCATCGTGGTGGTGGAGAACGTCGAGCGCATCATGGCCGAAGAGGGGCTGCCGCCCCTGGAGGCCACACGCAAGGCCATGAGCCAGATCTCGGGCGCCGTGATCGGCGTGACCGTGGTGCTGATCTCGGTGTTTGTGCCACTGGCCTTCTTTGCGGGCTCCACCGGCAACATCTACCGCCAGTTTGCGGCCACCATGGCCACGTCCATCGCCTTCTCGGCCTTCCTGGCGCTGTCGCTCACCCCGGCACTGTGCGCCACCCTGCTCAAGCCGGTCGATCCTGACCACCACAGCGAAAAGAAGGGCTTTTTTGGCTGGTTCAACCGCCGCTTCAAGAGAGCCACGCACAGCTATGAAGGCGCGATGGGTTCCCTGGTGCGCCGCGGTGGCCGCATGATGGTCATCTACCTGGTGCTGGTGGCCGCCGTGGGCTATGTGTTCACCCGCCTGCCCACCTCCTTCCTGCCCAACGAAGACCAAGGCTACATCATCACCAACGTGCAGCTGCCGCCTGGCGCCGCCGAGGCCCGCACCAGCGAGGCCCTCAAGCGCGTCGAGGAGTACATGCTGGCTCAGCCCGAGGTGAAGAACATCGTGACGGTGTCGGGCTTCTCGTTTTCCGGCCAGGGCCAGAACGCCGGTCTGGCCTTCGTGATCCTGAAGGACTGGAGCGAGCGTACGGGGGCCGAGCATTCGGCCAGCGCCGTGGCGGGCCGCGCCTACATGGCGCTGAGCCAGGTGCGCGACGCCTTCATCTTCGCGCTCAGCCCCCCGCCCATCCCAGAGCTGGGCACGGGCACCGGCTTCAACTTCCGCCTGCAGGACCGCGGCGCCAAGGGCCACGATGCCCTGATGGCTGCACGCAACCAGTTGCTGGGCATGGCCTCGCAGAGCAAGATCCTTGCAGGCGTGCGCCCCGACGGCATGGAAGACGCGCCCCAGATGCAGCTGGAGATCGACCGCGACAAGGCCAGCGCCCTGGGCGTGGGCTTTGACAGCATCAACTCGGCCCTGTCCACTTCGCTGGGTTCGGCCTACGTGAACGACTTCCCCAACCAGGGTCGTCTGCAGCGTGTGGTGGTCCAAGCCGATGCCAAGGCGCGCATGCAGCCCGAGTCCATCCTCGATCTGCCCGTGCTCAACAACCAGGGCCAGGTGGTACCACTGTCGGCCTTCGCCTCCACACGCTGGATCACCGGCCCAATGCAGACCGTGCGCTACAACGGCTACTCCTCGATGAAGCTGGCCGGCGATGCCGCACCAGGCTATTCGACAGGGGATGCCATGGCCGAGATGGAACGCCTGGCCGCCCAGTTGCCCGAAGGCTTCGGCTTCGAGTGGACCGGTCTGTCGCGCGAGGAAAAGCTCGCCGGCGACCAGGCCATGGTGCTCTACGCCTTCTCGCTGCTAGCCGTGTTCCTGTGCCTGGCCGCGTTGTATGAAAGCTGGTCCATCCCCTTCTCGGTGATGCTGGTGGTGCCGCTGGGCGTGCTCGGCGTGGTGCTGGCCACACTGACCCGGGGCATGGCCAACGACGTGTACTTCCAGATCGGCCTGGTGACCATCATCGGCCTCTCGGCCAAGAACGCCATCCTGATCGTGGAATTCGCCAAGGACCTGCAGGCCCAGGGCAAGAGCGTGATCGAAGCGGCGCTGGAAGCGGCCCACCTGCGGTTCCGCCCCATCATCATGACCTCGCTGGCGTTCACCCTGGGTGTGGTGCCCCTGTTCATCGCCTCGGGCGCCAGCTCGGCCAGCCAGCGTGCCATCGGCACCGGCGTGATCGGCGGCATGATCACCGGCACCGTGCTGGCCGTGGTCTTCGTGCCCGTGTTCTTTGTGCTGGTGCGCAGCTTCTTCAAGGGCAGCGAACGACAACGGAAGATATATGCCGCGCACGCGCAAGCCGCCGGCATCGAGGAGAGCAAGCATGAGTAAGACCCCGAGCCTTCGCCTGTCGGTGCTGGCCACCGCCGCGCTGCTGGCCGGCTGCTCGCTGGTGCCCAAGTACGAGCGCCCGGCAGCCCCCGTGCCCACGGCCTTCCCCACGGTCTCCGGTGCCACGGCGCCGGCCGCCGCCGAAGGCCAGGCCAGCGCGCCCGTGCCCTGGGAGCAGTTCTTCACCGACGCCCGCCTGCAGCGTCTGGTGCGCCTGGCCCTGGAGAACAACCGCGACCTGCGGGTGGCCGTGCTGAACCTGGAGCAGGCCCGCGCCCAGTTCCAGATCCGACGCGCCGACCAGTTCCCCACGGTGAACGCGGCGGCCAATGCCAGCCGTGGCAACAGCCAGGTCACGGGCGACATCGTCAACAACTTCCAGGTGGGACTGGCGGTCTCGGCCTGGGAGCTGGACTTCTTTGGCCGCATCGCCAGCCTCAAGGAACAGGCCCTGGCCCAGTACCTGGCCAGCGACGAGGGCCGCAAGGCCACCGAGCTGAGCCTGGTGGCCAGCGTGGCCAACGGCTGGCTGACCCTGCTGGCCGACGAGGAGCTGCTGGACATCTCGCGCCGCACCCTGGCCACGCGCGAGGAGTCCATCAAACTGGCCAAACTGCGTTTCGACAACGGCGTGGCCTCGGAACTGGACTACCGCCAGGCCCAGTCGCTGACCGAAGCCGCACGCGCCACCTATGCGCAGCAGATCCGCCAGCGCAGCCAGGACGAGAATGCCCTGGCCCTGCTGCTGGGCCAGCCCCTGCCGGACGACCTGCGCGCAAGCCTGAAGGGCGCCAAGCTGGCCGATGCGGCCGCCATGGCCAGCCTGCCAGCCGGCCTGCCGTCCGACCTGCTGGTGCGCCGCCCCGACTTGCGCCAAGCCGAGCAGCAGCTGATCGGCGCCAACGCCAACATCGGCGCAGCGCGTGCGGCCTTCTTCCCGCGCATCGCCCTGACCACCCAGGCCGGCACGGTGAGCAACGAGCTCTCGGGCCTGTTCAAGAGCGGCAGCTGGGGCTTTTCCATCGCACCTTCGCTGACCCTGCCCATCTTCGACGCCGGCCGCAACCAGGCCAACCTCGAAGTGGCCAAGGCCAGCCGCGGCATCGCCGTGGCCCAGTACGAAAAGGCCATCCAGACCGCATTCCGCGAAGTTTCGGATGCCCTGGCCGGCGAAGCCACGCTGGGCGAGCAGGCGCGGGCCCAGCAAGCCCAGATTGAGGCCGAGCAGGCACGCCTGCGCCTGTCCGAACTGCGCTACAGCAACGGCGTCGCCAGCTACCTGGACCTGCTGGACGCCCAGCGTTCGCTGTTCACGGTGGAGCAAACCGCAGTGCAGGTACGCCTGGCCCAACTGCAGAACCAGGTTGCCCTGTACAAGGCCCTGGGCGGCGGCTGGTCCGAAGCCAGCCTTGGCAAGCAGGAAACCACCAATCGTTGAGGTGCGTCAACTCTGTACCACAGCGGCCGCCAAACGGCCGCTGGGGGACTGGGGCAAAAAAACCCCATCGATATAATCCGCCGTTGGTTTTTCCCCGCCCCGATAACCAGAGGACGCCATGAGCGACAAGCACCACGAAGAAGCCCATACCGGCCCCATCAAGAACCCCAAGCAGTTGCTGATCACGGTACTGCTTGCCTTCATCCTGCCCGTGATCCTGATCATTGGCCTGGTCACCTTCGTGGGCTCGGCGCCCAAGACCGGTGCCGGCGTGGGCATGCAGGAGCTGGCCCAGGCACAGCGCCTGCAAAAGGTGGGCGCCGTGGAGATTCGTGATGCCAACCGCCCCCTGCGCGGTGGCGAGGATGTGTACAAGGGCCAATGTGCCGCCTGCCACGCCACCGGCGTTTCGGGCGCGCCCAAGTTCGGCGCTGCGGGTGACTGGGGTCCCCGTCTGGCCCAAGGCTTTGACGCCCTGGTGCACTCGGCCCTCAAGGGCAAGGGTGCCATGGCCCCCCAAGGGGGTGGCGACTTCAACGACCTGGAAATCGCCCGTGGCGTGGCCTTCATGGCCAATGCCGGCGGCGCCAACTTCCCAGAGCCGCAGCCTGCCGCGCAGGAAGGCGACGCCGCAGCGAAGTAATCGCCAGCGCGCTCCAACAAAAAGGACCCTCAGGGTCCTTTTTTCATGCCTGCGCTGCGGCCCGCTGCGGGCTGCGCACGAACTGGAAACGCTGCGGCAGCGCATCCCACGCCAGGGACTGGGGGTGCCAGTGCCCCTGCTCCACCACGTCGGCCACGTGCACCATGTCCTGCGAGTGCACCACGCCCAGCACCCCGGCACAGCGCAGGTAGACACGGCCTTCGTCATCCATCCAGCAGTCCTGCACCTGGGCCTGGGGCACGCCCGTGTGCGAGCAGACCGCGCCTTGCGCATCCACGCGCCAGACCATGGGCGTGTGCTCCAGCTCCACATACACCCGCTGCGGGCCGTTCTGGAAAAACCATTGGCCTTGCGCGTCGGTCTCGTAATTGCGCCCGATGAAGGCCAGCAGCTTCTCGTGCTCCACCAGGGTCCCCTTGCTCTGTGGAAATGGGCCCTGCGCCTGCACACCCGCATCGCGCAGCCACCACTGGCCGCGGGCATCCAGGCCCAGCCAGCCGTGCACATGCGGCACATTCGGCCATTTGATCAACGCCTGCTTCACGATCTCATCCATGCTGTCGGTCCTTTGCGCGCTGCCACTTGGCGGCGCCTAACGGTTGCCCGCATTTTGCCTACAAACCCGCGGCGCGGTCGGCCACCACAATGGCGCCAGGAACTGCTCTGAAGGGACATGTGCATGAAACATCTGCTCGCCATCCTGCTGATCGCCACCTCGCTGTCGGGCTGCGGCTACAACGATTTTCAGCGCCTGGACGAAGACACCAAGGCCAAGTGGAGCGAAGTGCTGAACCAGTACCAGCGGCGCGCGGACCTGGTGCCGAACATCGTCGCCTCGGTCAAGGGCGAAGCCAACTTCGAGCGCGACACCCTGACCCAGGTGATCGAAGCCCGCTCCAAGGCCACCGCCATCCAGGCCACGCCCGAGCTGATCAACGACCCCACCGCCTTCCAGCAGTTCCAGCAAGCCCAGGGGCAGCTGGGCAGTGCCCTGTCGCGCCTGATGGTGGTGGCCGAGCAATACCCGCAGCTGCAGGCCAACCAGGCCTTCCGCGATCTGCGCGTGACACTGGAAGGCACGGAAAACCGCATCAACGTGGCCCGCAATGCCTACATCCAGTCTGTCCAGGCCTACAACGTGCTGGCGCGCAGCTTTCCCACCAACCTGACGGGGATGCTGTTTGGCTACCAGCCCAAACCCAGCTTCACGGTGGCCAACGAGGCCGAGATTGCCCGCCCGCCGAGCGTCGACTTTGGCAGCAAGTAAGGCCGGCGCGCCCCTGCGTCGGCCCGTTGAGGAAGCAAATATGGCTGTCTCGCTGATGTGGCAAGCGCTGCTAGCTATCGTTCTGAGTGCATGCTGGCTGCCCGGCTGGGCACATGGCGTGCTGCCTGTGCCCGCACTCACTGCTGCGCTGATCGATCAGACCCACACCCTGTCGGTCGAGGAGTCCCGGGCGATCGAACAACGGCTGCGCAGCATCGAAGCCAAGTCGGGCTCGCAGGTGGTGGTGCTGATGGTGCCGACGACCGCACCCGAAGACATTGCCCCCTTCGCCTACCGCGTGGCCAGCACCTGGAAGATCGGCCGCAAGCACGTGGGCGACGGCCTGTTGATCGTGGTCGCCAAGGACGACCGGCGCATGCGCATCGAGGTGGCCCGCGCCCTGGAGGGCGCCATCCCCGACCTGGCCGCAGCGCGCATCATCGACCATCAGATGGCCCCGCAATTCCGCCAGGGGCACTATGCCGCCGGCATCTTGGCCGCCCTGGACCAGATTGCCGCGCGCATCGCCGGTGAGGCCTTGCCGGCACCGCAGCAGCCCACCACCGCCCGCGACCGTGTGGACCTGGAGAGCCTGGCCATTTTTCTATTTTTCGGGGTGATGGTCGTCGCCCCGCTGCTGCGCCGCCTGCTGGGCAACAAGCGGGGCGCGCTGTTGGTGGGCGGGGGGGCCGGGGTGCTGGCCTACGCGGTCACTACCAGCCTGTGGCTGGCCGGGGGCGCCGGGGTGCTGGCCGCCCTGGTAACCTTGCTGGCCAATGGCCCACGCGGTGGGGGCGGCCCGCCACTGGGGGGTGGCTGGAATGCGGGCGGCCGGGGGGGATGGCGCGGCGGGGGCAACGGGGGTTGGGGCGCTGGCGGCTTTCGCTCCGGCGGGGGGGGGCAGCTTTGGGGGCGGTGGCGCTTCCGGGAATTGGTGACGCACCATGGCCCACCTGCTGCAACGCCTGTACCGACTGTGGCAGCACCGCTGGGTGGAGGGCCAGGTGCGCGAGACCTTCCCCGACGACGTGCTGCAGCGCCTGGAGCGGGCCGTCGCCGCCAGCGAGCGCCTGCACACCGGCCAGCTGCGCCTGTGTGTGGAAGGCGGACTGCCCTACAGCTACATCTGGCGCAACGCCAGTGCCCGCGACCGGGCCGTCGGGCTGTTTGGCAAGCTGCGCGTGTGGGACACCGAGCACAACAATGGCGTGCTCATCTACCTGCTGCTGGCGGAACACGCCATCGAGATCGTGGCCGATCGCGCCATGACCCGTGCGGTGCCGCAACTCACCTGGGATGCCATCGTGCGCGACATGCAACAGTCTTTTCAGCAGGCCGCCTACGCGCAAGGGCTGGAGCAGGCGCTGGAACTGGTGTCCCAATTGCTGGTGGCGCACTTCCCGCGCAACCCCGCAGACCGCACCGACGCCGCAGACAACCTGCCGGACGCCCCCGTGGTCCAGGGCCGCTTCACCAAGGATGTCTAGCCCACGGCCGGGCGCGGCTGGAAAGAACTTTTCACGCTAGAGGGTCCAGCGCGCCAGTCACTCACGCCCTGCGGGTGAATGCAGCCCCACAAACGCCGCCACATTGGCCAGCACGGTCAGCCAGAACAGGATGCGGAAATCGGCTTTGCGGCTTTTGTGCCGCAACCACTGCTGCGCCACAATCGCGCCGGGCCAACCTCCCAAGGCCGCCAAGGTATGCAAGGTGGATTCCGACGTGCGCCAGAGCCCCGCCTGGGCCGCACGCTTGTCCTGCCAATAGGCGCAGAACGTGACTAGGCTGAGCACCGCGTACCCCGGCAACACCCAGCGCGGCACGCCCCAGACCATGGCGGTGCCAACCCACACCAGCGCAAAGGCCAGGATCGCCACATAGCTGCCACCCCCGCTCACCCGCGCACCGCAGGACACCCGGCCCGCCGTGCGTTGGGGACCGCCTGCGCGTGGGCGCACGGCAGGCCGCCCTGTCACCTGCTGCGCCCGTGGCTTGCCGCCTTCCATGCCCACGGCAAATTCCAGGCGCAACCCCACCTGCGGACGGGACGTGGCTTGGGGCCGCGGCTGCCAGGCGCTGATGTGCACAAACACGCGTGCACCACCCTGGTCCGGCTGGATGAAGCCAAAGCCGCGGTCATCGTTCCACTCCACCAGACAGCCGTGATAGCGCATCAACGTCTTTCAAAAACCAGAGCTGCCAGCGCTTGATCAGCAACGCTTTCAGCATATTTATCGATGCAAAGCCTTGTACATCGAGCACCAAGTGCTTTGTTTTTGAGAACAGGCATAAAGAAAGCCACCTTGCGGTGGCTTTCTTTGCAGAGACCGGTCGATCAGCGCTTGCCGCGGTACTTGCGCAGCGCGGCCATCTGTGCCGCCAGCACAGCCAGCTCGGACTGGGCCTTGGCCATGTCGACGTCATTCTTGGCGTTCTTCATGGCTTCCTCGGCGGCAGCCTTGGCCTGGGAGGCCTTTTGCTCGTCCAGATCCTTGCCACGGATGGCGGTGTCGGACAGCACGGTCACGCAGTGGGGTTGCACTTCCAAAATGCCACCGGCGACGAAGATGAATTCTTCGCTGCCATTGGGCAATTCGATGCGCACGGAACCGGGTTTGATGCGGGAGATCAGCGGCGTGTGCTTGGGCAAGATACCCAGCTCGCCCGCTTCACCAGGCAGTGCGACAAAGCGCGCTGGACCGGAGAAGAGGGATTCCTCGGCACTGACCACATCAACGTGGATGGTGTTCATCTTTGCTCCTGAGAAAAGGTGGGACTGGGCTTGTTGCGACGTGCAACCGAGGCTCACGCCCCGGTTTCACGACAGCTTAAGCAGCCAGCTTCTTGGCCTTTTCGAAGGCTTCGTCGATGGTACCGACCATGTAGAAAGCCTGCTCGGGCAGATGGTCGCACTCACCGGCGCAGATCATCTTGAAACCACGGATGGTTTCGGCCAGAGGCACGTACTTGCCAGGGGCGCCGGTGAACACTTCAGCCACGTGGAAAGGCTGCGACAGGAAACGCTGGATCTTACGAGCACGGGCCACGACCAGCTTGTCTTCAGGGGCCAGTTCGTCCATGCCCAGAATCGCGATGATGTCGCGCAGTTCCTTGTAGCGCTGCAGGGTGCCCTGCACTTCGCGGGCCACCTTGTAGTGCTCTTCACCCACCACTTGGGGGTCCAACTGGCGGCTGGTGGAGTCCAGAGGATCCACGGCAGGGTAGATACCCAGCGAAGCGATGTCACGCGACAGCACCACGGTGGAGTCCAAGTGGGCGAAGGTCGTCGCAGGCGAAGGGTCGGTCAAGTCGTCCGCAGGCACGTACACGGCCTGGATCGAAGTGATGGAGCCCACCTTGGTCGAGGTGATACGCTCTTGCAGACGGCCCATTTCTTCGGCCAGCGTAGGCTGGTAGCCCACAGCGGAAGGCATACGGCCCAGCAGCGCGGACACTTCGGTACCGGCCAGGGTGTAACGGTAGATGTTGTCCACGAAGAACAGCACGTCCTTGCCTTCGTCACGGAACGACTCAGCCATGGTCAGGCCGGTCAGCGCCACGCGCAGACGGTTTCCTGGAGGCTCGTTCATCTGGCCGTAAACCATGGCCACCTTGGACTCGCCCAGGTTCTCCTGGTTCACCACGCCGGCGTCCGACATTTCGTGATAGAAGTCGTTGCCTTCACGGGTACGTTCACCCACACCAGCGAACACCGACAGACCGCTGTGGGCCTTGGCGATGTTGTTGATAAGTTCCATCATGTTCACGGTCTTGCCCACACCGGCGCCACCGAACAGACCCACCTTGCCGCCCTTGGCGAAAGGGCAGACCAAGTCGATCACCTTGATGCCGGTTTCCAGCAGCTCCTGCGAAGGCGACAGTTCGTCGTACGCAGGGGCCTTGCGGTGGATGGCGGCCGTCAGGGTCTGGTCCACGGGACCACGTTCGTCGATGGGGTTGCCCAGCACGTCCATGATGCGACCCAGGGTCGCCTTGCCCACGGGCACGGTGATGGCGGAACCAGTGTTGGTCACCATCAGGCCACGCTTCAGGCCGTCGGAAGAACCCAGCGCAATGGTACGGACGATGCCGTCGCCCAGCTGCTGCTGCACTTCCAGGGTCAGGGCCGAGCCTTCCAGCTTCAGCGCGTCGTACACCTTGGGCATCTGGTCACGTGGGAACTCCACGTCCACCACGGCGCCGATACATTGAACAATCTTGCCTTGTACTTGAGCCATTCTTTGCTCCAATCTGTTTGTCTGTTAAAGCCGTTTACACAGCGGCAGCGCCTGCGACGATTTCCGACAGTTCGGTCGTAATCGCGGCCTGACGCGTCTTGTTGTAGACCAGCTTCAACTCGCTGATGACGTTGCCAGCGTTGTCGGTTGCGGCCTTCATGGCCACCATGCGCGCCGATTGCTCGGACGCCATGTTTTCCGCCACTGCCTGGTACACGAGGGACTCCACGTAACGCACCAGCAGATCGTCAATGACGGTCTGGGCATCAGGTTCGTAGATGTACTCCCACGATGCACCCGTCTTCTCGGCTTGCATTTGCTCGTTCGACAGTGGAAGCAGTTGCTCCACCACCGACTCTTGCTTCATGGTGTTGATGAACTTGGTGTAGCTCAGGTACACCGCGCTCAGCTTGCCTTCAGCGTATTGGTCCAACAACACCTTGACAGGCCCGATGAGCTTGTCGAGGTGGGGCTGATCGCCCAGTGCTGTGGCTTGAGAGACCACCTTGGCACCAATACGGCTCAGGAAAGCCAGTCCCTTGCTGCCAATCGCCACGGCCTCCGCCGAAGTGCCCGCATCTTGCAGTTCACGCAACTTGGTCGTGACGACACGCAACACATTGGTGTTCATGCCGCCGCACAAGCCCTTGTCGGTCGTCACCACAATGATGCCGGCCTTCTTCGCATCAGCATGCACTTGCATGAAGGGATGCTGATACTCAGGATGTGCTTCGCCAAGATGAGCTGCAATATTGCGGACTTTTTCGCTGTATGGACGGGCAGCCAGCATCCGTTCCTGCGCCTTGCGCATTTTGGATGCAGCCACCATTTCCATGGCTTTGGTGATCTTCTTGGTGTTTTCCACCGATTTGATCTTGCCGCGTATTTCCTTGCCTGCTGCCATGATGGCTCCTCGTCCGGTTTAAGCGAACGACTTCTTGAACGCAGCGATGGCAGCGGTCAATTCAGCTTCGTCCTTGCCTTCCTTGTCGAAAGCGCGGTTGGCGTTCAGGCGGTCCAGCAGGGCGCCGTGGCTGGTCTTGAGGAACTGGTGCAGACCGGCTTCGAAGGGCAGCACTTGCTTGACTTCGATGTCGTCCATGTAGCCCTTGTTCACGGCGAACAGCGTCGCGCCCATCAGCGCTGTGTTCAGCGGCGAGTACTGGGCCTGCTTCAACAGTTCGGTCACGCGGGCACCACGATCCAGCTGCTTGCGGGTTGCGTCATCCAGATCGGAAGCGAACTGCGCGAACGCGGCCAGTTCACGGTACTGCGCCAAGTCGGTACGGATACCGCCGGACAGGCCCTTAACCAGCTTGGTCTGGGCAGCACCACCCACGCGGGACACCGAGATACCGGCGTTGATCGCAGGACGGATACCGGCGTTGAACAGGCTGGTTTCCAGGAAGATCTGGCCGTCGGTAATCGAAATCACGTTCGTAGGCACGAAGGCAGAGACGTCGCCAGCCTGTGTCTCGATGATGGGCAGCGCAGTCAACGAACCGGTCTTGCCCTTGACAGCGCCCTTGGTGAAGGCTTCGACGTAGTCGGCGTTCACGCGAGCGGCACGCTCCAGCAGACGGCTGTGGAGATAGAACACATCGCCGGGGAAAGCTTCACGTCCTGGAGGACGACGCAGCAGCAGCGAAACCTGGCGGTAGGCCACAGCTTGCTTGGACAGGTCGTCATACACAATCAGGGCATCTTCACCGCGGTCGCGGAAGTATTCGCCCATCGTGCAGCCGGAGTAAGCCGACACGTACTGCATCGCAGCAGATTCGGAGGCCGTTGCAGCCACGACGATGGTGTATTCCATCGCGCCAGCTTGCTCCAGCGCGCGCACCACGTTCTTGACGGACGAGGCCTTTTGACCGATCGCCACGTAGATACAGGTAACGCCTTGACCCTTTTGGTTGATGATGGCGTCGATCGCAACAGCGGTCTTGCCAGTCTGGCGGTCACCAATGATCAGCTCGCGCTGACCACGGCCCACGGGCACCATGGAGTCGATGGACTTGATACCGGTTTGCAGAGGCTGGTCCACGGATTGACGTGCGATCACACCAGGCGCAACCTTTTCGATCACGTCGGTCATCTTGGCGTTGATGGGACCCTTGCCGTCGATAGGCTGGCCCAGCGCATTCACCACGCGGCCGATCAGTTCGGGACCCACGGGCACTTCCAAGATACGGCCGGTGCACTTCACAGTGTCACCTTCGGCGATGTGGGTGTACTCACCCAAGATCACCGCACCGACGGAATCACGCTCCAGATTCAGAGCCAAGCCATACGAAGGCTGGCCATCGGCGGAAGCGGGGAATTCCAACATTTCGCCTTGCATCACGTCCGACAAGCCGTGCACGCGCACGATACCGTCCGTCACCGACACCACGGTGCCTTGGTTACGGATATCGGCAGTTGCTTCCAGCCCTTCGATGCGGCTCTTGATCAATTCAGAAATTTCTGCGGGATTGAGTTGCATGACTCTTTCCTTCTTTCTTTGGTTAGCCGAGACCTCAATCCGCTTACGCAGTGAGGGCCGCTTTCATTTGTTCCAGACGAGCCTTGACGGAGGTGTCCAACACCTCGTCGCCCACCACCACGCGAACGCCGCCGATCAAAGATGCATCGATCTGGACGGACAGGTTCAGCTTGCGGCCGAAGCGCTTTTGCAGCGCATCGCTGATGTCGTTCAGAGCGGCATCCTCTACGGGGAAAGCGCTGTAAACGATAGCGTCGGACGAGCCATTGAGGCGGTTCACGATGGCACGGAACTGCACAGCCACTTCAGGCAGTGCGTCCAGGCGACCGTTTTCAATGATGACGCGCAGGAAATTGCGAGCGGCATCGGGCAAAGCCGAACGGGCCACGCCAGTGATGACGCCGAGCACTTGCTCGACCGTCACCTTGGGGCTGTCGGCCAGTTGACGCAATTGCGGATCAGCGGCAATCGCCGCCAATTCCTCCACCCAAGCGACAGTGCCGTTCAAGTCAGCTCCGCTGGCGGAGCTGGCCTTGAACAAGGCTTCAGCGTAAGGGCGGGCAATGGTGGCGAGTTCTGCCATTTTGCTTTCCTTACAGCTCTGTCTTCAGGCGGTTCAGCAGATCAGCGTGAACGCCGGCATTCACTTCCTTGCGGAGGATCTGCTCGGCGCCCTTCACGGCCAGTGCAGCGACTTGCTCACGCAGTGCTTCACGGGCTGCAACGGCTTGCTGCTCAGCTTCGGCGCGGGCAGCAGCAACAATCTTGTTGCCTTCTTCTGTCGCGCGGACCTTGGCCTCTTCAATGATGGCCTGGGCGCGGCGATCGGCGTCCGCAAGCCGCGATGCTGTCTCGTTGCGCGTCTGGCTCAGTTCCTGCTCAACGCGCTTGTTGGCAGCGCTGAGCTCGGTCTTGGCCTTGTCGGCAGCAGCGAGGCCATCGGCGATTTTCTGGGCTCGCTCATCCAACGCCTTCGCAATCGGGGGCCACACGAACTTCATCGTGAACAGCACCAAGATCAGGAAGACGATGCACTGAACGAACAGGGTCGCGTTAATACTCACGGCAACACCTTTCTTTCTAGGGCGTTGATCGGAGCTTAGGCCAGGACGAAGGGGTTGGCGAAAGCGAACAGCAGGGCGATAGCAACACCGATCAGGAAAGCGGCGTCGATCAGACCAGCCAAGATGAACATCTTGGTTTGCAGTTCGTTGATCAGCTCAGGCTGACGGGCCGAGGATTCCAGGAACTTACCGCCCATCAGTGCGATACCGATCGAAGCGCCGATAGCGCCCAGACCAACGATCAGACCACAAGCCAGAGCGACGAGACCGAGAATGTTTTCCATGATGACTCCTAGGGATTAAAGGAAAGTTGAAGTTGAAAGGGAAAGGTCAGTGGGCTTCATGCGCCTGGCCGAGGTAAATCAGCGTCAGCATCATGAAAATGAAGGCCTGCAGGGTGATGATCAGAATGTGGAAGATCGCCCAGATAGAGCCCGCAATGATGTGCCCCACGGGGAGCAACACACCAGAGAGCGACATGGCAGCCGCGCCGCCCATCAGGGCAATCAGGCAGAACACCAACTCACCAGCGTACATATTGCCGAACAGTCGCATACCGTGCGAAACCGTCTTGGCAACATATTCAATGATCTGCATCAGCAGATTAACCACGCCCAGGATCAGGGCGAAAATGGGATTCTTCGACGTACCGAAGGGCGCGGTCACCAGTTCGTGAGCCCAGCCGCCAGCACCCTTGATCTTGACGCTGTAGAAGAAGCACAGCAGCAGCACGCCCGTCGACAGACCCAGAGTGGTCGACAGGTCGGCCGTGGGCACCACGCGCAGGTAAGCGTGCGAATCGCCCTGAGCGGTCTGCCACAGCACGGGCAACAGGTCCACGGGCAGCAAGTCCATGGCATTCATCAGGAAGATCCAGACGAACACGGTCAGCGCCAGAGGGGCGATGAACTTGCGCGATTCAGCATTGTGGATGTTGGCCTTGGCCTGGGTGTCGACCATTTCCACCAGCATTTCAACCGCAGCCTGGAAACGGCCGGGCACGCCAGCCGTGGCTTTGCGGGCCGCCAGCCAGAGCACGAAAAGGCCGATCACACCGCAAATCAGGCTGACCGCGACGGAGTCGAGATTCACCACCGAGAAATCGATGATGGAGTTTTGCTTGATATTTTGCAGATGCTGCAAGTGGTGAACAATGTATTCACTTGCGGTTGGAGCGTGCGCGTCGGCTGCCATCGGTGAACTCTTCTCTCAATATCAATCGGTTTTTCGGACACTGGCCCGCCCTGTCACCAGAACCAGCCAATACGTTTTCATCGTTACCACCATCCCTGCCAGCAACGCCAGCCAATGCAGGTTTGGCACCAAGACAGGGGCTGCGGCCAACATGGCGATGCACAGCACCAGCTTGACAAATTCCCAGGCAAAAAGCCTTGCAATCGCACCCGACGCATACCCTGCGCGCCCGCTGTTGCGGGCCACGCCACGAGCAAACAGCGCCGCAGGCACCACGATCGCCAGTGCGCCATAAGCAGCCGACCAGCCAGCCTCGCGACCTGCCACCAGCGCTGCCACCACGGCGCACAGCGCGCCCACCACCACCTGGGCGGCAAGCACACGCCACATGGACATCCGGGGCTGTCGCTGTCGCCACGCCTGCGCTTCTTCGGGCGTCAGGGGCTTGATTTGCGGCTCTTCGTCCTCAAATTCCGTTTCCTGGGCTTGGTGTTTCATGTTGTCAGATGCGCCAGCGCTCAAACCGGAATTTTCACAAAGCCTCTGATTATACGTAGAAACCCGTTTTGCAAGCGCCACCTGCAGCAGGTTGCGGGGGTTTTCACGGACAATTCCCGCAGCTTATGTCGTCCTGCGGCAACAAGACATCGGGTTTGCACCGTTGTAAAAGCACGTAAGTTGCCTTGCAAGACACCTAAACCCGCACCCACGACCAGCGGCGCAACCATAGCGCACAATGGTCTTCGCACCAAGCAAAACCCTTTGCTCCATTTTTCATCATGACCATGTCCGATACATCCGCTAGCACCGATCCCCGCAAGGACTCGCTGATTGAGTATCCAAGCCTGTTTCCCATCAAGGTGATGGGCCTGCACGCGGAGGATTTCGTGCACGCGATCACGCGCGTGGCCCTGCAGTTCGACCCTTACTTCGACGCCAGCACCATCGAGCAGCGTCCCAGCAGCGGCGGCAAGTACCTCGGTATCACCATCACCGTGACCGCCACCAGCCGTGAGCAGCTCGACGACCTGTACCGCGCCCTGACCAGCCACCCTCTGGTCAAGGTGGTGCTTTGAGCCAGGTGGTGTCGCCCGCCATCGACGTGCGCCTGCTGGGCCGTGTGGACTATGCCGCCTGCAACCAGGCGATGCAGGATTTCACCGCCCACCGCGATGACCGCACGACCGATACGCTATGGCTGTGTGAGCATGCACCCACATTCACCCAAGGACTCGCTGGCAAGGCAGAGCATGTGCTGGTGCCCGGCGGCATCCCCGTGGTCTCGACCAACCGTGGCGGCCAGGTGACCTACCACGGCCCTGGCCAGGTGGTGGCGTATCCGTTGCTGGACTTGCAGCGCCGCGGCTACTTCGTCAAGGAATATGTGTACCGGCTGGAAGAAGCCGTGATCCGCACGCTGGCGCACTTTGGCGTCACCGGCCACCGTGTGGAAGGCGCTCCCGGCATCTATGTGCGCCTGGACGATCCCTTCAGCCACGCCATGCTGGCACAGCGCCCGCAGCGGCGCGAGCCCGGCAGCCCCGCGCCGCAGCCGGATTTCACCGGGCTGGGCAAGATTGCCGCGCTGGGCATCAAGGTCAGCCGCCATTGCACCTACCATGGCGTGGCCCTGAATGTGGCCATGGACCTGGAGCCCTACCACCGCATCAACCCTTGCGGCTATGCAGGCATGGCGACCGTCGACCTTTCTACAATCGGCATCCAGACAACCTGGAACGAGGTGGCGCAAGTGTTCGGCAGTCAGCTGATCACCCGCCTCGCGCCCTGAGACCACCATCATGAGCAGCAACGAAGTCGTGCGCGAAGCACAGTCCGCCGAGAACTACAACCCGCTGGCCAAGCAGAAGGCGGCGGCCAAGCTGTCGCGCATCCCCATCAAGGTCGAGCAGGGCGAAGTCCTGAAGAAGCCCGAGTGGATCCGCGTCAAGGCGGGCAGCCCCACCACGCGCTTCTACGAGATCAAGGACATCCTGCGCGAGCAGAAGCTGCACACGGTGTGCGAGGAAGCCAGCTGCCCCAACATCGGCGAATGCTTTGGCAAGGGCACGGCCACCTTCATGATCATGGGCGACAAGTGCACGCGCCGCTGCCCGTTCTGCGACGTGGGCCACGGCCGCCCCGACCCGCTGGACGTGGACGAACCGCGCAAGCTGGCCGAGACCATCGCCCGCCTGCGCCTGAAGTACGTGGTGATCACCAGCGTGGACCGCGACGACCTGCGCGACGGTGGCTCGGGCCACTTTGTGGAGTGCATCCAGCAAACCCGCGCACTGTCGCCCACCACCCAGATCGAAATCCTGGTGCCCGACTTCCGCGGCCGCGATGACCGCGCGCTGGAAATCCTGAAGGCCGCGCCGCCCGATGTGATGAACCACAACCTGGAAACCATCCCACGCCTGTACAAGGAAGCGCGTCCGGGTTCGGACTACCAGTTCTCGCTGAACCTGCTCAAGAAGTTCAAGGCCCTGCACCCGAATGTACCGACCAAGAGCGGGCTGATGGTGGGCCTGGGCGAAACGGATGAGGAAATCCTGGAAGTGATGCGCGACATGCGCGCCCACGACATCGAGATGCTGACCATCGGCCAGTACCTGGCGCCCACCAACAGCCACCTGCCCGTGCGCCGCTACGTGCACCCCGACACTTTCAAGATGTTCGAGGAAGAAGCCTACAAGATGGGCTTCAGCCACGCCGCCGTGGGTGCCATGGTGCGCTCCAGCTACCACGCCGACCAGCAGGCGCACGCTGCGGGCGTCTGAGTCCACAGCAGGCACAAAAAAAAAGCAACCCACGGGTTGCTTTTTTTTATAGCGCTTGGCGCGCCAGGAATGCTGACTTCAGCAGCCAACCATTTTGAAAACCAGCAGCAGCGTGCGCTGGCTGCTCCTGTTTCAAGTTCTACATTCACCGTGCGAAAAGATGCGTGGCTAACCGGGCAGACCGCTGGCTGGCAAAAAACGACGCACAGGCTTAACAGGCCTGTTTGTCGCCCCACGATGAAACTCTAAAAGGGCCGGTTCTTGGCATCCCCCACCAGAAGACGTGCTTCCAAGAACCCCGTGCTACGCATCATAGCACTGAATGAGAATTAATCTCAATTAAATTGCAACAATAAGCAACGCGCCGTGCGACGAAATGGCGCGCGACCCGGTTGCCGGTGTTACTGCGCCACTTCCAGCAGCGCCGCCGGACTTTCGGCCGCCAGCACCGTCTGCGCCCAGGGCTGCAGCTTGCGCGTGTCGGCGCGCAGCACTTCCTGCTTCACGCTCAGGATCTGCGCCGGGTGCATCGAGAAACTGCGCAGGCCCAGGCCCAGCAGCAGGCGCGTCATCGCCGTATCGCCCGCCATCTCGCCGCACACGCAGACCTGCTTGCCCATGTCGTTGGCTGTCTGGATGACCTGGGCCACCAGGTGCAGCACGGCCGGGTGCAGGGGGTCGTACAAATGCGCCACGGCCTCGTCGGCGCGGTCGATGGCCAGCGTGTACTGGATCAGGTCGTTGGTGCCGATGGAGACGAAATCAAAATGCTGCAGCAGGCTGCGCACCATGATGGCGGCGGCCGGAATCTCGATCATCGCGCCCAGCTGCACCGGCCCATGGGCCACACCCCGCGCCTCCAGTTCGGACTGGGCCAGCCGAACCTGCTGCACGATGCTGTGCACCTCGTGCTGGTGCGACACCATGGGGAACAGCAGCTGCACCGGGCCCAGCGCCGCAGCGCGCAAGATGGCGCGCAGCTGGGTGCGGAACATCGCGGGCTCGGCCAGGCTCCAGCGAATGGCACGCAGCCCCAGTGCGGGGTTCAGCGAGATGTCGCGGCTGACTTTGTCCAGCGGCTTGTCCGCCCCCACATCGATGGTGCGGATCGTCACCGGCAGGCCCTGCATGCCCTGCACGGCGGCCTTGTAGGCATCGAACTGCTCCTCCTCACCGGGCAGCTTGCCTTCGCGCCCCATGAACAGGAATTCGCTGCGGAACAGCCCCACGCCGGCGGCCCCGGCATGCACGGCCGCGCCGGCATCGCCGGGCTGCTCGATGTTCGCCAGCAACTCGACCTTCTGGCCATCCAGCGTGATCGCCGGGGTGTGGCGCAGGCGCGCCAGGCGCTCACGCTCCAGCACGTCCTGGCGCTGGCGGAAGCGGTACTCCTCCAGGATGATGGGTGAGGGATCTACCAGCACCACGCCGGCATTGCCATCGATCACCACCCAGTCATCCTGGCGGATCAGCTGACTGGCGGCGCGCGCACCCACCACGGCGGGAATGTCCATGCTGCGCGCGACGATCGCGGTGTGGCTGGTCTTGCCACCGACGGCCGTCACAAAACCGGCAAACACGCTGCGCTTGAACTGCAGCATGTCGGCGGGCGACAGGTCCTGCGCCACCAGCACCAGGGGCGCATCGGCCAACCCCTCCAGCATGGGCTGCGAGCCGTCCTGCGCCGGTGCGGGCGGCGGGGGGGGAGCCGCCACGGGGCTGGTGGCCTGGCCACGCATCTGCCGCAGGACGCGGTCGGCCACCTGCTCCAGGTCGGTCTTGCGCTCGCGCAGGTAGGGGTCCTCCATCTCGTCGAACTGGCGCGAGATCTGCTCCAGCTGCGTCATCAGCGCCCATTCGGCGTTGTACAGGCGCTCGGCCACCCAGTGGCGCACACCCGCTGCCAGCACCTCGTCCTGCAGCAGCATCAGGTGCACTTCCAGCAGGGCGGCCAGCTCGCCCGGCGCATCCTCAGGCAGGTCGCTGACCAGGCGCTGCAGCTCGTCGACCACGGCCGCACGGGCCTTGCGGGCGCGGTCCAGTTCCGCCTCGACCTGGTTTGCGTCGATGAAGTAGTGCCGCACCTCAACCCGGCTGGCGGCCACAACCACCGCCCGGCCAATCGCAATGCCGCGCGAAACGGCCAGCCCATGGATGGCAAATGTCATGCCTTGATCCTTTTCAACGATGCCTCTTGCTGGGCACCGACGGTGCACCATGCAAAAAACGCAGCCTAACTGCTGCGTTGCCCGTGTTTATTGGCCTTCGCCAAACTTGTCGTTGATCAGTGCCACGAGTGCGTCCAGGGCTTCCTGCTCCTGGGGGCCATCGGTTTCCAGCTCCACCACGGAGCCCACTCCGGCCGCCAGCATCATGACGCCCATGATGCTCTTGGCGTTGATGCGCCGCTCGCCCTTACTCATCCAGACATCGCAGGGGAAGCTGCCGGCCAGCTTGGTCAGCTTGGCCGAAGCGCGGGCATGCAAGCCCAGCTTATTGCTGATGGTGATCTCTGTCTTGACCATGTTCTTTCCGGGAATTCTGGTTGCGTGGGGCATTGCTGGCCGCCACTTGCAGCATGCCTTGCTGACCGCCTGCCAGCGCACGCGCGGCCTGCTCGTCCAACGGTTCGTAGCGGTAGCAGATGGCGCGCAGCAGCATGGGCAGGTTCACCCCCACCAGCAAGCGCGCGGCACTGCCCTCCACCAGCCGGTGGGCCACATTGCTGGGCGTCGCACCGAACACATCCGCCAGCACCAGGGTGCGCTCGGCCCCGCTGTGCGCCAGCAAGGTGCGTGCCGCCTGCAACGTGTCTTCGGGAGATTCGTTGGGCGGCACATCCAGCACGCTGACATCCTGGGCGCTGTCGGCAAACACGTGCAGCGCACATTCGCGCAAGGCGTGCGCCAGCGGGGCGTGGGCAATCAGGAGGATGTGGTTGGCAGTCGTGGTCATAAGGCCTTAGTCTGGATTGCCATTATGGCGCGCCAGCCGTGCCGCGTGAGCCGCAGAGCGCAGCACGCGGGCCGATCCGCTCAGGGGCGGGCCTGCAGCACGATGCTGTTGAAGAACTGGCCCGCGATCTTGTGGTGGGCCTTGGGGGCGTAGACCACGGCATGGAAGATGCGCGCCTTGTCGCCCTCCTTGCGCGCAAACCAGACGCCGTGGGTGGTGATGGTCCAGCCTGCGGGGCCGACGCCCTCCACCGTGGCGCGGATGGAACGCCCCAGGTCCATGGCGCCGGCGGGCACGAAGGGGGCACCGCTCTTGTCACCCTCGCCGTCCACGGCCTTGAGGCGGGTCAGCACCGCAGCCTCCCAGAATGCCAGAGCATCGTCGGCCTGGCTGGCATCGTCCAGCACCCAGTGCGACAGGGCGAAGGTGGAATCCACGGCGTCGCAGCCCATCATGTTGACCGGCACGCGGCCCAGGGACATGCCGAAGTCCACCGGCGTGCGGGCGAACTGCGGATCGCACGGAAACTGCATTTCCAGCCCTGCGTCGTCCAGCGCGACGGGGCGCCAGGGCAACTCCGGTTCGTGCTTGCCACAGGCGCCCAAGGCCAGCGCAGCAGCGGCAACCATGGCACAACGCATCAGGGGGAAAATCTTGCTCATGCCTGGATTATCGGCAAACCCCGGACGAACTGGATGCTGAACTTCTTCGGGGAAAACCACTCCATACATGAGCGTGCTGCGGGGGTCTGCCTGGGGCAGCATCCCGGCAACTTGGCACAATACGACGTATGGCAATCAAACATCTGGTGGCAGGCGTGGCGCTTGCTGCATTCGCAGGTCTGGGGGGCTATGTGCTGTGGGGCGAGTCCGCGCAGCCCGCGCCCAGTTCGCAATTCGTGCTGCTCGACGGCTCCAGCACCACCACGCAGCAGCTGCGCGGCAAGGTGACGCTGGTCAACTTCTGGGCCACCAGCTGCGTGACCTGCGTGGCGGAAATGCCAGAGGTCATCGCGACCTACAACAAGTACAAGGACCAGGGCTATGACACCCTGGCCGTGGCCATGCAGTACGACCCGCCCAGCTATGTGGTGAACTTCGCCCAGTCGCGCCAGCTGCCCTTCAAGGTGGCGTTGGACAACACCGGCCAGATTGCCAAGGACTGGGGCGACGTGAAGCTGACCCCCACCACCTACATCGTCAACAAGCGCGGCGACATCGTGAAGACCTACATCGGGCAGCCCAACTTTGAAGAGCTGCACCAGCTGATCGAAAAGCTGCTGGCCGAGGCCTGAGACGCGCCAGTACCATCTCAAAAAAAAGAGCTGCCAGTGCTGGATGGCGTGGGGTTTCAGGCCTTAAAAGCCTTGAAACTCAATCCACACCTGCGCTGGCAGCTCTTTTTTATTCAAACAACCAGGGGGCTATCAACGGTTGCGGAAGGCGTCGTGGCAGGCCTTGCAAGTCTGGGCCGCAGGACCGAAGGCGGCCTTGAGCTGTGCCATATCCCCGGTCTTGGCGGCCGCGGCCAGCTTGCCGGCTTCGGTCACGAAATCCTTGGCATGGCCGTCGAACTTGGCCTTTTCCTTCCAGACTTCGGGCTTGGTCTTGCCCCCCTCGGTGCCTGCGCCGAACGCCTGCCAGGGCAAGGTGGCCAGCGTCTCCAGCACAGCGCCGTTCTGCTTGGCCAGATCGGCGTTGAACTCGGCCCGTCCGTTGGCCATGGCGCCCAGCGAGCCGAAGTGCTGGCTCATCACGAACAAGGCATTCTGGCGGTACTTGACGGCATCTTCGGTCTTGCCAAACTTCAGCGTGTCGGCCGATGCCGTCGCACCCGCCAGCGCCGCAGACAGAGCCAGCGCAGCCACGGACAAGGTTTTGAACTTCATGGGGAACTTCCTTTCTCGGTATGAACCAGACAACCCTGGTTGTAACAGGGGAGTATCGCCGCGCCCCGGCAGTTCCCCAACCCTCCGGCATTTTTTGATGCGCCGCAGCATCTTTCCCCTTCCGTCCCGTACATTCCACCCATGAGCTCCCCCACCACCACCCGCCTGCGCATCTGGGACCTGCCCACGCGCCTGTTCCACTGGTCGCTGGCCGCCAGCGTGATTGCCCTGATCGTCACCGCCAACATCGGTGGCAACGCCATGGAATGGCACCTGCGCCTGGGGCACGTGGTCCTGGCACTGCTGCTGTTCCGCGTGGTCTGGGGCCTGGTCGGTGGCCACTGGTCGCGCTTCGCCACCTTCATCCCCGGTCCCGTGCGGCTGCTGCGCCACCTGCGCGGCCAGGGCAGCCCCGCCGACAAGGCCGGCCACAACCCTCTGGGCGCCCTGTCGGTGCTGGCCATGCTGGGCATCCTGGGCCTGCAAGTCGGCACCGGGCTGGTCAGCGATGACGAAATCGCCTTCGCCGGCCCCCTGGTGCGCTTTGTCTCGTCCGACACCATCGCCTGGGCGACCAGCTGGCACACAGGCTGGGGCCAGTGGCTGCTGTGGACGGTAATCGGCCTGCACCTGGCCGCCATCGTGTTCTACAGCCTCGTGCGGCGTGACAAGCTGGTGCCCGCCATGTTGCACGGCGACAAGGGCGGCCTGCCCGCTGACCTGCCCGCCAGCCGCGATGGCCTGGCCAGCTGGGCCTCCGCCCTGCTGTTCGCTGCGGCCTGCGCCGTGATGGCCTACTGGGTCTGGACCCGGGCTGCGTTCTAACCCCGGTATCCCTGGCTGCGGCATGCCGCTACACTGGGCTTTTGTTTTGCCCTTGAACACCCAGTTTTGAACGTGGACCACCCCAGCGTGGCAGTCGCCCTCGCCACGACGCCCCAAGACATGGCCAGCGCCGCCTTGCTGTTCAGCGAATACGCCGACAGCCTGGCCCTGGACTTGGCCTTTCAAAATTTTGCCCACGAGTTGGCCACCCTGCCCGGCGACTATGCCGCGCCACGCGGCAGCTTGCTGCTGGCCCATGTGGGTGATGCCCTGGCCGGGTGCTGCGCCCTGCGCCCCCTGGACACCGCCGACTACCCGAATGCGGCCGAGATGAAGCGCCTGTACGTGCGCAAGGCCTTCCGGGGCTTTGGCCTGGGGCGCCAACTGGCCGAAAGCACCCTCGATGCGGCGCGCCAAGCGGGCTATGCCTGCGTGCTGCTGGACACCCTGGACGACATGGAGGCGGCGCGCAACCTCTACACCGACCTGGGATTCATGGCGATCGCCCCCTACTACCACAACCCAATTGCCGGGGCACACTACCTGAAGGTCGACATCTTCTGAGCGGCGGCCGCACCGATCCAGGCGCCCGCACGGTGCAAGGAATGGCATTGCAGGTACACACGCAGCCAAGCGGGGCACCATGTCACGTCACCGGAAAGCTTGATGGCATGGCGTGGTGTTACGCCGCATTCACCACAGACCCCACACGTTCACGGCAATCGCGTGGGCTCCACCCGCGCATGCGCAGCCCTCGGAATTTGGCGCATCGCCGCCGTCGGTATGACACCGCGGTCGACACCTTCCGCCGCCACATCACGCCGCTGGCAGCAGCATGGTGTGTGTTTGACCGACACGCGGGATCCGCGCTGGATGCGGGGACGCAGTCCGTGAATAATGCGGCAGCAGCGTCGATGGCCATTCCCGCGCTGGCACGGCGTTGCGACACCGAACCGACCACTTGCCCATGATTCCCACTGACCGCCCCGTGCTGGGCCGAGACCTTGAGACCGTGCGCCAGGCCTTCGGGCTGGCGACCCAGGACATCATCTGGGTGCTCGGGATGTCCATCACCCGCTGGATGCAGATCGTGCGCCAGGCCCCGGACGCGCCGGTCAAAGACCCGGCCCTGGCCCTGCTGGTGCGCTTTCTGGCGCAGCACCCGGAACTGGCCGTCGTACCTAAAGTCCCGACGGCTTCGGAAGTTTTCAGCCTGATGAACGAGGCCACGGACGTTGAACTCAAGCGTTTTGCCACCTACTTTGGCGCCGAGGCATCCGCCTCCTACCGCTGGATGCGCCCCGACGCACGGCCGGCCTCGGTGGTGGTCCGCCTGATGCACTTCATGAAAACCGCCCTGCTGATGCGCGACACAGCAGGACGCACGCACCTGCTGGAGGGCTGGCGCCAGACCGTGGCCAGCGAAGCCAGCAACCGGGGCGTGCCCGATGTCTTCCAGTCCGGGCGCTGGAGTGTGGTGCCGTTGGTGGACAAAGGAGCCCCCTCGTCACAGCTTCCACCAGCCACCACCCCGCCCTAGCCGCAACCGGCGAGTGCCGCAGCTGGCGCCAAGCACCATAAAAAAAGCGCTGCAGAAGCAGCGCTTTTTTGCAATCCTCGGCGGCTTAGGCCTTGGCTTGGGCCAACAGCGTGGCGGCGTCCGACACTTCAAACTTGCCGGGGCCTTCGACGTTCAGGCTCACCACCTTGCCGTCTTTGAGCAGCATCGAGTAGCGGTTGCTGCGCAGACCCAGGCCCTTGCCGTTCAGATCCAGGGTCAGGCCGGTGGCCTTGGCAAATGCGGCGTCGCCGTCGGCGATCATGCGCACCTTGCCGGTGGCGTTCTGCTCGCGCCCCCAGGCGCCCATCACAAACGCATCGTTCACAGACACACACCAGATTTCGTCCACGCCTGCCGCCTTAAAAGCCTCGGCCTGCTCGATGTAACCAGGCAGGTGCTTGGCAGAGCAGGTCGGGGTAAAGGCGCCGGGCACGGCGAACAGGGCAATCGTCTTGCCTGCGGCGGCCTGGGGCAGCTCCACAGGGTTAGGGCCGATGCTGCAGCCATTGCCTTCCACTTCCACGTACTCCATCAGCTTCACTGCGGGCAGCGCGTCTCCAACCTTGATCATTGTGTGTCCTCCAGGATGTGCATCGCCTTGGCTTGTTCCCGTGCGCACAGCGCCGGGCAAGGCGACAAATAAAAAAGCGACCCACATTGTGGGTCGCTTTTCAAGACTATGCAGTCAAAGCGGTTGAACGCTTAAACCAGAGCAGCCTTTTGCACCAAGCGGGTCGCCACCCAGTTCTTGGTCTTCGACAGCGGACGGCTCTCGGTGATTTCGATGGTGTCACCCATCTTGAATTCACCTTGCTCGTCGTGAGCGTGGTACTTCGAGGACTTCACCACAATCTTGCCGTAGATGGGGTGCATCACGCGACGCTCCACCAACACGGTCACTGTCTTAGCGCGCTTGTCGCTCACCACCTTGCCAATCAAGGTGCGCTTGAGGGATGTTTTAGCTTCCGTCATGTCGGCTCCTTACTTGGCGGCTTGCTTTTCAGCAAGAATGGTCTTGGCACGGGCGATCTCACGGCGTGTGGCCTTCAGAGTCGATGTGTTGCCAAGTTGTTGCGTGGCCTTTTGCATACGCAGACCGAAGTGGGCCTTTTGCAGGGACTTCACTTCAGCTTCCAGGGCGGCCACGTCTTTTTGGCGGAGTTCAGCAGTTTTAGTCATGTTGATTCTCCTTATTCACCAATGTGACGGGACACGAAGGTCGTACGCAGAGGCAGCTTTGCAGCGGCCAGGCGGAACGCTTGACGTGCCAGCTCTTCAGGAACACCCACGATTTCGTAGATGATCTTGCCGGGCTGGATTTCGGCCACGTAGTACTCGGGGTTGCCCTTACCGTTACCCATACGCACTTCAGCAGGCTTGGTGGAGATGGGTTTGTCGGGGAACACACGAATCCAGATACGGCCGCCACGCTTGACGTGACGCGAAATCGCACGACGTGCGGCTTCGATCTGACGTGCAGTCAGACGGCCACGGTCGGTAGACTTCAGACCGAAATCGCCGAAAGCAACAGCGTTGCCACGGGTAGCGATACCGGTGTTGCGGCCTTTGTGTTCCTTACGGAACTTGCGGCGTGCAGGTTGCAGCATGTTTATTCTCCTTTACCGTCCGCTGCTGTAGCGGGCGCGTCAGTCTTGCGAACGCGCTTAACGGAGTCAGCGCCGGCACCAGCAGGCTTGTCGCTGCCGTCTACAGGAGCTGCGTTACCGCCTGTGGGGCGGCGGGCACCACGGCCTGCGCCGTCACGGCGACCATCGCGGCGGGGGCCGCGTGGACGACGCTCGTCATCAGGACGGGGAGTCTCGACGGCGGGCAGGTCGTTGCGGCCCAAGGTATCACCCTTGTAGACCCAGACCTTCACGCCGATGATGCCGTAAGTCGTCTTGGCTTCGGAGAAGCCGTAGTCGATGTCAGCACGCAGAGTGTGCAGAGGCACGCGGCCTTCGCGGTACCACTCGGTACGGGCAATTTCGATACCGTTCAGACGACCGGAAGACATGATCTTGATGCCCTGGGCACCCAGACGCATGGCGTTCTGCATCGCACGCTTCATGGCACGACGGAACATGATGCGCTTTTCCAGTTGCTGGGTGATCGAGTCAGCGATCAGCTTGGCATCGATTTCAGGCTTGCGCACTTCTTCGATGTTCACAGCAACGGGCACGCCCAGGCGAGTGGCGAGTTCCTTCTTCAGGTTCTCGATGTCTTCGCCCTTCTTGCCGATCACAACACCAGGACGGGCCGAGAAGATTGTGATACGGGCGTTCTTAGCAGGACGCTCGATCAGCACGCGTGCCACAGCAGCGTTCTTCAACTTAGCCTTCAGGTACTCGCGAACCTTGATGTCTTCGGCCAGCATGCCGGCGAAGTCACGGTTGCTAGCGTACCAACGGCTAGCCCAGTTACGGCTCACAGCAAGGCGGAAGCCGGTAGGATGGATTTTCTGTCCCATATTCTTCCTTTAGGCCTCAGTTACCGACTGTCACGTAGATGTGGCAGGTAGGCTTGCTGATGCGATTGCCACGGCCCTTAGCGCGAGCGGTGAAACGCTTGAGCGTCGTGCCTTGCTCGACGTAGATGGTCTTGACCTTCAATTCGTCGATGTCGGCGCCGTCGTTGTGCTCGGCGTTGGCGATAGCGGATTCCAGAACCTTCTTCACGATCACAGCAGCTTTTTTCTGCGTGAAGGTCAGAATGTTCAGAGCTTGATCCACCTTCTTGCCGCGGATCAGATCCGCGACCAGGCGACCCTTGTCAACCGACAAGCGGACGCCACGGAGGACTGCACGTGTTTCAGACATGGTCGTTCCTTACTTCTTGGCCTTCTTGTCGGCGGGGTGACCCTTGAAGGTACGAGTCAGTGCGAATTCGCCCAACTTGTGACCCACCATTTGGTCGGTGATGTAGACAGGCACGTGCTGCTTGCCGTTGTGCACGGCGATGGTCAGACCGATGAACTCGGGCAGAACCATGGAGCGACGCGACCAGGTCTTGACGGGCTTCTTGTCCTTGGTAGCGACGGCCTTTTCAACCTTGGCAACCAAGTGATGGTCAACAAACGGACCCTTTTTGAGAGAACGAGTCATTTGCTACCCCTTACTTCTTACGACGCGACACAATCATGCTTTGTGTGCGCTTGTTGTTACGGGTACGGTAGCCCTTCGTCAGGTTGCCCCATGGGTCAACAGCGTGACGGCCTTCGCCGGTCTTACCTTCACCACCACCGTGCGGGTGGTCGATCGGGTTCATGGCAGTACCACGGACGGTAGGACGGATACCCATCCAACGCTTCACACCGGCCTTGCCGTACTGGCGCAGGCTGTGCTCTTCGTTGGCAACTTCACCGATGGTGGCGCGGCACTCGATGTGAATCTTGCGCACTTCGCCGGAACGCATACGCACTTGAGCGTAGACGCCTTCGCGAGCCAGCAGCGTAGCGGAAGCACCTGCGGAGCGGGCGATTTGCGCGCCGCCGCCGGGTTGCAGCTCGATGCAGTGGATGGTCGAACCCACGGGGATGTTGCGGATAGGCAGGGTGTTGCCCACGCGAATCGGAGCTTCGGAGCCGCTCACGATGGTCGCACCCACAGCCAGATTGCGGGGAGCGATGATGTAGCGACGCTCGCCGTCGGCATAGCACACCAGAGCGATGTGGGCCGTACGGTTGGGGTCGTACTCAATGCGTTCCACCTTGGCGGGGATGGCATCCTTGTTGCGACGGAAGTCCACCACACGGTAGTGGTGCTTGTGACCACCGCCCTTGTGACGGGTTGTGATGTGACCGTTGTTGTTACGGCCAGCCTTCTCCGACTGCGATTCCAGCAGTGGAGCATAGCCAGGGCCCTTGAACAGGTGGTCACGCGTCACCTTCACCGCGCCACGACGGCCAGGCGAAGTTGGTTTGAGTTTGATAACAGCCATGATTAAGCAGCCTCCCCAGACAGGTTCAGCTCTTGACCGGGCTTCAGACGCACATAAGCCTTGCGCACGTTGTCGCGGCGGCCAATGGTCTTGCCAAAGCGCTTGGTCTTGCCCTTGGTGTTCACCACAGAAACGCCAGCCACTTCAACCTTGAACAGCAGTTCCACTGCAGCCTTGATTTCGTGCTTGGTAGCGTTTTGCAGCACCTTAAAAGTCACAGCGTTGGACTTTTCGGCAGCCATGGTGGCCTTTTCGGACACGATGGGAGCGACCAACACTTGCATCAGACGACCTTCGTCAAACTTGAGCGTGCTCATGCGAACATCTCCTTGAGTTTGTCGATTGCGCCCTTGGTGATGAGCACTTTCTTGTAATGCACCAGAGAAACGGGGTCTGCGTAGCGGGGTTCCACCACGAACACGTTCTTCAGGTTGCGCGAAGCCAGGTACAGATTCTCGTCGATCTCTTCGGCGATCACCATCACCGACGACTGCAGATTCATGGACTTGAACTTGTCAGCCAGAACCTTGGTCTTGGGAGTGTCAACGGTCAGGGACTCCACCACTGCCAGACGGCCTTCGCGGGCCAGCTGGGACAGGATGGAAGCCATACCGGCGCGGTACATCTTCTTGTTGATCTTCTGCGAGAAGTTTTCTTCAGGCAGATTCGGGAAGACGCGACCGCCCCCACGCCACAGAGGCGAGGAAGACATACCGGCACGTGCACGGCCTGTACCCTTTTGCTTGAAAGGCTTGGCGGTGGTGTGACGGACCTGTTCACGATCCTTCTGAGCGCGCGTGCCCTGGCGTGCGTTGGCACGGTAAGCAGTCACGATCTGGTGGATCAGGTCTTCGTTGTACGCACGGCCGAACACAGTCTCAGGCGCGTCGAACTTGGACGCGGCTTGGCCTTGTTCATTCAGGAGTTCGAGCTGCATTAGTTCGCTCCTTTGGAAGCTTTAGCCTTGATGGCAGGACGCACCGACACGAAGCCACCCTTCGCGCCAGGGATTGCACCCTTGATCAACAGCAGTTGGCGTGCTTCGTCGACACGAACCACGTCCAGGTTTTGGGTTGTCACGGTCACATCACCCATGTGACCAGTCATGCGCTTACCGGGGAACACGCGACCGGGGTCTTGTGCCATACCGATAGAACCGGGCACGCGGTGCGAACGGCTGTTACCGTGCGAGTTGCGCTGTGCACCGAAGTTGTGGCGCTTGATCGTGCCCTGGAAGCCCTTACCGATGGAAGTGCCTTGCACGTCCACTTTCTGGCCAACGCTGAACAGATCGGCCACGGGCAGGGCTGTACCTGCTGCGTACTTGGCAGCGATCTCTTCGGTCACTTGGAATTCTTTGGTGACTTCACCGGCTTCAACACCTGCCTTGGCGAGGTGACCGGCTTGAGGCTTGGTCACGCGAGATGCCTTGCGTGTACCGAATGTGACTTGCAAAGCCACATAGCCATCATTCTCTTGGGTTTTGACCTGGGTCACGCGGTTGTTGGACACATCCACCACTGTGACGGGCACTGCGTCCCCATCATCAGTGAACAGACGCATCATGCCCACCTTGCGGCCCAGCAACCCCAGGGAGTTGCTCAGACTCATTTGTTTGCTCCAAAACTTTCGCCGCTGTAACTGCAATTGGCCCAGCGTTGCACCCAACCAGAATGCCCGGCAAAGCGCACGAAAGAAGGTTAATAAAACTTCGCCAGAAAAGCGAAGCTCCAAATTTTAACGCGAACTGCTTTTTCAAGCAAGTTCGCGTCAAAAGAAGACCTTACAAGGCACCGCGAACGGTGCCCGTGCGAGTTCTTATTGCAGTTTGATTTCGACGTCCACGCCAGCAGGCAGGTCCAGCTTCATCAAAGCGTCCACGGTCTTGTCGGTAGGATCGACAATGTCCATCAGACGTTGGTGCGTGCGGATTTCCAGCTGGTCACGCGAAGTCTTGTTCACGTGGGGCGAACGCAGGATGTCGAAGCGCTTCATGCGGGTAGGCAGAGGCACGGGACCCTTGACGATCGCGCCAGTGCGCTTCGCGGTATCAACGATTTCAGCTGCAGACTGGTCGATCAACTTGTAATCGAAAGCCTTCAGGCGGATGCGGATTTTTTGCTTGGACATGTTAATTCCTAGTTTTTTCTAAG
>NZ_BBJR01000063.1 GCF_000739875.1 Comamonas aquatica NBRC 14918
CATGCATGCATATGGGCCCTGGCCCATCTCACGCATCCCTGCCCCATCTCCCCCGAGGCTAGGCCAGCATGCACGGGCAGTGGTCCAACCCCCACCAGCACATCACCCGTGCGGCTGTGGCCTAAGAACGCACGGCCTCTGATCTCTCACAAACCGCGGGCACACCGGGGCGGTGCATTTGGGCGTAGCCTTGTGGCTGGCAACTACGCCCACAGATCACCAGAGATGGCCAAGAAATTCCCGATCGCCCCCGCCCACCCCGAGCGCCTGTGCTGGGGTTGCGACCTGTATTGCCCGGCCGATGACCTGCGCTGCGGCAATGGTTCCGACCGCACGCCCCACCCTTGCGAGTTCTGGGGCGACGACTGGGAGCAGCTGCTGGAGGGCACGTCCTCCGAAGCGGTGGACGCCGCCCATCCCCAGGCCCAGACACCACCGCACAAGCGGTAAGCCCTGCGCCGCCAGGGTGGGGCGACCTGCCCCCCTGCGCTGATCGTCTACAGCAAAAAACACCGCTGGCGCTTGTCCAGACAACGCCAACAGCTATCAAAAATAATAGCCTGCATCGCCTGGGTGACGCGCGGCCTGCCAGGGCAAGCGTTAGCATGCGTGCAGGCTGGTGTGCGGCAACGTCCCAGCCCTCACCCACTACCGCTTACTGAGGAGACACCCCCTATGTTCAGCCACGTCATGCTCGGCGCCAACGACCTGGATGCGTCCGTCAAGTTCTACAACGCCCTGCTGGGCACGCTGGGGGCCAAGCCCGGTGTGCAGGACCGCCACCGTTATTTCTGGCGCCATGCGGGCAACACCTTCAGCGTGACCACACCCATCAATGGCGAGCCGGCCACGGCGGCCAACGGCTTCACCCTGGGCTTTGCGGCCCAGTCCACCGACCAGGCCCTGCAGGCCTACGAGGCGGCGCTGGCGGCGGGCGGCACCGCCATCGAAGACGCCCCCGGCTGGCGCGGCGATGAGCGCATGAAACTGTTCCTGGCCTATCTGCGCGACCCCGCGGGCAACAAGGTGTGCGTGATGCACCGCCCGCCCAAGGCCTGAACCTGACGCCCCCGCCGGACGCACACGCGGCGGACGCAGGCGCCAACGGCGCGGTCCACCGCGCTGGTCCTGTTCGACGCACGGCGCCATGGCGCAAAAAAAAGCCCGCGGCCTTGGCCTGCGGGCTTTTTTTTGTGGGTGTTGGACGGCGACTCTTACGCGATCACCGTGTTACGGCAGAACGTCTCTGCAGCTGTCACTTTTATTTTTCTCTTCGCAGTACACGAAGTGCTGGTGTGAGATACAGCATTGTTTGCGCAAACAACCCGGCAATTATAACCAATAGCCATAAAAAATGTTTTGCAACCTATTTTCATGGCTATTGACGCGGGGCCTCAGCCCTCGGCCTTGAAGCCGGTGCGCTGCACCACAGGGCCCCATTTGCGCAGGTCCTGCTGCAGCAGCTGGGCAAATTCCGCCTGGCTGGAGGCGGTGACGCTGAAGGCCATTTCCGCCAGTGCCTGCTGCAGTTTGGGCTGGGCCATGCTGCGGTGGGCGGCGGCGTGCAGGCGCTGCACCAGTTCGGCGGGCGTGCCCTTGGGGGCCAGCAGGCCCATCCATTCGCTGGAGGTCAGATCGCCCAGGCCCTGCTCGGCAAAGGTGGGCACCTGGGGCATCTGCGCAATGCGCTGGGCGCTGCTGACGGCCAGGGTGCGCAGCTTGGGGTTGCCGATCTGGGCCACGGGTTCGCTGACCACGTTGAAGCTGGACGTGAGCTGGCCTGCCATCACGTCCTGCAGGGCCAGCGCCCCGCCCTTGTAGGGCGCGTGCACATAGTCCACCCCCACGCTGGCGGCAAACATGGCCCCCAGGAAATGCGGCGTGGTGCCGGCACCGGGCGAGCCGTAGGAGGCCATCTGTGGGTGGGCCTTGAGCCAGGCACCAAAGTCCTGCAGCGAACGCACGCTGGCCGGCACCAGCGGACCGACGTTGACGCTGTACGGCAAGGCGCACAGCGCGGCCACGGGCACCAGGTCGGTCAGCGGTTGGTAGCTGAGCTTGGTGTAGACATGGGGATAGATGGTGAGGATGGAGCCGGGCGTGACCAGCAGGGTCAGGCCATCGGGCTTGGCGTTCTTGACGGCCTCGACCGCGATGCGCCCGCCAGCGCCGGGGCGGTTGTCCACCAGCACGGGCGCGCCGATCTCGGCCGCCAGCAACTGCCCCAGCTGGCGCGCGACAAAGTCGGCCGAGCCCCCGGCGGCAAAGCCGACCACCAGCCGCACGGGCTGCCCCTGGGCCCAGCTGCGGCTGGCCGCCCAGGGCGACAAGGTGGTGGTGGACGCTGCGCAAGCAGCCAGCAACTGGCGACGCGAGATCATGGGGGACGGTGCTTTCGGTGAAGAGGGACTGCGCAAGCGGCAGGGGCGCAGGGGGCGCCGCGGCCGATTCTAGGAAGCTCGCACCCGCAGGCTGCGCAGAAAGCACCCGGCACGCCGCGCAGCTTTATTGCTTGCAGGGGCGGCGCAATTCGGCTAGCACGCCGTTTATCTGCGCTGCAGCATGGATTCACACAACATCAACGCGCCACGCCGCCGCATCACGGCAAGGAAATGCAGCACAGAGGTGGCGCCGCCACGCAAAAATTTTGCGCAAAAAGACGCAATAGGCGCTCTCCGCGGTCAATTATTGCAAGCCCAGGCCTGCACACCGATTGTTCAGTGTGTCTGCCACCTGCTCCAAAAAACCCCATCAAATCTGCCTCTAGCGCAGATACAGCCAGCGTATATAGCTATGGTTTTCAAGACACCAACGCGCCGCCAATGCCGCAGTGCCGCATGCCGGCACTGCGTCTGCACGATACTTGGGCGCTCACTTTCCGGGTGGCCCAGGCGGCCCGGTGTTGTTCACCGCCAGCCGCCAGGGCTGGCCCTGCCCAGGAGCATGCGTGCAATCAGCAAGCGATCAATGGTTTGACGAGGCGTACTACCAGCGCTTTTATTTCGACAAGAAAACCAGCGTGGTGGACCCCGAGCACATTGAACGTCTGGGCACGTTTGTCTGCAGCTACCTGAAGTACCTGCGCGTGCCAGTGGCGCGCGTGCTGGATGTGGGCTGCGGCATCGGCCTGTGGCAGCACGTGGTGCAGCAGCAGTTCCCCGGCTGCAGCTACCACGGCGTGGAGTTCAGCGAATACCTGTGCGGCCGCTTCGGCTGGGAGCGCGGCTCGGTCGTGGACTACCAGGCCAGCGAGCCGTTCGACCTGGTGATCTGCCAGGGCGTGCTGCCCTACCTGAGCCCGGCCGACCTGAAGCAGGCGCTGAAGAACCTGGGCCAGCTCTCGCGCGGTGCCCTGTACCTGGAGGCCGTGGCGCGCGAGGACTACGAGCGCGACATCATCGACGAAGACCTGACCGACCCGCGCCTGTTCCGCCACCGCGCCGCGCTGTACCGCCAGGGGCTGTCGGCCAGCTTCAGCGAACTGGGGGGCGGCCTGTGGCTGAGCCGCAAGTCCCAGGTGCCGGTGTTCGAGCTGGAGTGCGCCGGCGGCGGCCACTGAGCCCACGCCCGGCCACCTGGGCGGCAGGACAAGCGCAGCGCCCCAGCGCCCGTGCACGGCAGCTGCGACAATCGCCGGCTTGCCCATGTCTGCCTCCCCCACCCCCTTTCCCCATGCCGTCGCGCGCCTGCGCGATGCCCGCCTGACGCGCAGCACGCGCCCCTTCCTGGCCCGTGGCGGCCCCAAGGGCGACCGCTGCGAAGGCTGCCGCCTGCGCACCAGCCACTGCATGTGCGCCCTGCGCCCCCACCTGCCCACGCACGCCGGGGTGTGCCTGGTGATGCACGATGCCGAACCGCTCAAGCCCAGCAACACCGGCTGGCTGATCGCCGATGTGGTGCAGGACACCTTTGCCTTCGGCTGGAGCCGCCTGGAGCTGGACCCCGGCCTGCAGGCGCTACTGCAGGACCCGCAGTGGCAGCCCTACCTGGTGTTCCCGGGGGAGTTTGTCGAGCCGCCCGAGCGCGTCATCCACGCCCTGCCCGAAGCCCAGGCCGACAGCGGCCAGCGGCCGCTGTTCATCCTGCTGGACGCCACCTGGTCCGAGGCGCGCAAGATGTTCCGCAAGAGCCCCTACCTGGACAAGTTTCCGGTGCTCAGCCTGCAGCCCGAGCAGTTCTCGCGCTACCAGCTGCGCCGCTCCAAGCGCGAAGACCACTTCTGCACCAGCGAAGTGGCCGCGCTGTGCCTGGAGCTGAGTCAGCACCCGCAGGACGCGCGCGCCGGCCAGGTGCTGGAGCGCTACCTGGAGGTCTACACCCACCACTACCTGTGCGCCAAGAACCAGGTGCCACCCAACCCCCACAGCCCGGCGCACCAGCGCCTGCAGGCTGCGCTGCAGCCTTCGTGAACCCCGGCGGCCGCCATCGCGCCGCCCGGAATTTGCATAACACGGGGATGTCTGAAGCCAGTGGGAGAATGCACCGCCATGGGGCCGGATGTGCTCGGCCCGCCTGCTTGAGTGCCTCGTTCCATGAAGTCTGTGGTGAAGTTTTCCCTGCTGTCGGCGGCCATCGTGGCCGCCGTTTTTTCTGCGGCCGCACACGCGGCTCCCGGCGCCAGCGATTCGCCCACGCTGCAGCGCTGGCAGGCCGGTGGCACCGTGGTGCTGGGCGTGCGCGAAAGCGCCACGCCCATGGCCTATGCGCTGGGCGCCAACGAGAAGTTCGTGGGCTACCACGTGGAGCTGTGCGAGAAGGTGGTGCGCGCCATCGCCCCGCAGGCACAGCTGAAGTACATGGTGCTGACCGCGCAGAACACCATGCCGCTGATCCAGAACGGCACGGCCGACTTCAACTGCGCCAGCATGACCAACAGCCTCAAGCGCCAGGACCAGGTGGCCTTCGGCCTGACCACCTATGTCAGCGAGGTACGCATGGCCGTGGCCCAGCAGGCGCCCATCACCAGCTTCAAGCAGCTGGACGGCAAGAAGGTGTCGGCCATCACGGGCACCACGGCCGTGCAGATCCTGCGCCGCTATGCGGCCGAGCACGGCATCCAGTTCCAGACCCTGATGGCCAAGGACCAGTTCGAGGCCTTCCTGCTGCTGGAGTCGGGCCGCGTCGACGCCTTTGTGCTGGATGACAACATGCTGGCCGGCGTGATCGCCCAGAGCAAGCACCCCGCAGGCTACAAGATCGTAGGCGAGGTGATCGGCGCGGAGCCGATCGCCATCCAGTTCAGCAAGCAGGACCCGGCCATCAAGCAGGCCGTGGACGGCGCCATCCGCCAGATGATGGCCAACGGCGAGATCGAGCGCCTGTACGCCAAGTGGTACACGCAGCCGATCCCGCCCAAGCAGGTGAACCTGAACCTGCCCATGGGCAGCACGCTGAAGAAGTTGCTGGCCCAACCCAACGACGTGCCGGTCGAACAGTTCCAGCCCTGAGCCGGTAGCGCTAGCTGGCAGCATCGATAGCACCCAGCCCAGGTTCTGCCTGGGTTTTGGCCGTTTTGGGCCCTGACGGCTGTGCCGCCCAGGCTGCCCCCGGCACCTGGGCATGCCGGTCTCATGCGGCGCCACGATGGTCAGTGGTAAGTGCCAGCCCCATCGCCACGGTGGTGGTGCACGCCGCCGCGGTGCGCCACCGCACGATCTGGCGCGCCGGACTGCGGCAACCCACGATCCCGGGCGACACCCCACACCGACTGTCCGCAGGCAGACTCACTGCACCTTGGGCGCGCGGCACACCGGCCGCCCCCATCCGACCCACCGTCCAGGCCCGCCCGCAGGCCTGCGTGCACGCCAGCCAATCGCCCCAGCCTCCGCCCCCTGGACACACGCCACCGCCGTTGAGCTAAAGAACTTGATAGCACTGGGTGTAATCGGCAGTAAGACTAAAATCGAAAAACTCTGTTACCGGGTAGATACCCGAATTGCAGTAGCATCCTTTCGCCATGCTTGCCATGGCAGTGTCTTCAGCGCCCAGCGCGCCAGCGGCCCGCCTCCGGCTGCGGACACGGATGACCCTGGCCATGCCGCCTGCGCGGACAGGCCACCCCCACCACGGCGATGTTTCTGGCGTCCGATCCGGGTCTGCGTGCGGACTGCCGGCGCCCTGGTGGTCGCTTTGCTGTTTTTTCTGCCTGGTCCAGCCCTGCCCTGGACCACCTGACATCAAGAGGTAAGTCGGTTTTGACGGAATTCAAACTGCGCTACAACCCGGCGCTGGACGGCCTGCGAGGGATCGCCATCGTGCTGGTGCTTCTGTCGCATGCCCATGTGCCGCTGTTCGATGGTGCCTTCCTGGGCGTGGACCTGTTCTTTGTGCTCAGCGGCTACCTGATCACCTCGCTGCTGCTGATCGAATGGCACACCGAGGGCCGGCTCGACTACTGGCGTTTTTACCGCCGGCGCTTTTTCCGGCTGATGCCGGCGCTGGCCCTGTTCCTCGCGGCCTATGTACTGTTCGCACCGCTGTTTTGGCCCGATCTGGACGACATCTACCAGGACGCCCTGGTCTCGCTGCTGTACCTGGCCGACTACGGCATCGCCTTCTTCGACAGCCCGGACACCTTGCTGCACATGTGGTCGCTGGCGGTGGAAGAGCACTTCTACCTGATCTGGCCGCCGCTGCTGGCCTTGCTGGTGCGCAAGGCCGCACCCGGCAAGCTGTGGCGCACCATCCTGCTGCTGTGGCTGCTGGCCTGGGCCTGGCGCATCTTCTGGGTGTTCCAGGGCCAGCAGTTCTACGAGATCTTCTTCCGCTTCGACACCCGGGCCACCGGACTGGTGGCCGGCAGCCTGCTGGCCGCCCTGCTGCACGAGCGCACCGGTTTCGCCGAAGCCATCCAGTCCCGGCTGCACCACCTCATGTGGCTGCCCCTGGCCATCCCCCTGCTGATGTCGCTGGGCTGGGACAACCAGGACGCCATGCTGTGGGGCATCACGGTGGTGGAGTGCGCGGCCATCGTCATCCTGGTGGCCGTGCAACGCCAGGGCCTGGTCTATGACATGCTGACCGCACCGGCCCTGGTGCAACTGGGCCGCCTGTCCTACGGCATCTACCTGTGGCACTACCCCGTGGTGCGCTACCTGCGGGCCGAGTTCTCGTGGCCCGTGGTGCTGGTGCTGGGCCTGGCCATTTCCGCTGCGCTGGCGGCCCTGTCCTTCTACACGGTGGAGCGCTGGGCCCTGCGCTGGCGCGATGCGCCGCGCAAGGAGCGCCCTGCCAGCCTGCCGGCCCACACCCGGCAGGCCATGCGCTGAGCGCCACCGGACCACGGTCCCACCATAAAAAAACCGCCCCGAGAGGCGGTTTTTTTGCAGCTGAAGCGGGATCCGCTTACAGGGTCTTGCCCGCACCGCGGCGGCGCGCCAGCCAGGCGATGATTTCGCCCATCACGCCGCGGCGGAAGGCCAGCACGCACAGCACGAAGATGAAGCCGGTGACGATGGTCACGGACTCCCCCAGGGTGGTGAACCATTCCACGCCCGTCAGCTTGGCCAGGAAGCTGCCGAAGTCGCCGATCTTGTTTTCCAGCGCCACCACGATGGCAGAGCCAACGATGGGGCCGGACAGCGTGCCCATGCCGCCCATCAGCGTCATCAGCACCACGTGGCCGGAAGCCGTCCAGTGCACGTCGGACAGGGTGGCAAAGCCCAGCACCACGGTCTTGAGCGAGCCGGCCAGGCCGGTGATGGCGGCCGACAGCACGAACACCAGCAGCTTGAAGCGGTTCACGTCATAGCCCAGGGAGATGGCGCGGGGCTCGTTCTCCTTGATGGCCTTGAGCACCTGGCCAAACGGCGAGTGCACGGTGCGCACGATGACCAGGAAGCCCAGAACACAGATCACCAGGGCCACGTAATACATGGTCAGGTCGTTGGCCAGATCGATCACGCCAAACAGCTTGCCGCGCGGCACGCCCTGCAGGCCGTCTTCACCGCCGGTGAACGGGGCTTGCAGACAGACGAAGAACAGCATCTGCGCCAGGGCCAGCGTGATCATGGAGAAGTAGATGCCCTGGCGGCGGATCGCCAGCCAGCCGGCCAGCAGGCCCAGGGCCGCACCACCGAGCGTACCCAGCACGATGCCGACCTCGGGCGTCACACTCCAGACCTTGATGGCATGACCGGCCATGTAGGCCGCGCCACCCAGGAAGGCCGCATGGCCAAAGGACAGCAGACCGGTATAGCCCAGCAACAGGTTGAAGGCCGAAGCGAACAGTGCAAAGCACATGAGCTTCATGACGAACACGGGATAGGCGCCAAAGAAGGGCGCAACGATCAGGGCCAGCAGCAGCACGCCGTAGCCGATGAAGGAGATTTGCTTGGAATTCATGTGGTGTGCCCCTGCTTATTTCTCTTTGCCGAACAGGCCCGCGGGGCGAATCAGGAGAACGATGACCATGATGACGAACACCACGGTGGAGGAGGCTTCGGGGTAAAACACCTTGGTCAGGCCTTCGATCACACCCAGCCCCAGGCCGGTGAGGATGGAACCCATGATGGAGCCCATGCCACCGATCACCACCACGGCGAAGACGATGATGATGAGGTTCTGCCCCATCAGCGGCGTGACCTGATACACAGGTGCCGCCAGCACTCCGGCGAAGGCCGCCAGACCCACGCCGAAGGCATAGGTCAGCGTGACCATGACCGGCACATTGATGCCGAAAGCTTCGACCAGGCGCGGGTTTTCCGTGCCGGCGCGCAGGTAGGCCCCGAGGCGGGTCTTTTCGATCACGTACCAGGTGGCCAGACAGACCACGATGGAGGCGACCACCACCCAGGCCCGGTAGTTGGGCAGGATCATGAAGCCGAGGTTGGTGGCGCCCTCCAGCAACTCCGGCGTGTCGTAGCCCAGGCCCGACACCCCGTAGATGGAGCGGAACACACCCTCGATCAGCAGCGACAGCCCCAGGGTCAGCAGCAGGCCGTAGAGGTGGTCGAGCTTGTAGATCCAGCGCAGCAGGAAGCGCTCGATCAACACCCCGAACGCCCCGACGATGATCGGCGCGAGGATGAGCATCACCCAATAGTTGATGCCGAAGTAGTTCATGGCCATCCAGGTGACCATGGCCCCCAACATGAACAAGGCGCCGTGCGCAAAGTTGATCACGTTGAGCAGGCCGAAGATCACCGCCAGCCCGAGGCTCAAGATCGCATAAAACGAGCCGTTGACCAGCCCCAGCAGAAGCTGGCTGAGCAAGCCCGGTAAAGAAACACCGAAGATTTCCATGAGAGAGACGCTATTGGGTGAACAAGGTGCCCGTCAGTCACTGCGCGCAGCACGCCAGCGGCATACTGCAACGGCTTACGTCACTTCCACAGGGCGCATTTGGTTTCCGCCTTGGTGGTCCAGACCTGGTCGGCCGGCAAGGTGGACAGAACCTTCAGATAGTCCCAAGGACGCTTGGATTCCTCAGGCTTTTTGACTTCCACGAGGTACATGTCGTGGGCGTAGGTGCCATCGGGACGGATGGTTCCCTTGGCATAGAAGTCCGACAAGGGCGTGCTCTTGAGGTGGGCCATGACCTTGTCGGCATCGGTGCTGCCCACGGCCTGCACCGCCTTGAGGTACTGCGTCACGGCGGAGTAGTCGGCAGCCTGCACATCGGTGGGCATGCGCTTGGTCTTGGCGAAGAACTTCTCGGCGAACTTGCGCGATTCGTCATTCATGTCCCAGTACCAGCTGGTGGTGTGCAGCAGACCCGCGGTGTTCTTCAGGCCCAGAGAATGGATGTCGGTCAGGAACACCAGCAGACCTGCGGTCTTCATGCTCTTGTCGATGCCGAACTCCTTGGCCGCCTTGATGGCGTTGATGGTGTCGCCACCTGCGTTTGCCAGACCCAGGATGTGGGCCTTGGAGTTCTGCGCCTGCAGCAGGAAGCTGGAGAAGTCCGAGGCGTTCAGCGGGTGCTTGACGCTGCCCTTGACCGTGCCGCCCTTGGACAGGATCACCTTGGTGGTGTCCGACTCCAGCGCCTGGCCGAAGGCGTAGTCTGCCGTCAGGAAGAACCAGTCCTTGCCACCGCGCTCCACCACCGCGCCGCCCGTGCCCTTAGCCAGGGCCACGGTGTCATAGGCATAGTGGATGGTGTAGGGGTTGCATTGGTCGTTGGTCAGGGCCGAGGAGCCGGCGCCGTTGTTGATGTGCACGCGCTTCTTCTCGTTCGCCACCTGCGAGACGGCCAGAGCCGTGCCGGAGTTGGTGCCGCTGAAGATCAGGCTGATACCTTGCGTGTCAATCCACTCGCGCGCCTTGCTGGCGGCAATGTCGGCCTTGTTCTGGTGATCGGCCGACAGCAGTTCGATGGGCTTGCCCAGCACCTTGCCGCCGAAATCGTCGATGGCCATCTGCATGGCCAGCGCGCCGTTCTTGCCCTCCACATCCGCATACAGGCTGGACATGTCGGTCACGAAACCGATACGCACCTTGTCCTGCGTCTGCGCATGCGCCGTCGCGGCCATCAGGCCGGCGGCACCGAGCATCCAAGCCAGTCGAGTGAAATTGCGCTGTTTGGTCATTGCCTTGTCTCCTTGGTGGTGTGGCTGACGCCTTGTAAAACCAGTGCCCTTGTTCCGACGACGCGGGGGCGGCAAACTCGATAACGCGAACACAAACACCGTCTGATCACGGCAGCACCGCACCGGGTCCGACGGGTGCTGCCGCACTCAGACGATCACTTCCACAGAGCGCACTTGCTCTCTTCCTTGGTGGTCCAGACCTGGGCTGCTGGCAGCTTGGAGACCACCTTGTAGTAGTCCCAGGCTTCCTTGGACTCCGAGGGCGACTTGACCTGCATCAGGTACATGTCGTGGGCATAGCGGCCGTCCGGACGGATCACGCCTTCGGCATAGAAGTCCTTGAGCGGCGTGCTCTTGAGCACGGCCATCACCTTATCCGCATCGGTGGTGCCAGCCTTTTCGACGGCCTTCAGGTAGTTGGTGGTGGCCGAGTAGTTGGCCGCCTGGATGTCGGTGGGCATGCGCTTGGTCTTGGACTGGAACTTGCGCCCGAATGCACGGGTCTCGTCGTTCAGGTTCCAGTCCCAGCTGCTGGTCAGCAGCAGGCCTTCGGTGTTCTTCAGCCCCAGCGAGTGGATGTCGGTCAGGAACACCAGCAGGCCGGCCATCTTCATGCTCTTGTTGATGCCAAACTCGCGCGCGGCCTTGATGGCGTTGATGGTGTCGCCGCCGGCATTCGCCAGGCCCAGAATCTGGGCCTTGGAGTTCTGCGCCTGCAGCAGGAAGCTGGAGAAGTCCGAAGCGTTCAGCGGATGGCGCACGCTGCCCTTGACGTTGCCACCCTTGGCCTTGATGACCTTGGTGGTGTCGGCTTCCAGCGAGTGGCCGAAGGCGTAGTCCGCGGTCAGGAAGAACCAGTCCTTGCCGCCGTTGTCCACCACCGCACCGCCCGTGCCCTTGGCCAGGGCCACGGTGTCATAGGCATAGTGGATGGTGTAGGGCGAGCACTGCTCGTTGGTCAGTGCCGAGGAGCCGGCGCCGTTGTTGATGTAGACGCGCTTCTTCTCCTGGGCCACCTTGGCCAGCGCCAGGGCCACGCCGGAGTTGGTGCCGCCGAACAGCATGGTCAGGTTCTGCGTGTCGATCCATTCGCGCGCCTTGGTGGCGGCAATGTCAGGCTTGTGCTGATGGTCCTGGGTCAGCAGCTCAATGGGCTTACCCAGCACCTTGCCACCGAAATCATCGATGGCCATCTGGATGGCCAGGGCACCGTTCTTGCCGTCCACGTCCGCGTAGTTGCTGGACATGTCGGTGATGAAGCCAATCTTGATTTTGTCGGGCTCCTGCGCGTGGGCCAGACCAGCAACGGCCAGCGACAGGGCCAGGGCGGTCAGGGGCGTACGAATGGGGTGCATCTTGCAGTCTCCTTGTTGTTGTGGTGTGTGAAATCGGTAGCTGCTGCCTGGGCTCAGACGCCCAGCAACTCATTGAGGACGGGCATCTTGGCGTCCAGCTGCGCCGCTTCGAAGGTCTCGACGATGCGGCCGTGCTCCATCACGTAAAAGCGGTCGGCCAGCGGCGCGGCAAAGCGGAAGTTCTGCTCCACCATGACGATGGTGTAGCCCTTCTGGCGCAGCGTATGGATCATGCGGGCCAGGGCCTGCACGATCACGGGCGCCAGCCCTTCGGAAATCTCGTCCAGCAACAGCAGGCGTGCGCCGGTGCGCAGGATGCGGGCCACCGCTAGCATCTGCTGCTCGCCGCCCGACAGGCGCGTGCCCTGGCTGTGGCGGCGCTCGGCCAGGTTGGGGAACATGGCGTAGATTTCCTCGACGCTCATGCCGTCGTGGCCGGTCTTCAGCGGCGGGGGCAGCAGCAGGTTCTCTTCGCACGACAGGCTGGAGAAAATGCCGCGCTCCTCGGGGCAATAGCCCACGCCAAAGTGGGCAATCTTGTGCGTGGGCAGGCCCACGGTTTCCTGGCCGTTGATTTTGACCGATCCCTTGCGGGCGCCGGTCAGCCCCATGATGGCGCGCATGGTGGAGGTGCGGCCCGCGCCATTGCGGCCCAGCAGAGTCACCACCTCACCGGGGTGGACCACCATGTCCACGCCGTGCAGCACGTGGGATTCGCCATACCAGGCTTCGAGATTGCGGATTTCCAGCGCAGGTGTTGTGTGCTTGTTGTCGGCCATGGCTCAGTGCGCTCCTTGCAGTTGGCCGTCGGTTGTCCCCATATAGGCTTCCATCACTTGCGGGTTGCTTGAAACTTCGGCGTAGTTGCCTTCGGCCAGCACCGCGCCGCGTTGCAGCACGGTGATGCGGTCGGCAATCGTGGAGATCACCTTCATGTTGTGCTCCACCATCAGGATGGTGCGACCGGCCGAGACCTTCTTGATCAGCTGCGTCACACGGTCCACGTCCTCGTGGCCCATGCCCTGGGTAGGCTCGTCCAGCAGCATCAGCTCAGGCTCCATCGCCAGCGTGGTGGCGATTTCCAGCGCACGCTTGCGGCCATACGGCAGATTGACCGTGACCTCATCGGCCATGTCGTCCAGGCCCACCTCGGCCAGCAGTTCCATGGCGCGGCCATTGAGCTGGTCCAGCGAGCGCTGGCTCTTCCAGAAGTGGAACTCAGTACCCAGCTTGCGCTGCAGGCCGACGCGCACGTTCTCCATCAGCGTCAGGTGCGGGAACACGGCCGAAATCTGGAACGAACGGATCACGCCACGGCGGGCGATCTGGGCCGGGGCCTCGCGGGTGATGTCGTGGCCGTTGAAACGGATTTCCCCCGAAGTGGGCTCCAGGAACTTGGTCAGCAGGTTAAAGCAGGTGGTCTTGCCGGCACCGTTGGGTCCGATGAGTGCGTGGATGCTGCCGCGCTGCACCGACAGGTTCACATCGCTCACGGCGGTGAAACCCTTGAACTCTTTGGTGAGATGGGTGGTTTGAAGAATAACGTCGCTCATGCGCCCAGGCTGCTCCGTGGTTGTGGTGCAGCGCGAAAAGCTGGGGGCTTTTCCGGAGCGTGCACCGTGTCGTATGTTGCGGTGCATCGTATGTGGCGGTTCTGGCAAAAGCACTGGGAGTTGTGCCTAAGACTTACAACCTAAGCACTTACCCTATCCCCATCTTGGCGCGCACCAGGCCACTGCTGGGCGGTCCCATCAAGAAGAGCATTCACTCACTCTCCAGCATTTTGGGTTGTCGCCCAATTCCGGCGTTGGCAGCTTTTTGTAAGCTTTGTGGATCCAAGCCCGGAAGGTTCCGGCTGGGTACCTGCATAAATCAGGAGCAGATTGCGCCCGTCTGGAGCGCGTTGAGCAGCCCCAAGGCTGTGCAACGCTTGAAGACCAAGCGCTGAGCACTCACTTTTTGGATAAGCCCCGGATGGAGGGCCACAGCCAGACCGGTGGCAGGCCGGCCCTTATTGCAAGGTTTGCTTGCTGCCCTTGGGCAAGGCCAGGGGCAGCACTGGCACGCCCTCTTCCAGCAACTCCAAGGCCTGCTGGGGCGTGGCCTGGCCACGGATGGGTCGCTCGGGCTCTTCGCCCTTGTGCATGCGCAGGGCTTCATCGGCGAAGCGATCGCCCACGTCCTCGGTCTTTTCCACGATCTTGCGCGAGGCCTCCAGCCAAGCCGCCTGCAAGGCATGCAACTTGCGCTGGTGCTCCTGCACCGGGGCAGCCGCGTCGCGTGGCGCCGGCATAGCCGCTGCAGGCGGCTGCGCGCCCAGGTTCAGGCGCGGCGCGCTCAGGCCCTTGGTGATCTCCTGGCTGCCGCACATCGGGCACTCCAGCAAGCCACGGTCCAGCTGACTGCGGAAATCATCTTCCGAGCCAAACCAGCCTTCAAACACATGGTCCTGGGTGCAGCGCAGGTCAAACACCTTCATGGTGCAAACAAACAAAAAGAGCGGGCCAAAGAAAAAAGGCAGAGTCGCAGCCCTGCCTTGTGTGCGTAGCGCGCAGTTTAGCGGCTGCGGTGTTTGGTGAGGTAGCGCCAGACAAAGCCCGGAAAGGCCAATGTCAGAAACAGCGTGGCGGTGATGGCGTAGAACTCCCAGCCCTGGGGATAGATCTGCCCTGCACGGCGCTCCAGCAACAAGGCCAGGCCACCGACCACGAAGTACAGCAGCACCAGCTCGGCCAGGCGGCCCCACAGGGGCTTGCGGTGGGTCGCCGCCACAGGGCCGGCCACCAGCCAGCGCTCGTTCATAAAAGGCAAATTGGCGGCCACCAGGGCCGCCAAGATGATTAACCAAATGGAAGCAGTTTGAGTCACGCTTCACATTATCGGTCAGGATGCCAGGGCGCGAACCACGGCATCGGCGCACAGCGCCATCAAACCACCAGGAACAATGCCCAAGATCAAGACCAGGGCACCATTCACGGTCAGCACCGCGCGCACATCCCAGGGGGCGGACACGGTGGTGGCGGTCAAGGGTTTGTCAAAGTACATGACCTTGACCACGCGCAGGTAGTAGAAGGCGCCGATCAGCGACATGACCACGGCGAAGATGGCCAGGCCGATGTAGAAGCTGTCACCCGAAGCCACCAGTGCCTGCAGCACCGACAGCTTGGCATAGAAACCCACCAGCGGAGGGATACCGGCCATGGAGAACAGGCAGGCGGCCATGATGCCGGCGTACAGCGGGCTGCGCTGGTTCAGCCCGGCCAGGTCGGCAATTTCTTCACTTTCGAAGCCTTCACGCGACAGCAGCAGGATCACGCCGAAGGTGGCCAAGGTGGTCAGCACATAGGTCACCACGTAGAACATGGACGAACCGTAGGCATTGGCCGCACGGGCCGGATCCACTTCACCGCCGATCACGCCCGACAGCAGACCCAGCAGCACAAAGCCCATCTGCGCGATGGTCGAGTACGCCAGCATGCGCTTGAGGTTGGTCTGGGCGATGGCGGCCAGGTTACCCACGAGCAGCGAGGCAATCGCCATCACAGCCAGCATTTGCTGCCAGTCGAACGCCAGGGGCAGCATGCCATCCACCAGCAGACGGATCACCAGGGCGAAGGCCGCCAGCTTGGGTGCGCCACCGATCAGCGCGGTGATGGCCGTCGGCGCACCGTGGTAAACGTCAGGCACCCACATGTGGAAGGGCGCGGCACCCAGCTTGAACGCCAGACCGGCCACCACGAACACCAGACCGAAGACCAGCACCTGGTGCTTGAGCTCACCGGAGCTGATGGCCTTGAAGATCTCGCCGATGTCCAGCGAACCGGTCGCACCGTAGACCATGGACAGGCCATACAGCAGGAAACCCGAAGCCAGCGAACCCAGCACGAAGTACTTCATGGCCGCTTCGGTCGCGGGCATGTGGTCGCGGCGCAGGGCCACCAGGGCATAGCTGGCCAGGGTCAGCAGCTCCAGGCCCAGGTAGACCAGCAGCAGGTTGTTGGCGCTGATCATGATGAACATGCCCAGCAGCGCAAAGGTCGACAGGCTGAACAGCTCGCCGCCGCGCAGCATGTCGCGGTCTGCGGCATAAGGGCGTGCATACACCAGGGTCACCATCATCGCCACGGTGGCAAAGCACTTGAGCCAGTTGCCCATGGCGTCGGAGACCACCATGCTGCCCCAGCCGTAGAAGGTGTTGCCGCTGGCCGCGTAGTTGGCCTGCATGATGGCCACCACGGCCAGCGTCAACATGGTCAGCACATAGGTGCCGGTGCGGCGAGCGCTTTTCACGCTCAGGTCCACCAAGGTAATCACGCATCCCATGACCAGGAGCACGATCTCAGGGTAGATCGAAAGCCAGCTGATGTTGTCAATCATCTCAATCTCTCAGTTCAGTCTGGTCAGGGAAGCTTGGATTGGGCCACGTGCTGCAACAGCTGCGCCACCGAAGGATCCATCACATCTGTGAAGGGCTTGGGGTACAGGCCCATGTACAGGACTGCCACAGCCAGGATGGCCAGGATCAGGAACTCGCGGCAGTTGATGTCCTGCAGCTCCTTCACATGGTCATTGCCCACGGGGCCCAGGTACACGCGCTTGTACATCCACAGGGTGTAGGCCGCACCGAAGATCAGTGCGGTGGCAGCCAGCAGGCCCACCCAGAAGTTGAACTTCACGGCCCCCAGGATCACCATCCACTCGCCCACGAAACCTGCCGTGGCTGGCAGACCGCAGTTGGCCATAGCGAACAGCAGGGCAAAGGCCGCGAACTTGGGCATGGTGTTGACCACGCCGCCATACGCCGCGATGTCGCGCGAGTGCACACGGTCGTACAGCACGCCGATGCACAGGAACATGGCGCCCGAGACAAAGCCGTGGGCAATCATCTGCACGATACCGCCGGACACGCCCAGGTCGTTGAAGATGAAGAAGCCCAGGGTCACAAAGCCCATGTGCGCCACGGACGAATAAGCCACCAGCTTCTTCATGTCCTTTTGCACCAGGGCGACCATGCCCACGTAGACCACGGCGATCAGCGACAGCGCAATCATCAGCCAGGCCCATTCGCGCGAGGCGTCAGGAGCAATCGGCAGCGAGAAGCGCAGGAAACCGTAGGCGCCCAGCTTCAGCATGATGGCCGCCAGCACAGCAGAACCGCCAGTGGGCGCTTCCACGTGCACGTCGGGCAACCAGGTGTGTACCGGGAACATGGGCACCTTCACGGCAAACGCCGCGAAGAAGGCAAAGAACACCAGGGTCTGGGGCAAGGACCCCAGGGGCAGCTTGTGCCAGGCCTGGATGTCAAAGCTGCCACCCGAGACGTTGTACAGGTAGATGATGGCCACCAGGGTGAGCAGCGAGCCCATCAGGGTGTACAGGAAGAACTTGAACGCCGCGTAGATCTTGTTGGGGCCGCCCCAGATACCGATGATCAGGTACATAGGGATCAGGGTGGCTTCGAAGAACACGTAGAACAGCAAGCCGTCCAGGGCCGCAAACACGCCGATCATCAGGCCCGACAGCACCAGGAACGCGCCCATGTACTGGTTCACGCGCTCAGTGATGCTTTCCCACGAGGCCAGCACTACGATCACGGTGATGAAGGCCGTCAGCGGCACGAACCAGAAGGACAGACCGTCCAGGCCCAGGTGGTAGTGGATATTGAAACGCTCAATCCACAGGACCTTCTCGACGAATTGCATCTGCGCCGAAGAGGTGTCAAAACCCGTGATCAGCGGAATGGTCACCGCCAGCCCCAGCAAGGAGCCAATCAGTGCCACCCAGCGCACGCCACGCGCGCAGTTGTCGCGGCCGAAGGCCAGCAACAGGACACCAAAGACGATGGGTGTCCAGATGGAAAGACTCAACAAACCCATTTTTGTTCTTCCCTTACTTGTTGAGCCACACGAAGTACGTCATGAGCAGGAAGATGCCCAGGATCATGACCAACGCGTAGTGATAGATGTAACCCGACTGGAACCAGCGGACCACGGCAGCGATCTTGCCAACCAGCTTCCAGGAACCATTCACGACAGCACCATCAATGATGGCCTGGTCGCCCACCTTCCAGAAGGCGGTACCGAAGGCGCGCGAACCACGTGCGAAGATGTTTTCGTACACCCAGTCCACACCGTACTTGCCTTCCAGCACCTGGTACAGGCCGATCTTCTTGGACAAGGCCATGATGGCGGCAGGAATCTCTGGCTTGACCATGTAGAAGAGGTAGGACACCACCACACCGGCCAGAGCCAGCCAGAACGGAGCGGTCTGGAAGCCATGCAGCGCCATGGGCAGCCAACCATGGATCTTCTCGGCCAGCTCGGTCATCGCGGGGTGCTTGGCGGCGTCGACATAGATCACGCCCTTGAAGAAGTCGCCGAACAGCATGGGCATCAGCGCGATGGCACCGATCACCACCGAAGGAATGGCCAGCAGCACCAGCGGTGCCGTCACCACCCAAGGCGATTCGTGCGGCTTGGCATCGTGACCATGGCCGTGATCGTTATGACCATGGTGGTCATCGTGGTGGGCATCCGGATTCTGGTCGTAGCGCTCTTTACCGTGGAACACGATGAAGTACAGACGGAACGAATAGAACGCGGTGATGAACACACCGGCCAGTACGGCAAAGTTCGCAAAACCGGAGGCGGGCAGGTTCGAGGCATGCACGGCTTCGATGATCGCGTCCTTCGAGTAAAAGCCCGAGAAGAACGGCGTACCGATCAGTGCCAGGTTGCCCAACAGGAACGTGATCCAGGTGATGGGCATGTACTTGCGCACGCCACCCATCCAGCGGATGTCCTGGTTGTGGTGCATGCCCATGATCACAGAACCGGCTCCGAGGAACAGCAAGGCCTTGAAGAAGGCGTGCGTCATCAGGTGGAACGTGGCCACGGAGTAGGCCGACACACCCAGTGCAATCGTCATGTACCCCAGCTGCGAGAGCGTGGAATACGCAATCACGCGCTTGATGTCGTTCTGGATGATGCCCAGGATACCCATGAAAAGGGCCGTGATGGAACCGATCACCAAGATGAAGTTCAACGCCACATCCGACAGCTCATACAGCGGCGACATGCGCGAAACCATGAAGATACCGGCCGTCACCATGGTCGCCGCGTGAATCAGGGCGGAGATGGGGGTAGGGCCTTCCATGGAGTCTGGCAGCCAGGCGTGCAGCGGGAACTGCGCCGACTTGCCCATGGCACCGATGAACAAGCAGATGCCGATCACGGTCACCAGCAGCCAGCCTGTGCCAGGCATGGTGGCCTGTTGCAGCTCTGGCAACTTGGCAAAGATTTCGCCGTAGTTCAGCGTGCCCGTGTAGGCCGCAATCAAACCGATGCCCAGGATGAAGCCGAAGTCACCCACACGGTTGACCAAGAAGGCCTTCATGTTGGCGAAGATGGCCGATTCCTTCTTGAAGTAGAAACCGATCAGCAGGTAGGACACCAGGCCCACAGCCTCCCAGCCGAAGAACAGCTGCAGCAGGTTGTTGCTCATCACCAGCATCAGCATGGAGAAGGTGAACAGCGAGATGTAGGAGAAGAAACGGTTGTAGCCGTCGTCTTCTTCCATGTAGCCCATGGTGTAGATGTGCACCATCAGCGACACGAAGGTCACCACGCACATCATCATGGCGGTGATGGAGTCGATCAGGAAACCGACCTCCATCTTCAGACCGCCGACCACCATCCATTCATAGATGGTCTGATCAAAGCGTGCGCCCTCGGAAACCACTGCCTGGAAGGTCAGTGCCGACAGGATGAAGGAAACCAGCACGCCCAGGATGGTGAGCGAGTGGCTGACTCCGCGACCGAACTTGTTGCCACCAAATGCGGTGCCGAATATGCCCGCCAGGACAGAACCGGCCAGCGGAGCCAGCGGTACCGCCAGGAGCATGGATGCAGAAAGTGTTTGACTCATTCTTCAGAACCTTGCAAATACCGGTGCCTCAACCCTTGAGGGTGTCGAGATCTTCCGCATTGATACTGGACTTGTTACGGAACAGCAGCACCAGGATGGCCAAGCCAATCGCCGATTCCGCGGCCGCAACCGTCAGGATGAAGAACACAAACACTTGACCGTGCATGTCACCCAGGTAGTGGGAGAAGGCCACGAAGTTGGTGTTGACCGCCAAAAGCATCAGTTCGATGCACATCAGTAAGACGATCAGGTTTTTCCGGTTCAGGAAAATACCGATCACCGAGATGGCGAACAGCATCGCTCCCAGCGTCAGAAAGTGCCCTAGTGTGAGCGTCATTTTTTCTCCTCCACGGCCGTCTCACCCTCGGCAGCCGCAGCCACCGGGGCCTTGGTGGCCTCCATCTTCACCAGGCTGATGCGGTCTTGCGCACGCACTCGCACCTGGATTGCAGGGTTGATCGCTTTGTTGGTGTCCTTGCGCTTACGCATGGTCAGGGCAATCGCGGTGATCATGGCCACCAGCAGCAGGATGGCGGCAATTTCCACGGGGTACAGGTACTGGGTGTACAGCAGACGACCCAGGGCCTGGGTGTTGGAGTACGGCAGCACCTCACCCTGCTTGTTCAGCAGCTCGGCCACCGGCTTGGCCTCGTCCACAGTGCCAAAACCTGCCATCAGGACCAGGGCCATCTCCAGCGCCACCACGGCACCGACAAACGCCGCGACCGGGAAATGCTTCCAGAAGCCTTGGCGCACACGGTCGATGCGGATGTCCAGCATCATCACCACGAACATGAAGAGCACCATCACGGCGCCCAGGTAGACCACCACCAGGGCAATACCCAGGAACTCCGCCTTCAGCATCAACCAGATACCAGCGGCTTGCGAGAAGGCCAGAATCAGGTTGAGCACGGCGTGCACCGGGTTGCGCGATGTAATGACTCGGAAGGCTGCAAACAGCATCACCGCCGAGAAGAGATAGAAGAAACCAGTTTTGGCGTCCATGATTCGAATCTTTCTGGATCAGGAGCCGCTTTAGCGGTACTTGGCATCCGCTGCCTTGGCAGCAGCGATGTCGGCTTCGTAGCGATCACCCACAGCCAGCAACATGTCCTTGGTGAAGTACAGGTCGCCACGCTTTTCACCGTGGTATTCGAAAATCTGCGTTTCCACGATCGAATCGACCGGGCAGCTTTCTTCGCAGAAACCGCAGAAGATGCACTTGGTCAAATCGATGTCGTAGCGCGTGGTACGGCGCGAACCGTCATCCCGCACGTCCGACTCGATCGTGATCGCCATCGCGGGGCACACGGCCTCGCACAGCTTGCAGGCGATGCAGCGCTCTTCACCGTTGTCATAACGGCGCAATGCGTGCAGGCCACGAAAACGTGGCGACAGAGGGGTTTTTTCTTCGGGGAACTGGATGGTCACATGGGGCGAAAACGCCTTGCGACCTGTCAGGGCCATGCCCTTGAACAGCTCCACGAGCATGAAGCTCTTGAAGAAATCCTTGATAGAGAAAGGTGTAGCAGCAACAGCAGCCATTGGTGTCCCCGCTTAATTCCAAATATTCCAAGGCGAGTGCAGCCATGCACCCACGATGACCAGCCACACCAGGGTGACAGGGATGAAGATCTTCCAGCCCAGACGCATGATCTGGTCATAGCGGAAGCGCGGGAACGTGGCTCGAATCCACACAAAGCAGGTGACCACGAACGCTGTCTTGGCCGCCAGCCAGATCCAGCCGGGAATGAAGCCCAGGGCTTCCACTGGAGGCAACCAGCCACCGAAGAACATGATCACGGCCAGGATCGAGACAAGCCACATGCTGGCGTATTCCGCCAGGAAGAAGATCGCAAAGCCCATGCCTGAGTACTCGACCATGTGGCCGGCCACGATTTCCGACTCACCTTCCACCACGTCAAACGGCGCGCGGTTGGTTTCTGCGACACCCGAGATCAGGTAGACCAGGAAGATCGGCAGCAGGGGCAACCAGTTCCAGGACAGGAAGCTCAGGCCCATGTCGGCAAACTGACCTTGGCCCTGGCTGAGCACCACTTGCGTCAGGTTCATGCTACCGGTGACCATGATGACCACCAGGAAGCAGAAGCCCATGGCGATTTCGTAGCTCACCATCTGTGCCGAAGCACGCAGCGCGCCCAGGAAGGCGTACTTGGAGTTGGAGGCCCAGCCTGCAATGATCACGCCATAGACTTCGATCGAAGTGATCGCCATGATCAGCAAGATGCCGGCATTGACGTTGGCCAGGGCGACTTCAGGTCCGAAAGGCACCGCCACCCACGCAGCCAAGGCGGGCATGATGGCCATCACGGGACCGACGTAGAACAGCCCCTTGGATGCCACCGTGGGCATGATCAGTTCCTTGGTCAACAGCTTCAGGCCGTCGGCCATCGGCTGCAGCAAGCCCCAAGGCCCCACACGGTTGGGACCTGGACGGACCTGGATCCACCCCAGGAATTTGCGCTCCCACAGGGTCAGGTAGGCCACCGCAATCATCAGCGGTGCCACGATGGCGATGATGCCGAGCAAAATCCAGATGACAGGCCATACTGCATCAGTCCACCACGCTGCCTCGATCAGGCCTGCGCCTGCCGTCTTGAGTGCGTCAATCATGCAGCACCTCCCTCACGTGCCTGGCGCGCATCGGCTGTCAGTTGCAGCGACGTCGCGCGGCGGACAATGCTGTCCAGTTGATAGATGCTTGCCACAGCCGGCTCAGTGACCGCACCGCCAAACACTTGCGCAGCCGCTTGGGTCGCATTGCTCAGCGCCTGGGCTGGCACTTCGCTGGTGGCCGCGCCAATCGCGGTGGCCAGTACGTCCTGCGAGGATTCGTAATCCACGCCTTCGACACCCAACAGATTGGCCAAGACACGCAGCACCTTCCAGGCGGGGCGGGTTTCGGCCAAAGGCTTCACCACGGCGTGGAAGCTTTGCACACGGCCCTCGGCGTTCACGAAGGTGCCCGAGGTTTCGGTGAACGGTGCAATCGGCAGCAACACGTCGCTGACGTCCAGGTTGGCCTTGAACGGGCTCAAGGTCACCACCATTTCCGACTTGTTCAGGCCTTGCAGAGCTTGCTGGCCAGCGGCCGTGTCGAATGCAGGCTCGGTGTTCAGCAGGATCGCGGCCTTCAGGCCACCTGCCACCATTTGTGCCGCATTCAGACCATTGGACTGAGGTTGTGCCTTCACCCACTGCGCACCCACGGTGTTGGCAGCCTCAGTCAGGTAACCCACGGTGGCACCGGTTTGCTCCGCGATCCAGTTGGCCAGGGCCAGCAATTCGGCGGCTTGTGCATGGTGCGCGGCAGCGTTGCCCAGCAACACGGCCTTGCGCTCACCCGCCAACAGGGCCTGGGCAATCGCCTGGGCTTCTGCGTTGGCCTGTGCTGCCACGGGTGCTTGCACGCCCTTGGCCTGTGCCACGGCTGCGGCCACATCGGCCAGAGCCTGTGCCCAGTCTTGCGCAGCCACCACCGATGCGCTGACGGGCATGGCCCAGTCGTACACCTGTGCATTCAGCGCAAACACCTGCCCACCCTTCTTGGCAGCCTGGCGAATGCGTTGTGCGAACAAGGGGTGGTCCTTACGCAGGTTAGAACCCACGACCAGCACAGCTTGCAGCTCGGACAACGCCGCAATCGATATGCCCAGCCAACGCACGCCTTCGGCAGCGTTGAACTGTGCATGGCGCAGACGCCAGTCGATATTGTCGCTACCGATGCCACGCAGCAACTGGCCTGTCAGGAACAGCTCTTCGAGTGTGCTGTGGGGGCTCACCAAGGCGCCAATGCTTTGTGCACCGTGCTGTTCCTTGATTTGCTTCAGGCCGTTGGCCACGTATTCCAACGCGGTTTGCCAGTCGACCGTCTTCCATGCACCGCCCTGCTTGATCATGGGCTGTGTCAGGCGTTCGTCGCTGTTCAGGGCTTCGTAAGAGAAGCGATCGCGGTCGGCAATCCAGCACTCGTTGATGGCTTCGTTCTCGAAGGGCACGACGCGCATCACCTTGTGGTTCTTCACCTGGACGATCAGATTGGCACCGGTGGAGTCATGTGGCGACACCGACTTGCGTCGCGACAGTTCCCAGGTACGGGCGCTGTAGCGGAAGGGCTTGCTGGTCAACGCACCCACAGGGCACAGATCGATCATGTTGCCCGACAGCTCGGAGTCCACGGTATCGCCCACCACGGTGGTGATCTCCGAGTGCTCGCCGCGGTTGACCATGCCCAGCTCCATGACGCCGGCCACTTCCTGACCAAAACGCACGCAGCGGGTGCAGTGGATGCAGCGGCTCATCTCTTCCATCGAGATCAGGGGACCCACATCCTTGTGAGCCACCACGCGCTTTTCTTCTTCGTAGCGCGAACCGGTACCGCCATAGCCGACCGCCAAATCCTGCAGCTGGCACTCACCGCCTTGGTCGCAGATGGGGCAATCCAAGGGGTGGTTGATCAGCAGGAACTCCATGACCGACTGCTGGGCCTTGATGGCCTTGTCGCTCTTGGTGCGCACAATCATGCCTTGCGTGACCGGGGTCGCGCAGGCCGGCAGGGGTTTGGGGGCCTTTTCCACTTCCACCAAACACATGCGGCAGTTGGCAGCAATGGAAAGTTTCTTGTGGTAGCAAAAGTGCGGAATGTAGGTGCCTGCTCGCTCGGCCGCATGCATGACCATGCTGCCAGGAGCAACCTCCACCTTCTTGCCGTCTAGTTCAATTTCAACCATATGTCTCTCGCCTCTCGCGATCAGGCAGCTGTAGAGCCCGACTTCGCAGCCGCGGCAATCTTGGCTTCAAACTCGTGGCGGAAATGCTTGATCATGGCGCGTACGGGCATGGCAGCCGCGTCGCCCAGCGCACAAATCGTGCGGCCCATGATGTTCACGGATACGGAGTCCAGCAGTTCAATGTCTTCGGGACGGCCTTCACCCTCCTGAATACGCTTGACCACGCGCCACAACCAACCTGTGCCTTCGCGGCACGGTGTGCACTGGCCACAGGACTCGTGCTGATAGAAGTACGACAGGCGCAGCAGGCTTTCCACCATGTCACGCGAATCGTCCATCACGATCACAGCGCCCGACCCCAGCATGGAACCTGCCTTGGAGATGGAGTCGTAGTCCATCGTGCATTCCATGATGATGTCCGCCGGCAGCACGGGCGAAGACGAACCACCAGGGATCACCGCCTTGAGCTTGCGACCTGTGCGCACGCCACCAGCCAGCTCGAGCAGCTTGCTGAAAGGTGTGCCCATGGGCACTTCGTAGTTACCGGGCAGATTCACATCGCCGCTGACCGAGAAAATCTTGGTGCCACCGTTGTTGGGCTTGCCGCATTCCAAGTAGGCATTCCCACCGTTGCGGATGATCCAGGGCACCGCGGCAAATGTCTCGGTGTTGTTGATCGTGGTGGGCTTGCCATACAGGCCGAAGCTGGCGGGGAATGGTGGCTTGAAGCGGGGCTGCCCCTTCTTGCCTTCCAGCGATTCCAGCAACGCCGTTTCTTCGCCACAGATGTAAGCGCCAAAACCATGGTGACCATGCAGCTGGAAGCTGAAGTTCGAACCCATGATGTTGTCGCCCAGGAAACCTGCGGCGCGCGCTTCTTCCAGCGCCGCTTCAAAGCGTTCGTAGGCCTGAAAAATTTCACCGTGAATGTAGTTGTAGCCCACGTTGATGCCCATCGCATAGGCTGCAATCGCCATGCCTTCGATCACGATGTGGGGGTTGTGCATCAGGATTTCGCGGTCCTTGCACGTGCCTGGCTCACCCTCATCCGAGTTGCAGACCAGGTATTTCTGGCCTGGGAACTGGCGGGGCATGAAGCTCCACTTCAGACCCGAGGGGAAGCCTGCACCACCACGACCGCGCAGTGCTGACTCCTTGACCGTGGCAATCACCTCGTCCTGGGTCAGGCCCGGGCCGCCATCTTGGCCCAGGATCTTACGCAGGGCCTGGTAGCCACCACGGGCTTCGTAATCTTTGAGGGTCCAGTTCTTGCCGTTCAAATCCTTGTAGATCTGGGGCTCGATGTGGCGACCGTGAAAGCAGGTTTCGTTGCCCGACGCGGCAAATTTGGCCAGCACATCGTTGGCGGCAGGGTTGTTCAAGATGGTCGTCATGCCTTGCCCTCCGCTGCACGCAGTCCGTCCACCAACTCGTCCAACTTCTCATTGCTCATGAAGCTGCACATGCAACGGTCGTTCACCAACATCACCGGGGCATCGGCGCAAGCGCCCAGGCACTCCGACTGCTGCAGAGTGAACATGCCGTCCGGCGTGGTCTCACCCATCTTGATACCCAACTTAGCTTCCAGATGGTGCAATGCCTTGTAGCCATCGCGCAGTTGGCAGGGCAAGTTGGTGCACACGTTCAACTTGTACTTGCCCACGGGCTTTTGGTTGTACATGTTGTAGAAGGTCGTGACTTCATGCACGGCAATCTGCGGCATGTCCAGCACTTCGGCAATGACTGCCTCGCTCTCAGGCGTGACCCAGCCCAGCTCTTGCTGGGCAATCGACAGGCAGGCCATCACTGCGGACTGCTTTTGGTCGGCTGGGTACTTGGCCACTTCACGCGCAAAGCGCGCTTTGGTCGCTTCAGTAATCATCGGTCAATCTCTCCGAACACGATATCCATGGTGCCGATCACGGCCACCACGTCGGACAGCATGTGGCCACTAACCACTTCGTCCATCATCGCCAAGTGGGCGAAGCCGGGGGCACGAATCTTCAGGCGATAAGGCTTGTTCGCGCCATCGCTCACCAGGTAGATACCAAACTCCCCCTTGGGGTGCTCCACCGCCGCATAGGCTTCGCCTTCAGGCACCTTGAAGCCTTCGGTGAACAGCTTGAAATGGTGAATCAGCGACTCCATGTTGGACTTCATGTCCTCACGGGCCGGCGGCGCCACCTTGTGGTTCTCGGTAATGACCGGACCTGGGTTGGCACGCAGCCACTTCACACACTGCTTGATCAGCTCGTTCGACTGGCGCATTTCTGCAACGCGCACCAGGTAACGGTCGTAGCAATCGCCGGTCTTGCCCACTGGGACATCAAAGTCCAGCTCACCATAGACTTCGTACGGCTGTTTTTTGCGCAGATCCCAGGCAATCCCGGATCCACGCAGCATTGGACCGGTAAAGCCCATGTTCAGCGCACGCTCTGGAGTCACCACGCCAATGCCCACCATGCGCTGCTTCCAGATGCGGTTTTCGGTGAGCAGGTATTCATACTCATCCACACACTTGGGGAAGCGGTTGGTGAAGTCTTCGATGAAGTCCAGCAACGAGCCTTGGCGGTTGGCATTCAGCTTCTCAATGCCCTTGGCATTGCGCACTTTGCTGGCCTTGAACTGGGGCATGGTATCGGGCAGATCGCGATAGACACCTCCAGGACGGAAGTAGGCGGCGTGCATGCGGGCGCCAGATACGGCCTCGTACATGTCGAACAGGTCTTCACGCTCGCGGAAGGTCCACATCAGCACGGTGGATGCACCGCAATCCATGCCGTTGGAGCCCAGCCACATCAGGTGGTTCAGCAGACGCGTGATCTCACTGAACATCACACGGATATACTGCGCGCGCTTGGGCACCTCAATGCCCAGCAGCTTTTCGATCGCCAGGCAGTAGGCGTGCTCGTTGCACATCATGGACACGTAGTCCAGTCGGTCCATGTAGGGCAGCGACTGGATGTAGGTCTTGTGCTCGGCCAGCTTTTCAGTGGCACGGTGCAGCAGACCCACGTGCGGATCGGCACGCTGGACCACTTCACCGTCCAGCTCCAACACCAAGCGCAGCACACCGTGCGCGGCAGGGTGCTGGGGTCCGAAGTTGATGGAATAGTTTTTGATTTCAGCCATGGTTGTCAACCAGCAGACGCAATGCGTCTGTCAGTGCAGTCCTCCGTAGTTCTCCTCACGGATGATGCGCGGCGTGATCTCACGTGGCTCAATCGTGACAGGTTGATAGACCACGCGGCGTTGCTCGGTGTCATAGGTCATCTCCACGTGACCGGACAGCGGGAAATCCTTGCGGAAGGGGTGACCGATAAAGCCATAGTCGGTCAGGATGCGACGCAGGTCGGTGTGGCCTTCGAAGACGATGCCATACAGGTCAAACGCTTCACGCTCGTACCAATTGGCACTGCTCCACAGCTCGCACACAGAGGCCATCATCGGGAAGTCATCGTCTGCGCACAGGGCACGCACGCGCACACGCTGGTTCAGGCTGACCGACAACAGGTGCGACACCACAACAAAACGCGCACCTTCCACACCGGTTTCCTGGTAGGTCGAATAGTCAACACCGCACAGGTCGATCAGTTGCTCAAACTGACAACCGGGTGTGTCGCGCAGCTTGCGCATGACATCCAAGTAGTGCACGGCAGCGACTTCAACCGTCACCTCGCTATGCTTGACGGTGACATTGCGCGCCTGGTCTCCCAATGCGGTTGCCACCAGATCCCGAAGTGCTTCGGGCTGAATTGCAAATGCGGACATCCTCTCGGCTCCTTAAACGCGGGCGATGGTGTTCGTGCGGCGGATTTTCTGCTGCAGCTGGATGATGCCGTAGATCAGCGCTTCGGCCGTGGGCGGACAGCCAGGCACGTAGACATCCACAGGAACAATCCGGTCACAGCCACGCACCACCGAATAGCTGTAGTGGTAATAGCCACCACCATTGGCGCACGACCCCATCGACAGCACCCAGCGGGGCTCCGACATCTGGTCATACACCTTGCGCAGCGCGGGGGCCATCTTGTTGCACAGCGTTCCCGCCACAATCATCAGGTCCGACTGGCGCGGCGAGGGGCGGAACACTTCCGCGCCAAAACGTGCCAAGTCGTAGCGCGCGGCCGCAGCGTGCATCATCTCCACGGCGCAGCAAGCCAGACCAAATGTCATCGGCCAGATAGAACCGGTCTTGGCCCAGTTCACCACGGCGTCATAGCTCGTGGTGACGAAGCCTTCCTTCATCACGCCTTCAATCATCGTGCTTCCTTTTTTGAGGATTACGTAGTGCTTATTCCCAATCCAGGGCGCCCTTTTTCCATTCGTAGGCAAAACCCACTACAAGGACGGTCAGGAAGATGAGAACAGCAACGAAACCAGTCATGCCCACGTCTTGCAGCGCAACGGCCCAAGGCAACAGGAATGCGATTTCCAGGTCAAACAGGATGAAGAGAATGGCGATCAGGTAGAAGCGCACATCAAACTTCATGCGTGCATCTTCAAAGGCCTCAAAACCGCACTCATAGGGAGAGTTTTTGGCTGCATCCGGGCGATTGGGCCCCAGAACATAGCCAAGAGCGAGAGGGACGACTCCCACTGCGATGCCCACCATAATGAAAAGCAGGACGGGGAGATATTGATCGAGGTTCATGTGAGGTCGCGTTTTCCGCTTGTTGACCTTGCCCTCGACCACTGCCTGATCATGGGCAGGCTGTATTTATGATGGTGCCGTCGGCGAGACTCGAACTCGCACAGCTTTCGCCACTACCCCCTCAAGATAGCGTGTCTACCAATTTCACCACGACGGCTTGTAAGTCTCAACTGCTTGGCTCGCATGAGGAGCCCCCTCTAACTGGGCTATCGCTTGCCAAGCAATCCTCGGATTTTAGCCCGAAAAATGCTGTAACACAGCATTCATCAGACGTTTGATCCAATTATTTGGCGGGAATCTGATCCACACCCTGGACAGGTGCTGTAGGCACGGTGCTGTCGACAGCAGGGGCTGCTGGCGCCGTCACGGCCGCGGGCACACTCTCCAACACACTCCCCGTGCTGGCAGGACGGGCATTGCCCAGGTACGCCAGCGCCAGAGTCGCCACAAAGAACACCGTGGCCAGCACCGCGGTGCTGCGCGACAGGAAGTTGGCACTCCCGCTGGCACCAAACAGGCTACCCGAAGTTCCGCTGCCAAAGGCCGCCCCCATGTCCGCACCCTTGCCGTGCTGGATCAAGATCAGGCCAATCATGGCCAGGGCCGACAACATCTGCACAGCCAAAATCAATGTCGCAAATGCGCTCATTCCCACTCCTCAGTTAAATACCTTCAGCCAACCCATCAGTGGGCCGCCGCAACGATCTGCAAAAAGTCTGCCGCCTTGAGCGATGCACCACCCACCAGACCACCATCAATGTCCGCCTGCGCCAGCAACTGCGCCGCATTCGCGGCATTCATGCTGCCACCGTAGAGCAGCGGCACACGGTCGGCGTGTTCAGTCGCGGCTGCCAGCTGCGCACGCAACACGGCATGCACAGCCTGCGCCTGCTCAGGCGAAGCGGTCTTGCCCGTACCAATGGCCCACACCGGCTCGTAAGCCACCACCAGCTCACTCACGCAATGCCCGACCTGGTGGATCACCGCCGCCAATTGGCGCTTGACCACCTGCTCGGTATGACCGGCTTCACGCTCTTCCAGGGTCTCACCCACGCAGACGATGGGCGTAATGCCCTTGGCCAGCGCAGCCTGCGCCTTGGCCGCAACGACAGCATCGGTCTCGGCGTGGTACTGGCGGCGCTCGGAATGTCCCACCAGGGCATAACGCACGCCGAAATCCTGCAACATCGCAGCCGACACCTCGCCGGTGTAGGCACCCTTGTCGTGCTGGGACACATCCTGCGCAGCCAGCGCCACACCGGATCCCTGCACCAGTGCCTGCACCTGGGCCAGGTAGGCAGCCGGCACAGCCACGCCCACACCGCAGTTCAGCGGGGCTGGCAACCCCTGGACCAGCGCCGACACCAAGTCGGCATTGGCCGACAGGCTGCCATTCATCTTCCAGTTGCCAACAATCAGTTTCTTCTTCATGGGGTCACAACATCATCAAGATGGAATTGATCACTGCCTTGAAAAGCCTTGCACCACTGCAACTTGACACAAAAAGGATTTAAGCCAAAAACGACTTAAATCCTTATGCAGCAAGCGCAAGCAGCTCACTTCTCAATAGCAGCACCATGACCTGACGAACCAGTCCGACAGGTCATGGCACTTGCCATAAAGCCGAGGCTTTATTGCTGCTGCTGTTGTTGCTGCTGCTCGGCACCGGTCTGCTCGCCGCGGGGAGCACGTGGCTCGCGGGGAGCACGGGGTTCACGCGACTGGCGCTCTGCAGGGGCAGGACGCTCGCCACGCTGCTCACCGGCAGGGCGGTCCAGCAGCGCCTTCATCGACAGCTTGACGCGACCCTTGTCGTCGGTCTCCAGCACCTTGACCTTAACCACTTGGCCTTCTTGCAGGTAGTCGGTGACCTTCTCCACGCGTTCGTGCGCGATCTGGCTGATGTGCAGCAGACCATCCTTGCCGGGCAGCAGGTTCACCAGCGCGCCGAATTCCAGGATCTTGACGATGGGGCCTTCGTAGACCTTGCCGATTTCCACTTCGGCCGTGATCTCTTCGATGCGCTTCTTCGCCGCTTCGGCCTTGTCGCCATCGGTGGCGGCAATCGTGATGGTGCCGTCTTCCTCGATGTTGATCTGGGTGCCAGTTTCTTCGGTCAGCGCACGAATGGTGGCACCGCCCTTGCCGATCACGTCACGGATCTTCTCGGGGTTGATCTTCATGGTGAACAGCTTGGGCGCGAAGGACGACACTTCGGTCTTGGCTTCGCCCATGGCTTCCTGCATCTTGCCCAGGATGTGCATGCGCGCTTCCTTGGCCTGGGCCAGGGCCACTTGCATGATTTCCTTGGTGATGCCCTGGATCTTGATGTCCATCTGCAGGGCCGTGATACCGGCGGTCGTGCCAGCCACCTTGAAGTCCATGTCACCCAGGTGATCTTCGTCACCCAGAATGTCGGTCAGCACGGCGAAACGGTTGTCTTCCTTGATCAGCCCCATGGCGATACCGGCCACGTGCGCCTTCATGGGCACGCCGGCGTCCATCATCGACAGGCAGCCACCGCACACCGAGGCCATCGACGAAGAGCCGTTGGATTCGGTAATTTCCGACACCACGCGGATGGTGTAGGGGAATTCTTCCTTGGTGGGCAGGCAAGCGGCCAAGGCGCGCTTGGCCAGACGGCCGTGGCCGATTTCGCGACGCTTGGTCGAACCCATGCGACCCACTTCGCCGGTGGCAAAGGGAGGCATGTTGTAGTGGAACAGGAAGGTGTCTTCGAACTCACCGGCCAGTGCGTCGATGCGCTGTGCATCACGCTCGGTACCCAGCGTGGTCACCACCAGCGCCTGGGTTTCACCGCGCGTGAACAGGGCGGAACCGTGGGTGCGAGGCAGCACGGAGTTGCGGATTTCGATGGGGCGCACGGTACGGGTGTCGCGACCGTCGATGCGGGGCTCGCCGGCCAGGATCTGGCTGCGCACGATGCGGGCTTCGATGTCGAACAGCATGCCTTCGACCTTGACGCCGTCAAACTCCACGCCCTGGGCTGTCAGGCCAGCCTTCACCGCTGCATACGCTTCGCGGCAGGCCTGGGTGCGCACTTGCTTGTTGCGCTGCTGGTAGGCGGCGCGCAGGGCAGCTTCGCCCAGCTCGGCCACCTTGGCGATCAGGGCTTCGTCCTTGGCAGGCGCAGTCCAGTCCCACACGGGCTTGCCACCTTCGCGCACCAGCTCATGGATGGCGTCGATGGCGATCTTGCCCTGCTCGTGGCCGAACACCACGGCGCCCAGCATCACTTCTTCAGGCAGTTGCTGCGCTTCAGATTCCACCATCAGCACAGCCGCTTCGGTACCGGCAACCACCAGGTCCATCAGCGAATTCTTGCGCTGGGTCTGGCCGGGGTTCAGCACGTATTCGCCATTGATGTAACCCACACGGGCGGCGCCGATGGGGCCGTTGAACGGGATGCCCGAGACCGACAGGGCGGCGGACACAGCAATCATGGCGGCAATGTCGGCATCCACTTCGGGGTTCAACGAGATGGTGTGGATCACCACATGCACATCGTTGTAGAAACCTTCGGGGAACAGGGGGCGGATGGGACGGTCGATCAGACGGCTGGTCAGGGTCTCCAGCTCGGAAGGCTTGGCTTCGCGCTTGAAGAAGCTGCCGGGGATCTTGCCGGCCGCGTAGGTCTTCTCGATGTAGTCGACGGTCAGGGGGAAGAAGTCCTGGCCGGCCTTGGCCTGCTTGGAACCCACCACGGTGGCCAGCACCACGGTGTCGTCGATGTTCACCAGCACCGCACCGGAAGCCTGGCGGGCGATTTCACCGGTTTCCATGGTGACCGTGTGCTGGCCCCATTGGAAAGTCTTGGTCACTTTGTTGAACATGGTCATGTATGTACTCCTATTGAAATAGCTGGATGCGCTCATCCAGCAATGACTTGGAGGCTAAACAGAACACGATGCCATTCCACAAGCGCGCTTACAGCTATAAAAACTCAAGCACTCAGCCACAAACACGGTGGTGGAATGACACAGCTTCGCTCTGTCTCAGCAAACTCCAAAGTAAAAAACGCCTGAGCTAGGCCATCTAACTCAGGCGTTTCGATCTTGCACTGTGCTTACTTACGCAGGCCCAGCTTGGCGATCAAGGCGGTGTAGCGGTCCGCATCCTTGGACTTCAGGTAGTCCAGCAGCTTGCGACGACGGCTCACCATGCGCAGCAGACCGCGACGACCGTGGTGGTCCTTGGCGTTGGCCTTGAAGTGGGGAGTCAGTTCGTTGATGCGAGCTGTCAGCAGTGCAACTTGCACTTCTGGGCTACCGGTGTCGTTTTCGGAACGAGCGTTGGCCTTAACAACTTCAGCCTTTTTGGAGGCAGCGATCATTTTGATTTCCTTGTCTACGGCGCCCCTTGCGAGCCGCCTTGGTTACTTGCGCCGCGGGCTGGAAGGGCCTGTGGCGTGCGTCTTGCACCATGCAAAACCCAGACATTGTAGCCGATCGCGCAATTCCGCCTCAAACCCCAGCTCCGCTCCAGGCTGTCCGCCTCCGCACCGAACCGTCCACTCCGCCGCCCAGACAGGCCGCTCATCCCTGTCGACATATCCACCAGTCTGCCAAGCGCCCTCTTCGGCCACGGAGCGATTTAGCTTAGCGGCATGCCTACAGCTTCACAGTTGCCCGTCCTACCCCTGAGACGCCGCCATCGGCGCGGACTCACACTGATCGAGCTTTTGATCACTATCTCCATACTGGCGGTGCTCTTAGGCTTAGCAGCCCCCAGCTTTACGCCATTGCTGGAGCGCTGGCGTGTAGCGCAGGCCGTTGAGAGCCTGAAATCCGCATTGATGCTAGCGCGATCTGAAGCCATCAAACACGGCGGCAACGTTTACTTAGAGAAGCTTCCGCCAACTACGGCGGGGTGCATCACAGACAACACCAACCAGAATTGGGATTGCGGCTGGGTGGTGTTTCTGGACGCCAACGGCAACAAACGCTGGAACGCAGGCGAAGAAATTCAAAGCTACACCACACCGCCCAACATCACGGTGACCCGAAGTAAATCTGGCGTCACCATCAGCGCAGACCGCTGGGGAATGATGGATGGAGCCAATCTGGTGGGATTCACGATTGCACCACACCCGCAAGGCATTTCCTCGCCCGCAACCAAAGGCCTTTGCATGGCGTCGGGCGGACGAATACGAGTGGTCAACCAGGAAGACGTTCCATGCAACAACTAATCCCACACCACGCACATCGCCAGCAAGGCATCACGCTGTTGGAATCCCTGATTGCCATCCTGGTCAGCGCGCTAGGAATTCTTGGCATCCTGGGCGTACAGATGCGTACCCTGTCGGACACCCAGACCAGCGTACGCCGTGGTCAGGCGATACGACTGATTGAAGACCTCGGCGAGCGTATGCGGGTCAACCCCAACGCACTGATCAGCATCAACAGTTACATCTCCGGCTATACACCACCGGAAGCCAACGAAAGCAAAGTCACAGTCAGTTGCCAGAGCAGCGCCTGTACGCCTTTACAACAAGCCGAGCACGACTTGCAACAATGGAAGACTGCAGTCCAGCAAAACCTCCCGACAGGCCAGTCCAGCATCTTTCTGGCTCCCGGTGAAACCGTGGATGCCAACCGCCGCCAAGTGGGCGTGATGATTGCATGGCGGGAGAACGAACGAGCAGACACCAAAACCGACGCCATTGACGCCAGCCAAGTGCGCAACAGCGATGGCAGTTTCAGCGCAGGCACGGCGTTG
>NZ_BBJR01000062.1 GCF_000739875.1 Comamonas aquatica NBRC 14918
CAACGCCAATGAGAAGTCCACCTCCAGGTTTTCTTCGTAGGCCTTGCGCTGGCCGTCGTTCATGATGTCGTAGACCATGGCGTGCACCTGCTTGTGGTCCAGCGGCTCGACATTGATGCGGCGCACGTCGCCGTGCACGCGGATCATGGGCGGCAACCCGGCGGACAGGTGCAGGTCCGACGCCTTGTTCTTCACGCTGAAAGCCAGCAGGGTGGTGATGTCCACGGTAGTTCTCCCTCTCGCAAGCCGCATCCGGGGGCGGATGTCCCGGATCCGGGTTCCGGCTTGTATGGTTTGGTACGCTCGCAAAGATTATGACCACGATTGCCAGCAAGCTTCAAAGCGTATACGCACAGATTGGCGACGCATGCCAAAAGTGCGGCAGACAGCCCACAGAGGTGGCGTTGCTCGCCGTCTCCAAAACGTTTCCGGCCGAGGCCGTGCGCGAAGCCGCGCTGGCGGGCCAGCGGGCGTTTGGCGAAAACTACATCCAGGAGGCCGTGGACAAGATGGCGGCCGTGCGCGCCATGGCCGATGTGCCCGCGCTGCAATGGCACTGCATCGGCCCCATCCAGAGCAACAAGACCCGGCTGGTGGCCGAGCACTTCGACTGGGCCCACACCGTGGACCGCGACAAGATCGCCCAGCGCCTGAACGACCAGCGCCCCGACGGGCTGGCGCCGCTGCAGGTCTGCATCCAGGTGAATGTCGATGGCGGCACCAGCAAGTCCGGCTGTAGCCCCGACGAAGCGGTGGCCCTGGCCCGGGTGATTGCCGGAATGCCCCGCTTGTGCCTGCGCGGGGTGATGAGCATTCCCGACCCCCAGGCCGACGACGCCGCCATGCTGGCCGTGCACCGGCAGGTGGTGGCCGTGTTTGCGCGCATCCGGGACAGCGTGCCGGGCCTGGCGCAGTGGGACACCATCAGCCTGGGCATGACGGCGGACATGCACACCGCGATTGCGGCGGGCAGCACCCTGGTGCGCGTGGGCAGCGGCATCTTCGGTGCGCGCGACTACCGTCCGCAGGCCTGACGCGGCCTGGCCGGCGCGCGGTCGTATAACGTGTATACAGTTTGTGTGAACCCGCTCGCCGCCCGGCAACCTGCGTGCTAAGCTGGATCGGCTGTGCGCGTGCACGGGGTGCCGCGCGAATCGGTGGCGGTCTGGCCGGCATGTGCGCCTAACCACAATTCGGAGAAAACATGCCCGGACTTTTGCCTGAAATCGATCCAGACGGCCTGCTGGAATTCTCGGTGGTCTACACCGACCGCGCCTTGAACCACATGTCCCAGCGCTTTGCCGGCGTGATGCAGGACATCCTGGGCACGCTCAAGGAGGTCTACCACGCCCACACTGCTGTGCTGGTGCCGGGCAGCGGCACCTTCGGCATGGAGGCCGTGGCGCGCCAGTTTGCCAACGGGCAGAAGGTGCTGATCGTGCGCAACGGCTGGTTCAGCTACCGCTGGACGCAGATTTTCGAGGTCGGCAACTTCGGCCTGGGCGGTGGCGCCGTGGTCTGCAAGGCGCGCAAGCAGGGGGCCGGCAGCCAGGATCCGTGGGCGCCATGCGCCGCGCAAGACGTGGCGGCGACCATCCGCGCTGAAAAGCCCAAAGTGGTGTTTGCCCCGCACGTGGAAACCGCCAGCGGCATCCTGCTGCCCGATGACTACATCCGCACCATCAGCGATGCGGCGCACGAGGTGGGCGCCCTGATGGTGCTGGACTGCGTGGCCTCCGGCGCGATGTGGGTGGACATGGTCAAGACCGGCGTGGACGTGCTGATCAGCGCGCCGCAAAAGGGCTGGAGCAGCTCGCCCTGCTGCGCCATGGTGATGCTGTCCGAGCGCGCCCGCCAGGCCATCGACGGCACGCAAAGCTCCAGCTTCTCCTGCGACCTGAAGAAGTGGATGCAGATTGCCGAGGGCTACGAGAAGGGCCAGCACGCCTACCACACCACCATGCCGACCGATGCGCTGGTGCGCTTGCGCGACGTGATGCTGGAGACCCGGGCCTATGGGTTCGACAAGGTGCGCCAGGAGCAGATCGAGCTGGGCGCCCAGGTGCGCGCCCTGCTGGAGTCGCGCGGCTTTCCCAGCGTGGCCGCCGAAGGCTTCAAGGCCCCGGGCGTGGTCGTCAGCTACACCACCGATCCCGGCATCCAGAGCGGCAAGAAATTCTTGGCCGTGGGGCTACAGACCGCGTCTGGCGTGCCCTTGCAGTGCGATGAAGGCGCGGATTTCCAGACCTTCCGCATCGGCCTGTTCGGCCTGGAGAAGTGGCACCACGTGGACCGCACCGTGGCCCACCTGAGCACGGCGCTGGATGCCATCGGTGTGCCTGCGGCGCAGGCATGATGGCGTTTTGATGCAAAGGAATGCCATGAAACATTGGATCTGTGTGGCCGCAACCAGCCTGCTGGCGCTGGGCAGCGCGCATGCCGCGGCGGAAACCACGGCCAGCGGCCTGGTCTATGAAGCCATCACCGTGGGCATGGGCGCCCAGCCCGCGCCCACCGACACCGTGCGCGTGCACTACCGGGGCTGGTTCCCGGAATCGGGCAAGGAGTTCGACAGCTCCATCGCCCGTGGGCAGCCGGCGGAATTTCCGCTGAACCGCGTCATCCCCTGCTGGACCGAGGGCGTGCAGAAGATGAAGGTGGGCGGCAAGGCCAAGCTGGTGTGCCCGCCATCCATCGCCTACGGCAGCCGCGGCGCCGGTGGTGCGATTCCGCCGAATGCTACGCTGCACTTCGAGGTGGAACTGCTGGGCGTGAAGGGCAAATAAGCGCTCTGCAAAATCAATAGCTGCTAGCGCTCGTCAAACAATAGTTTCAGCATAAAAACTATCTGAAGTGTTTGTTTGGCTTACGCAAGCAGCTATTTTTTATGCATGAATGCACGCCAAAAAGGGAGGCCAAGCCTCCCTTTTTTGGTTGCGGTGCGCGGTCGATCAGAACTGCACGTTGGCGGTGAGCCAGAGGGTGCGCCCCGGCAAGGTGGTGCCCGAGACGGACTGGCCGCCCTGGAAGTACTGGTTGACCCAGGTGGGCGTGCCGTTCACGTTGACCTGCGTGAACTTGCGGAAGTCCTTGTTGAACAGGTTGAAGATGTTGGCGTTCAGGCTGACGTTCTTCGAGACCTTGTAGCTGCCGCCCAGGTGGAACAGGTGGTAGCCCTGGATGTCGCCCACGGCGTCGTAAATGGCGCGGTTGGCGGTGGACAGGTTGTCGGGCGATCCGCTGAAGCGTGGGCTCTTGCCGCGGTATTCGCCGCGCAGCCACAGGTTCCACTGGTTGGCGGGTTTCCAGTCCAGCTGCAGGCTGGCGATGTGCTTGGCGGTGTTGGCCAGCTGGCCGTTCTTGACGCCACCTTCGATCACTTCGCTCTGCGTCCAGGTGTAGCCCAGCTTCATGCCCCACTGCGGGTTGAACTGCAGGCGGCTGCTCAGCTCCATGCCCCAGGTCTTGGCCTCGTCCACGTTGATGTTGTAGTCAGCGAGGGGGTTGGCCGAGCAGCTAGAGATGAAGTTGTCGGCACAACTGCCTTCGTTGCTAATTTTGTCTTTGACCTTGTTATGGAACAAGGTAGCGGAAGCAGTGACACCGGTCAGACTGTCGAACAGAGCGGAGAACTCAGTGCTGGTGCTGGTTTCGGGCTGCAAGTTGGGGTTGCCTATGTTGATAGAGCCGCCTTGGCTGCCCACACCGCTGACACCGTCGATCAACTGGTTCAACCGTGGTGCACGAAATCCTTTGCTAACTCCACCCTTGAAAGTCCACTGTGATGAGGCGTCCCAGACTAAGTAGCCGCGAGGACTAAACTGACCGCCAAACGCATCGTGGTGGTCATAGCGGCCACCTAGGGTTGCAGTCAGTGTCTCCGCCAATTTCCATTCGTCTTCTGCAAACAGTGACCACATGGTTTGGCTGTGATTTTTAGAAAGCAGACCATCGGTGAGTTTGGCGTCCCACCATTGACCACCGACGGTTAGAACATGAGATTCGCCCACTGGTGCTACCAACTTGCTGTCAAGCACCACGTTAGTAGTTTTGAGTTCTCTGGGGCTGCCAACCGTGAAAGTCTTTCCATCTCTGGAATACGTGCTGCCTAGCGGGGAACCAGGAATGGTACGGCCCAAAGTTTCAGTTTCGGTATGCATCAGACTGCTTTCTAGTAAACCGATACCGAGTCGAGAGGTGTGGCCGACAGCAATTTGGTCTCGGTTAAAACGCAGAGCATCTTTGTAACCTGGGGCATGCACGGTAGGGGTTGTGCCTAGACAGTTTGCTCCGCCACCTGTGCCGGATGCTTTGCCATCGACATTACCTAAGCGGCAATCTTCGTTGTTGTACCAAGTTCGGCCTTGCTCGACATCTAACCAGAGACCGTGCTGCTTAGTTGGCGTTAATGTCAGGCGAGCTCCAAGATTGTGTTGGCGGCTTTCAGCTGGGGCTGGATTTCGGCCGGTAGTCAAGCCGCCAGGAGCCAGTACCCAGTCTGAAGCATCACGGCGAGATAGGCTTCCACGGATGGCCAATCCAAGCATGTCTTGCTTGATAGGGCCGTTTAAATACAAGTTAACTTTGTTTTCATCGCCCCATTCGCTGTCTTGCGGCAACCCCATGCTAAGGCTCACTTCCCCTCCCCATTCTTTGGCAACCTTACGAGTAATGATATTGATCACGCCGCCCATGGCATCGGAGCCGTAGAGGGTGGACATGGGGCCGCGGATGACCTCGATGCGTTCAATCGCGGACACGGGCGGCATGAAGCTGTTCAGCGCCGCGCCAAAGCCGTTGGGCGTGACGTCGCCGGCCACGTTCTGGCGGCGGCCGTCGATCAAAATCAGGGTGTAGTCGCTGGGCATGCCACGAATGCTGATGTCCAGGCCGCCGGTTTTACCGGTGCCGCCCAGCACGTCAATGCCTTCCACCCCCTGCAGGGCTTCGGCCAGGTCGCGGAAGTTTTTGCGCTCCAATTCTTCGCGGGTCACCACGGAAATGGAGGCTGGGGCTTGCTTGAGTTCCTGTTCGAAGCCCGAGGCCGAGACCACGACTTCGGACAGGGACTGGGTCGACTCCTGTGCCACTGCCGATGCGCAGGCTGTCGCCGCCAGGGCCAGCAGGGTGGGTTGGAGAAACAATGCAGACGATTTTTTAGACATGGCGAAGCCTGCCAGCAGTGCCGGCATGGAAACGGTTGAAGGGAGTGCAGTGCGGCGCGGCACCGGTGGAATCGGTGCGGCCATGTCCTGTTATGAATTGTTATAGGGACGGTGTAGGGTGCCGATTATGACTTATTGAATGCTAATGGTTCTCAGTGGTAAATGCTTTTTTGTTTTCTGTCGCGCGAAACCGACGCTGGGGACTGCTCCGTCCGGGGGGCATCAGCTGTGCGCCTACCTGCAATTGCTGGACTGGCGCCAGGGCTGGCTCGGTGATCTGCCGTAGGCTGGCTGCAGCAAGGAGGGGAATGGCATGCCTGGGGACTGGAATCTCACTAACGATCTGCGCCGCGCCAAGTGGCAGGCAACGGGCTTGCTGCTGCTGGTCACCGCCGTGTTTGTGGCGAGCCACTGGTTGCCGGCCACGCTGACCGTGCGCGGGGTGAAGGCCGTGGCCGAGGCCGCCATGGTGGGGGCCTTGGCCGACTGGTTTGCGGTGACGGCCTTGTTCCGGCGCATCCCCTTGCCCTGGCTGGGGCGCCATACCGCCATCATTGCACGCAACAAGGACCGGATTGGCGAGAATCTGGCGGTCTTTGTGCGCGACAAGTTCCTGGACACGCCCTCGCTGCTGGCCCTGGTGCGCCAGCATGACCCCGCGCAGCAGCTGGCGCATTGGCTGGCCGCGCCGGCGCACCGCCAGTTGCTGGGGCAGCAGCTGGGCCGGGTGCTGGCCGGGGTGCTGGAGATGGTGCAGGACCGGCAGGTTGAGCGCTGGCTGACCCGCGCGCTGCGCAGCGTGCTGGCGCAGGTGGACATGGGCCAGTCGCTGGCCACACTGCTGGCGGCCCTGACGCACGAAGGCCGTCACCAGGTGGTGCTGGACGATGTGCTGCAGCGCCTGTCGTCCCTGCTGCGCCGGGAGCCGACGCGCCTGTTCATGGCGCAGACGATTGTGCAGTGGCTCAAGCGCGAGCACCCGCTGAAGGAGAAGGTGCTGCCCAGCGACTGGCTGGGTGACAAGGGGGCCGATGTGCTGGCCGAGGCCCTGGACAGCGTATTGGCCGAGGTGGCACAGGACCCCCAGCACCAGATGCGGCAGGCGTTTGACCGCAGCCTGGCACACTTCATCCAGCGGCTGCGCAGCGATGCGGCCTACCAGGCGCGGGCCACGGAGCTGCGGGACTACCTGCTGCACGATGAGAACCTGGCCGGCTACCTGCACGCCTTGTGGAGCCGCACCCGCGCCAAGCTGCAGGCCGACCTGGCGAGCGAGCAGTCCTGGACGGTGCGCAAGCTGGCCGGCATGGGCCAGTGGCTGGGCCAGTCCCTGGCCCAGGATGCGGCGCTGCGGGCGTCGATGAATGCGCGGCTGGAGCGCTGGGCGCAGGCCCTGGCGCCGGATGTTTCGCAGTTCATCGCGCGCCACATCCAGGACACGGTGCAGCGCTGGGATGCGCAGGAGCTGTCCGCGCTGGTGGAGCAGCACATCGGCAAGGACCTGCAGTTCATCCGCATCAACGGCACCCTGGTCGGCGGGGCCGTGGGCTTGCTGCTGTTCCTCAGCGGTCTCTGGCTGGCGCACTGAGCCGGCGCCGCCGCGCGTCAGGCGGGCACGGCGCTGCCGATGGCCTCCAGAGCCTGCAGGGCGGTGGGCGGCTGGCCCACGGGCGTTGTGCGCAGGAAGGTGTTCAGCGGCGCCAGGGCCGCGGCCACTGGCCCCGTGCCCGCCGGCAGCAGCACGTGCAGCCAGCCGGCCCAGGCCAGGACCTGCAGCAGCTGGCTGATCAGGCCGGGCTGGTGCGCATACGCGGGCAAGCGCGCCAGTTCGGCATAGCTCGCGGCGCCGTGGCGCAGCGCGGTGATCAGCGGTGCCACCTGGGCCACTGGCAGGTGCACGGGGCCAATGCGGGTGTCCAGCACCAGCGCGCCCTGTGTCGGCGGCAAATCCCGCGGGGCGGCCGGCAGCAGGCCGATGCGCTGGCGCAGCAGTGCCTGGCGGTGCTCCTCGCTGCGCAGGGCCAGGCCGGCTGGGTGCTGGCGCAGGTAGAGGTCGCGGCGCTGGTTCTGGTTGCGTGCCACGTCCTTGAAGGTTTCCAGCAGCGCGGGACTAGCCCCCTGGCGCTGCAGGGCCTGGAAGGCGGCCAGCGACTGCCCGGGCAGGGAGACGGCATCCAGGTTCTCGAGCGGTGTGGCGCTGGCGGCGTAGTGGCAGTCCACGGCTTCCAGGTCGGCCATCACATCGGCCACGTGCAGCGAGTCCCAGTGCGGGTTGAGCAGTTCATGCGCCAGATAGTCCGCATCCAGCGCGGCCAGCCGATCGATCTCCTGGACCAGGCGCGGCTGCTCGCCAAAGTGCCCCAGCCCTTGCTGGGTCAGGTGCTGCAGCCAGGCGACACCGGCACGGGCCTTGTCGGCCGAGCTGCCGGGCAGGGGTTGTGTGGCCAGGTGCAGCAATTTCTGGGTGGCCGCCATGGCACTGGAGCCTGGCTGGCTCATGTAGGCCAGGTAAAGCACCCCACCGGGCAGCAGCCGTTGCAGCACCAACTGCCGCAGGGCCTGGCGCTGCGGGGGCGCAATCCACGAATAGACGCCGTGGCAGACCATGAAATCGCAGGCCGGCAGGGCGGCCGGGGATTGTGTGGCCGCTGCAAAGTCCAGGCATTCGTAGCGCAGGTTGTGCACGCCCAGCGCCTGGGCCCGGGCACGCGCCTGGGCAATCGCGGCGGGGTGGATGTCGATACCGAGGAACTGGCCCTGGGGGTTGGTGGCGGCCGCAATCAGGGTGTTGAGGCCACTGCCGCAACCCAGGTCCAGGTAGGTGTAGGAGCGGGTCAGGTCGGGGCTTTTCAGGCCCATCGCAGTCAGCGTGGCGCACAGCCAGGCCGGCATGGTCTCGCGGTGGAAGTGGGCCGGATAGGGAACGTCGTGAACGTAGGCCGCATCGGTGCGGTCAGCGGGGTGGTGCATGGAGGCGGGCCGTGGCGCCGCACCACCCGGCGGTGGGCAGCGCCACGGAGAGGGCGGTTTAGAAGGACGCGGTGGCCGTCAGGTAGTAGGCACGACCGGGCTGGTTGTAGGTGTAGGCACCGGCGGAGCTGCCTTGCTTGCCCTTGCGCAGGAATTGCTTGTCGAGCAGGTTGTTGATGCCGGCGCCGATGCGCAGGCGCTTGCTGACGTCGTAATTCACGCCCAGGCCGAACAGGGTGTGGGTGCCGATTTCCTCCACGCTGTCCACCGGCGTGCCGTTGGCCATCTGCGTGCGGGGCTTCTGGCGGCCGTAGACCGTGGCCTTGAACTGCGCCGACCAGGCCTGGTTGATATGCCAGTCCAGGGTGCTGTTGATGGTGAACTTGGGAATCACGGACAGCGGCTGGTCGGTGTCCTTGCTGTGGTTCTTGTTCATCCAGGTGAAGTTGTTGATCAGCTTCAGCGTGCTGCCCGAACTGCCCAGCAGCGGGATGTTCAGATTGCCTTCCAGGCCTTCGACCACGGCCTTGCCGGCGTTGTTCCACTGGAAGTAGCGGTAGGTGCCCTGGTCGACCACGGCGCCGGCGTTCATGTCCGCCACGATCTTGTTGCGGTAGTCGTTGCGGAAATAGGTCAGGCTGGACTCCCAGCCCTGGTGGTTGTTCCAGGCCACGCCCAGTTCCTTGTTGACGCTGATTTCCGCATCCAGGCTGGGGTTGCCCTGGATGTAGCAGGGGCCGGTCACGCCCGTGGGGCAGCCGTTGCCCATGGTGGTGTACCAGTAGTTGGCGTTGGACTGGTACAGGTTGGGGGTCTTGAACACGCGCGCGATGCCGCCCTTGACCGTCCAGTCGGAGGACAGTTCATAGCTGGCGTTCAGGCTGGGGCTCCAGTTGTTGCCGAAGTCCTGGTGGTGGTCGAAGCGCAGGCCCGGTGTCAGGATGAAGGCTGGGCTGATCTCGATGTTGTCTTCGAGGTACAGGGCCAGCGACTTGGCCTGGCTCTTGGACGAGGCGGTGATGGGCCCGGTGGGCGCGTTTTGCTGCGTGGCGTTGGGGTCGTCCAGGCTCTGGTGGCGCACTTCCAGGCCGCTGGTCAGCATCTGGTTGAGGCCGCCCAGTTTCAGCGGGGTGTTCAGCTCCCCGCTGAGGAAGTAGTTTTGCTGTTCAGATTCCACGAATGCGATGGGGGCCATGCAACTGCCTTCGGGGCCACCAGCGGCATTCTTCTTGCAGTTGCTGTTGCGCGTGTTCTCGTACTGGAAGATGACGCGCGACTTGCCCAGCTCCCCCAGGTTGGCGCGGTGCGTGACCGAGGCCGTCTGGCGGTAGGTGCGGCGCAGTTCAGCCCCGTTTTCTGCCAGCTCCTTGATGAGGGCGGTGTTCGTGGCGTTGGTGCTCTGCGGGACTTCGCCCACGTAGATGTTGCCCTGGCGGCTGAAGCCGGCCTCGAACTCCAGCACCTGGTCGGGCGTCAGGTCCCAGCGCAGCAGGGCATTCAGATCGCGGTTGCGGTTGCCTTCACGGCCAGCGGCCAGCGGCAGGCCGTTGGCGTCCAGGCCGTTGATGCCGATGTCATCGCCCTCGGTCTTGGCGATGTTGCCGTACAGGCGGAAGGACAGGTCCTTGCCGATGGGGCCGCTCAGGTTGAAGCCCAGGCGGTTGGAGCCGCCTTCCTGGCTGTCCTCGGGCTGCTGGTAGTAGACCGTGACGGAGCCCGACAGCTGCTTATGCGGCTTCTTGGTGATGATGTTGACGACCCCCCCGGCTGCGCCCGAGCCATAGCGTGCAGCGGCCGGGCCACGGATCACTTCGATGCGCTCGATCTGCTCGGCCGGTACCCAGTTGGTGTCGCCGCGCGTGTCGCGCTCGCCGGTGCGGCGCATCTGTGCGGCCTCGCGCGACATCACGGGTTTGCCGTCGATCAGGATCATGGTGTTCTCGGGGCCCATGCCGCGCAGGTCGATCTGGCGCTGGTTGCCATAGGCACCGCTGGAGCCGGCGCCGGTCAGGTTGACGCCGGGCATGGTGCGGATGATTTCCGACAGGTCGTTGCTGACCGGGCTGCGGGCGATGTCCTCGGCCGTGATGATGGACGTGCCCAGGGCCTGGCGCGCCTCGTCTTCGGCGGTGCCGAGCACCCGGACTTCGGACAGCGTGGCGGCGTTGTCCGGGGTGGTGGTGGTTTGGGCAAAGGCCAGGCTGTGGGCGGCCAGGGCCACGGCCGACAGCGCGAAACGGCGCATTTTTTGGGAGGAAGATGGCATGGTTTGTAAAATATGTATTGAGATCAATTCTCATTATTATTCTATTTAACGATCAGGGTATCCCCGAGTCCCCCTCCGCCGGTTGCCGGTTTGTTGTGTATTTGTCACAGGTTGTGACGGCGCCGGGCGGATCGGCGTGCCCGTGAACAAGGAGTTGGAATGCTGGTTCTACAACGTCGTACCTGGGTGGCGGCCATGGTGGCAGGGCTGTCGGCCCCGCTGGGCTGGGCGGCACCGTCCACGGTGCTGGTGCAGCATGCGCAGGGCGCCACGGCGGTGCCGCAGCGGCCCCAGCGCGTGGTGGTCTACGACCTGGCCACGCTGGACACGATGCAGGCGCTGGGGATGGCGGTGGGCGGCGTGCCCCAGGCCCAGCTGCCGCCCTATCTGGCGGGTTATGTCAATGCGCGCTATACCGTGGCGGGCTCGCTGTTCGAGCCCGATTACGCTGCGCTGAGCCAGATCCGTCCCGATCTGATCATCGTCGGCGGCCGTTCCGCGGCCAAGTACGAGGCGCTGGGCAAGATCGCGCCGACGCTGGATTTCAGCGTGCGTGGCGACCACCTGCTGCAGGACATGGCGCGCAACATCACGCAGCTGGCCCAGCTGTCTGGCCAGCCGGCCCAGGGCGAGGCCTTGCTGGCGCGCCTGGAGCGCGAGGTGGGCGTGGTGCGCCACCTGGCGGCCCAGGCGGAGCCGGGCCTGCTGCTGATGGCGGTGAACGAGCGCATCCTGCCGAACGCCCCGGGCTCGCGCTTCGGTTTCCTGTTCGATGTGCTGGGGGCCCGCTCGGCGCTCCGCGCCCAGGACCTGCCGGCGCGCGGCACGGTGTACGACTTCGACGCGGTGGCCCGGCTCGACCCGGCGTGGATCTATGTGATCGACCGCAACGCGGCCACCGGCTCGGCGCCCGGCGGCGGCGGCCTCATCCCGTCGCAGCAGGTGTTCGACAACGCCCAGGTGCGCGGCACGCAGGCCGGCCGCAAGGGCCAGGTGGTGTTTCTGGACCCCAAGGGCTGGTACCTGCTGGGCAGCGCCGGCCCGACCGCCTTGCTGGGCAATCTGGCGCAGCTGCAGCAGGTCTACCGTGCCGCGGGCCTGCGTTGACCGGCAGGCTTAGAAAATGAGAGCGCCTGGCGCCCATCTTTCAAGCCTTTAACGGTATTTGATGCCTAAAAGCAAAGAGCACCCTGCGCGGGGTGCTCATTTTTTATGCAGCGCAGGGTGTCAGGCGCCGTCTGCGTCGGGCGCCTGGGTTTGCAGCAGGTGCTCGCCGATCTGCTTCCAGGCCTTGGCGGCGTCGTGCTCGCCGGCAAAGTGGTGGCAACTGGCGGCTGTCATGGCGACGCGGCCGTTGTCCGGGTCCAGGTCGAAGGCCTGCTCGCACTGTGCGGCGGCGTTGGACCACATCACCAGGGCGTTGGCCGAGCCTTCCTTTTGCAGCGCCAGGGCCTCGGCCATCCAGGCCTGGGCCAGGCGGAAGGCCGCTTCGGCGTGGTCGGGGTCGGCCTTGTGGGCGTGGAAGAAGTGCTGGCCGGCCTGCTGCCACAGGGCACGGGCCTGCTGGAAGTCGACGGTCGCGGCCTGCTGGGCCCGGGCGACCAGGGCGTTGCCGGATTGCAGGTGTTCTTCAAAGCTTGCTTCAGTCATGGGTGCGGCACGGCGGTCTGCGTCAAAGCCCGCATTGTGGCGCGATGCGGGTAGGCGCGTGCGGCACCCGGCTTCTGCCGCCGGGCACCGCCGCGCTCAGGCCATCTGGCTGATGGTCTTGCGAAAGCGCGCCAGCGACAGCGCAAACAGCACGCTGCCGATGGCGGCCAGCGCCAGGAAGGGCTTCCACACCACCTCCAGCCCGGCACCGCGGTAGAGGATGGCCTGGCCCAGCTCGACGAAGTGCGTGGTCGGCGCCAGCAGCATGATGTCTTGCACCAGCTGGGGCATGGATTCGCGCGGTGTCATGCCGCCCGACAGCAGCTGCAGCGGCAGCAGCGTCAGCACCATCAGCAGGCCGAACTGCGGCATGGAGCGCGCCACCGTGGCCATGAAGATGCCCATGGCCGTGGTGGCGAACAGGCACAGCGCAGCGCCGGCCATGAACAGCGGGATGCTGCCCTCGATCGGCACCTGCAGAAAACCGCGCACCACCAGGTTCAGCGACACCCCAGCCGCCACCAGCACCACGGCACCCATGGACCAGACCTTGGCCAGCATGATCTCGGTGGGCGTGACCGGCATCACCAGCAGGTGCTCGATGGTGCCGTGCTCGCGCTCGCGGATCAGCGCCGCGCCGGTCAGGATGATGGACAGCAGGGTCACGTTGTTGATGATCTGCATCAGCCCGCCGAACCAGATCTTGTTCAGCGATGGGTTGAAGCGCGCGCGCAGTTCCAGCTCCACCGGCAGGGTGCTGGCGCTGCGGTGGCGCTGGGTGAATTCGTTGATCTCGGCCAGCACGATTTGCTGGATGTAGCCGCTGCCCGAGAACGCCTGGCTCATGCGGGTGGCATCCACGTTCAGTTGCAGCTCGGCCTTCCTGCTGGCCAGCACGTCGCGCTGGAAGCCGGGTGGAATGGTCAGCGCGAAGGTGAAGGTGCCGGCGTCCATGCCGGGGTCCACCTGCTGCCAGTCCAGCATCTGCGGCGGCATGAACTGCGGCGGGTAGAAGGCCGAAGCAATGCGCGCCGACAGCGGCGACTGGTCCTGGTCGACGATGGCGATGGGCGCGTGGTGCAGCGTCTCGGGCATGGCCGAGGCGGCGGTGTAGACCGAGGCGGTGAAGGTGTAGACGATGAGTACCAGCATCACCGGGTCGCGCCACAGGCTCCACAGTTCCTTCACGCCCAGGCGCCAGATGTTTTTCAAACTATGCAGCATGGCAGTTTCCCCAATGCTTGACGGATGCCGAAGCGCCGTTTTGTGGTGGCCTTGGTAAGTGATTCGTGCGGGGGCGCCCAGACAGCGCTGCAGGCTTGGTTGCAGGCCCTGGCCATCCCCCAGTACTGTCTGCGGGCCCACGCCGCGCCTGCAGCGCTGTCCGGGCGTTGTGGCGCGCGACCGGCGCCCCGCTGCGCTGCGCGGGCTCGCTCCGGCAGACAGCCAAAGAAGATACAGAGGCGAAGGCGCTACTGATATGGCATGTCGCATACCGAGCCCCCTTTCGCCAGTGACAGCGAGCAAGGGCCGCCCCGCAGCGAGGCTGTCGTCCCCCTGCCCGCAGCGCGTAGCGGTGCGAGAGCGGGGGGAAGGCGCACAGCGCCACAGGGGAGTGTTCCAACATCTATTTTTCTTGCTTGGGCAAGGCCCAGATGGCGATGCCCATGATCACGGGAATGGCCAGCAGCAGCGGCAGGTAGGCGCTGGTCAGCTCGTGCAGGCCCAGGGCCTTGCTGAACACGCCGCGGCTGATGGCAAACATGTGGGTGGCGGGGTAGATCTCGCCGATCCAGCGGCCCGCGCCTTCCAGCGAGCTGACCGGGTCGGTCAGGCCCGAGAACTGCGTGGCCGGGATCAGCGTGCCCAGCATGGCGAAGAACAGCGCCGCGATCTGGCTGCGCGTGACGGCCGAGGCCAGCAGCCCCATGCCGGTGGCGATGACGGCAAACAGCAGGGCCGCCAGCGTCAGCGCCACAAAGCTGCCGGTCATGGGTACGCCGAAGGCGAACACCGCCATGGCGCACATCAGCAGGTAGTTGAGCAGCGCCAGGGCCACATAGGGCAACTGCTTGCCCAGCAGGAACTCCAGCCGCGTGACCGGCGTGACGTAGAGGTTGACGATGGAGCCCAGCTCCTTCTCGCGCACCACGGCCAGGGCCGTCAGCATGGCCGGGAACATCAGCAGCAGCATGGGGATGACGGCGGGCACCATGGCGGGCAGGCTCTTCACATCGGGGTTGTAGCGAAAGCGCGTCTCGATCGCCACCTGGCTGCCCATGCGCAGGCCGGTGCGCTCGCGCACCTGCTGCACCAGCCAGTACTGGTGGATGCCTTGCACATACCCTTTCACGGTCTCGCCGCGCTGGGGCATGGCGCCGTCGAACCAGGCGCCCACGGCCACCGGGCGGCCGCGCAGCACGTCGCGGCCAAAGCCGGGCGGGATCTCGATGGCCAGCGACAGCTCGCCGCTTTTCATGCGCCGGTCCAGCTCTTCGTAGCTGTGCAGCGGCGGCTGCTCGACGAAGTAGCGCGAGCCCGACAGGCTTTGCGTGTAGCTCTGGCTCAGCGTGCTCTGGTCGCGGTCCAGCACGGCAAAGCGCAGGTCTTCCACGTCCATGCTGATGCCGAAGCCGATCACCACCATCAGCACCAGCGAGCCGGCCAGCGCCATGGTGGCGCGCACCGGGTCGCGCTGCAGCTCCAGGGTTTCGCGCCACAGATAGCTCCACAGCCGCTGCAGGCTGAAGCGGGCGGGGCGTGCAGCTTCAGAAGCAGGAGCGGTTGCCGCTGATTGGGTAAGGCTTTCAGATGGTTTTGTGCCTCGAGTTGGCGCAGAGGCTGCGCTGGCTGCTTCGGGTTTTGCGTCCAGGTCCGGTGCGGCCTCGCCCGAGGCTTCGACCAGGTAGCCGATGAAGGCCTCCTCCAGCGTGGCTGCGCCGCGCTTGGCGACCAGGGCGGCGGGCGTGTCGCTGTCCAGCACCTTGCCGGCGTGCATCATCGACATGCGGTCGCAGCGCGCGGCCTCGTTCATGAAGTGGGTGGAGATGAAGATGGTCACCTGGTCGCGGCGCGACAGCTCCACCAGCAGGCGCCAGAACTGGTCGCGCGCCACCGGGTCCACGCCCGAGGTGGGCTCGTCCAGGATCAGCAGCTCGGGCCGGTGCACCATGGCCACGGCCAGCGACAGGCGCTGGCGCAGGCCCAGCGGCAGGCGCTCGGGCAGCTCGCGGCGCTCGGCGGTCAGGCCAAAGCGCTCCAGCATCTCCTGCACGCGCGCCGGCACCTCGGCCTCGGGCACGTGGAACAGCTGGGCGTGCAGCACCAGGTTCTGCTCCACCGTCAGCTCGCCGTACAGCGAGAACGCCTGCGACATGTAGCCCACGCGCCGGCGCGTGGCGATGTCGTTTGGATTCACCGCGTTGCCGAACAGCCAGGCCTGGCCTGCGCTGGCCGGCATCAGCCCGGTCAGCATCTTCATGGTGGTGGACTTGCCGCAGCCGTTGGAGCCGAGGAAGCCGAAGATCTCGCCGCGGCGGATGCGGAAGTTCACATGGTCCACGGCGACAAAGTCGCCAAAGCGCATGGTCAGGTCCTGGGCCTCGATGGCGATGTCCTGGTCGTCGGCCTGCAGCGGCGGGATCTCCACTGCGGCATGGCCGCGCTTCTTGGCCTCGGGCAGCAGGGCGATGAAGGCCGCCTCCAGCGACTGCGTGGCGGTGCGCGCCAGCAGCTCGGCCGGGGTGCCGGTGTCCAGCACCTGGCCGTCGTCCATGGCCACCAGCCAGTCGAAGCGCTGGGCCTCGTCCATGTAGGCCGTGGCCACCAGCACGCTCATGTGCGGGCGGGTGCTGCGGATGCGGCGGATCAGGTCCCAGAACTGGGCACGCGCCAGCGGGTCCACGCCGGTGGTGGGTTCGTCCAGGATCAGCAGGTCGGGGTCGTGGATCAGCGCGCAGCACAGGCCCAGCTTCTGCTTCATGCCGCCCGACAGCTTGCCGGCCGGGCGGGCCAGGAATTTCTTCAGCCCGGTGCTCTGCGTCAGGTCGTCGATGCGGGCGCGGCGCTCGGCCGCGTCATGGCCGAACAGGCGGGCGAAGAACTGCAGGTTCTCCTCGACCGACAGCGTGGGGTAGAGGTTCTTGCCCAGCCCCTGGGGCATGTAGGCGATGCGCGGGCACACGGCCTCGCGGTGCGCCTGGCTGCGCATGTCGCCGCCCAGGGCCCAGACCTGGCCGTCCTGCACCGCGCGGGCACCGGCCAGCAGCGACAGCAGGCTGGACTTGCCCACGCCGTCCGGTCCGATCAGGCCGACCATGCCGCCGGCGGGAATCTCCAGCGTGATGCCGCGCAGTGCCTCGGTGCGGCCATAGCGCAGGCGCACGTCCTGCAGCCGGGCCACCGCGGGGCGGGAAGGGGGGGGCGCTACCGTCATGCGCGCTTACTCCGGCAGCTTCACTTGCAGGTGGGCGGGCCACTGGGCACCGGGCTCGGCCAGCACCCAGGCCTGGCCGGGCAGGCCGGTCTTCACCTGGCTCAGGTGCTTTTGCAGCAGTTGCGGGTCGATCTGCGCTTTGACGCGGAACATCAGCTTCTGGCGTTCGCTGGCGGTCTCCACGGTCTTGGGCGTGAACTGGGCGGTGCTGGCCACGAAGCTGACCTTGGCGGGGATCACCCACTGCGGCGCGGCGTCCAGCACGATGCGCACCTCGGCGCCCAGGGCCACGCGGCCGGCCACGGTCTCGGGCAGGAAGAAGCCCATGTACACGTCCGACAGGTCCACCAGGTTCAGCAGCTTGCCGCCGGCCCCCAGCACCTCGCCGGGCTGGGCCAGGCGGAACTGCACGCGCCCATCGCGCGGGGAGGTCAGCGTGCTGTCGTCGAGTTCGGCATCAATGCGCTGCACGGTGGCCGCGGCGGCGGTCACGGCCGAGACCGAGCCGGTGACCTGGGCCTTGGCCGCCTCGATGGCTGCTTTGGCGGCCGCCGCCTGGGCCTGTGTGGCCTTCAGTGCGGCCTGGGCGCTGCGCATGCGGGCGCGGTCGTCGTCCAGTTCCTGCACGGCGCTGGCGCCTTCCTTGGCCAGGGTTTCGGAGCGCGCCAGGCGGCGCTGGGCGGCGTCCAGCTCGGCCTCGCGCTGGGTCACCAGGGCCAGGGCGGCGGCGTGGTCGCTTTCGCGCAGCGCCACCTGGGCGCGGGCGGCGGCCACGTTGTGCTCGGCCCGGTCCTTGCCGGCCACGGCCTCGGCATGCTGGGCCTGAAGGGTGTGGATCTGCATGCGCGCCAGCGGTTCGCCGGCTTTCACGAAGGCGCCTTCGGTGACCAGGATCTCTTCGACCCGGCCGCCGAGCTTGGTGGCGACGTCGATCTCCGTGGCTTCGATGCGGCCGTTGCCGCTGGCCAGGCCGGCATCGACCTGGCTGGCCTGCCATTGCTGCCAGGCATAGCCAGCGGCCAGCAGCAGGGCCGCGGCAATCGCGACGGTGGTGAGGGTCTTGCGGGTGGTGGGTGCGATGGGCATGGTGGGCACTGCGGTCGGTTAGGGGGTGACGGCGGAGGGGCGCTGGCGGTCAGTGCCGGCGGGGGCGCCCCCCAGGGCGGTGTACAGGCTGACCTGGGCGGCCTGCAGGGCGTAGGCCACCTGCACCGCCTGCTGCGCGGCGCCCAGCAGCTCGCGCTGGGCATCCAGCACGTCCAGGTAGGGCGAGGCGCCGTTGTCATAGCGCAGCTGGGCCAGGCGGTTGCGCTCCTGCAGCACCTGCAGGTTGTCCTGCTGCACTCGCAGCTGCTGCGCCAGGAAGTGGCGCGCCGACAGGGCATCGGCCACCTCGCGGAAGGCGGTCTGCACGCTGCGCTCGTAGCTGGCCACGGCGCTGTGCTGGCGCACCGTGGCCAGGTCCAGGTTGGCGCGGCGGCGGCCCCCGTCCAGGATGGGCAGGGAGATGCTGGGGGCAAAGGTCCAGGCCTTGCTGCCACTCTCAAACAGGCCGTCCAGCTGCGCGCTGGCCGTGCCGAAGCTGCCGGTCAGCGCAATGCGCGGGAAGAAGGCCGCGCGGGCGGCCGCCACCTGGGCGTGGGCGGCCTGCAGCTGGTGCTCGGCTGCGACGATGTCGGGCCGCGCCTGCAGCAGGTGGGAGGGCAGGCCGGCCGGGACCTCGCCCAGGATGGCGGCTCCCGGCGGCCGCTCGGGCAGCGCGGCCACATCCTGGCCGGTGAGCTGTGCCAGGGCGTGGACCAGCTGCGCGCGTTCCTGTTCCAGTTGCACCACCAGGGCATGGGCCTGGTTGTACAGGCTTTGCACCTGGGTCAGCGCGTATTTGGAGGTGCTGCCGACCTCGTGGCGGCGCGTGAAGATGCGCTGGGTCTCGGCCCGGGTGTCCAGCGTGCTGCGCGCCAGGTGCAGGCGCTCGTCGGTCTCGCGCAGCGCCAGGTAGCTGCGGGCCACCTGGCCCAGCAGCGTCAACTGGGCGGCCCGGGCCCCGGCGGCGCTCGCCAGGTACTGCTGCAGGGCGGCCTCGTCCAGGCTGCGCACGCGGCCCCACAGGTCCAGCTCCCAGCTGTTGAGACCGACGAAGACTTCATGGTCGCTGCCGGTGACCGGGCGGCCGCTGACGTTCAGATCGCCGGGTACGCTGGCCCGGGCATGGCTGCTGCCCACGGCCACCGTCGGAAACCGGTCGGCACGCTGCAGGCCGTGCACGGCGCGGGCTTCTTCGACCCGCAGCAGCGCCAGGCGCAGGTCGCGGTTGTGGGCCAGGGCCTGGGTCTGCAGCTGGGCCAGCGTGGGGTCCTGCACCCACTGCTGCCAGTCGGGCAAGGCGGCGGTCACCGGGGTGGCATGGCTGTCGGAGGGCCACTGGCCGGGCAGCACGCCGGGGTCGGGTTGCGCCAGGGACGGTGCGCCAGGGGCGCAGCCGCCCAGCAGCAGGGTGCACGCCAGCGACACCGCCAGGCGGACGGGAACGGCAGGGGGCAGGCAAACGGAGGTGTTCATGGCAAGCACGGAAGTGAAACGGGCCGCTGGCCGCGGGGGCACAACAAGGTCCCGCCAGCCTGCGGCGCCACCGCAGGGCGGTGGCGGGCTGTACAAGGTCTGCAGTCGGTGCAGGAAGCGGTGGCAGCGCCGGGCTGCAAGGCCGCCCGGTGCGGGTTGGCGGGGTTCACCAGTCTAGTGTTGCAGCCTTGCCGTGCGGTGTGGGCAAAGGCCAGCGGTGCCACTAGGGTTAGCCCCCGGGGGATGTTTCCAAAAGTTGTGCGCTGCGGCAATACTGTCGGGTTGGCCGTCGCGTGGGGCATGCGTTCACAGGGGCAGCCAGCGCTGCCACCAGGCGGGTGCCGGGGCCGGGCGGGCGACGGCCCCGTAGGCCTGCAGCAGTGGCAGCAGCGCGGCATCGCCGCGGGACTGCGCGGCCTGCAGGGGGCTCACGCTGCCCAGCTCCGCAGGCAGGTTGGGGTCGGCGCCATGCTCCAGCAGCAGGCGAGCGACCTCGGCATGGCCCTGCAGCAGGCTGGCGACCAGGGCCGTCTGCATCACCTCGGGGTGCTGGTAGTCGACGTCCACCCCGGCACTCAGGTGGTAGCGCACGCAGGCCGCATCGCCGCGCTCGGCCGCGTTGTACATGTCTTTCCAATCACCGCTTCCACTGGCCATGGCGCCTCCTCGTTGGTCCGTCCTCCCGTCCTTGTAGAGCAAGGGCCGGGGTTCGCACAGCGGGATTTCGCGCAGTCGGCGTGGGAAGTGAGCCCGGGAGCGCGTGGTCGGCGGGCTGCGGCGGTGAAAAGTGCTTGGCAGGTCCCGGGTGCCGCGGGCCCTGGGTGCATCCGCCCTGTGCCCGGCGCGGCCGTGGCACGGGCGGCTCATCGGGTGCCAGTGGTGCGGGGATGGCCCCGTGGTGGCCGGGCATCGCCCGCCGCCGAGCGCACCTGCACGCAGAGGCCGCCCGGGGCTGCAAACGATGTGGCAGGCGGGCGCTGGGCCGCTCAGAACCTGGGCAGGTCCGGGTGGCTGATCTGGCCGCCGCGCACCAGCATCTTGCCGTACTCCGCGCAGCGGTTGTGCGTGGGGATGACCTTACCGGGGTTCAGCAGGCCGGCCGGGTCGAAGGCGGCCTTCAGGGCGAACATCTGCTGGTTCTCCTCGGTGGTGAACTGGGTGCACATGCTGTTGAGCTTTTCCACGCCCACGCCGTGCTCGCCGGTCACCGTGCCGCCCATGGCCACGCTGGTCTCCAGGATGTCGGCGCCGAACAGCTCGCAGCGGTGCAGCTCGTCGGCGTCGTTGGCATCGAAAAGGATCAGCGGGTGCAGGTTGCCGTCGCCGGCGTGGAACACGTTGGCGCAGCGCAGTTGGTACTTCTTTTCCATCTCCTGGATGGCCAGCAGGATGTCGGCCAGGCGCTTGCGCGGGATGGTCGAGTCCATGCACATGTAGTCGGGGCTGATGCGGCCACTGGCGGGGAAGGCGTTCTTGCGCCCGCTCCAAAAGCGCAGGCGTTCCTCCTCGCTCAGGCTCACGCTGAGGGCCGTGGCGCCGGCGGCGCGCAGCACCTCGCTCATGCGGGCGATCTCTTCCTCCACCTCTTCGGGCGTGCCATCGGATTCGCACAGCAGGATGGCCTCGGCCGTCAGGTCGTAGCCGGCCTTGACGAAGTCCTCCACCGCGGCCGTCATGGGCTTGTCCATCATCTCCAGCCCGGCCGGGATGATGCCGGCCGCGATCACGGCGGCCACGGCGTCGCCGGCTTTGCGCACGTCATCGAAGCTGGCCATGATGCAGCGCGCCAGCTGCGGCTTGGGTACCAGCTTGACGGTCACTTCCGTCACCACGGCCAGCATGCCCTCGCTGCCGATCATGGCGGCCAACAGGTCGTAGCCGGGCGCGTCCAGCGCGTCGGAGCCGAACTCGACCGGTTCGCCCTCGATGGTGAAGCCTTTGACCTTCAGCACGTTGTGCACCGTCAGACCGTATTTCAGGCAGTGCACGCCGCCGGAGTTCTCGGCCACGTTGCCGCCGATGGTGCAGGCGATCTGGCTGCTGGGGTCGGGGGCGTAGTAGAGGCCGTAGGGCGCAGCGGCCTCGCTGATGGCCAGGTTGCGCACGCCGCACTGCACCACGGCCGTGCGGCTGTAGGCATCGACCTTGAGGATCTGGTTGAACTTGGCCAGCGACAGCGTCACGCCCAGGGCATGGGGCATGGCGCCGCCGGACAGGCCGGTGCCCGCGCCGCGTGCCACCACGGGCACGTTGACAGCGTGGCAGGCCTTGAGCACCGCCTGGACCTGGTCATAGGTCTCGGGCAGGCAGACCACCAGCGGGCGCTGGCGGTAGGCGGTCAGGCCGTCGCACTCGTACGGTGTGGTGTCTTCGGCATTCCACAGCAGGGCGTGCTCGGGCACATGCTGGCGCAGGGCGGCCACGACTTCGGCCTGGCGGGTGGCGCGTTCGGAAAGGCTGGGGCTGGTCATGGCGCCGACTGTAGGGCAAGCCGTGGCGCGGTGCTGTGATTTTTTTGGCAAGCGGCTGTGAAAGCGTCACCGGCACGACCCCGGGGGGCGTCCAGGTACTTCAAAATCAGGAGCTGCTGACGCTCGTCCTGCTTGTGTTAAGTGCCAATTTTGCTCAAAAAAGCATCAGCCTACGGTCTTGGCCAGCCACTCGGCGAAGGCCTGGCATTCCCAGCGGTCCATGGTGCCGGTGCGCCAGCATAGGTAGTGGGCATGGGGGCTGGCCACGTCCAGGTCGAACAGGCGCACCAGGGTGCCGTTGTCCAGCCAGGGGGCACCGAGCTTGAGGCGCACCGGCGCCACGCCCATGCCGGCTGCGGCAGCGTCGCACAGCAGGCCCACATCGTTGAACTGCGAGCCTTCGCTGGGCTCGGCCCAGTCCAGGCCGGCGGCCTGGAACCAGGGGCGCCAGGATTCCAGCGGGCTGCGCAACAGCGGCAGCTCCTGCAGGTCCTCGGGCTTGGTGATGGGGCCGTGCTGGCGCAAAAAACTGGGCGAGGCCACGGGCGTGTAGACGTCGCGGGCAATCTCCAGGTGTTCCACGTCCGCGTAATGGCCAACGCCGTAGCGCACCATCAGGTCGGCATCCTCGGCCACCACGTCCAGCAGCGGGATGGCGACCTGCAGCGTCAAGTCGATCTCGGGGTAGGCCTCGGTGAACTGCGCCAGGCGCGGGATCAGCATGCAGCGCGCAAAGGTGGGCGTGACCGCGATCTTCAGCCGTGCGCGGCCGCTGGCCACCGGGTGGTTGGGAAAGCATTGCAGCGCCCCCAGGCCTTCGCGCACCTGCTGCAGGTAGTTCTGGCCGTCGGTGGTCAGCGAAAAGTCCGTGCGCCCGAACAGCTGTGTGCCCAGCACCTGCTCCAGCTGGCGCACGCGGTGGCTGACCGCGCTGGGCGTGACGCTGAGCTCCTCGGCCGTCAGCGTCACGCTGCGCAGGCGCGCCAGGGCTTCAAAGGTCAGCAGGCACTGGATGGGCGGGATGCGCCGGGCTGAGCGGCTGTCGAAGAAGCGGCTGGGGCGCTGGCCGTTGCTGCGGGGTGTGGACATAGCGCGGGGCGGTTGCTGCGGTTTTAAAAGCAAGAAGCGCTTGCGGTTGCTGATTTCAAGGGTGAAAACCTACGGAAACCCAGCAACGACAAGCGCTAGCTGCTGCGATGTGCTTCGCTCAGCGGAAGACCACGGTCTTGTGGCCGTTGACCAGCACACGGTGTTCGCTGTGCCACTTCACGGCACGCGCCAGCACCTGGCTTTCGGTGTCCTGGCCGCGGGCGGTCAGGTCTTCCACGGTGTCGGTGTGGTCGGCACGGGCCACGTCCTGCTCGATGATCGGGCCTTCGTCCAGATCCGCGGTCACGTAGTGGGCGGTAGCGCCGATCAGTTTCACGCCACGGTCGTGCGCCTGGTAGTAGGGCTTGGCACCCTTGAAGCTGGGCAGGAAACTGTGGTGGATGTTGATCGCACGTCCGGACAGTTTTTGACACAAGTCATTAGACAGGACCTGCATATAACGGGCCAGAACGACCAGCTCGGCCCCTTCCGCCTCGATAATCTCGAACTGCTTGGCTTCGGCCTGGGCTTTGGTGGCGGCAGTCACCGGAATGTGGTGGAACGGGATGTTGTAGCTGGCGGCCAGTTGGTAGAAGTCGCGGTGGTTGCTGATGATGGCCTTGATGTCGATGGGCAGCAGGCCGGATTTCCAGCGGAACAGCAGGTCGTTGAGGCAGTGGCCCTGGCGGCTGACCATCAGCACGGTCTTCATGCGCTCCGATTCGGCGTGCAGGCTCCACTTCATCTCGTAGGTGTCGGCCATGACGGCGGTCGCCGCCTTCAGGCCGGCCAGGTCGGTGTGCTCGCAGGCAAACTGCACACGCATGAAGAACAGACCGGTGGCGCTGTCGTTGAATTGGGAAGCTTCTTCGATGTTGGCGCCTTGCTCCAGCAGGAAGCCGGAGACGGCATGCACCAGACCACGGCGGTCGGGGCAGGACAGAGTAAGGATGTAGGCTTGGGTCATAGCAGGGGCAATTGTCGCAGCATGGGCGGGGCCAAGAGGGGATTGAGGAAATACATGCAACATGAGGACGCCGTCCCGCATCTGGCACCCTGGCGGGCGCTGGTGCTGTATCTGGTGGTCGGCCTGCTGTGGTTTGGTGCAGGGGACGCGATCATGCCGCAGCTGGTGCAGGACCGGGAGCTGTACCTGCTGCTGCAGCAAGGGCAGGACTATGTGTTCGTGCTGCTGTCGGGCTGCTACGCGGCCTGGCTGGTGCTGCGGACCATGCGCGCCGAGGCGCGGCGCAGCGCCGACCGCCAGGCCCTGGAGGCCAGCGAGGAAAAGCTGCGCCTGGCGCTGGATGGCAGCGGCAGCGGCATGTGGGACTGGGACATGGCCCAACGGCGCCACACCTTCTCGCAGGGCGTGGCCAAGCTGATGCGCTACGAGGGCTGCAACTTTTCGGCGGAGTTTCGCTTCAAGCCGCGCATCCACCCGGACGACCGCGCCATGGTGGGCCAGGCGGCCCAGGCCACGCTGGAGCAGGGCGTGCCGTTTGTGGTGACGGCACGCGTGCTGTGCTTTGACGGGGCCTACCGCTGGTTCGAGGCCCGCGGCACCCGCCACCTGGACGACCGCGGCCAGCCCGTGCGCTTCTCCGGCATCATCACCGACAAGACCCAGCAGCGCGCCGAGGAAGACCGCCTGCGGCTGGCGGCCAGCGTGGTGGAAAACACCGCCGAAGGCATCGTGGTGACCGATGCCAACGGCCACATCCTGTCGGTCAACCCGGCCTTCTCGCGCCTGCTGGGCTACGAGGCGGCGGAGCTGATCGGCAAGCGCCCCTCGACCTTCAAGTCCGGCCTGCACGACAAGGCCTTCTATGACGAGATGTGGAGCAGCCTGCACCGCAGTGGCCACTGGCGCGGAGAAATCTGGAACAAGCGCAAGAATGGCGAGATCTTCCCGGAGCGCATGTCGCTGAACGCGGTGCGCGACCCGCAAGGCCATGTCTCGCACTACGTGTGCATGTTCACCGATATTTCCGAGGAGAAGCAGCGCGAGCGGCAGCTGGAGCATCTGGCCCACCGCGACGCCCTGACCGGCCTGGCCAACCGCAACTGGTTCGTGCAGGAGCTGACGCGCTGTGTGCACCACGCGGTCGAAACGCGCGAGCGCATGGCGGTCATCCTGCTGAACCTGGACCGCTTCAAGGACGTGAACGACAGCTACGGCCACGCCGTGGGTGACGAGGTGCTGCGCCACATTGCGCGCCAGGTGCAGTCGGCGCTGCGGCCCGGGGACCTGATCGCGCGCATGGCGGGCGACGAGATCGTGGTGCTGACGCGCCACCTCAAGCACCGCAAGGAGGCCTCGGACATTGCCGAGCGCCTGATCCACGCGGCCGCCCAGCCCTGGAAATCTCCCGATGGCTTTGCCGTGGTGGTCAGCGGCAGTGCCGGCATCTGCTGCTACCCCGAGCACGCCCAGGATGCGGCCCTGCTGGTGCAGGGCGCGCACGCCGCGGTGTACGGCGCCAAGGATGGCAAGGGCGGCAGCAACCAGTGGTGCTTCTTCAACGAAGACATGACCCAGGCTGCGCGCGAGCGCATTGCGCTGGAGTCGAGGCTGCGCAATGCCGTGGCCCAGGGGCACTTGCAACTGTTCTACCAGCCGCAGATCGACATTGCCACCGGGGGGCTGATCGGCTGCGAGGCCCTGGTGCGCTGGTTCGACCCGGTGGACGGCATGATCTCCCCGGCGCGCTTCATCCCGGTCGCGGAAAGCACCGGGCTGATCGGCCCGCTGGGCGAATGGGTGCTGGGTGAGGCCTGCCGCCAGGCCCAGGCCTGGAGCAGCCAGGGCCTGCCCGACATCTCGATCGCGGTGAACCTGTCGCTGCACCAGTTCTTGCTGACCGACATCGTTGGCTGCACGCGCCAGGCGCTGGCGCGCTCGGGGCTGCCCGCCGGGCGCCTGGAGCTGGAAATCACCGAAAGTGCGCTCGCCGCGCGCCCCGACGAGGCGCTCACGGTGCTGCGCGGGCTCAAGGACCTGGGCCTGCGCCTGGCGATCGACGACTTCGGCACCGGCTATTCGTCGCTGGCCCACCTCAAGCGCTTTCCCATCGACCTGCTCAAGATCGACCAGAGCTTCATCCGCGACATCCCGCAAAGCGCCGACGACATGGCCATCAGCCATGCGGTGATCGCCATGGGCAAGAGCATGGGCATGGAAGTGCTGGCCGAGGGCGTGGAAACCGCGGCGCAGTTGGAGTTCCTGCGCCAGCACGGCTGCCATTTCTACCAGGGCTATTTCTGCAGCCGCCCCCTGCCGGTGGGCGAATTCACCGTGCTGCTGGAAGGCGAAGCCCAGCGCCGTCGCCAGGAAAGCCTCAACAGCCTGGGTCTGGGCATCTAGGCCCGGGCGCCGAGCCGCCTCCTCCGGGCGGTCGGTGCGCCCGCGGCGCAGCCCTCAGTGCATCACGACGGGGTTCTGTGCCAGCTGGGCGTAGCGCTCCAGCGTGTCCTCGACCTCTTCCTCGCTGGGCGATTCGCGCTGCCACTGCTGGATCTGCTGCTGGAACAGCTCGGCCCAGGATCCGTCCAGGTAGACCTCCTTGCCCGAGCGCTTGTCCACGATCTCGAAGCCGTGGCGGGGCAGGCCGGGGGCGCTGGTCTGGCCATCGGCCAGCAGGATTTCTGCGGGCAGCCCGAGATCGGGTTGCAAGTGGAGCACCACAAAAGTGTCGGAGTCGTAAAGCATTTGCATGGTGGTCCTCCTCTCTTGCCGTTTCGCGGGCCATGCCGGGTGGGCGGTGGCCCTGCCAGCCAGTTGCGGGCGAGACGGTCAGTTTCAAGGTGCCCGGCGGCGACCGGGCAGCTCCAGTATTCCACGAATGGCCGGTCCGCAACGGCTGGCCTGGTCGGCGCAGGTCAGGGCTTGCTGTGGGACTGCAACTTCAGGTCCAGCTCGTCGCGACCGCCGTCCTCAAGCATGCGGATGCGCACCGGCAGGTACTGCAGGCCGGGTGCCAGCCACAGTGCCGACTGCAGGCCGTCGGCCGCACCGCTGTCCGAGCTGTGCTCCAGCTTGATGGCGCTCATGCGGCCGGCGGGCAGCTGCAGTTCTTCGGTGCCGCGCACCGTGAAGGTCCAGGGCGCTACCCGGCTGCTGCTGGCGGCCTGCACCGTGATCTGCGTGCCCACGGGGTAGCGCTGCGGCGCGGCGGCCAGCATGCCGGCCACCTGGAAGAACACGCTCATGCGGTCCTGGGTGCCACGCTGCCAGGGCGCCGGATCGCTGCCCCGGCTGAAACGGATCTGTCCCGCGGCGGCGTCGAAGGTGGTGCTGTACTCCTTGCGGCTGCGGTCCAGGAAGATTTCGGGTTGCAGGCCCTGGGGGCCGATGCTGCCGACGCTGGACTGGCGCCGGCTGCCCAGCACGGGGATTTGCACCTCCTGCGCGGCTTCGTAGCGCTGGCCCTGGGGCAGCCAGTCCAGCTGGGCCCGGGTCTGGTAGGGCAGGCCCTTGAACTTGCCCTGCACCGTGAACTGCAGGCGCGCCGCCGCCGGCGCACGCCATGCCAGGCTGGCCTCGGGGCGCAGCGTGCCCTGGGCGTTGCGCACCTCGATCGGCGCGGAGGCCGGCTGGGCATGGCTGGCCGTGCCGCCCAGGGCAGCGGCGGTGGACAGCAGGGTCAGCAGACCCAGGCGCCAGACAGGCGCGGCACGGAAGCAAGGGTGCAGTGGCATGGGCGAACCTTAGAATTTGCAGCTTACGCAGTGTGAGCCTGCAGCCGCCGGTGGCGGGCCGCATCCGGGCGGCTGGCGCCACGGGCGTTGGCTCACTCGCACCCTTCCATTCTTGCAGCAGCCCACGCCGTGTGCTGCTGTATGGCCTTCCGGTCTACACCGCATTGCACATGAAACTTGCCACTTACAAAGACGGCTCCCGCGACGGGCAACTGGTCGTCGTCTCGCGCGACCTGCGGCTGGCCCATTACGCCACCGGCATTGCCTCGCGCCTGCAGCAGGTGCTGGACGACTGGGGCTTCATGGCGCCCCAGCTGCAGGACCTGTACCACCAGCTGAACACCGGCCGCGCGCCGCATGCCTTTGCCTTTGACCCCATGCAGTGCATGGCGCCGCTGCCGCGCGCCTACCAGTGGCTGGAGGGTGGGGCCTATCCCTCGCACCTGGCGCTGACCCAGCCGGACTGGACCCTGCCCGGCACCGAACCCGTGCTGCGCCAGGGCGCGGGCGACAGCCTGTCCGGCGCCTGCGAGGAGGTGGTGGTGCCCAGCGCAGCCCTGGGCGTGGATTTTGGCGCCGGCCTGGCTGCGATCACCGGCGATGTGCCGATGGGCAGCACGCCCGAGCAGGCGCTGTTCGGCATCCGCCTGCTGATGCTGTGCAACAGCTGGAACCTGCGCCAGTTGATGCCCACGCCGCCGGAGGCGGGCTGGGGGCCGGTGCACGCTTGGCCGTCTCTGGGCTGCAGCCCGGTGGCGGTGACACTGGACGAGCTGGGCGAGGCCTGGCGCGGTGGCCGCGTGCACCTGCCGCTGCACAGCAGCTGGAACGGGCGCAAGGTGGGCATGTGCGAGGCTGGCGAGGACATGGCCTTCCACTTCGGCCAGCTGCTGGCCCAGGCCTGCAAGACGCGCAGCCTGCGCGCCGGCACGGTGGTGGGCAGCGGTGTGGTCAGCAACCAGGGCGTGACCAGCGGCCGGGGCGCGGCACGGCGCACGGAATGGTCCAAGGGCTTTCACAGCATCGCGGAAAAGCGTGCCATGGAGCTGCAGCAGCAGGAGCAGGCCACGACCGGCTTTCTGCAGTTTGGCGACACGGTGCGCATCGAGATGAAGGGCAAGGATGGCCAGAGCCTGTTTGGCGCCATCGACCAGACCCTGGTCTCGCCGCAGGGGGACGGCAGCGACGACTGAGGGCCGTCCGGCTGGCCACGGCGTGTGGCACGGGTGAATGACCAAATGGGCATCTGACGCAGGCTGGCCCAGCGTCAGATGCTATTTTTTTGTGCCCCTCAGGGCAGCTCGCGCAGCGTCAGCGTCAGGTGGTCGCCGTTGGACTCCTGCATCTGGATGCGCACCGGCGCGTAGCCCAGCGCGGGCGCCAGCCACAGCAGGGCCTGCTCGCGGTCGCCGGACTGGGGCGCGCGCTGCAGGCGCAGCGTGGCCAGCGGGCCGCTGGGCAGCGCCAGGGTGTCGGTGTCCTGCACGCGGAACTGCCACATCTGCAGGCTGCGCGATCCCAGGGTGGGGATCTCCACCAGGGTGCCGGGCGCGCGCAGCGCGGGCAGGTGCTCCAGCAGGGCGGACAGTTGCAGGAACACGCTCAGGCGGTCCTGGGTGCCGGGGCCGATGGCGGCCGGCGGGCGCTCGGGCTCGAAGCGGGCCAGCTGGGCCTCCCAGTCCAGCGTGGCGCTGCGCAGCCGGGTCAGCCGGCGGTCGTCAAAGCGCTCGGGCTGGAAGCCCTCCGCGCCGATGCGGCCGCGGCTGGTCTGCTCCAGCGAACCCAGCAGGAAGGCGCTGATGGACTGGCGCGCCTGGTAGCGGCCGTCCTCGGTGTGCCAGATCAGCTCGGCCTGGGCGTGGTATTCCAGCCCCTTGATCCAGCCGTGCACGCGGTAGCGCAGGGCCTGGTGCTGGGGCGTGTCCGTCGCGGCGGCGGGCAGTGCTACTGCCAGTGGCTGGCCGTCTGCGCCGCGCACCTGCCAGTGCGGGGCGCCGGGGGGCGTGTCTGCAGGGCGACTGTCTTGCGCGGGGGCGGCTTCGGGGGGCGTGGGGTCGTGGTCCGCCACGGCGGCCGCCACCGGGCCTGGCTGCGGCGGGGCGGGCATGTCCGTGGCGGGGGCTGGCACGGGCATGGGCGCCGCTGCTGGGGTGGCCGGCCGTGCCCGTGTCCGTGTCTGGCGCACGGGGCGGGGCGCTGGTGGGGGCGGGGCGGGCGCCGCCACGGGCGGGCTGATCCACACCGTGTCCAGTCGCGCGACCTCCGCCGGCACGTCGGGCTGGGCCTGGGTCCAGGCGTCGCCCGGCCCCCACAGCACCAGCAGGTGCACGCCCAGCACGGCGGCCGCAATCAGGCCAATGTTTCGGGGTCGCATGCGGCCTCAGTCCAGGGCGCGCTGGCGGCGCATGGTCAGGCCCAGCACGGCCAGGCTGATCACCGCCCCCAGGCCGCCGAGCACCGGAAACACGGGAATGCCGAACAGGTGCACCTGCGAGGCCAGCAGCGTCGGGCCGATGCCCAGGATGAAGGCGCCGGCGACCACGGCCAGGGACAGGCGCGTGGCGGCGCGCTCCAGGGCGGTGGACAGGCGGTGCAGGTGGCGCACCTCCATGTCCACGCCCAGGCGCCCCTGCTTGAGGCGGTACATCAGCAGGCGCAGGGTCTTGGGCACATCGGCGGCCATCTCGTACATCTGCCGGCTGGCCGCGCGCTGCTCGCGCAGCAGGCGCCGCGGGGTGTAGCGGGCGCGCATCTGCTCGCGCACCAGGGGCGCGGCGGTGCGGATCACGTCGAAGTCAGGGTCCAGCTGCAGCAGCACGCGGTCGGCGGTGACCAGGGCCTTGAACAGCAGGGCCATGTCGGGCGGCATGGCGATCTGCGATTCGCGCGCCAGGTCCATGAATTCGCTGATCGAGTCGCCCAGGCGCAGCGGGCCGCTGCCGCGCCGGGCGATGTAGCGCTCGACGGCGGATTCCATCAGGCCGATGCTGACCCGGCTGTCGCCCGTCCATTCCAGCAGCACCATGACCAGGCTGTCGGCATCGCCCTCGACCAGGGCGCGCAGTAGCACCAGGAACTGGTCGCGCCGGTGGGGCGAAAGGTGGCCGACCAGGCCGAAGTCGATGAAGCCCACGCGGTTGCCCGGCAGGGCGAAGAGGTTGCCGGGGTGCGGGTCGGCGTGGAACAGGCCGTCGCGCAGCACCATGTGCAGGAAGGCATGGGCCCCGCGCTGGGCCAGCAGGCGGCCGTCGAACCGGGCGTCGCCCGCGGCGCGGTTGGCGGGGATGCCGTCCAGCCAGTCCTGGACCAGCAGCTCGGGCGTGCTCAGCGCCCAGACTACACCCGGGATGGCGATGTCCGGGTCACCGGCAAAGGCCTGGGCCACCAGTTCGTTGCTGCGGCCTTCGATGCTGAAGTCCAGCTCTTCGCGCAGGGCGTCGCCGACCTGGCGCGCCACGTCGCTGGGGCGGTAGCGTTCCAGCTGCGGAAAGCGTTCTTCCACCAGGGCGGCCACATGGCGCAGCAGGCGGGCATCGGCTTCCAGCCCGGCGCGGATGTCGGGGCGCTGCACCTTGACCGCCACCTCGCGCAGGCTGCCGTCCGGGCGGCGCAGCTGGGCGCGGTAGACCTGAGCGATGGAGGCGGCGGCGATGGGTTCGGGGTCAAACTGGGCGAAGGCCTCGTGCACCGGGCGGCCCAGCTGGGCCTCGATGTGGGGCTGCATTACCGACCAGGGTTGGGGCGTGGCCTGGGTGTGCAGGGTTTCCAGGGTGCGGGTCCATTCGCGCGGCAGCAGGTCGGAGCGTGTGGCCAGGATCTGGCCCAGCTTGACGAAGCTCGGGCCCAGCGCCTCGATGGCCAGGCGCACGCGCTCCGCACGGCTGAGGGCGGTGTGGGCTGCCTCCGCCTCGGCCTCGGTGCTGCGCCAGGTCGACCAGCGCGACAGGCCCAGCGAGTGCACCACGTCGGCCAGACCGAAGCGCAGCAGCGTGCCCACAATCTCTTGCAGGCGGGCGCGGTCCCGGACGGCGACGACGGCGGTGTGCAGCATGGGCATCTCCTGGTGGCTGCCCCAAAGCATAAACCCAGGCACCGGCCCTGGCCGGCGTGCCGCGCCGGGCACTCTTGGAAAAAGGAGCGGCGGGCGCTGGGTGTACAAGCATTTCACGCTGTTTTGGCGTGAAAGACCAATCCTGCCAAGCGCAACGCGCTCTCTTTTTTAAGGGTCAGTAACGCACCACGATCTTGCCGAAGTGCTGGCCCGACTGCTGGTGGACAAAGGCCTGGGCCATCTGTTCCAGCGGGTAGTGGCGGTCGATCACCGGCTGCCAGCCCCACTGCTCCAGTGCGCGCACCATGTCCTGCTGCTGTTCGCGGCTGCCGACGATCAGGCCCTGCAGCGTCTGCTGCTTGGCCATCATTTCGGCCGTGGGCACGCTGCCGGCAAAGCCGGTCAGCACGCCGATCAGCGCGATGTGGCCGCCCACGGCGCCGGCGCGGATGGACTGCGGCAGGGTGTTGGGGCCACCGACCTCGACCACGATGTCCGCACCGCGCCCGCCGGTGGCGGCCAGCACGGCGTTGCCCCACTCGGGCGTGTCGCGGTAGTTGATGACCACGTCGGCCCCCAGGGCGTGCAGGCGCTCGGCCTTGGCGGCGCTGGAGGTGGTGGCGATGACGCGCGCGCCGGCGGCCTTGGCCATCTGCAGCGCAAAGATGGAGACCCCGCCCGTGCCCAGCACCAGCACCGTGTCGCCCGGCTGCAGGCGGCCGTTGACGAACAGCGCACGCCAGGCGGTCAGGCCGGCCGTGGTCAGCGTGGCCGCTTCCTCGTGGGACCAGCCGCGGGGCGCGTGGGTGAAGGCCGTGGCTGGCCGGGTCACGGCCTCGCAGGCAAAGCCGTCCACGCCGTCGCCGGGCACCAGTTTGAAGTCCGAGGGCACGCGGCGGCCCGACAGCCACTGCGGGAAGAAGGTGGGCACCACGGCATCGCCCACGGCGAATTCCGTCACGCCGGCGCCCACGGCTGTGACCACGCCGGCCCCATCGGCCATGGGGATGCGGCCATCGGCCGTGGCGCCGGGGCGGCTGACGACCAGCAGGTCGTGGTAGTTCAGCGAGGTGGCGTGGATGCGCACCTGGATCTCACCGGCCCCCGGCGGGGGCGCATCGGGCAGGGTGGTCAGGTGCAGGTGGTCCAGGCCACCGGGGGCGGCCAGTTGCAAGGCTTTCATGGCGATCTTTGCGGGCAGTGAAGGATGGCCGCCATGGTGCGCGCTACCGCGTGGCATGACCAGTACCAACATATTTGTGGGGTAGTATTAAAAATGTAAGCAATGCAGGCCGCGCGGCCTTGCGGCAGCATCGGATACACCGGCCCCCGGGCCAACCACCACCAGGCGCAGGAGGCCGCATGAAACGTTTGAACAGCAAGAGCGGCTGCGCCGTGGAGGTGACGCTGTCGGTGATGGGCGGCACCTGGAAGCCCATCATCCTGTTCCAGCTGTTGCACGGCAAGAAGCGCTTTGGCGAGCTGGGCCGTGCCATCCCCGGCATCACCCAGCGCATGCTGACGCTGCAGCTGCGCGAGCTGGAAGACGCCGGCATTGTGGCGCGCACGGTGTATGCCGAGGTGCCGCCGCGCGTGGACTATGCGCTGACCGAACTGGGCCGCAGCCTGCAGCCGGTGCTGATCGCCATGCGCAACTGGGGCATCGCCTACAGCCAGAACTTTGCCCCTGCCGAGCCCCTGCACGACGCGGATCAGCACGGCGCCAGCTGCCTGCCAGACTTGCAGCAAAAACAGGCTTGAGCGCTGGTCCCTCCAGCGCAAGCAGCTATCTATTTCAATCCATCACAGCCCAAAGCCCGCAGGCGGCACACGCCGGCGGGCTGGGGGGGCGAGGCCGCCGCGCTTACTTGGCGGCGGTCAGCGTGGTGTAGCTGTGGATCAGGTTGCGGTAGTCGGGGATGTGGTTGGAAAACAGCGTCCCCAGGCCCTCGATGTCATTGCGCCAGTCGCGGTGCAGCTCGCAGGCCGCGCCAAACCAGGTCATCAACTGGGCGCCGGCCTGCTCCATGCGGCTCCAGGCGGCCTGCTGGGTCATGGGATTGAACGTGCCCGAGGCATCGGCAATCACAAACACCTCAAAGCCTTCCGCCAGGGCCGACAGCACGGGGAAGGCCACGCAGACTTCCGTCACCACGCCGGCGACGATCAGCTGTTTCTTGCCGGTCGCCTTCACGGCCTGCACGAAATCCTCGTTGTCCCAGGCGTTGATCTGGCCGGGGCGGGCGATGTAGGGCGCGTCGGGGAATTGGGCTTTCAGCTCGGGCACCAGCGGGCCGTTGGGGCCGGTCTCGAAGCTGGTGGTCAGGATGGTGGGCAACTGGAAGTATTCGGCCATGTCGGCCAGGGCCAGCACATTGTTCTTGAACTTGTCGGGGTCGATGTCGCGCACCAGGGACAGCAGGCCGGTCTGGTGGTCCACCAGCAGCACGGCGGCGTTGTCTTTGTCGAGGCGGATATAGGGCTTGTTGCTCATGGGAGTCTCCTTGAGAGCGGGGGAAAGCATCCGGCGCAGGCGCGCGCCGGACGGGGAAAACCAGGCTCAGGCCAGGACGTGGGGCTGGGGCATGCGCCCGAAGCGACCGCTGCGGAAGTCGTCCAGGGCCTGTTCGATCTCGGCCGCGGTGTTCATCACGAACGGGCCATGGCCGACCACGGGTTCGTCAATCGGTTCGCCCGACAGCCACAGCAGCGTGACTTCGTTGTTGGCCTCCAGGTGCACGCTGTCGGCGGCGCGGTCCAGGTGCACCAGCTGGCCGGCGCGCACCACCTCCTGGCCGTTGACCATCACCGTGCCGTGCAGCACCACCAGGGCCAGCGTGTGGCCGGGCTGGGCCTGCAGTTCGGTGCTGGCACCGGCGTTCAGGCGCACATCCCACACATCGATGGGCGTGAACGTGCGGGCCGGTCCGTGGGCGGCGGCAAAGTCCCCGGCAATCACGCGCACCGAACCGGCGCCGTCGGGCAGCGCCACGCGGGGAATGTCGGCGTTCCGCAGCGTCTGGTAGCCGGGGGCGGACAGCTTGTCGCGGGCTGGCAGGTTGACCCACAGCTGCACCATCTCCAGCGGGCCGCCGGTACGGGCGAAGGCTTCCGAATGGAACTCCTCGTGCAGGATGCCCGAGGCGGCCGTCATCCACTGCACATCGCCGGGGCCGATGGTGCCGCCCGCGCCGGTGGAGTCGCGGTGGGCAACCTCGCCCTCGTAGACGATGGTCACGGTCTCGAAGCCACGGTGCGGGTGCATGCCCACGCCACGCCGGCCCTGCGTGGGCTGGAAGTGCTGGGGACCGGCATGGTCCAGCAGCAGGAACGGGCTCAGCGCCTGGCCGTGGTCGGCATAGCTGAACAGCGAACGCACGGGAAAGCCGTTGCCCACCCAGTGGGGGCGGGGGGCTTCATAGACACCCAGAATCTTTTTCAACATGGCTTCCTCCTGGTGGATGCACGGCCCGGCGGAAGGCCGCAGACCGTGCGTAGAACATGGGAGGAATTTTGAATTTGGAACGATTGTTTGGGTAGACTGCAAAAATCGCATGCAGCGTTCCATTTTTAAAACAATGAAACTCCCGGACCTGAATCCCCTGTACTACTTCGCGCTGGTGGTGGAGCACGGCGGTTTCGCCCCGGCGGGGCGGGCCCTGGGCATCCCCAAGTCCAAGCTCAGCCGGCACATTGCCCTGCTGGAAGAGCGGCTGGGCGCACAGCTGCTGCTGCGCTCCACGCGCAGCTTTGCCGTGACCGAGCTGGGCAAGCGTTACTACGAGCACTGCCGCGCCATGCTGACCGAGGCGGCGGCGGCCGAGGAATCCGTGGCCCTGACGCACAGCGAGCCCTGCGGCGTGGTGCGCCTGAGCTGCCCGGTGGCGCTGCTGGCGGCGCGCGTGGGGCCGATGTA